>JBCCQH010000062.1:0-43927 GCA_039024435.1 Bacteroidota bacterium
ACCACAAGCCGTCCCGTCGCCGCTACCCCTTGCTCATTTGTGAGCGAGAAGAGGTACATTCCGGCGGGCAGCGCGCCGCGTTCCAGGTGGAAGCTTTGGCCTTGGATATTGCGGATCTGGCGGACCGTGCGGCCTTGCATATCGCGTAGGACAAATTCGTGGACGCCGCCATCGGTATTGGTGAAGTTGACGATCGCCCGGTCGGTGAAGGGGTGGGGGACCACTTGCATTTCGATATTGTCAAATGCTTCGTCTACCGCAACCGTGACCGCGAGCGTATTCAGCGTGGTATTCGTCACGATGGGCGGGTTGAAGTCAAAATAAATGCTGGCCGTATTGGTGAGTTCCGTGCCCAGGGGCAGCCCCGTCTTGTGGCTGATCTTGTACCGGGCAAAGCCGTGGCTGTTCGGTTCATCGCTGGTCGAGTCGGGCAGGTTGATGTTGTCAAACTTGAACACCAACTCGCCATTGTTCAAGTACCAGGTCATCGGGTGGCTGGCCCCCAGGACTTCCAGCGTGGTCCAGTCCAGATCGGCGTCCAGCGTGTCGTAGAGGTACACAAACGTCGCGGGGAAGTTGCCTGTGTTCTGGAAGCGGATCGTGTAGGTCAGGTCTGTGCCCGGGTTGATGTCGCCGGTGACGCCATTGCCCGCAGGAATCGCCGCCTTGTCGTTGGGGTCATAGCTGGCAACCACCTCTTGCAGCAGCGAGTCGGCATTGTTTTCCGGCGTGGTATCACCCACGAAAGGATTGATCGTCGCAACGCTGGACAAGAAGCTGCCCACGACCGTATTGACCGGGACATTGAGGGTACATTTTACAATCCCGCTGGCTCCCGGGGCGACGTTGCCCAGGCTCCAACTGACCGTATTGCCCGAGTTGGTGCCGCCACTGTTGGCGCCGAGGAAGGTCAACTGCGAATCGTAGACAAAGTCGAGGTTGGCATTGAGCGTCGTGGTTCCCACGTTGAAATAGTTGAGCGTATAGACGCGGTCAAATCCGGGAACTGGCGGAATGCTGCCCACGATGACCCGCAGATCATTGATCCCCGGGATGGGTTGAAATCCGAAATCATTGCCGGTCTGGACCTGTCCCGTCCCGGTGGAGGTCACGGTGTAGCTGCCCGCCCCCGGTTGGGTAATCGCGTGGTAAAGCAGCGGCAGCGGGGTAAACGTGTAGCTGCCGGCAGGCAGATTCAATCCGTAACCACCGTTTTGGTCGGTGGTAAAGGTAAAAGGCCCCGGAGCAATCGTGACCATGCGGGCGGGAAGCGCCGGTTCATTAAAATTTTGGATCCCGTTGCCGTTGGCATCGAGGTAGGTCACCCCACTGACGAGGTCTTGGTTGTTGCAAGTCGAATCCACCGTGATCTGAAAGGTAACGCTGTCTTCAGCAATATTGATCGAATCCAAGGCCGTGAAATTCACCGTGTAAGTGCCGGGGCTGGTGTAGACATTGCTGACCCCCGAATTGCCGGTAAAACTGGAACCCGTGTTGCCATCGCCGAAGTCCCAAAACATCGTCGCCAGCGGAAACTGGCCGGTGGTATCGGTAGCGTTGAACAGAACCGGGCCGCCTACGCAAGGTGCGTACGGCATGTAGGTGACGACGTGGGCATTGTTAAACGTGCCTTGGGCCATCAGCGAACCTCCGGTGAGAAGTAGCAAAGAGAAAAAGAAAGTAAATATCTGTTTGAGCATTTTTCTGTTTTACAAGTGAAAATTTGAATCACTCGCAAAGTATCTCAAGCAGGGGCTGCATGACAATCGAAATCGATATAAAATTACGCCTTCAGTAGTATTTTTGAGTACAAGAAGTTTATAGACAGATGTTTATGTGGTACTCAATATTAAAAATTCATTCGTTGCGGTTCGCGGGGACGTACCACCGGTGTTTTCGGGACAAAGGTGATGTCTTCGAAGCTCAGATTGCCATCGGGACCGATTCTCAGGAGCACCGATTGGTAAGGCTCGAACTTGAAACGACCAAAAAGGTCTTTGCCATTGATAAATAGCCGCAGGTCTACCGAATCCGCTTCTTCCATGAAGGATTGCCCCGAATAGACCGGATATTGCAAATCTTTGGCGGGCCACTGGGCCATAAAAATGTAGTGTGTACCGTCCGGTTCCACCCGGCACCAGTAATCGGGTAGGCTATCGCCCAGGAGCAGCGGTTGGAAATCGCCCAGCGAGGAAAATTTCGCGGAGACATTGTCCATCCCCTTCAGCTCTTCCAGGAGGCCAGCGTAATCATTCGACTTGTTGCGGCCCGGCTGCTGAGGATCGCCCTTCAGACAGACCGGCAAGCCCTGGCGGGCGAGTTCCACGATGCGGCGCAAGGCCCGGACGTCCATGTACTTCACGTCCACGTACAAGGTGTTGAATGCGGCATCGCCCACCCGCAAGCGCTTTTTTGTGTACTCAGCCTGCTCAAGAAAGTGCCGGTTGATCCACAGCGGATGGTGTCCTCGGACTTCCTTCGGCGGAAAAATGTAGCGCATCTCGTATTCGCCCCAAACCCACACCCGCTGCCGCTCGGGGGGATAGGGCCCCTGCATCACGCCGTCTTCGTAGGGAATGTAAACCGCGACATCGCTGTAGGTCACGCCGCGCTGCATGATTTCTGAGACCCGCTCCATGTAGGCGTTGAAGCCGGGCAATTCGGGTTCCAGGCTTCCGCCCGGCCCGAAATAGGTCGTCGCAAAAAAGGTCAGCGTATCCGATCCCTCGGGATTGTAGGGCATTCCGTGGTAGAAGTGCAGATTTACCCCCTGGGCAAACATCGCATCGGCCACCATTTTGAGATCCGCCGTTTGCTCCTCGCGCAAGTAGGTCGCGGGAAAGCCGTACATGCAAGTAAAGGTTTCACTCGACACCACCGGTTTTTGCGCTAGGCAAGCCGAAGAACTGACGATCCGGGAGTAATTCGGATTGTTCAGCATCGACTCGGTCTCGGGGATGTCCACCAGCGAGTAGGTGGTCATCACGTCGGTGGGAGAGGCCAGGCATTGGACCCGGGACCAAGCCCCCATTTCGCGGCATTTCTCCACGTAGGGCTTGTAGAAACCCTCGGTGACGTATTTGTCCAAATGCAGCATGTAGTCGTAGCGCACGTCGGGAAATGAATCCAGCCCTTGCTCCATGTAGGGCACGATGTTGTAACCAAATTCCTCGGCAAACGTCCGGTCGAAGCCTTCGGTCCAGATTTTGTTCGTCGCATTCAACTTGATCTCCCAGGAATCGGTAAACAAAGCCGACTTTGACCCTTGTAATGCATCTTTCAGAGCATCGGCGATGGGGGCAGCAAATAGATTGAAAGCACTGCTGTCCAGGTGATTGATCACCAGTTGGGTTTCCGGCCAGCACCAGGCAAAGGTCAGCAATTGCCGGAAGGAAGTGTCGCCGTAAATCTTGCTCGTGTGGGCCGCATCGATGTTGCTGCCGGCCACCGGCCAGGCGCTCCCAAAAGTAAAATCGCAGGCCAGGCCGATGGAGTCCGCGTAGCGCTTGGTGTAGGTGACCACCTCTGACCACTCCGGGCTGAGCCACTTTTGAGCGCTGGTATCGACCGGGTAGTGCCGCCCGTAGCTCGCCGCGTACATCGCCTGGTAGCGGTACAAGGGATACACCCACGCGATCTCTACCCCGCCGAAATTGTTCTTTTTGGCCCAATCCAATTGGTACTTGATGTCCGGTTTTTTGATCTCGGTGGCAAACCACCACCAGCGGGTATTGGGCTTGGTGGAAGGATAAAACGCCGGACGGGCATTCACCCCGGACGGTTCATTGGTGGCGGGGACAGTGGATTCACAGGCATTGAGCTGGACCAGGGCAAACAGCGCGGCGATCAGTACGTAAAGTAGCTTCATGGGGGCGTATTTTCCGGAAAAAACAAAAAATACGAAATGGGCACGGCAAATGCTACGCTTTCTGCGACACGGCGATTGGCAAAAGGAAGGTGGGGGATCGGGTTCACCTTCCCATTTGCGGTTTGTTTCATTTTTCGCATATTTCGACCTATCCTCAACTACGAATTGCGCAACATGGGAATCTACATTGGGATCGACATCGGCGGGACGAAAATGATGGTGGCGGCAGTCAGCCCCAACTTTGGTCCCGGGCACACCGCACTCGGGGGGCGGCGCAAGGCGCCCACACCGGCGGATCCCGACGCCGCCCAAGCGTGTCTCGAAGCAATGATCGCCGAGGTGGCGGGGGATGAAGAAATCATCGGGATCGGTTGTGCAATCGGAGGCCCCATTGATTTGGTAGCGGGGACGGTTTCGCCTTTGAATATGCCCCGCTGGCGCGGTATCCCGATGAAAAAGCGCATGGAAGATCGCTACGGCTGCCCCTTTTACTTTGGGGTGGACACCGATGCAGCGGCGGTGGCCGAATACTACCTTGCGGGACTGGATGTCCGCCGTTTCTTGTACGTAACGATCAGTACTGGAGTCGGCGGGGGATTCCTCCTCGAAGGGCAAGTTTACCGAGGTTTGGCGGGGTCGCATCCTGAAGTCGGCCACCAAAGCATCGCCTTCAAAGTCCGGCACCCCGAACGGGTGCATTGCGGCTGTGGGCTGAACGACTGCCTCGAAGCCCTGGTTTCCGGATCGGGCATCGAGCGGATCTACGGCGTGCCGGCCCGGGCACTGGACCAGGAAGCGTGGGACGAAGTGGCCTACAACCTGGCTCAGGGCCTGCGCAATATGATCACCATGCTTGCGCCGGACCTGATCGTGCTCGGCGGCGGTGTGACCACCGGCGGCGGACGTTTTTTCCTGGACAAAACCTACGCCCACCTTGCGGAAATTGTCACCCTGGTTCCGGTGCCGGAGATCCGCATCTCGGAACTCGGCTACGACACGGCCTTGCTCGGAGCGGCTTACTTGGCCCGCGGTCCCCGCAGCTAGCCCCCTGCATTTGTCATTGACTCAACCATTCAAAAGAATATGCAAAAACTCCTTTTCTGGTCCATTTCCGTCTCCCTGGCCGGTTTCCTCTTTGGATTTGACACCATTGTCATCTCCGGTGCGGACAAAACCTTGCAAGCTTTGTGGGGCTCCTCGGCCATGTTTCACGGGGTGGTAGTTATTTCGGCCGCCCTCTGGGGAACGGTGATCGGAGCAATGTTTGGCGGATTTCCCACCAATGCCTACGGCCGGAAAAATACCCTGGTCGCCATCGGGGCCTTGTACCTGATATCCGCGGTGGGATCGGCCTTGGTCAGTGATCCTTACACCTTTGCCCTGTTCCGTTTCATCGGGGGTCTGGGCGTGGGCGCGTCGACGATTGCCGCCCCCGCTTACATTTCGGAAATTGCTCCGGCGGCCTCCCGGGGGCGCTTGGTGGCCCTGTATCAGTTGAGTATCGTAGCCGGAATTTTGGTTGCTTTTCTGTCCAATTACCTGCTGCGCGATATCGGGCCGAACGCCTGGCGCTGGATGCTCGGGGCGGAGGCGTTTCCCGCTCTGATTTACGGGGTGATGATCACGCTGGTGCCGCGCAGTCCCCGCTGGCTGGTGATGCAGGGCAAGCCGGAGGAAGCGGGCCGCATCCTCCGACTCGCCGACCCCCAAGCCGATGTTGATGCGTACGTGGCCCAGATTACTTCCGGCGAAAGCACCCGGACCGAGACCTTGTTCGGTGCAAAGTACCGTCCAGCCTTAGCCCTGGTGTTTTTCATCGCTTTTTTCAATCAGTTCTCCGGCATCAATGCCATTCTCTATTACGGCCCCCGGATCTTCGAAAACGCGGGCCTAGAGAGCAATGCGGCATTTTTGAGCAGTGTGGGAATCGGAGTGGTCAATTTGGCTTTCACCCTGTTGGGCATGGCCCTGATCGACCGGCTGGGACGCAAGCAATTGATGTACATCGGATCGGTGGGGTACATCGTCTCGCTGGGGATGGTGGCAGTGGCCTTTGCCTTTTCCTGGAGTGGTATGGCGGTGCCGATTTTCTTGTTTTTGTTCATCGCTTCCCACGCCATCGGGCAGGGAACGGTGATTTGGGTCTTTATCTCCGAGATTTTCCCAACTCAACTGCGGGCTTCGGGGCAGGCGTTTGGCTCGTCGGTCCACTGGGTGCTGGCGGCGATCATCCCCGCGCTTACGCCCCAACTTTTTTCCAGTGTGGGGCCGGCGGCGGTTTTTGTGCTGTTTGCCCTGATGATGGTGGGGCAGTTGGCCTGGGTATTCCTGAAAATGCCGGAGACCAAAGGGCAAACCTTGGAAGAACTCAGCGCGAAATTGAGCCGGTAAACGACCGCCTAAAATCGCCGGATAAGTTTAGAGGCTGTTTAAATTTAATCCTGTGATTTTGCTATGGCATCTTTTTCCGCCTCTCTTCAGCTATTTTCTCGCCCATAGCTTTGGCTATGGACTCCAAAATGAGCCTTGAGAGACAAAAAAATCTGCGATAGCAAATTTCACAAACCAATTTTAAACAGCCTCTAAACCCCCTGCAAAAAAAGCTATCTTTGCCGCGTGAGAGGTGCATGGAAATTTCTGGTTGGTGCGGTGCTCGGAGCTATTCTGGGTTGGTCGCTCGGTTATTTACGCCTGCCCTTGGTGAGTGAGCGTTCGGGATACTGGATCGGGGGCCTCAGCGGAATTGTACTGGTCGTATTCTTCCTCGCCGTCTGGTGGTTTCTCCGTCCCAAGCGTTCCGCTCGGCGATCCTCGGGAAAGTCCGGGCGGATCGGGCGCATGGTTGTGCCGGCGGCACTGACCGTCTTGCTGGCAGCCACGGTGTACCTCGGCTGGAAAAATTACGCGCGCGGGGTGGACATTTCCCGGAAAACCCAGACTCTGGAAAATGAACAACGCATCGCCACCGAGCGGGAACGCGCCCGGAGTGCCATTGCCCTGCTGGGTCCGATGGGGGATCTCCTGAAAGAGATTGTCGCCGACCGAGAGCGTGATACACTGCGCACGGCCACGATTGATCGGATTGCCGCGTTGAGTTACGGGATGAAGCCCTACCGCAATTGGGAAGCGGATACCCTGGCGGAGGTGTACCGGAGTCCGGAAAGGGGCCAATTTTTGCTGAATTTGCTGGCTTTGGACCTGGATTCTTTGTCCTGGTCCCGGATCAAAGGGAAGACTTCCTTTGCCTTTGCGGATCTGCGCCGGGCCGATCTGCAAGGCGCCGACCTGCGTTTGGTGGACCTGCAGCGTGCGGACCTCAAGCAAGCCAATTTGCGTTTCGCCCGCCTGGACAGTGCCGATCTGTTGAACGCCTGCCTTTGGGGCATCCAGCTCGATTCGGCCAAGCTTCCTGGGGCCATGCTGCGGCGTACGGACTTGCGCTGGGCGGAAATAAATGGGGCTGACCTCGCGGGCGCCAACCTCAACGGGGCCAACCTGCGGGACGCCAAGCTGCGCGGCACCCGGCTCACCGATGCCTTTGCGCAGTGGTCCTTTGCTGATCGAGCGCTGCTGAATGGTGCCGACCTGCGGCGGACTGATTTCCTGGGGGCGGACATGGTCCAAACCTCCCTGCGGGGCTGTGATTTGCGCGAAGCCAATCTTATGGCGGTGGTCCTCACCGATGCTCTACTCGGAGGTGCCGAACTCACCGATGCGACCTGCGGCCCGGATGTCGTGACCGATAGCCTGGAAAAGTGGCGCATTGCCATTGCCCCCGAACTGGAAGCCACCTACAAAGTCATCGATGATACGGCCCGGCGCTACGTGAGCGCTGGTTTTCGGCTCGTGCGCAAGTAATCAGGTCTCCGCCCAAGGATAAGCATCATCGAGTACGTGATTCAACTTTACGGCAAAAGTGATGACCAATTCGTCCTCCGGCACGTAGGGCCGAAACCCGATGTTGAACGCCCAAGTGTAATAGGCTTGCAGGTCATTCAGGTAGTCCGCAAGCAATTGCGGGCTCCATTGTGTGCGGCGGTCGATTCCGTAGCGCTGCCCCAGTTGCTTGCCCAGCTCCTGGCCCCATTCATTGTTTACCATGTCCACGTAATTGTCGACCGGATTGTTGTTCGGATCGGTCAATTGGGAATCAGAGAAGACGCCGGTGATCAATTCGGGCATGTTTTTGCGTTCGTGCAGATCGGCGACATAATCGGCCAGTTCCTCGGAAAAAATCGAGGTGAGAAAGGCCTGGGCATTGATGTGGTTGAAGGTATTGAGGTAGCCCTTCTCGGTCGTGTCCCGGGGGAAGCGAAACGCCAAATCGAAGGTATTGATGTTGGCGACCATGGTTTCGGCGAAGTCAAAGAAGGCAATGTCGCCTTCGCCGAATTCCAGGGGCCGCCGCCGGGCGAGGACGTAAATCCGCTTCAAGTCCGCACGGTGTCCGATAACCTCGGGGGCGCGGAACAAGAGTTTCAATTGGGCCCAAAAGCCGCTGGCTTTGGCTTTGGTGATGTCTTTCTGGCTGATGCCAGCGGTGAGCAGGCTGCTCAAGGCTTGACCGTGGCTGCAATGGCGGAGGCGCACAGCCGTAGCGGTGTCCTGGGGGGCGGTGGGGGTGGGCAGGTGTTCGATCTGGACCACGTGCTTGAACTCGTCCAGGGTCGAAAAACGGGTGGCCAGCAGCGCTCCCCGTCCGGGTTGGTACCGTTGGGTATAGGCGCGGTTTTCCGGGGACGGCTCACAGGTGCAGATTTCCCGGTCCGATTCGGAATCAGCGGAGTGGTTGCAGCCGAGTAGGCCGAGGACCAAACACCCAAAAAACAAGCGGAGTCCACGCATGATGCGATGAAGATACGGGTATTTGGGTTAGTACCGGTGAAACCCTCGCGGTCCGGTGGAGTGGACGACAATTTTGCCTCGGGAATCGCTGGATGAGAACATCCTTTCGGGGCCTTGGGGTTGCGGCAGTAGGCGGCGGTAAATCGGAGATTGCGGTGGGTAAATCGGCATCTAAGGCCCAGGGTGGGCCGTGCGCACGCGGGGATTTTCCAATCCTCCAATGATTGTCCTTTACCAGGCAGGCGGCGGCCATAGAAAAAGTACTATATTTAAACATTATCAGTCAAGATCGATGGGGGTAATTAAACAACGGAACAGCGCCGTTTACGTGCTTTTGAATTCGGTGCATTTGCTGGGTCGCAATGCACTGGCCGTAAATACATTTATTTCGGCGACGAATGTTTCCCGGATCCATGCCCGACTGATTTGGCAAAACCAGCGGTGGTACCTGCAAGATCACAGCACCAATGGCACTCTAATCAACAATAAGTTTGTTAACCAGGCGGCATTGCCCATTCATAAAGACGACGTAATCAAGTTTGGGACGGGCGAGGAAACCGAATGGGTGCTCCTCAACGATGATCCGCCGGCCAGTTATTTTCGTGCCGTCCAACACCCCACGGAGATTAGAACTTTGTTTCCGCGCCCGGGGATTCCTGCGCTTGACCATCCTGATTTGTCCATCTACTTTTCGGCCGGCACCTGCTGGCAACTGGAGCGGGAGGGCACGATTGTGGACCTCGAGGACGGTGACATCGTACATTTCGAGGACATGGACTGGAATTTTTGTGCAAATGGGATTCAGTTCCGCACCCCACCGATAAAGGTCTCCTTGCTTGCAACCTCGCATTTTGCATTTACCCTGAGTGCGGACGAAGAGCGCGTCCACCTCGAAGTGCTCAATGCGAGATGGCAATTGGATTTGGGAGAACGGGTACATCACTTTATGGCCCTGGTTCTGGCCCGGCAAATGGTGGCCGATCTCGAATCGGGTGTGGATGCGGAAAATCGGGGATGGATGGAGATGGATGACCTCACCTATGACATCAGCCGGGAAATCCGCCGTGAGATCGACGACTACCACGCAAACGTCCTCCTGTACCGCCTGCGCAAGCAACTCAAGGCAAGTGAACCGTACGGGTACTTATTTACCGACTGCATTGAACGGCGAAAAGGCCGGCTTCGATTTGCCTATCCCTATTTTAGAATCGCAAAGGAGTCGCAGACGCTTTTTGAGTCCTTGCCGGTAGATTCGGCGCCATCGTGGATCGAACCCGGGTCACCGGGAACAGCCCCGAGGGAATAGGGGAAGCGGAACCTTACCTTTGCCTGGCGAGGTGGAGTACCTGGGTCCGATTCAATGTTGCATCATTTCGAGCACCAATTGCACAGTCCGGGCAAGGCTGGTGTCCCTTGGGAAGCTGGTACTCGACGTTTGCAGTTCGCTCAAGGAAAATAGCTGAAGAGGGGCGGAAAAAGATTCCATAGCAAAATCGCAGAATTAAATTTAAACCGCCTCTTATGCCATTCCTGGAATGGCCACGTTGTACGAGGAGGTTGAAAAGGCAATATCGGATGGCGAGGGCATGTTTAAAGATGTTTCGGATCCCGTTGAAGCCGTAAGAAGGTTGAGAAATGGATCGTTGTAAAAATGGATATTAAACCGTTTGATCTTTGTGAGCGCATCTTTCTGGATACAACCGTTTTTGTCCAGGCGCTTTTGTCGAATCTAAAAAGGACGATACCAAATAAATCAACCGTTGCCGATTCCCCACAACCCACCCAAAATTCCTAATTTTCCGCCATGTCCGGATTCAGTTTGTACCTGCGGCTCGGGTTTGAGCACATCACGGATCCCGGCGGCTGGGACCACATGCTGTTTTTGTTGGCACTTTGTTCGGGGTACAGCTTGCGGGACCTGCGGCGGGTATTGGTGCTGGTAACGGCGTTTACTGTGGGGCATTCATTGACTTTGGCGCTGAGTGTACTGGCGCAGCCGCTGCTGCCTTCGGCATGGGTGGAAACGCTGATTCCGGTCACGATTCTCGTGGTAGCGCTGTTGAATCTGGTCTTACCGCCGCGCAAGGCCAGCGGGTTGGGACTGCGCTACGGGCCGGCTCTGTTGTTCGGCCTGATTCACGGGATGGGCTTTTCCAATTATCTGCGGGCGCTGCTGGGTGCCGAAGAATCGCTTTGGGAACCCTTGTTGGCGTTCAATCTGGGGTTGGAAATCGGCCAGATTTTGGTTGTGGGTGCCATACTGCTGCTGGCAGGGTTGGTCGTGGACCTGATCCGCCTGCCCCAACTTTGGTGGACGCGGGGGCTTTCGCTGCTGGCCGTGGGGGGATCAATGTGGTTATTGCTGGGAGAATAATTTTCACCCCAGCCCAATAAAAAACGCTTCCTTCGTCGTGGACTGGGGAAGCGTTGGTTCCTTTCGGAATATTCAGTTTTTTATTCAGTGAAAGAACGAATCACTTAATTAGCCCTATGGCTTTGGGCTACAATACAAACATACAAGCGATGGCTGCGGTTTGAAACCTAAAATCGATCCATTCTTATAAATTGAAATTGAATAAAGTGGTTATTTGGGGAAATTGGAAAAGGATTTAATGTTGATTCCTTGCGTGATTCTAATAAAAAGCTAAGAATCGGGGTATAAAAAAACCCACCCGGGCATCTTTGGTTATATCAACCCCAACGGACTGACATGGGTGGAGATGCCGGTGACCTCGACCATCCGCTGCCCTCTGATCAGAGAGACCTGACAAGTCAGGTTGCGGTCCGCTCTTAGTCCCCCTGAGCTTGTCTCCAATTGTAATAAATGTTAGGACTGATTAAACAGTGTTAATGCTCGTGTGGGATATTTTGACCGATCAGCAACACCGTTGCTTCTTCGGAATCCTTTTCAATGAACTGAGATCACGAAAGTAGGGAATTTGCCGATATGCGGCAAGCATCCTTCGGCGCAAATCCCCCCGATACGTCGTCCCCAAGGAGTTGCCGCCGTTTTTTGCCGATTTCGCAAACCCCTTTTTACCTATATTGTTGCCATCGGCTATGCGCAGCGCTTTCTGTACCATTACCACCGTCAGCCACTTGCCCCAGGTCAGGGCTCTCCACCATTCCTTGTCGCCTTGGTTGGAGGACATTGATTACGTGGCGCTTGTGGTCGACGGGCGGGGGCAAGGCGAAGGCATCACCTGGCTGGAACTGGATGCAGTGCAGCAGCCGGTCACCGGCAAAGCCATTTGCCAGAAGTACCACCGCCCCGAGCAGCAAGATGCCCTCCGCTGGAGCCTGAAGCCGGTACTGTTGCACCATTTGTTGCAAAGTGAATATGAGCGGGTTATAATTCTCGACAACGATCTTTTCTTTTTTGCCGATCCCCGCTTTTTATTCGCCCACCTGGACGCGGCGCATTTGGTACTCACGCCGCACTGGCGCATCCTGAATCCGAACGAGGACGTCCACGAGTTCCGCAACCACTTCACTGACGGCCTCTACAATGCCGGATTTGTTGGGGCCAACCGCAAAGCCGAGGCGGCTCTGCTTTGGTGGGCAAAGGCCTGCCTGCACCATTGTGCCAAAGACCCGGCCCGCGGTTATTTTGTCGATCAGCGCTACCTGGACATCTTACCGGTATATTTTCCGCCCGTCCACCTCGTGTCCCACCGGGGCTGCAACGTGGCCTACTGGAATCGGCGGGCCTTACCGCGGGTGCTGGTGGACGGCGAAGTGCGCATTGACGGGAAATGGCCCATCGTGTTCATCCACTTTACCGCGTCGCTGCTCACCGAAATCATGGAAACCGGCCGCGAAATGGCCTTGCAGCCGTATCTCGACCGCTACCTCAAGGCCCTGGAGCAATTTCGCCCCGAACTTGCGCTGCCTCCGGTGCTTACCGCACGGTCAGCCCACTGGCGGAACATCCTCAACTTTTTCCGCCGGAACTGACATGCGGCCCCCAATCGCCCTCATATCGCCCAATGAATCCGCCTGGTCCGAAACCTTTATTCGGGCCCAGCGCGAACTCTTGCCGGCCGATGTCCACTACCTCTACGGCGCCTATCTGCCCCGTTTTCGGCCGGATGGACGGCACTTCATCTCGGATTCCTATTTCCGGGAGGGATTGGCTTACGCCAAAGACCGCTTGCTGCAGCGCGAACTGCACAGTACCCTCCGCCAGCGCATCAAAACCTACCTGCGCAAGCACCAAGTGCGCGCGATTCTCGCCCAGTACGGCCCCACCGGAGTAGAAATGCAGGACATCGCCCGGGAACTTGACTTGCCCCTGACCGTACACTTTCACGGCTTCGATGTTTATGACCAATCGCTCCTGGAGGAGTATTCCGGCCAATATTCCGCCCTGTTCCGGCAAGCCGCGGCCATCGTCGGGGTGTCGCGGGCCATGGTGGCGCGATTGGCGGAAATGGGCGCACCCCCGGAAAAGCTGCATTGGAATCCTTGTGGCGCCGATTTGGAACAGTTTTCGCCCACCCAGCCGGCGCAGAACCCACTTCGTTTTCTGGCCGCGGGCCGCTTCAGCGAAACCAAAGCCCCCCACCTGACCCTGCTGGCCTTTGCCGAGTTAGTTAAAACCCATCCCGACGCACGCCTGACCATGGCCGGCGAAGGGCCACTCAAAGGGGCCTGTCTCAGTCTGGTACGCGCCCTCAAACTGAGCAACCACGTACAGTTGCCGGGGGTAATGCCCCACGCTCAGATTGCCGCCGAAATGCAGCGGTCCCGGGCCTTTGTCCAGCACAGCTTGACCGCCGCCAATGGCGACTCCGAAGGAACCCCCGTGGCCATCATGGAAGCGGGTGCGGCCGGATTGCCCGTGGTTGCGACGCGCCACGCCGGGATTCCCGATGTGGTGCAGTCCGGAAAAACCGGTCTGCTGGTGGAAGAAGGCGATGTCTCGGGCATGGCCGCCGCACTGCGAAAATTGGTGGTGGATGGGGCGCTGGCGGGAAAAATGGGGGCCGCCGCGCACCGGCGCATTGCGGCGGAATTTGGTTTGCGGGACCGGGTCGCCCGCCTCTGGTCGATCATTCAATCAACGCTGAACTGATATGTGCGGGATCCTCGGGGTGTTGCCGGTACCTGACCAACCGGCTTTTCAGAAGGCCTTGAATGCCATGGCGCAGCGGGGACCGGATGGTGAAGGCAGTTGGCAGCATCCCCAAGGCCACGTGCAATTGGGCCACCGGCGCCTGGCGATTATCGATCTGGGGTCCGGCGGTCGGCAACCGATGCGGCGCGGCGCACTCACCATCACCGCCAATTCCGAGTTTTACAATTATCCAGAGGTGCGGCGGCGACTGGAAGCTTTGGGCCAGCGCTTCGTCACCCAAAGCGACACCGAGGTCTTCCTCGCGGCCTGGCAGCAGTGGGGGCCGGCGGCCCTGGCCGAATTCAACGGCATGTGGGCCTTTGGTATGTGGGACGATTCCCGCCAAAGCTTGATCCTCGCCCGGGACCGTTTCGGGAAGCAGCCGCTTTACTATTTCCAGGAGGGGGGCCGCTTCGGATTTGCCTCCCAGATGAAGCCGCTGTTCAACTTTCTTCAATCGGTGCGGCCGGCGGCAAATTTCCGTGAACTGGCGGCGGATCTGCGCGGCTACGAGGCTACCGAACACTGTCTTATTGCCGGAATCAAGCGCTTTCCCGCGGGGCATTGGGGGGAATACCGCAATGGCAAATTGGAGTTGCACCGGTACTGGAGTACGCTGGAGCACCGGGTGGAGGTGCCGGCCACTTATGCGGAACAGGTGGCTCGCTTCCGGGAGTTGTGGGAGGATGCCTGCCGCTTGCGCTTGCGGGCGGATGTACCCGTGGTGGCGAGTTTGAGCGGGGGGCTGGATTCGGCGTCGGTGGTGGGGACATTGGTGGGGATGCGTCCGGAAACACCGCGGCTCCAAACCTTTACGGTGGAGTTTCCGGGAACGGTATTCGACGAATCGGCGGCGGCGCGTACGGTGGCGGAAGCGGTAGGTGCGGACTTTAATGCGATTGCGGCGACGGCCCCGGAGCCGGATCTGCTCCGGAAGCAAATGCGGGAGTTTGAGGAGCTACACGACAATTGCATTTCCCCCAAGGTAGCCCTGTACGCAGGGATGAAGACCCGCGGGAAATCGGTTTCGGTCGATGGCCACGGCGCGGATGAACTGCTTTCTGGTTACGGGGAGGGGCTGTTTCACGCTTTTGGTGATGCCGGTTTCAATGTCCGGGCCTGGCGAGAAATTATCCGGGCCTTCAATGATTTTTACCCGGGCCATCCGCAGTTTGCTAAGGCCCGGGCCCGCTTCAGTACCGCGCTGGCGTACCGTTGGGGTGGGGGGGGGCAGGAATTGCCCGGGGAATTGAAGCGCACGCTGGGCCACCACGGCGCCTATTTGTACCAACTTTACCACGAGCGCATCTTCCCGGTGATGTTGCGCAATTACGAGCGCTACGCGATGATGTGCGGAGTGGAAATCCGGATGCCCTTCACCGATCACCGCTTGGTGAGCTATGCGTTTTCCCTGCCCTGGGAAGCGCGGCTGCGGGGAGGCTTCACGAAGGCGATCCTGCGCGATGCGATGCAAGGCGTGGTGCCCGAAGCCATTCGCCAGAAGCGGCAAAAGGTCGGATTCCCCACGCCGATTTTGGCCTGGATGCGCGGGCCCTGGCGGGAGTGGTTAGAAGATTGGACGGCTTCGCGGGCATTTTTAGAGAGTGACCTGGCGGATGGACCCTGGGTGCGCCAGGAAGTGCAGGCGGTACTGAACCAGGCGCGGACGGACTATTTTACCGGGCTGAAGATTTGGGGGAGATTGGCGCCGCTGCGCTGGGAGTGGGCGCTGCTCCAGGATTGATGTTGGTCACCGCATCAAAGTCACCGAGCCGGCTTTGCGCACTTTTTCCCCGATGTAGCCGCTGGCTTCGATCACGTAGACGTAGGCGCCCTCCTGGCAATCATTGCCTTTGAAAATGCCGTACCATTTGAAATTGGGATCGAAAGATTCGTAGATCAACATGCCCCAGCGGTCGTAGACCTGCACGTGGAATTCCCGCACCCCGATCCAGGGCGTCGCAAAGTAATCGTTTACTCCGTCACCATTGGGGGTAAAGGCATTCGGCACGTAAATCGTGAAATCGGCGCCGACGATCACGCGCTGGTAGACGGTGTCGGGGCAGCCATTGGCGTTGTAAGCGATCAGTTCCACGTCGAAGCGGCCAGTGTCCTGGAAGGTATGGCTCGGGCTGAAATCCGTGGAGCGGTTGCCGTCCCGGAAATCCCAGGCGTAGGAACTCGCATTCTGGCTCAGGTTGATGAAATCGGTGGTGAGCGGCACCAGGCCCGAGTCGGGATTGGCGGTGAAGGCCGCAATGGGAAGCTGGTCGTCCACGATGATTTGGATGCTGTCCGGTTCGCTGGGGCACTCGTCGACGATGGTAGACGCCGAGTACCAGGTATCGGTCACGGGTTCTACGCGGATGCGCGGTCCCGTTTCTCCGGTGCTCCAGGTGATTTGGCCCTCCGCCAGCGCGAGGAGGGTCATGTCGTCGCCCAGGCAGATGAAGTCACCGCCGAAAATTTGCACTTCCGGGGTTGGGGTGACCGGCACCCGTACGGTGTCGTAATTGTCGCAGCCATTGGCTCCGACGACGGTCACGATCAGGTCGGTGGTCGCGCCCAGCGTGGCGATGGGGTTCTGCTCGGTGGGATCGGCAAATGCCCCCGCCGGCGCCCAACTGTAGGACACCCCGCCGGTAGCAAATACCTGGATGCTGGAATCAGCGCAAATCGTATCCCCGCCAAATGCCTCGGCAATCGGAGCCGGCAGCACTTCGATCAGCAGTGTATCGTTGTTTTCGCACCCGAACTGGTCCGTACCGACGACGGTGTAAGTGGTGGTGCTCGTCGGGAAGGCAAAGGTGGTCCCCGAATTGGGGTTGCTCAGCGACAAGGTGGGCGACCAGGTGTAGTTGATGGCGCCGGAGGCGGTCAGCAGGGTCGAGTCAAGCTCACAGAGGAGCACCTGGTTGGGACCGGCGTCCACAATCGGTAGCGGTCGCACGGTGATCCGCAAGCTGTCCGTGTCCACACACCCAAAGGTATCGGTCACCGTCAGGAAGTAGGTGATCGAGGAAGTGGGATTGGCGATGGGGTTGCTGGTGGTCGTATTGCTGAGGCCGGTGCCGGGCGACCAGGTAAAGGTGCTGCCCCCGGAGGCATTGATCTGGACTTCCTCTCCGATGCAGAGGTCCAGATCGGGTCCAGGATCGGCATCGATGGGGGAGACATTGACTTGTACCGTGTCGGTGTCCTCGCAGCCATTGGCGGCGGTTGCGGTCAGGGTATAGGTCGTGGAACTCGCGGGGAACGCCAGGGTGTTTGCGGCATTGGGGTCGGAAACGCTGTTTCCGGGAGCCCAGGCGTAGCTGATCCCGCCGGAGCCAGATAGGGGGATGCTGTCTCCTGGGCAAATGAATCCACTGCCGGTGGCCAGTGCGGTGGGTGCAGGCAGCACGGATACTTCCACGTCGGCGGTGTCGGCACAGCCACCGGGATTGGTGACGACGACCGTATAGGTGGTCGTGGTGGTGGGCGCAGCGGTTACCGTATTGGAGGTGGGATTGCTGACTCCGCCGCTCCAGGCGTAGCTTTGGCCCCCCGAGGCCACCAATTGGATGCTTTCGCCCTCGCAAACACTGGTGTCCGGAGTGATGTTTGCCACCGGGACCGCAAATACCTGAATGGTCCGGTAGACGGTATCGACGATGTTGCAGGTGCTCGAATCGATGGCGATCAACTGGACGTTGTAGGTGCCGGGATTGTTGAAGACGTGAGTGGGATTGAGGCTGGTCGAAGTATTGAGTGGTCCGGAAAGGGGGTCGTCAAAATTCCAGAAAAACTGGTTTCCCCCGACGGTCAGGTTATCGAACAGTACCGTGTGGGGGGCGCAGCCGCCGGTATCCGGATTGGGAACAAAGTTGGCGAGGATGCCCTGCTGGTCGAGTTCCAGTTTGAAGCAGGCCAGGTTGCAGTTCGTACTGAGGTTGCTGTTGGACCAGGCGTTGCCGGTCGTCGGGAAATCGGAGTTGCCGCCGCAGCCGGCGCAGACCGAGTGGTAGATTTCCGAGAATTTATTGAAGCGGCTCGTGCCGCCGTCCACGTGCTCGAAGCTGACCGCGCCGCCCATGAAGGTCGCGAATTCGACGGCCGTGACGTCGGTTTCCAGGACAATCATGTACAGATCGGAGCCGTCGGTGGAAGATTGAATGGCGTTCGGCGTGGTGGGCAGGCCGAAAGTATTGCCCTGGAAGTTGACTTGTCCGCCCCAGCCGGTGACGTAGACGTATTCGCAGACATCCACCAGAAAAGCGGTCGGCGAGAAATCAATCATCGTATTGCTCGTGCCAAACTGGGTGGAGTAGATGATGCTGGTGAGATCGTTGTTGAGTTTCTTGATGAATTGGCCGCCGGTGGGAGTGGACCAGACCCCGGGCGTGACGAGGTCTGCTCCCCGCTTTTGGCCGAGGACGTAGACATCGTTGTCCGCGTCGAGTTCGAGAAAGTAGCATTGGTTGTAATCCGCGGTACCGATGTAGGTAGAGGTGACAATGCTGTTGCCCGCCGGATTGATTTTGGTGATGAAGCCATCGATGCCGCCGGGTTTGGTCGCCTGGTAACTGCCGGGAGAGGTCGGGAAGTCATTGGAGGCCGTGCCGCCGGCGACGAAAGTATTGCCGCTGCCGTCCACTTTGAGCGAATAGGCGGCATCGTCATCGCTGCCACCGAGGTAGGTGGACCAGACCAGAGTGGTCAGGTCGGAGGACAATTTGCAGACGCATCCGTCCTGGGTGCTGGCGGGAAATGCCTGAATGGCGCCAGCGGTGACCGGAAAATTGCTGGATCGGGTGCAGGCGGCCACGTAGACGTCGCCGTTGTCGTCGAGGACGACCTCACCCCGGGCATCGTCGCCGTAGTTGTACTTGATGCTGCTCTGGGTGTAGGCCGTGGTGATGTTGATGGCATCGTCCTGGGCCCCGCCGATGTAGGTTGAACCCAGCAAAATGTTGCCATTGGGATTTAGCTTGCTGACGATGATATCGGCGTCGCCGTTGTGGGTGACGTCGTAGCTGCCGGCCACCACGGGGAAGTTGTTGGAATTGGTGCGGCCCATGATGAACAGCTCCCCGAGGTCATTGGCGATGAGGGAATGGGGCTGATCCACGTCGGATCCGCCCAGGTAACTGGACCAGAGGTGGGTGCCGTTGGGGCCAAATTTGGAGATCGACATGTCGAAGAGTCCCCCACCAAAGGGAACCTGGAAAGCCCCGGTGGTCGCCGGATAGCCCGGTCCGTAGGTGATGCCGCCGGCAAATAGGTTGCCGCTGTCGTCGTAAGTGGCGGTAAATCCGAAGTTGTCGGCAAAGGATCCGGTGAAGGTCGAGAAGACCAGGGTGGGGTCGATCACCAGCTCCCGGTTTGGGTCGTAGCCATTGGGCAGGGCAAAACGCACCGTGGTCCCATTGAGCTGGAAGTCACAGGGGATTTCGGTCGCGGCCTGGTAGGCATAAGGTTCCTCTTCGATGATGGTGAGCACTTCCGTGGTGAGTTGCAATTGGCCTTCGGCAGTGGCGATACCGGTCAGTCCTTCGTACCGCAGTTCTATCTGCCTGGGATCGGCCCCGGGCGCAACGACGAATTCGTACTTGAGGCCGGCGTCCCGGCCGTGGAGGACCAGGTCGATGCCGGGATAGATGTCGCGGTAGGTAATTTGTTCGAAGAGGGAAGCGCGGGACGCCCAGCGGGAAGGATCCTGACCGGTGAAGTAATTGTAGTAGTGGGGTTCCGGATGCGCGCCTTGCACCAGAGCAGAAAGGTTGGCCCCGGGAAATTTTACGGTAAATGAGTGGCAATCCAGCGGGCGGGGCGGCCCATCGTCTTCGGTGCGGTGAAAATAGCGGTCGTGCAGGTCGCTGACATCACAAAATACGTAGTTGAGCCGGTCTTGCTCCAAGAATACGCGCCCCATGGGCAGACTGGCGGCGTACAGGACTTGGTTCTCCCACTGGCCTTTGTTCTCAATGAAGCGCACCTTGGAACTCACTTCTCCCTCGTGCCCGTGGGAAGCCAGGGCCGGCAGTACCGGGAGAATCATGCAAAGCAAGGAAATGAGGTGGCGCGTGGTTCTTGTCATTTACCTGTATCAGCAGCGTACAGTGCTTCTAATCAATAAAAATAACAAACCTCGGGGCGCATTGCAATGGAGGTCGTTTTTTTGCACTGTTTTGTCGGTTGTTTGGTCGGTTTCGGGAATTGAACGTGCTCTTGGTCGCTGTGGAATGCGGATTGTGCGGACACTTTTGGGCGCAGGCGAGGATTTTCCCGGCTTTGCCCTGTGGTCGGCCACTCTGGCGTCCCCTTGCTCTGGGGCACCCCGGAAAAAATCTTTAACTTTGCAGTACTGGATCTGCTACCGAATTGCTCTTTGTTGAAATACATTGCTCGATTATGCCCCCCCGACGAAGATACTCCCGCCAAACTGAGGCCCGCCTCCTGACCCAATCGCTGCGCCGCCGGATCGCTTTGTCCGGGCGGATCAACCGGTTTCGCCAGGACGCCAAAGTCGGCCAGGAGCGCGTCTTCCAAAAATTGCTGCAACGCAGTGCCGATACCGCTTTTGGGCGCCACTATGGCTTTGCTGATATTCGGCAAGCCTCGGATCCCCGGGAAGCGTTTCGCGCGGCGGTTCCCCTGTGCGACTACGCCGGAATGCATCCCTGGTGGCAACGCGCCGAGGACGGCGAGCCGAATGTCACCTGGCCGGGCAAGATCAAATATTTTGCCCTCAGTTCCGGCACCTCGGGTGCCCCTTCAAAGCACATCCCGGTTACCAAAGATATGATTCGGGCTACCCAGGTGGCCAGCGTTCGCCAGTTGCTCGTCCTCCGCAAGTTTAACCTCGGCGGGGTGGCCCTGCAACGCCGCATCCTCACCCTTTCCGGATCCACGGCCCTCCAGGATTACGGCCACCATTTCAAAGGCGATGTCAGTGGCATCAACGTCAAAAACATCCCCTTTTTCATGCGGCTGCTGCAAAAGCCCAACTCAAAAATTTCCCGCAATAAAGATTGGGAAACCCGCCTCAATATGATGGTGGAAAAGGCCCCCAAATGGGACATCGGCATTGTGGCGGGAGTGCCCGCCTGGCTCGACGTGTTGATCGAACGGATCCGCGAGGAGTACAAAGTGGACAGCATTCATGACATCTGGCCGCACTTGCGGGCGTTTATCCACGGTGGGGTCGCCATCGATCCCTACAAGCGCAAGCTGGAGACCCACTTCAAGCGCCCGATGGCCTACATTGAGACCTACCTCGCCTCGGAGGGGTTCATCGCGTTGCAGACCCGTCCTTATGCGGCCGGGATGGAATTGCTGCACAGCAACGGCATTTATTACGAGTTCATTCCCTTCGATGAGGAGCATTTTGATGAGCATGGGCAAGTGCTGCATCCCCACGTTCCGACCTACGGAATCGATCAGGTAGAAATCGGCAAGCCTTACGCCTTGGTCATGAGCACCTGTTCGGGTGCGTGGCGCTATCTGATCGGCGACGTGGTCCGCTTCGTCTCGCTGGCCCCAGCAGAGTTGATCATCGATGGGCGCACCAAGCACTTTCTCAGCTTGTGCGGGGAGCACCTTTCGGTGGACAATATGAACCAGGGGCTCGGGGTCGTCGCGAAGCGATTGGGCGTGAGTTTCCCTGAATTTACCGTGGCCGGGATCCAGCACGGGGGCAAGCTGGGTCACCATTGGTTTGTGGGCTGCGATCAAACCGTAGACGTTCCGGTGGTACAGGAACTACTCGACCGGGCCATTGCTGGGGTCAACGACGATTACCCGGTGGAACGGCAGCACGCGCTCAAGCACATGTTTGTCGAAGTATTGCCCAACCGCGTCTTCCTGGATTACCTGGAGCACCTGGGCAAAGTGGGCGGCCAGAGCAAGTTTCCCCGCGTTATGAAAGGCCAGAAGTACCTGGCCTGGATCCGATGGCTGCGCGAAAATGGCCATTCGGTGCGCGAACTGGCCCCTCCGGTTTAGCGGCGGCCGTTAATTTCACCAAATGGTTGCGCAACCATTATCCCCGCCAATCTTTTACCTCATCCAAAGGATAAATCGGGCGGGGCACTTTTACGTACGGCAATTGGTGCACGTCTACATTTGTGATGCCTCGGGTCAGGACATTCACCGTGCGTCGGTTGTAGAGGGCGAGCCGGTAGCGGAAAGGGAACAGGTTTTTTACCACCACGATGTCGGTTTTCCAGAGATTGATGCCCAGGTCGGTGAAATCGCTGCGGAAATACCCGGTAAACGGCAATTCGCTCAGGATCAGGTGCAAACCTTGGTGGCGAATAATGGAAGTTTTGCCCATTGCCCCGTCGATGCGGAAGACAATGTCGCCGGAAAAGTCGACCGGAGGATTGTTTTCCGGGTCAATGCTCCCGCCTACACGGATCTCTACGTGTTCGCCCTGGGGGGTGTCCCAGATGGCGAGGGCCGCGATCGGATCGCGCACCGGCACGTAAGAATACAGTTCGGGTGCCTGCTTGAGGAGCGCCGCCAGAATATTGGTATTGGCGCCGGGCGCCCCCGCCCCCACAATGTCGGAGACATCGCAAAAGACCACGGTGCCGAGTTTGCGCCGCAACCAAGATTGGGAGGCGATGCGGATCGCTTCGTTGACGGGTTTGGGTTGGGGGTGCTTGCGCGCCCGCACCGCCCACATGCGATCCGCCAGTTCGCCCACAAGTTGTTCGGCGAGGGCGGGATCATTGTTGGTGGTGACCACTGCACTCCAACCCAGTTCTTCATCGTCGATCCAGATGTGGACCCAAAAGCTGGCTGCGGCGAGGACCGCTTTGCGTTTTTCCAGGCGCTTCATGTAGCGGATGATGCCCCGCATCGGTTGGAGAAAATCGATTCCCCAGCCGCCGCCTTTCAGCAGCGGCAGCTTGCGCCAGGCCATCGTCGGGTGCATGTCTCCACGCACTGTCCCAATCAGCAAGCGCCCCGCTTCCCGTCCCGTACGCCGGAAATCCCGGTGCGGATTGGTGTGATAACCGACCAGAAAGGAAGCGAGCCGGATGTTTTCCTCGGTGACATTGGCGTGCAGGTCAAAGGAAACCGCAATTGGAAAATCAACGCCTACCACGGCGCGGATTGCCCGCAAGAAATCACTCTCGGGGTCGCGCAGATCTTCCACGCCCATCGCCCCGTGCAGGCTCACGTAGATTCCGGTCAGGTTCGCCACTTCGGCCACCGCGGTCACGGCCTCAGTTTTGAACTGTTCGTAGACCTCCCGGGCGATGGGGCCGCCACTCCAAGCCCAGGCCGCATAGACGGGTACGATGGCAAATTCGTCCTGGCCCCACCTCCGAACTGCCTGGCGAAAACCGTACGCCTGGGCTTTGTACTTGTCGGCAAAAGCCCAGACTTCCTCGCCGTAGGACAAGCTGAAATTCTCAAATTCCCGCAAAGTGGTAGGAACCGTGGAAAACGAGTTGGTCTCCTGGTGCAGTTCGACGAACAGTAATTTCTTCTTCACGTAACGGATCGGTTTGAATACGCCCGCAAATATAAATCGGGTCGATTACCGAAAAAACAAATACTGCAAATTGAGTTGAAATTGGGGGTAGTCCATCGTGTAGGACCGGCCCAGGAAGGGCAAAGCGGTCGAGAAATCGGCCCGCATCCGGGAATTGAGGATGAACTGCAATCCGGGGCGAAATTCGAGGTAGCGTCCGGGATCGGTCTCGGGACTGTTTTCGATGTAGTACCAAATGCCGTCGGTATCGCGGGCCAGCCCCCGTCGGAACCAGCGGCCCATGAACTCCGCGTAAAAGTTGATGTTCAGCTGTTGGTAGCTTTTGTAGCGGGTGGGAAAGGCCAGGTAGCCCAGCGAAAGTGCGTATTCGAGGGCATTGCCGGGTTTGAAGGCGCGTCCGGTCTCCTTTTCGTGGGATGCCAGCGAGTAAATTCCGCCCAGGCGTAGACTCGCGGCAAATTTGTTGCGCAACCAAGTTCCGATCAGTCCCACAGTCGCGCCCGCGGTGCGGTGCTGCAGGTTGGGCTCGGCAAAGTTGTGGGTGGTAAAGTTGGTGGACAATACTTGGTAGGTGGCCGCGCGGAGGTGCCGGTTGGGGCCGTCACTGGTAAAAAAGCGGTACTGCGAAGACAAGGTGATGCCATTGAGCTGGAAGGGGTGCAAATGCTCCTCATTGATGTCACCCTCCCCGGAGCCGTGGTTGTGGTGGGAATGATCGACCGTGCCATCGCCAAAAAGTTCACTGATCAGGCCCGGGTGATTGTGGTTGGAAAATGAGACCTCGACCGCCATCTGCCAGGCGCTCAATATCCCAAAACCGACGCGCAAGCCCTGCCGGAAGCGCAAGTAACCGTCTTCTTTGTACAATCCGCTAATGGTTCGCACCGCAATCGCGTCCCGGGGCAGTACGCTGGCCGGGTTGTTGTGGATGAACAGTTCTTGCGCGGGTGCGGTCGGTACCGCAATGAAAAGCAAGAATATGTACAAAAGGCAGCGTTGCATAATCGGGGCTACAAAGTCACAAAACAGTACTCCCGGGCTTCCAGGAAGGCAGTGCTCTGCAAGCTTCCCTTTTGGTCGGCAAGTTGGGCCCGCCATTTCTTCCAGGCCCGTTTGTCCATGAACTCCTTGCCGATGAAAGTCATCACCAATTGGCCTTCTGGGACGTCGACCGATTCGAGGAAGTGGCACACCGAATGTCCGATCAGATAGTCAATGTCGCCGGGAATGGAGTGGTGTTCGATACTGGCGGTAGCTTGCAAGCTGCGGACGCTGAATCCGGCGTCGGTAACCTTTTTTGCCAGAGCAGTGATCATGACTTCGCGGTCCGTCCGAAAGCTTACCTGGGCCGTATTCGAATTGAGGTCCATTTGAACATCGTCGACGAACTCGAGCTTGCGCAGCGATCTTTCGACGCCGTAGGAGCACATCGAGCAGGTCAAACCGTCCACGACGATGGTGGCCGACTGGAACTGAGCACTGCTCCACTGCGCACAAAATAGCAGGGCAACTGCCAGAACAAGGGCACGAAAAGAAGCAAAGATTGGGACCATTGATCGGTAATTCACCAACAAATTAAGCATTTTCGGTGGGGAGTAAAAGGAATTGGCAGGGCTTAATTGCCCGCCCAGGGCGGCTTTCTTTCGGTTTAGGCTCGAATCGGTAATTTATGGCGGTGAATTTTCTGCGCAAGCCAGGTGATTCACAGGCCCACGCGCCGGCTCTGCAGGCTGTGCAACTGGTCGTTGCGGTCCAGTCGCCCTTTCACCGCGAGGAATTCTTCCAGTCGCGGATAGCCCCGCTTGAGCATTTCCCCATTCATGCGAGAATCTTTGGTGAGGTAGAGGCGACCACCGAGTTCGTTCACGATTTCGTCCAGTTCATCCATGAACTTGAAGGTGCGTTTGAACAGCGGAAAGTCGAGCGCCAGGGTGTACCCTTCGGTGGGGAAAGAGAGCATTCCTTCTTCTTGCGGTCCGAAATACTTCAGTACGGTGAGGAAAGAGGGCATGCGTTCCCGACTGATCTTTTCCATGATGCGTACCAGGCCGTCAAAGCTGTTTTTGGGCGGAATCACGAATTGGTACTGGGCAAATCCGCGCTTGCCGTAAGCCCGGTTCCAGTGGTGAATGCCATCCAGCGGGTAGAAATACTGGTCGTAATCGATGACGTGCTGACCGGTTTTTCCTTTGGCGTAGAAAAGCTGGTTGAAGGTCTTGATCGTGAAGGGATTCATGATCGCCGAAGGGGGAAAGAAAGGTACAGTGATCTTGCGCTTGCGCGGGATGGTCAGAGGATTGGCCTTCTGCTTTGCGGTTTTGAGGTCATTGTGCCCCGCGTGTTCCCCATTCAGGAGAATACCGCGGCCCAGATTTTTGCCCCGGGCCAGGCAATCGATCCAGGCCACCGAATAGGTGTACTTCATCGATTCCTCAAACATCGGGTACAACTGATCTAGGTTTTTCACTTTGGTACTTTCCTCCACGATGTAAGCGGTTTCGATGGGCTTGAGGCGGAAAGCACCCTGTAAAATGATTCCGGTCAGCCCCATACCGCCGACCGTAGCCCAGAAGATTTCCGGATTTTCCTCGCGGGAGCAGTGGTAAGTCGTACCGTCAGCGGCGAGTAGATCCAAGGAGATCAGGTGCCGGCTGAAACAGCCGTCGGAGTGGTGGTTCTTGCCGTGGACATCGGCGGCGATCGCGCCCCCCAAAGTGATAAATTTTGTTCCGGGGGTAACCGGTAAAAACCAGCCTTTGGGAACGATGACTTTCAAAATGTCCTCAAAGCTGATTCCGGATTGGCAGGTCAAAACGCCATTTTCCGTATCGAAATCGAGGAAGCGGTTGTACTTCAAGGTCGAAAGGATCTTGCCGTTGAGGGCGGAATCTCCGTAGCAGCGGCCCAGGCCGCGCGGGATGTACTCATTCCAGTCTGCCGTACGCTCCCGGACATCGGTGGGACTGGAAAAACTGCGGACTTCCGCATCTACGATGGGATAATTTGCCCAATTTGCGACCTTCATGGCGCAAAAGTAAGAAATCCCACCCAAGGAAGCCCCTGACCGACCCGGTCCGCGTCGTTTTCGGCGATGTTTTGTCGGGGACGTCGGATTATGCAACTTTTGCTCACTCCGCTACCGGAAGCAAACTCAGCGCAAAGCCACCCCCCGGCGCCAGCTTCAAGGCCAGCGCCGCGTGGTCGGCACGCAACTCGAAGGCGGGCACGATTTCCAGGTCGAAGGGATTGTCGTTCCAGTGGGCATCCGGCCCGTCCTGGTACAGCGTGCAGGTATACCGTTGGCCCGGCGGCAAAAAATCAAAGCGCAACAACAGTTCGCGCGGTTTTTCATTGGTGATGCCCCCGACAAACCAACGGCCGGTACCCCGTTCCTCCCGGGCGATGGTCACATACTCGCCGACTTCTGCGTTGAGGACCCGGCTTTGCTCCCAGTCGACCCCGACGTCGCGGATGAACTGAAAAGCGGGCTGATCCGCGTAGTGTTCGATCAGGTCGGCGGCCATCTGGACCGGGCTGTAAATCACTACGTAGAGGGCGAGCTGCTGGGCCAGGGTGGTATTGATCTGGTTGTTTTCTTTCCAAGGCTCCAGCTTGAGGTTGAAGATCCCGGGGGTGAAATCCATCGGTCCCGAGAGGAGTCGGGTAAAAGCGAGGATGGGCAGATGGTTGGGGGGATTGCCGTTGGCGGCGCCCCAGGCGTTGAATTCCTGTCCGCGGGCGCCTTCGCGGGAGACTGCATTGGGCCAGGTCCGGCGGATGCCGGTGTCTTTGATCGGTTCGTGGGCGTTGATGGCGATTTGTTGCGCGGCGGCTTTTTCCAGGACTTTCCGGTAGTGGTTGACCATCCATTGCCCGTGGTGGTACTCGCCCTTGGGAATGATTTTGCCGACGTAACCAGTCTTTACCGCGCGCATACCGTGTTTTTTCATCAGGGCAAATGCAGTGTCCATTTGCTGCTCGTAGGTGCGCGGTGCGGCGGAGGTCTCGTGGTGCATGATGATGTCGACGCCTTTTTCCTTGGCGTAAGCGGCGACTTCATCCAGATCATAATCCGGATACGGGGTCACAAAATCAAAGACGCCCTCCCGGTCTTCAAACCCAATCCAATGTTCCCAACCGGTGTTCCAGCCCTCAATCAGCACCCCACCCATCCCGTTTTCCGCCGCAAAATCGATGTGCCGCTTCGCATTTTCGGTGGTGGCGCCGTGGCGTCCGCTGGCCCGGTCCCAACTGGATTTTCCCAGGTGCATCTCCCACCAGATTCCCACGTATTTCATGGGCTGGAACCAGGACATGTCGTCGATTTTGCTCGGTTCATTGAGGTTTAGGATCAGATTTGATTCGATGAGTCCGGCCGCATCGGAGGCAAATTGAATGGTGCGCCAGGGGGTAGAAAACGGAACTTTCCGGCGTACCTTGTGGCCCGCCGCACTGCCCACCAGCTCGGTGACCATGCGGAGGGAATCGGGTTCGATCCGGAGGGTCATGCCGGCATAATCGGTGAGGGCGGCTTCGTGGAAACTCAGGTGCGTCTTCCCGGCTTGCTTCAGGGTAAACGGTGTATTGACCGCATTTTCCGGGATGTAACTTTGCGCCAACTCCTGCTTCTCTTCCAGGTTTAGAGCGTCGATTTCGGAGAATTTGGTGTGCTGGTAGAGGTGTTCGTAAATGTCCCAATCGCCGGGAATCCACCAACATTCGTAGTCGTATTGGAAGCGGAACTCGGTGTTTTCGTCCATGATCACAACCTCGTCCAGATTTTCCTGTTCGGGAAATTCGTACCGAAATCCGATGCCATCGTCGTAGGCGCGGAAGCGCAGGTCGAGCCGGCGGTGGGGAGCTTCCTGTTCTTGCAGGGCGACGAACAGTTCGTTGTAGTGGTTGCGGACTTCCCGTTGCTCTCCCCAAGGCAACTCCCAGGTCGCGTCGAAGCTGCGGTTTTCGAAGCCGGTGATGGCAAACCCTTTTTCCAGTGGTGGCGCATCTTTCAGGTCAAATCCCAGGTGTGAGGGTTGAATGTCGATGATGCCGTAGTAAGCGACGCGGTAGGTGGGTCGGCCCTCGGAGGAAAGGTAAAACCGCACCGCCAATTTGTCGGAGGGTGAGCGGGCCTCGAGGAATTCCGGAATGTCCGGGGTCGAAGGACCGGAATCAGAACAGGCAGAAAGGCCCCCCAGGGCCACGAGCAGCAGAATTGCGAATCGGCGCATGGAAATGGGATTTAGGTGGAGGGGAAATCTAGGCGGAAAGGAATTAGGAATCAAGCATTGTCCGCTCAAGCCACCGCGCGCCCCAGCCATTGGCCGAGCCAGATGCCGGCGAGGCAGATCACGACACTCAGGCCTACGTAGAGCAGGGCGACGCCGGGCCGTTGCGCCCCGAACAGTCCTAGAGATTCATTGGAAAAGGTAGAAAACGTACTGAAACCGCCGCAAAAGCCCACCATGGCACCACTTTTGAGGGGGGTGGGGACATCTATCCGCGCTGCGATCAATCCCCCCAAAAAGCCGAGCACAATGCAGGCCGCAAGGTTGGCGGCCAGCGTTCCCACCGGAAATCCCGATGCGGTCACGCCCAGCCAGCGGCCCATTCCGTAACGCGCCAGGCTGCCCAAACCGCCACCGATAAATATGGCCAGCAATTGCATCAGGAAAGGATTTTGCCTTCGATTCGGGTGCGGACGCTCCCACTGAGCACCACGTAGGTGTAGGTTTCAATCGTGTGCCGGGTGTAGCGCCCTACCTCATCGAACCAGATGCGGGAGTGCAACTCAAAGTCGTAGAGCAGGTTGTGTTTGGCCACTTTGATTTCGGCGTAGCGCAAGACTCCGGTGTCGGCATCGACTTCGAAGACTTGCTTTTGCAGGGGTGTTTTGCCGGAACTCGCTTCGCGCACCGCCGCGGTCAGGCTGGGTCCGGTGCGGTTGACCTGGAGGTAGTCCTTGATGAAGGGATCGGCGAAATCGTAGGCAAACAGTTCAGAAAAATCTGTGGGGTGGAGCAGATCGGGCTGGCCGGTTTCGGCGTTGGTGACCGCGCCCGCCGGGCAATCGACCAGGAATACTTTGCGCTGGGAGGCGGTGGTTTCGCCCTCGTCAAGTTCCCGTACGACCTTTTCCAGTTTGACCGTGCCCTGGCAGGTACCGGAAATTTGAGACCAGAAGCGCAGCCGATAATCATCCAGACTTAGGGTCGACTGGGCCGTCGCCCCACTAAAACTTACCAATAAAATAATCCAAATCAGTGTTTTCATGATTCAATTAGGATATCACCGGTCATGGCCTCTGGCAGGGGTAACCCCATCAGTGTCAAAATGGTTGGGGCGAGGTCCCCCAGTTTTCCGTCGCGGAGCCGGAAGCCGCGCTCGGACGGGTCGTGCAAAATGAGCGGCACTAGGGCGGTGGTGTGGGCCGTGTGGGGACTGCCGTCGGGGTTGCGCATCCGGTCAGCATTGCCGTGGTCGGCGGTGACCAGAACAGTGTAGCCGTTGGCCCGGGCCGCTTCCACGACCTCGCGGGTACAGGTGTCGACGGTTTCGCAGGCTTTGACCGCGGCTTCAAAGACGCCGGTGTGCCCGACCATGTCCGGGTTGGCGAAGTTCAGACAGACAAAATCGACCGCGCCCTTTTCGATTTCCGGAATGATTTTGTCGCGGATTTCGCCGGCGCTCATTTCGGGCTTGAGATCGTAGGTGGCCACTTTGGGGGAAGGGCAGAGGATGCGGTGTTCCCCGGCAAATGGTTCCTCCCGGCCACCGTTGAAGAAAAAGGTCACGTGCGGGTATTTTTCTGTCTCCGCAATCCGAATTTGTTGCTTGCCGTGCGCGGCCAGAGTTTCCCCGAGACCATCGCGGATGTCGGCTTTGTCGTAGAGTACCTCGATTCCGGAGAAGGAATCGTCGTAGCGGGTCATCGTGCAGTAATGGAGGGAGAGCGGTTGCATTTCCTGCTCGGGGAGGGGGTTCTGGGTCAGCGCGTAGGTGATTTGGCGGCCGCGGTCGGTGCGGAAATTGTAGAAGAGTACCGCATCGTCGGCTTGTAGGGTGGCGATGGGGTTTTCATTTTCCCGGATGACCGTGGGGGGGATGAATTCATCGGTGACTTCAGCGCGGTAGGCGGCCTGAATGGCGGCTTCGGCGCTGGGGGCGGCGGTACCGGTGCCGTGAACCAACAAGTCGTAGGCCTGGCGCACGCGGTCCCAGTTTTTGTCCCGGTCCATGGCAAAATAGCGCCCAATGACTGTGGCGATTTTCCCTTTGCCCACCGCTTGCAGGTGCGCTTCCAGCTCCCGTACGTACGCCAATCCACCATTCGGAGCGGTGTCGCGCCCGTCGGTGAAGACGTGGATGAAGACTTCCGGGAAATTTTCCTCCCGGGCCAGTTGGGTCACGATGCCCTTGAGGTGGTCCAGGTGGGAATGCACCCCGCCGTCCGACAGCAAACCGATCAGGTGGAGCGGCTTTTGTTGGGTTTGGCTGTATGCCACCAGTTTGCGATAAGTGGGATTCTGGCCGAATTGGCCTTCGGCGATTTCCTTGCTGATCCGGACGAGGTCCTGGTACACGACCCGACCGGCGCCGATGTTCATGTGGCCCACCTCGGAGTTGCCCATCTGGCCGGCGGGCAGCCCGACTGGTTCCTCGGAGGCTTGGAGCCGACTGTTCGGGCAGTTGGTGAGGGAGGCATCAAAAAACGGCGTTTTGGCGGCGTGAATAGCACTGGCGGCAGCATTTTGGGCCATTCCCCAGCCATCCATGATGATCAGGATCACTTTATCGCTCATGCGGCAAAGATAACAGAACGGAGGAAACAACCTGGCGGCGGATTGAATGGGGCCAAAATCAGGGCTGATTCCCTGAGAGCGATCAACCTGAGATCGATCAACTGCGTTGGAAAGTTGCACTCGGAAAGATTGCTGCTTATTCATCGCAATCTCCTCCTCGCTCCTTCGTCGCTCATCGCGATGACAAGTGGGGGATGGTTCTCGCTCGTCGCGCATGAAGAAATAATCTCCCAAATCGTAGTTGCGAGGACCGGAAAGCGCCCCTTAGGATACCCTCCACCCGTACCGTTTCCCGTTTCCTTCCTGACCCTCATTCCCGGGGAAGAACGGTCGTCCGCCCCTGAGTCGCCTGATGGCTGGGCTATTTCCGTGAAAGTTGTAAATTGAGGGGGTGATTAAATCATCGGGGCCAGTTCTTTGGCACAATTTTGGCTCGTAAAATAACACAATGAAATACACGACTTCCATCATCGCCACTCTGCTCTTCGCGGTCTTGCTCTCCGGAGTGCCCGCGAACCTGCAGGCCCAGCTTCCCGACGGCACGGTTTCGTCGATTGGGACTGCCATTAAGGCCAGCGATGCGGATGCTTTGGCAAGAAATTTCAATTCCAGCCTAGAAGTGACGCTTCCCGGTGTAGATAAAACATTCTCCGCGCAGCAAGCTACCTTCGTTTTGAAGGAGTTCTTTGCTAGCCACCCCGTGCGTTCCTTCCGGATCTTGCACAAGGGCAGCTCCGGAGCCACCCACTACATGACCGGGCTTTGCGTTACCGGCAAAGGCGAATACGACACAAATGTTTTCCTCAAGAAGTTCGGCGACCGTTACCTGATCACGCAGATTCGGTTTGAGGCGGACTGAGAAACTCCGTACGAACGTTCATTCTATCCCGGGGCGGATCGCCCACCGCGCAAAATACAGGCCCCAATCCTGGTCCGATGACCAAAGTCGATTGGGGGATTTTTGGGGCTGCACGGCAATTTTTAGTTGCGGTTACCTTTAGGCGGGGCAACCGCTCACCTCAACTCCGCCAGCTTAGCTTCTAAACCTCGCAAGATTTTCCGGCCCAGGACCACGGCGCTTTCCGTCATGGCGGGGAGTTGGTCGAGTCCAACCCCTTCCATCGCATTGTGCTCGATGTCTTTGAGCTTGTCGCGCATTTCTTCCTGGCCCAGATAAGCAAAAGTCGATTTTGCCTTGTGGGCCGCGGATTTTAACTCGGGCCAATCTTCCCCTGCGACCGCATTTTCCATCCGCGTGTAGGCTTCGGGCAAGGCGGCGCACATCTTCATCAGCAGCGCAGAAACAAACGAATCGTCTCCACTGGCAATGGCGTAGAGGTTACTCAGATCAATGTGGGGCACTTCGGACATAGTGGCTCGGGTTGCGTTATTCAGGCGCCAGGGCGCCCCAAAATTGAGATTGTGTCGGTGTGAGGTACAATGAGCACCACAAATATAGCAATCACCGCCATTTTTGCCGAATTCTCTCCCCAGTAACGGTTTTCCTTTTGACCAAGATGCGTAAATTGCTGCGTATGCTCACCACCACTGTCTATCAACCGACCCGTGCATTTGCCGGAGAAATGGACCGCCAGGATCCGCTGCGCCATTACCGTGACCAGTTCCACCTGCCTTTGCGGGCAAACGGACACCCTCACCTCTATTTCTGCGGCAACTCCCTGGGGTTACAACCCAAAATCACCCGCCGCTACGTCGAGCAGGAACTCGCCGATTGGGAGCGACTGGGCGTCGAGGGACATTTCCATGCCCGCAACCCATGGATGCCTTACCATGAATTTTTGACCGAAACGACCGCCCGCGTGGTTGGTGCTTTGCCTTCGGAGGTGGTGGTCATGAACAGCCTGACCGTGAACTTGCACCTGCTCATGGTCTCGTTTTTCCGGCCCACGCCGGAGCGTTTCAAGATCATCATCGAAGCCGATGCTTTTCCTTCGGATCGCTACGCAGTCACTTCCCAACTGAAATTTCACGGCTACGATCCGGCGGAGGCGCTCATCGAATTGCGGTCGAAAAGTGGTCATCCGGTCATTCCCACCGAAGAGATCCTGGAGGTGATCGAGCGCGAAGGGGACCAAGTCGCGCTGGTGATGCTCGGCGGGGTCAACTACTACACCGGCCAGGCATTTGCGATGGAAAAAATCGCCGCTGCTGGCCACGCCAAAGGCTGCACCGTCGGGTTTGATCTCGCCCACGCTGCGGGCAATCTGCACCTGAAGCTGCACGAGTGGAATGTGGACTTTGCCTGTTGGTGCTCTTACAAATACCTCAACAGTGGCCCCGGAGGCCTGTCCGGAATCTTTGTCCACGAACGCCACGCGACCGCGGACCTGCCACGCTTTGCCGGATGGTGGGGCCACAACCAGGACAACCGCTTCCAGATGCCCCCGGATTTCGAACCGATGCCGGGCGCGGAAGGCTGGCAATTGAGCAATCCCCCGATCCTGGCCCTGGCCGCGCTGCGGGCCTCGATGGAGATTTTTGACGAAGTGGGCATGGCGCGCCTCCGGGAAAAATCGGAGCGGCTGACCGGTTACCTGGAATTCCTCATTCAGAACCGCATCCAGTCCGATGCGATGCGCGTCATCACCCCGAGCGATCCGGCCCAGCGTGGCTGTCAATTGAGCCTACAGACCCTCACACCGGACGGCCGCGCCCTGTTTGACCGATTTACGGAAGCGGGGGTCATCGCAGATTGGCGGGAACCGGACGTGATCCGGCTCGCCCCGGTTCCCCTCTACAATACCTTTACCGAGGTCTGGGACTTCGTGGAATTGCTGCGGAACGGCGGAAATTAATTCGGCTGGGAACCCCCAAAATAAAGCTGCCCGTCGCAGCGCGGATTTCCGCGCCCCGACGGGCAGTTTGCTGCTCCCAGATCAACGCGCAATCACGATCTGGGTGCTTTCGGTTTGGGCGGCGCCGCGCAGGCGAACCAGATAATTGCCCGGTGCTAGACTGGCGGCATCCACGAATACCGTGTGCTCGCCTTTGGCTTGGTGACCGCGCGCCAATACTTGCATCTCCCGGCCCATCAGGTCGTAGACGGCGATATCGGTGTGGCCGGTCTTCGTGAGTTCGTACCGAATCGAGATCCGCTCCGAAGCTGGATTCGGCCAGGCCAGCAAGCGCGAGAAATCGGGCGCGACCGGCTCCTCGGCATTCGTGATCGTACCGTCGAGGTCGGGCAACGGCAGGCGCACGTCGGTATAGAGGCGGTATTCACCCGGGGTCAGCGTGATGTTCATGTTGACATTTGTGACATTGAGGCTGTCCCCGGTGTAGTACTCGTACCACCACCCAGTATGGTGGAAATCGGCGGTGGTTTGCATGCTGACGACATTGTAATTGCCGTGGACGACGACGTTCATATTGGCATCGTCCAGCCAGATTTTCTTCACTGCGCTCCCCAGCGTGTAGTTGTACTGCGTGGTGCGGAATACCGGATAGTCCTGCTTCAGGCGAATGAGCGCGCGGGTCACTTGGTAGAGGCGGCGGCGATCTGCCTGGGCAAAGTAGTTCCAAAGAATCGGCTTGTTGCAAACCCGGCAAGGATCATCGATGGAAATATCGTAGCCGTATTCGCCGAATTGCCAGAGCATTTTGGGGCCGGGAAGGGTGTAGAAAAAGTTAGAAACCAATTCGACCCGGTCGAGGGCGGTGGACAGATCCCGGATGTCGTATCCCGTACCCGAATTGCCGAACTGGAGGTTTTTGAATATCAAGCGCTCCTCGTCGTGGCTTTCCATGTACCCGACCAGCTTGGGATTGCTCCACCCCCGGCGCTGGTAATCGATCCACTCGGGGTTCGAAGAGTAGCCCATCGCTCCCTCCTGGTACTCGTGGGTGAGGTTGCCCCAGAAGAGCAGGCCGTAGTTGGCGAGTTCAGTTTCCTCACCGTTGTCCGCGAAGTGTTCCAGGATCGGATAAGTGCCCGGGGCGACGCTCCACATATAATCGGCGTAATCTTTGATGATTGCGATCCGGTTGGCGTTGTAGGCACCCCAGGCGCCCACATCGGTGGTGCTGTCCGCCTGGGTCGTGAAGCCTTTGGACAGGTCAAAGCGAAACCCGTCCACTCGGAACTCCTCCAGCCAGTACTTCATCACCCGCTTGACCCAATCTTTGGTGGGCTGGGCGCCGTGATCAAAGTCGTAGCCGACATTGAAGGGGTGCCATTCGACCGGGTTGAGCCAGGGATTGTCCGGGGCGGGGCGGAAATTTACTGCATCCCAATACAACTGGCAGAGCGGACTCTGGCTAAAGGCGTGGTTGTAGACCACATCCAAAATCACCGCGATCCCGCGGCTGTGGCACGCATCGATGAACTCTTTGAACTTTTCCATGGTGCCGTAGTACTTGTCCAGGGCCATGTGGAAGGATGGATTGTAGCCCCAACTTTCATTGCCTTCAAATTCGTTGACCGGCATGAGTTCGATGGCGTTCACGCCCAAGTAGTCGAGGTAGTCGAGGGTATCAATGAGCGTTTGGTAATCGTGGGCGGCGACAAAATCGCGCACCAGCAATTCATAGACGACCAGATCTTCCTCGGCCGGGCGCTGAAAATTATTGGATTGCCAGTTGTAGGCGGGGCGACCGGGCTGAATCACGGTCACAAAGTCCGTGGTCTTACCCGTCGGATACGGGTGCAGATTCGGATAGGTAGAAGTGGGGATTCCGCCGTCGTTGTTGGGGTCCAGTACGACCTCACTGTAAGGGTCGGCGACTTTGATTTCCCCGTCGACGAAGTATTGGAAGCTGTACTTCTGCCCCGGCGTGAGGCCGGTGATATCGAGCCACCAACCATTTCCATCCGGCGTTTGGTTCATGAAGTAGTCGGTGTCGAGCAGGTAATTGTTGAAGTCCCCGAGAACGTACACGAAGTCTTTGTCCGGTGCGTACAAGTAGAGGCGCACGGAGGAGCCCGAGGTGTAATTGATGCCCAGTTCAGTATTGGTGGGCAGGGCGGAGACATTGATCGGCGGGTTGACCACGTAGATAAATGTATCCGCGACGGTGCTGCTGCCATTGTCCGCCGTCAGAATAACCGTGTGGGTTCCCGTACCGGTCACGTTGAGGGTGTAGTTCAGGCTGGTTCCGGTGGCGGTTTGCAGTTGAGTTCCGTTATCGGTCAGGGTCAATGTCGACGCTTCGGAGGCCGCTCCGGAAATCTGAATTGCGTCGTTCGGATTGACGATGAGGTTGCTGTTGGTTGGGTTGATAAAAGCGGTTGCGAGCTGTCCCGCCTGGTAGATGGGGTAGAAGATGTCCGACCCATCGGTATCGCGTCCCACCGTGTTGCCCGCCGCGTCGCGGAACACAAATGCCAGTTCCTGGACCACGGTTCCCGGCGCAAATCCGTAGTACGTTGGGATGTGGTAGGTGATCGAGTGGCGGTTGCCTCCGAGGTCGGTCATGATGACGTTCGGGTCGGGGGTGCCCCAGTTGCCCTGGACATTTTGCCAATCGGTTGGGTTGGTGCTCTGGTTGGTGATCAGGCCGGTATGGGCGTAGACCGGGCTGATCCCGACCAGGGCGCTGTTGCCTTGGCTGGCATCGTAGACGATGGTCACCGTATCGGTCTGACGAGGAAAAATCGGGTCCACCGAAAGGATCTGACCGACTGCGGTCGCACTTCCGGCGAGAACAAAGCAGAGGGTGAACAACAATGATCGCAGCATATAGATTCGGGATTGGAGGGGGATCAAAGGGAGAAACGTGAGCCCGGACGCTTCGCGCCGGGTAAGAGCAAGAGGGAAGACGGCATAAAACAAAGGCAACCCGAAAGTTGCCTTTGTTTGTATTGTGAAGAGACGACGCTTATTGAACGACCACTTTACGGGTCGTTTTGACGCCTTTTTCGTTTTCAATTTCGATGAAGTACATACCGCTCTCCAGTCCGTTGCGGGAAATCTCGATGCGGTCGTTGCGCAGATCGGTGCGCTCGAAAACGACCTGACCGGTGATGTTCACGATCCGGAGATCGTAAGCTTTTTGATCGGCGCGAACCAGCTCAATCGTTGTGCGGTTGGTGAACGGATTCGGGTAGAGGTTGAAGTCGTAAGCGAATCTGTCTTCAACGCTGACCATCGTTGTGTTGCACGAGTTGTAGACGTAAACCGGGAGGATGGTGTCGGTCAGCCGGCCGGTGATGTCCAGCAGGCGGTTCCAGCCACCCACTCCACTCGGGACGCCGCAGCCATCGGTTTCGAAGTCGGCGGTTTCCCCATCGGGATCGCCACCTGGGCCATTGAAGAACTTGTACTGGTACTCATTCGGCACCATCGAAGCGGTGAATTCATAAATGCCGTCGGAGTTGGCGTCGGTCATTTGGAGAGAATCTTTGACCCAAGCTGGGTTCATGAAGTTTCCGGCGACAAAAATCCCACCTGAGTTTACAATTTCGCTGTTCATGTCCACCTGGAAGGTGACATTGATCGGGGGAAGCGGGGGTACACAAGTATCGCAGGAAGCAAAGCAGTGGACCGGAATCATAATCGGACCCGGGCCCTGGATTACCAGTTCGCGGTTGTTGTTGACCGCGCAAGCCGAGGGAACCCCTTCGTCGGTGCCCCACTGGGTACCGTTGAGGTATTTATACTCGTAGCTTCCTTCCAGGACGTCTACCGTAAGGGTGTACACGCCATCCATATCCGGGTCGGTCAGCACCGAGATGCCGGGGGTCCAGTTGTTCCAGCCCTGGCCTACGGCACTGCCTTGCCAGGAACCGGCAACCGTAACGGAATCGCCGACGGTTTCATTGCTCATATCGACTTGAAAGGTCACCGTGACGGTGTCGACGGTGGTTGGGCAGGGATCACAGGAGGCAAAACAGTGGACTGGAATCGTAGCATCGGCGCTTACGGTAAGGGTACGATTGCCATTGTTGGAGCAGGCACCCGGAACCCCTTCATCGGTGCCCCACTGGGTACCGTTGAGATACTTGTATTCGTAGCTACCGGCGGGGAGCTGAACGGTGAGTTCGTAGATGCCGTCATTGTTGCCGTCATCCATGACGGTAATGCCCGGAGTCCAGGCAGACCAGGACTGGCCCACGACGTCATCTTGAAAATCCCCCGCGATGGTCACCGAATCGGCGACGGGCGACTGGGTGTTCATGTCCACCTGAAAGGTGATGTTGTAGGGCTGGGCAAAAGCGAAAGCGCCCAAGCCTAAAAGCATGCAAATTGATAGTAAAGTTTTTCTCATAACCTCGTCTTAAATTTATCGAGCGAATTGGTCGTCAAATATATGGCGAAAGTGTTACTCTAACACTAACATACAAAAAAAATATGTGGAGCCGAAATCACATGTGAGTTACAGGCGACAAAAAACGGCCCCTCCGGTACGGAGAGGCCGTTTTGTTGAACTTTTTACCCCAAAACAAAGGACAAAGCGGTGCAATCGTTCAACAGTTCGGATGAATATTTTTGTCAGCTTGACACTTTGTGGAGGTCGGCCCGGCCTGAATTGGGTTTGGTTCCGGGCAAGAACTGGGATCAAAGCCGGGCGGCGAGCCGGGACCCTTCGTCGATGGCGCGCTTGGCGTCGAGTTCGCTGGCGAGGGAGGCCCCGCCGATCAGGTGGACCTTCATTCCAGCGGCTTCGAGTTGGGGTTGCAATACGCGGTTTACGACCTGTCCGGCACAGACGACTACGTGGTCGATCTCCAGGAGTTCGGGTTTGCCGCTGACGGTGATGTGCAGGCCGCGGTCATCGATTTCCTCGTAGGCGACCCCGCCGATCATCTTGACCCGCTTGTTTTTGAGGCTGCGCCGGTGAATCCAGCCGGTGGTTTTGCCCAGTTTCTTTCCGAGCTTGCCTTCGGTGCGCTGTAGCAGGTAGATCTCCCGCGTGGAGGGGGCCGGCATCGGGGCTTTCAGTCCACCGGGACGTTCGTAGGTCGGATCGACGCCCCATTCTTCGAGGAATTCGTCGACTCGGGGACCGACCGCATGGCCATTGGGGCTCCGTTCGTGGCTGAGGTACTCCGCTACGTCAAACCCGATTCCTCCCGCACCGATAATCGCCACGCGTTCGCCCACGGTCTGTTTTTCTTGCAGAACGTCGCTGTAACCGAGCACTTTGGGATGGTCGATCCCGGGCAGGGTCAGCTTGCGGGGCTTGATGCCGGTGGCGAGGATGACTTCGTGAAAGCCTTCGGATTGCAGGAGGTCCACGTCGGCCCGGGTGTTGAGGCGGAGGTTGACGCCGGTCAGGGCGATCTGTTTGTCGAAATAGCGGAGGGTTTCGTAGAATTCCTCCTTGCCGGGGACGCGCTTGGCGAGGTTGAACTGGCCACCGATCCGGTCGGAGGCTTCGAAGAGGGTCACGTTGTGGCCGCGCTGGGCGGCCACGGTAGCCGCGGCCAGGCCGGCGGGGCCGGCTCCGACGACGGCGATCTTTTTGGGGACTGGGGTGGGATGGTAATTGAGTTCGGTCTCGTGGCAGGCGCGCGGGTTGACGAGACAACTGGCGATTTTGCGCTGGAAGATGTGGTCCAGACAGGCCTGGTTGCAGGCGATGCAGGTATTGATTTCGTCGCTGCGGTTCTCACGGGCTTTCTTGGGAAATTCCGGATCAGCCAGAAAAGGGCGGGCCAGGCACACCATGTCGCCGTGCTGCTGGGCGAGGATTTCTTCGGCTTTTTCTGGGGTGTTGATGCGGTTGACGGTGATCAGGGGAATGTCCACTTTGCCCATGAGCCGCTTGGTCACCCAACTGAAGCCCCCGCGGGGCACCATGGTCGCAATCGTCGGTACCCGGGCTTCGTGCCAGCCGATGCCCGTATTGATGATGCTAGCGCCGGCCCTTTCGATTTCTTTCGCCAGCAATTCCACTTCCTCCCAGGTGCTTCCCTCGTCCACGAGGTCGAGCATGGACAGGCGGTACACCAGAATGAAATCCCGGCCCACGGCCTGGCGGGTACGGCGCACGATTTCGAGCGGAAAGCGGATGCGGTTTTCGTAGGAGCCGCCCCACTCATCGGTGCGTTTGTTGGTGCGCCGGGCGATGAATTGGTTGATGAGGTAGCCTTCGGAGCCCATGATTTCGACGCCATCGTAGCCGGCTTCCTGGGCCAGTTGCGCGCAGCGCACAAAGTGGCGAATCGTGCGCTCCACGCCCCGCTTGCTCAGTTTGAAGGGTTTGAACATCCCGATGGGCGCTTTGATGGGGGAGGGGGCGACGTTGAGCGGATGGTAGCCGTAGCGTCCGGTGTGGAGGATCTGCAGACAGATTTTGCCGCCGTCCTCGTGGACCGCCCGGGTGATGAGGCGGTGCTTGCGGGCCTCCTTGCTGTTGGTGAGTTTGGCGCTGAAGGGCCCGGCCCAGCCCGCCATGTTCGGGGCCACTCCGCCGGTGATGATGAGTCCGGCTTCGCCCGCCGCCCGCTCGGCAAAGTAGGCGGCCATGCGTTCAAAGCCGTTTTTGGCTTCCTCCAGCCCGGTGTGCATCGACCCCATCACGATGCGGTTCTTGATGGTGGTAAACCCCAAATCAAGGGGGGCAAACAGGTGGGGATAGGGATGCGCCATATTTAGGGGGGGGATGTGGATGCGTGCGGAAGGAACGGGGACAATCAGCCCTTGGGGCGACGGGCTTTCAGCGACCAGGTGAAGGAAAATTCGCAGATCGCTTCGCCTTGTGAGTTGTACCCGGTCATGGGACAGGTCACCTGGACACTTTCGCCAGTGCGGATGGCTTGTTCTACCCCCGCGGCGATGTCCTTGCCCGAGTGGCACACAAAGGTGGTCTTACCGGTCGCTTTTTTGTAGTATTTGGCCTGGGTGTCGACGACCAGGGTAGAGATGGACGGCTTCTGCTTGTAGGTGTACATGATGAGCAGCGCCCCCGATGACATCTCCGCGGCCATGCCCAGCACCGCCCAGAAGGTGGAGCGGAAGGGGTTTTTATTTAGCCACTTGTAGTTGACGGTGACCTTGCAGGTTTCTTCGGAGAGCTCGGTGACTTTCATGCCGGACAGGAAGCCCATGGGGAGGCGACCGGCGAGCATGAGCCGAAATTTGAAGGGATTGGTGAAGGTCTTCCGGATGTAATCGATGTATTCCCGGTTGAAGCTGAAATCGGTCTTGGCGACGGTTTTGGTGGCCATTGTGGGGGTATTTTAAAGGTTTCATAGCAATGTAGGGAATTTGGCGGAGGGTGTCAAGGTATTATGCATGCAGTGGAAAAATAGAATGCTTGCATTGGGATTTGGGGAAAGATTGGCAGGCTATAAGTATAGGGCAAATGCCCAAGCCAATTCGATGAATCCGGACAATTTGCTTTGAAACTGGGACAAGAACCCTTGCTGTCCCGAGACCATGTAGCTGAGTCCGAGTCGCAGGCGCATTTCATTTCCTTGGTAATGCAATCCCGCAGCGGCGTGTGCCCCTAGGCTGGCATTGTAGGTGATTCCGACAGCATCACTCAAAGATGGATACGTCGCCCGGAGCAGTTCAAACTTGCTGATCGCATCCAATGCGATGGAGGCATCGAACCTTGCTCCAGCTTGGAACTTCACTTGTGGGCCGTTCTTGACCTCTAGGTTCGGATCAAAGTTGTACCCCACGTCAAAGTTTGCCTTGAGCGTCGTGAGTTTTATGTCGGTTGAATCCCGGAAGGTGAATATTTTTGCGTTTGCCCCGAATGCGGTCCTCCACCCACTGCAGTACTGGGTCTCGATTGAAGAGAGCGGGGTTTGATCGGTGATCAGCGTGTAATTTTCGGTTCTTATCGTTGATTGAAACGGTGCGGAGAAAATATTTATGTCTTCAAAGTTTGGTCCGCCAGGGTTGATGGTCGATATGGGGAGGCTAAATGCCACCGCTTTCGTTCGGCAGTTGCCACCCGTAGTTTCTTGGGAGGCAGAGCGCTTGTTAAGTTTCTCATTCAGTCGGTCGTTTTCAGCTTGCAGTTGTGCGATTTGGCCCTCAATCTTCGCAATTTTCTGGTTTTTGGCTTCAATCTCCTTTTCAAGGGAATTAATCGCCTGATCTTTTCGTTCAATGGTGTTTTCGAGGCCGTCAGTTTTCGGAGGATCGGATGCAGTCTTGACCTTTTCTAGTTCGATTTCTTTCTCCTTGCGCAATCTACGTTCTTCCTGTAAATCGTTTTTAAGTCCCTCAATCGCATTCTCTAAAGTTCGATTTTTGATCTTGAGTTCTTCAAGTCTTTCCTGGTCTTTTGTATTACCAGATTGATTCTGAGGCCCATCGTTATCGGGTAGAAAATCTTTCTTGCTTCGGCGGAGCTCACGTCTCGTTTTGCGCTTGCTCCAATATTTTCGCATGATTTGATCGGTCAATCCATGGCCGTCAATCGCCCGAATGATTTTCAAAAGTGCTGCGTCGTCCATGTTGTAACAAGCCTTTAGGAAAGCAAGCTCGTAGATGTTTTGCAGTACGGCTTTCCGTTCAAAACCGGGGACGGATTTAGCAAATTCTTTCGATTCGACGATGGAATTGATTTCATCGGTTGCCTCCGTCAACTTTCCCTTTTCCATTTTTTCTGCCGCTCCATTAAAGAGGCGGTGATTGGGATGATTGACTCGGTGCTCGGCCAGTTTGCTGCCGTATTTAGAAGCATTGCTGGAAAGTGATTTTTCTTGATTTCCGTTGTTCTTGAGATCTCTTCTCAGGTTGCTGAGTCGCTCGCGCAATGTAGGGTTGTTCCTGTCGGCTCTCTGTGCTTCTTCGACCTCCTCCAGTTCCTCAACTAAATCCGCCCATTCGCGCAAAGTTGTCTCGGTGAGTTCCCGATAGGCATCGAGTTCATACAAGATGACTTTACTTTCGGTTAAGAATCGCTCTTCGGCTGGGGTAGCGTCCTTTAGTATTGCGGCAATTAAGCAATTTGTTTTGCCCCGCTCAAGCCTGACACGAGAGTTACCGGTACCACTGGGAGTGAATATATAATGTTCTTCCGAATCCGAGCTTACTTCAATGTCTATTTCGTCAAGGGAGCATTGAATCGCGACCGTATATTCTCTCCCATCTTCGGTGGTAAGAAAAGAATCAAAACATCCAGTTTTTGCTTTGGCTTTGATTGACTCCACGCCCTTTCCGCAATCGAGCACCAATTGGTTGCCTTCTCGCTCAATTGCTATTGCCCGAAACCCTACTTTGGTCGAGTTTGCGGGTGGTTTTTGCCCCCAATTGAAGCTGAACCCCAAATGGAGCCCAATAATCGTTAGTAAAAAAAGTTTCATAATGTTGTTATTGGATACAGTGAATAAATTTTCCCGTGGTGGCCTTGGTCTTAGGCGGGCCTCCCGGACGCTGCAGCACTAGGTCCATTTCCGAAGAGCAAACCTCATTGCCCATCAATTGCAACTGCCGGTAGAGAAGGAGCTTGTCGTACAGGCGCTTAGGGGCAAATTCAAGGACATAGAAGTATTCTCTGGAAAAAAATTGGTCCTCGGTTGCGATTCGGATTGTATCCCAAGGAAAAGACTTGGTCGTATCCTGATCGCGTCGGTACAGGAAAAAAGCCAGTGAATCGGGAAGCGTTTTGATCGTAATTCCCGCTCCCCATTTCAGCTTGGGGTTGAACAGACCAGTTTTAATTTTCGAATCTCCACTTTGGGCAATCGCGGTTTTCTTAGAGGCTGTTTAAAATTGGTTTGTGAAATTTGCTAGTGCAGATTTTTTTGTCCATCAAAGCTCATCTTCGAGTCCATAGCCCGAGCTATGGGCGAGAAAATAGCGGAAGAGGGGCGAAAAAAGATGCCATAGCAAAATCGCAGAATTAAATTTAAACAGCCTCTTAGAGTAGGGCTGGCC
>JBCCQH010000063.1:0-43925 GCA_039024435.1 Bacteroidota bacterium
CGGGATTACACCTTACTGAATTGCCACCCGATGACCGGACGCATGCACCAGATCCGCGTCCATTTGAGCGCCATCGGCCTGCCGATTGTGGGCGATGGGGCCTACGGCGGCAAAGATGTCTTTCTTTCTGAGATCAAACGCAACTTCAGACCTAACCGCAAGGAAATGGAATCACCGATCCACGATCAATATTTGTTGCATGCCCGGGGCATCATGCTGGTGCTGCCGGGGGACGAGGAAGAAAGCACCTTCATCGCTCCGCTGCCCAAGAAATTCGAAGCTGCGCTGCGGATCTTGCGCAAATACAACCCGGCGGACTGACCTGCGGGGTGGTGGCGGTACCGCTCAATCTTCTTCCAAGACTTTGACTGGATCGTGTGTGGTGATTTGGTTCAACACCAATGCCGGCCGGGCGGCTTTGATCTCCGCTTGGGTGGTATTGCGGAAGTTGATCGTGCCGTGGTCAAATACCCGCAAATTCGCCGCCCGCATGATCTCTGGCCCGACGTACATCGCGTAGTTGCCGTACATCCGCAGCGTCACCAGGGATTCCAAGCCGGAGATGGCCGCGGGAAAGCGGTGGATCTTGTTGTTCATCAGATTCAGTTCGGTGACCGCCTTCCAGTTGGCTGCTGCATCGGGAAGTTGGCTGATTTCGCTGCCAGAAATTTCGACGTATTCGAGCCTTTCCAGTTGGCCCAGGCGGGCGGGCAGCTCGGCGAGGGGCCGCACATCCGCCAGGACCAGTCCGCCCAGCAATTGGCATTCGCCCAATTCTTCCGCCACCAATTCGAGGGGACATTCCCGCACCTCCAAGTATTGCAGGTTTTGCAGTTCGGCGATGCCGGCCGGGATCTCGGTAAAATCGGGGTTGCCCTGGATGACGAGCACCTGCAAACGGGGCAAATCTTGCAGGGCCTCTTCGAATTCATCCGGAAAGAAGGCTTCGCCGAGCAGTTCCAGGGTGTAGGCATTTTTGGGATCCTCCCGGGCTTCCGCCAGGGAGCCAAAGATTGGCTTTTCCTCAAGTTCCGCTTCCGAAAGCAGTGGGTATTCGCGCATACAACAAATAGAATTTTCGGATTACCAATTTCCAATTTCTAACGAAGAAATCCCAATTCTCAATTTCCAATTTTCAATGGAACCGCGGCACGCAGCAATTTTCAATCGGGAAATTTTCAATTTCCGATTGAAAATTGCCAACGTTCGGCTTGGAATCAATTCTCGGCTTGTCCCACGCCCGGGCGGAGACCGGAGCGGTTGTTGACGGTGAGGTGATCATCGTGGAAGATCAGGCCCGTCTGGAAGAGATCGCCCGATTGCGCGTCGCGGATAGAAGCTTGAGAAATCGCGGCATCCGCCAGATTGGTCATGCCCGAATCCGCGGCCCGGTAGAAGCGGGACCGAATTTCGGCCAGGGCCCGGTTTTTGGCATTGCGGCCATTGTGTCCCCCACCGAACTCGCGGGAAGCCCGGGTGCTGCGGTACTCTTCGAGGATGCCTTCCAGCCCCAAACCAGCAAACCATTCGGAGAAAAGCTCCTCGGGAATGGCTTCCGGATTGGTTCCCCACAGCGCCATGAACTTGCCTTTGAGGATGCGGAGCGCATTGGAGCGGTCGGTGGCCTTGGGAAAGGTGAATTCCGATTCGTGCAGTGCCCGCGTGTAGGTGACGTAGCGCTTGTTGCGGTGGGTGCCCTCATTGACCCGGCGCACATTTTTGTACTTGATGGTCAGGTGGGTGTCCACTTTCTGGTCCTGCAACAAGCAGTCCATGATCGTATTGGGCTGGGCGGGCGTCTGGGTCTGCGGGCTGTAATCGCTGCGCAATACCTGGGGCGTGGTGCTATTCGCCAGGTCAATGAACACCCGACTGCTTCCCCCCGCGACGTGCGACCAAGGAGTGCGCCCACCATTGGCGTCGGATTGGTGCTGGAAGTCCTGAGCATTGGATGCGACCGAGCCGGCGTATTGGTTTTTGCGGTTGTAATTCTGCTCGAAGAAGGAATCGAGTTCGGCGCGGGCCTGGGTATTCGAGGCTCCGTTTTGGGCGACGTCCCGCGCGGCGGCCAGCAGTCCCGAATTCGGATCGAGTCCGTGGGTGTGGACCGCTTCTTTGTAGGCGATGGAGTCTGGGTTGCCGAGGTTCTTGATCAACTGACCGATCTCCAGGAAGTGTGCGGTCTTGTAGACATTCCACCGGCCAAAACGATCCGTCGCCAGGCCCTGTTCCACTTGCGACTGCGTGTAGACCAGGCCATTGTAAACCGTGATGAAGTAAGTGAGCGTGTTCGTGCCCGCGATTTCGAGCACACTGCCACTCGCTCCGGCCGAGAAAGAACCGGCGGTGGTCATATTGACGTCGATGGCCCCGTAGAAACTGGCCAGGGGGACTTCGGCGGAGAAACTCGCCGAAAAGCTCCGACCGGCGGAGATGCGCACGTATTGCAGCGCCATGTCGCTGAAACTGCCTTGGCTGAACTCCACAAAGTTCAATTCGACGGTAAGTGAGCTGTCGAAGCCCGACTTGGTGCTGACCTCGCGGCGGGCCCAGCGCGACTGCCACGCCGCCAGCTTGTCCGCCGGGATGGCGTTCAGGGCGGCCCCGAGTGCATCATTGAACAAGCCCTTGATCGCGGCAAACATCTCGGGCATCCGCGCAAAGTTGGCGGCGGCTCCGGCGGCCGAGCGGAAAGGAGCAATCGCCGATCCGACGGCGCTGCTCATATTGCTCAGGCGCGAACCCAAAGCGTCGAAGAATTCCTTGACGTAGGGCGGATTGTTGAGGGTCAGATTGAAGTTGTGGTAGTGACCGTCGTTGTCTTCGTTGGCGTGGTTGGCGATGTTGGTTTCGGTGAAGGACAGCGTGGCGTCGAGCCAGCCGACCTTGAGGGAACCACTGATCGTCTTGGTGTCCTGATTGGCATTGCGTACCTGGCGATTTTCGCCTTCGCCCCGGTAGAAATGCATGTCCGTATCCGTGGTGCCGTAGCTGCCGGAGACCGGGGCATCCCCGCTTTCGGTCAGTACTCCGCCCACGCCCACCGAGTGGTTGACGGAATTGGTGGTGGAATGCACGTCGGTTGGGGCCGCATTGCGGAGGGCATTCCAATTGCGGCCTTCCCCGTTCCACTCCTCGTTCGGGAGAGCCTCCACCCGGCTCGTCTGCCGGCGCAACATGTCCACAAACTCACTGATCTTCTGGTACATGTTACCGATGAAGTGGGCCATGTCGCGGTAAACGCTGGTCCGGGAGAAGGATTGCAACCAGGTGTGTTCGGTTTCGATCAGCCACAGCCACTGCGTGGCGAGTTTGCCGCCGTAAGAAAGGGTCCAACCGGCCCGAATCAGGCGGTCGTCCTGTTGGTTGAGGGTCGCGGAAGCTTCGAAAACACCGCTTCCTCCGACGCCGAACAGCCCTTTCAGGACTTCGGCTTCTACCCCCAGTTCAAAGGTAAATTTGAGATTGACACTGAAGACTTTGGTTTCCAGGGCGTCTACGGTGACGCCGAGGGCGGTGGCGACGGCACTGCGAATGGTTCCCCAGACTTTGGCCGCTCCCTCGCGGATGTTGATTTTTGGAACGACGACATCGACGTTCTCCGTGGCTTGTTCCCCCGCTTCGAGGTCCGGACTGACAGTGGGCCCTCCGGTCGTCTGCACCTGCGGATTGGCGTTCGGGTCGTCGTTTTTCTGGATTGGTCCTGAGGCAGCAGACTTGGTAAGCGCCCCATTGGACGCGCTATCGGCCTTCATTTGGGCGGCTTCACCGCCCTTGTCTCGGGCCTCTTTTTCCAGCCCGGCATCGTCATTGACCGGGGTCCCGTTGACCGCGGTGTTGGCCTGGACGCGGCCTTCTTTTTGCTGGACGGTGTGCCAGGCTTCTTCGGGGAGGTGTTTTTCTTGGCCGGGGGCGACTTCAATTTGGTTGCCCTGGGCGTAAGCGTGGGCCCCAACTTCTTTAGGCTTGCTGGAATTGTAATTGACCTTGACGTCGTCCAGGTTCTGGCCCGACATGGTTTCGATGCTGGATTTCAGGCCTCCGGGAAGGCCGTTGCCGCTGCCATTTCCTCCGTCGTCCGTTCCCTCGCTCGCGTCACCGGCGGCGTGTAATTGGGTGGCTTCTCCGCCGGCGAGGTCCACCGCGGCGCCTTCGGACTCGCTCTCCTCTAGGCCTCCTTCTGGGCTGGCGTGCAGTTGGAAAGGCGGGGGAGTCATGGCGTGGGCCTGAACTGGCGCTTCAGGAGCACTGTCCAGATTGTTCTGTTGGACCTTTTCCGACTTGGGATCTTTGGGGATCAACATGTTGATGACGATAAACCGGGCTTAGACAAAAATGTTGATTTTCAACAACGGTAAGATGGGAAAATTTACCGCTTTTTCAAAGCATTCCCCGGCTAGTTTGTGCGGTATTGAGGGAAGCATTCGCCCAGAAAAAAGCCCTTTATTTCGCAGTAGAGCGGACCGTTTTTGCGCAGAGTACGCCATTTTTGCCGAGTACGTGGACGCGTTGTGCGAGGTAAATCGGAGCGGAATTGATGTCCACCGGAAATTTGATCCGTTCGAGGACGGCGCCAGATTTACGGGAAATGACTGCGACGGTTTCCGGGGAGATCACCGCTAGGATGTATTTTTCGCTCACCTGCGGGGGAAAACGCAAGGCGGCCCGCAGGGGCGTGGTCCAGTCGATCACCTCGGTGCGGGGATTGTAGCTGCTCAATTGGCCCTCCGGAGAAATGTACAACAACTGCTCGGCGGAAAGGAGCTGAGGGAGAAAAGGCCCACCGTAAGCGGTTTCCTGGCGAATGCGACCGTCGGCCCCATCCCGGAGAATGTAGCGGCGGGCGGAAGGATCGGCGTAGCCCACCGTTCCGTTTTCCAGTTGGGTAAAGCCGGTCAGCCCCACCGGGGATTGGGGGAGTGCTTGCGCCCAGATCGGAGTTACCTTTCCCCAGCGGTAGCAAGCGAGGCTGTCTTTTCCTCCCCGGGTGAAGCTGCGCAAAGTGTGTTCGTTTCTCCCGATCCCGATGAAATATTCGCGTTCATCTTCTCCCCGAGCAAAATCAAAAGTACCGGTCACTTCCCCGTTGCGCGTGCCGAGGCGGGTGATTTTGTGGTCCTGGGCGATCCAGCATTGTCGCTCGGCAAAGACCGATTGGGCATTCTGCGGAAAATACCCCGACCACTCCCAGGCGATCTCGCCGTCGGCTGGGTCCAATGCCTCCAGGTGCCGCGCATCTTTTGCGTGGTAAAGGTGGGCGCCAGTGCCAATCACGCGGTGCATCGAGGGGACGTCGCGTTGCCAGGTCACCGCATACCGCTCGGGATCGACTGCGATCAAGGTGCCTACCGCATCCACAATCAAGTGGCCGCCGCATTCGTACAAATCGACAAATTCATCCGCGAGGCCGAGATCGATGCTCTGCAACTGGCCCGGCACCGTAGTGGGAGCAGTCGATTTACATTGGACCAACAGCAAAGACGCAAAAATCCCCAACCAGATCGGCGACCAAAGATGGCGGAGGCGCGGTCCGGTTGGGGAATTGTTATCGATCATTCGCCGGCGAATCAGAACATGTCGTAGTTGGCGACATTCGCCGGTACGGGCGTGTTCTTAATGGCATTCCAAAGTTTCATAGCGCCACCGGCGACATTGGTGCGGATATCTTCGTCGCTCATCTCACCGGAGTTTCCGGTATTGTAGCGGGCCAGCCATTCGCGACCCTGGTCGTAGCCGCTGGATTCACGGTCCCAGCTTTCGTCCATATCGACGGCGATGGTGCCGTTCGGACGGCGGGTAAACCAGACTTTACAGAAAACGCTGCCCAGGAGACCGCGGTTGGGATTGGATCCCCAGAAGCGGAAGCCCATGGAGAAGGGCAGATCGGCCAGGGTAGCCCCGGCGAGGTGTTCGCGGGTCTGCTGGTTGAGGCCGGAGACATTAACGCGGTTGATTTGGGGGTTTGGGGACGACCATTCGCCGATCCCTCCGGTCGGGCCGAGCACGATCATGTTGCCGGCGCGGGCCGTGGTCTCGTCGATGGTGCTGTCATTTGCGTAGAGATTGGCGAGGCGTTCCTCCCGGGTGGCGCCGGGCTGGCCGGAGGCCTGATCATCCAGGTACAATTCATCGCGCAGTTTCATGTAGCCGATGGTGAGTTCCTGCATGAAGGCGCTCGCGTCGTCGCGCAGGGTTTCGTAGGTCGTCTTCAGCCCTTTGTGCATGACGATCAATTCGTTGCGGTCGTAGTTGGAAGACTCCGCGTTGAATTGGGAGACGTTGCTGGTTTTGGCGTCGAGGAGGAGGACATTGGCCCCTTCCGTATAGTACTGCGCCAATCCGTTTTGAGCGGTGATGGCGACCCCGCGGCTGGCGGCGTTCGAGGAGTCCTGAGCAGCGGGATTGGTCAGGCCCTTGATGCCGTTGGTGGCGGCGCCGAGTACCATGTCGAGGCTCTTTCCGGCCAGTCCGTCCACAAATTCCTGGGTGATCTGCCGGGAGATGGCGGATTGAATCGCACCGGTGATCACACCGCCGATGGCCTTGCCGATGCCCGCGGAAAGAATGTCGAGGGCGATGCCCAGCAAGACTGCGCCGGGGCGCGTTTCCTGGATTCCGGCATTGCCGAGCCAGGAATTGATGCGGATGCTTTGCAGGGTGTTGATGGAGTCGTAGAGGTTGCCGGAGATGTCGCGCTTGAGTTCGGCTTCGTCCCAACCTTGATATTCTTGCAGCAAACCGGTCGTGACCGGATCTTGCTTTTGGGCCACTTGCGAGGTATTGGCCGAACCACTGGTCTGGGGAGCGGCGCTGGGATCAACCTTCATTTGGGCGGCCTTGTCGCCCATGCGATCCGCTTCGGATTCGAGGCCCGGGTCATCGTTGACCGCGACGCCACCGACGTCGGTGGTCGGAGTCACACGGCCCGTCTTCTGCTGGACGGTGTGCCAGGCTTCGTGGGGCAGGTGTTTTTCCTGACCGGGACCGAGGTAGATATCGGAACCTTTGGCGTAGGCGTGGGCTCCGATTTCTCCGGGTTTGGCGGAATTTTTGTGGACCTGGACATCGGAAAGGTCCTGACCGGACATGCTTTCCATGTTTGTTTTGAGGTCACCGGGGAGGCCGTTGCCGCCCGCGTCACCACCGTCCCCCGCAGCGGCGGCACCAGCGCCGGCTTTCATCTGGGTGGGGGATTCGGAAAGCTCGGTCTCTTTTTCTGCTTCGCCGCCCGGCATCGCTTTCAATTGAAAAGCGGGGGGAGACATGAATTTTCCCTGGATGGGCGCCGCGGCGCTGGACTCCATCTCGACACGATTAGATTGAGTAGGGGATTGATCCTTAGGACTGTGCATAGTAATGATCGATAACGTTGGCTTTAGGTAGAGACAGTTCAACTACATAGATAAATAATTGCTGATTTCTAGCAAGTATTTTCGGCCAGAAATTGGACATTTTTGCATAAAAATGTTTTATGCTTCTCCGCATTGGGCCGAGTGGTGCGGGTGCGGATCGGACCGGAATATAGGTAGGTTAGAGTTTGCCGCCCGGTCGCACGCTTTGTTGTGAATACGGGAGTAAATTTGCCCCCATCCGTCGGTTTTGTCGCATTTGCCAGACCGCTACGGAGAATTTTGAATCGCGCCTACTTGCGGTCAAACACGTACCAAAGCTCTCCACTTTCCGGATCAAAACTGATTTTGGCGGTGCCGTCGGGCGTAACGATGATGTATTTGCCCTGAATTTCGAGGGGTTTCCTGTCCATGGATGCCTCCACGGCGCCGTCCTCGTAGGTAAATACCAGTCCGTTGTCAAAGGTCAGGGTGACATTGTAGGCATTGTCCCGCTGTGTCGATGGGCGCAGGGATTTCTTCGCCCGAATCCCGCCGACGTAAGCGCCGTAGACATTGAATTCCTGACTCTGCTTTTCGGTGTCGGGCTGGGTTTTGCCTGTGGGGTGGCTTTCCGCGCCCCGGCGGGGTTTCAGCTTGTTTCCTGGTTTCCACTTGAGGCCATAACCGGCGGCGCTGGCCGCAGCATCGGTGGTGTAAATGTTAAAGCCATCGCGGATGTATCGCCGTTCGCCTTCGGGATTCCAGTAGGGATACACGATGACTTGTACCTCGCCGGTGTAGGTGCGCTCACCGGTGGAATAGCGGGTGGGACCGACCGGCTTGGCGTCCGTATCGAGTACTTCGTAGGTAGTCCCTTCGGGGTAGTAGATCACGACCGACTTGTCGTCTTCCGGGGAACTTATCTGCAGGGTAAGGTAGTCACCGACCGACTGGGCGGAGAGCGGCGCCGCGGACATAATCAGGATTGTGGAGAGGGTGATGAATAGGGTAAATATCGTTTTCATGGGTATAGTTTTGCTTTGCGTACGGGTCAAAACTGCACCCAGCGGAGCGCATTTGCCACGACTTTCCGACGAGTTGCAACTGGCATCGACGGACGGCAATTGCTTTTGTTGGGGCGGACCCAATCTCCTATTTTCCGGCCTCAGCGGCGAGCAAAGTCATTCGTTGCGACGGCCCCACTGCCGCCCAGGTCGCCGTCGGTCCAAGCGATGTCTCCTTGGGGCAACAACCGCATCGCCATATCTCCGATTGCGACGAAACTGCCATCACCAAGTTGGATGACCTGGTTGGGCTTGCCCGCGACGAGGGAGGGGAGATGGGGAGGTGTGCGTTTCCGGGTACAAGGGTATCCCCGACTGGGTCGGTGCGCACGACGAAGAAACGCAGATCGGCATCGGCATGCGGCGGCGCCTCGTTGACGGTGCCCGCCAGCACAAATCCGCCATCGGAAGCATTGGCAACGGCTCTTCCCAAGTCCAGGTGGGGATCTCCGTAGCCTTGGGTAAAGTCGAGCTGGCCATCGGCACTGGCCTTCCACAAGGTGATCATTGAATTGCGCTGGGTGGTATCGGGCAGTGCCGTGCCCACGCTGGCTACACCACGGTCGTCGGTAGCAACGATGCCCTCGGGAAATTCGGAACCGGGAGTTCCGAAGGTAGTTTCGAAAACGACATCGCCATTGCCCTCCAGCTTCAATAGCCAGATAGCGTCGCAACCGGCTCCCTTGCTCCAAGTCGCCCCACAAAGCCAAAAATGGCCATCGGTGGCAGGGGCGAGGAAACCGCCAAATCTATTGCTGGGACCACCGTAGAAGCGGGACCAGAGCAGGTCGCCCTGCGCAGACACCCGACACACCCACAATTCGGACGCGTCGCCCAGCGCATTGGTAAGGCTGGTGCCCGCCACCATGAGGTCGCCCTCCGGAGTTTCCATCACAGAATAGAAGCGTTCCGTAAACGCACCGCCCAATTGCAGTCGAAAAGTGGACTGGGCCATCCCAGTCGGGAAGGAAAAGGCGTGGATCAGGGTGGTGAGTGGCCTCATTGGTGCGGGTTGGCCGACCGATATTCCTGAGTGAAATCTATTTTGAAATACGTCCTCTAAATCGCGGACAGGAACCTGGCATCTGTGTGGCGGAAGAGAGGACTCCAGACATTACGGAACAATTCTGTTTTCCTTCCTCAAAGATTAGCCTTGGACGCCAGCCCGAGGAATTTTCGCGTCTTATTTTTCAGATTGAAGTCGGCAGGGATAACCGGCATTGAGGATGCATCCCAAGCGCACGAGCTCAGTTCCGCTTTTCATAGTTTGCCACGACCGCTACGACTTGCACCGCTATGCTGATCGGATACGAGGTCGCTGGATTGCGGAAGCCTAAGTACAAGGTCCCTGAGTGGGCGCCATTTACTTCGACTACTCCTGAGGTATAGTTTTGACGGGAGCAGTCGCCGTAGTACCGGTAGCGATCATGGTTTTCAAAGTTGGCGGCGTTCCAGGAGTCCAGCACAAAAACATCACAATAGGCCTCTCCCGGTGGCTGGGACAGCATCCCAATGAGGTTGGCGGTAATGCCCGAAGCATCGATGGCGCGGGACAGCTCCCCCGCCAGTTCAAATGAAGCCGCCACCCGATTGATGTCGGCTTCGTTTTGGTAGGCACTGAATTCATAGTACCAGCGAATGGTATTGTGGGGAAGCTTGACCGGCAGCACAATGCGGGATTTTCCCAGGCCTGTAAAATTTCTAAATCCACCATTGACCACAAATTTTTGGGTGCTGCAGACCGTGCGGGTTCCGTAAGAAATGTCGTAGTTCACATTGCCTCCATCGGCGTCCCACTCTTGGCAGAGTTCAAGAAGTTGCCCGTTTTGGTACACGCATTCCTGTTGTTTGAGCCCATTCTGATAGTACCAAGTTGCGGTTCCGTGTACAATGTCGGGATTTTCGCTCAACAGTTTTCCCTCCCATTGCAGCTCCCCCGATTTGTAATAGTCCTGGACCCAACCCTTTGGCTTGCCATCTTGGTAGACGATGTGGCGCTTGAAAGCGATGTACCTCTCGTCGTCGGTTTCGTGCCAGTCTTTGTCGTAGTTGATTTCCCATTCCCCATCTTTTTTGCCATTGCAGGTCATGTTGTGCTGGCGCAGGTGAATGGTGAACTCCCGATCACTTTCGGGGGAGATCTGGTGAAATCTCTTGGTTACATAGTTGCGGCTTGCATTGCCAGTATTTCCTTTGTCGGCGTACTGGATATCAAATGCATTGTATTGATCCACGTACAGGGGTTGCTCTCCAGAGAATCCGGCGTTGCATCCATCAATCGTTGCGTGATAATAGTAGTTCCTCCCCTCTTCGATTCGGTTCAGAATGGTTTTGGTGGCATTTGATTCAATTTTATACCAGCCCGCCGTTTTCCAGCACTGGCAATTGTCGTCGTAGAATCCGATTGCGATGCGTATCGGGCGATGACCGTCATTGAAAAATTTCAGTTGGCCTAAGCCTGAGGAATAAAAAATGGAAAATAGAATGATCGAAAGACAAATTTTCATGAAGCACGAGTTTTCGGTCAATTTGAAAATTTTTTAGAAAAGATGCCATTTTTATCGGGCGGATTTTGGTCTTGGTATGCGAAAAGCAGGTGTTCGTATGCATCAGCAAAACTGCCGTGGAGATCCAAACCGGGTGAGTGCGGGTCTGGACTGTTCTTTTTCGCAGGGCGGATTGGGCCGTCGTGTTGGCGAGGATTGGAGCGCGCTTGGCGGAAGTTCTTTGCGGTACATTGCTCGGAAGCTGACCGCATTCATTGGAATGTGATTGGGCGGGATAAGATTGAAAAATATGCTTGTCCGTAACTTTGCCACAAGTTTTGACGCGACATGTCAAACCTAGGTATGAGATTAGTGCGAAAGCATTAATAATCAATGAATCTATCCAAATTTATTTCCGAATTCCCCGACGAAAAATCCTGTCGGGCTCACTTTGCTGAACTTCGCAAGCAAAAAGGGGTCACTTGCAAACGTTGCCAACATCACGAACACTACTGGTTGGCTTCGAAATCAATGTTTCAATGCAAAAAATGCCGATTTCGGACAACCCTCCGTAGTGGAACCGTCATGGAGAACTCCAAACTTCCATTTCGCTATTGGTACATGGCCATGCACCTGCTCACTTCTAGCAAAAAGAGCTTTTCCGCCCGGGAATTCCAGCAGCAAATTGGCCACAAGCGATACGAGCCGATCTGGGCGATGCTGCACAAAATCCGAAGGATCATGGGCCAGCAAGATTCAGGCAAAAAGCCTAAGGGCTGGGTGGGATTCGACGAAGGATTTTTCGAGGTCCAAACCAGCAAAGAAAAAAGTGCCTCGCTCAAGTGCGGACGCGGCAGCCAGCGGCAAGCAAAGATTCTGGTAATGGCTGATTTGGAATTGGTCCGAGAGCTCCAAAACATGCTAAAACCAGACGTTTTGGATGTTTCCGAATGAAGGTTATTCCAGACACAGCCGCGGAAACCATCACCGCTGAGGCCCGGAAGGCGGTCATCTCGAAGGCCAGTATTGTCACCGATTATTTCAGTGCCTACTACCAATGGAAGAGAATTTCGCCGAACATACGCCAGTAAGTGCCGAAGGCGCTGATGCGGCAAAACTGCTTCCCTGGGTCCACAACGCGATCTTCAATGCCAAGCGCAATGGAGACTTTCGCCTGATCGAAGATCCCGTGCCCGACCTCAAGCGGACACTGAGGAAAGTCTGTCCTGAGGGAGGAAGGATCCCACCACCGGCAAGCGCATTACCGCGCTATCCGCCTGCACTGCATGCACGGATCTTGCATCCGTTCGAAAAACGTACGCCGCCACGGAATGCTTGTCCCGACAGAGGAGGGATCGAGCAATCCCGGCGCCTATTTGCAGGGCAAATTTCTTCTGAACCTGAACCTGATTGACCTCGCGCGCTGCGGGCAAAAAAATTCAATTGCCCCGTAACTACCTTGGCTTAACCCAAATTCTCCGGCCCAATCTTCTATCCTTCCGGCACAACCACCTCAAAACTCGTCCCTTGTCCGACTTGGCTGGTCATTTTGACCCGGCCGCCCAGTTTCTCGGCTCCGGTCTTGACGATGTAGAGGCCGAGGCCGCTGCCTTCGGAGTCGTTGCTGCCGCGGTAAAACATGTCGAACACCTTGTCCTGAATGTCGTCCGGAATGCCGGGGCCATTGTCGGTGACGAATAGGCAACGCTGGTTCGGGGCAGCGGCGGTTGCCAACTCCACGTAGCGATCCGCGCCGGTGGGGCGGTGGTAATTCACTGCGTTGTGGACCAGGTTTTGCACCACCGATTCCAGGATTTTGCGGTCGGAGACCAGCACGACATCGTCCGGAATCGTACAGCGCAGCTCGATTCCGCGTTCGGCGGCAACTTGCTCGAACGATTCGAAAATCTCCCGGCAAAAATCCCGCAGGGCAAAAGCGTGCCGGTTTACCCGGCCCTCCTGCATCACACTCACTTCCAGCAGCCCCATCAGCACCGAGTGGAGCTTCGCAGTCTTCTTGCGCATCAGGCTGAGGTATTGGCCCATGGTCGCGTCCGGGTTGTCCGCCTGGGCGAGGTCGAGCAAGCCCTGAAGGGAATTGAGCGGCGCCTTCAGGTCGTGGGAAGCCTTGTAGACAAAGGTGTCCAGTTCGCGCATTTTGTATTGTAATTGCCGCTCGGTTTCCTTTTGCTGGTGAATGTCCCGCAACAGCCCGATGCTGCCCAGCACCTCTCCATTTTCGCCGATCAGCCGGGTCGAACTGTTTTGGAACCACCGGATTTCGCCGCTTTTCCGCACGATTTGAATCTCGTACTGGTCGGCCAGGGGGGCCGTTTTGCGCTGGGCAAGGCGCTCCGCCATGAACGCCTGCCCCGCTTCATTGAGGAGTTGCCGGGAGGCATATTTTCCCAGCAACTCTTTCGGGGCGTAGCCGGTCAGTTCGCAGAGGCGGGCATTGACGAATACGATGCGGTCCTCGACGTCCACGTGGAGCAGCCCATCGTTCAAGTGCTCCACGAGCTGCTGGTAGCGGCGTTCGCTGGCCAGCAACTTTTGCCGGGCTTCGACCTCCTGGCTGATGTCGCGCGCGGTGATCACGTAAACTGGAATGCCCTGCGGAGCCAGCAAGGTCAAACTGATAAACACGTAGATGACCGAACCATCCTTGCGTTTCCACTGCCGCTCACCGATGTGCATCTCCTGTTTTTCCCAGACCTGGGCCAGAAACCCGTCGATGGATTGCTTTTCGTGGAATACGAAGTCATAGATATAAAGATTGCGCAGGTCTTCTGGTGCGTAGCCCAGGTACTTGAAAAATGCCGGATTGGCGTAGAGGACGCGCTTGGTTGCGGCATTGAGGAGGTAGATTGCCTCTTCTGATTTCTGGAAAAACAAGCGGTAGTACTCGTCGTAATTCTCGATGCAGTAGGACTCCTGATCGGAATCGGTAATTTCCCGGGCGATGAGCAGGATGCCCTCGGACTGGCCCTGGGTGGCGGGAATGATGTAAAGGGACTGGCGGACCGGAATCTCGGCCCCGTCGCGGTTGAGGAGCACCGATTCGCCGCTCCACTGGCCGGAAACTCGGGCCTGGGGCAACACCACCTTGAGCGTGTACTGCGAAGCCCAGCGGGGACGAAACTGCCGCATGCTCATAGCGGGTGCGAGGGCGTCAATGCCGAGCAGGCGCAATCCGGCCAGATTGATGTAGGAAATTGGGCCCTCGATACTGGTGATCAACACCAGATCATCCGAGGAATCGAGGCTGGAGAGCAATTGGCTTACGTGTGCGCCCCGCATGGGGGGAGTCGCGGAATTGTCCACAGAAAATAAAGGTTGGTCGACGATAATTACAACTGAGGAAAACGTAAAGTCGGACTTTCGGGGTTCTTAGAGGCGGTTTAAAATTGCCTGGTGAAATTTACTAGCGCAGATTTTTTTGTCCATCGAAGCTCATTTTGGAGTCCATAGCCCGAGCTATGGGCGAGAAAATAGCTGAAGCGAGGCGGAAAAAGATGCCCTAGCAAAATCACAGGATTAAATTTAAACAGCCTCTTAGCGCTGCTACAATTCAATGTGCAAGGAATTTGCCGCAATTCCAAAGGGGGCGGGGGGGCAAGCATCGTCTTCTCCACGCCACGACCCTAGTACCGGTTGATCCGATTTACCGGCAGATATTACTTCCACCGTGCCCCGGATATCGCCTCAGAAAAAGGGCAGAAGAAAACCTGCGTGGCGGCCCATCGGCGCCAAAATCAATTCCCATTCCCGCCCGGGAGCATTGTCGGTGTAATCTGAGCGACAATCCACCCGCCGATTGTTGGCAATAATGGACGCTTTCTTTCACCATGCGGAATCGTGCCTAAAAAATTGTATTTTGCACTCAGTTTAACCGCGCTCTGAAGCTATTTATTCTCCATTTGAAGCTATTGTCTCTGAGTATTCGTTATCAACCAACTATTTACTCTTCATGAAACGTATTTTTGCAGTTCTGCTTGCCATTCCGGTGTTCAGCGCATTTCTCATTGCCCAAACTCCCGAATGGGTCGAACGCATGAACGATCCCAATGCGGACTTTTACGAGACCGTGCAGCTCGCCGAAGCCTACTTTGATCAGGTCGGCACCGGCAAAGGTACCGGCTGGAAAGTCTTCAAGCGCTGGGAATACTGGGCCGAAACCCACCTCGACGAAGACCGCACCCTGCGCCGGTGGTACGCTACCGAGGACATCATGCGCGAATACTTTGCGAGCCATCCCGAGATGACCAACGCCCGCCGCAATTCCACCAACGGCAGTTGGAACCAGCTCGGACCCATCGTCCTGCCGGCCAACGGTACTGGCCAACCCAACGGCCTCGGCCGCACCACCGCCATCGCCTTTCACCCCACCAACGCCAACAATATCTACGTCGCCACCCCTTCCGGCGGCTTCTGGTACACTACGGACTACGGCAACAGTTGGAACGAATCCAGTGTGGGCTTCACCCGCCTGGGCCTCTCTTCCATCGTCCTGCATCCCTCCACTCCAAACATCATCTACGCCGCGACCGGCGACCGTGACGGTGGCGACACCCCCGGCTACGGCGTCTGGCGCTCCACCGACAACGGTGCGACCTGGAACCCGCACAATACCGGTATGGGCAACCGCACCACCTACGAGATCCTGATGCATCCGACCAATTCGAACATCATGCTCGCTTCTACCAACGACCGCGTGTGGCGCACGGTCAACGGCGGCGCCAACTGGACGGCGACGTACTCCGGCCCCGAGGACTTCAAAGACCTCGCTTTCCACCCGACCGACCCGAACATCGTGTACGCGGCCGGCAACGATTTCTTCCGTTCTACGGACAATGGCCAAAGCTGGACCCAGGTCACCAACGGTGTCCCCACCGGCACCCAGCGCATCGCCATCGCCACTTCCGTGGCCAGCCCCAATACCGTCTACCTGATCGCCGGTGACGGCGGTGGCTTGGAAGGCTTTTACCGTTCTACCAACAGTGGGGCCAGTTTCACCCAGCGTTCCAATACGCCAAATATCCTGGGCTACGGCACCACCGGAGGTACCGGCAGCCAGGCGTGGTACGACCTCGTCGCCATCGGTGACCCCGGCAATTCGGACCACATCACCATTGGCGGCATCAATATTTGGGAAACTTTTGACGGCGGACAAACCTGGAGCATCGTCGCCCACTGGACCGGGGGCGGGGGCAATCCGGCCATCCACGCGGACCAGCACGTACTCGAATATTCTCCCCACACCGGTCACCTATGGAACGGCAACGACGGCGGCGTTTACTACACCATTGATGCGGGGGCTTCCTGGATCGACGTGAGCAGCGATCTTGCCATCGCCCAGGTGTACAAAATCGGTCAGTCCCAGCAGACGCGCGACCTCGTGATCAATGGCTACCAGGACAACGGCACTGGCATCTACCGCGGCACCGGCGGCTGGTGGACCGAAATCGGCGGCGACGGCATGGAATGCATCATCGACTACACCGATGACAACTACATGTACGGCGCGCTCTACTACGGCGACATCCGCCGCTCCACCAATGCGGGCAACACCTTCGGGGGCATCACCGGCACCATCTCCGAATCCGGCGCCTGGGTGACGCCTTACAAATTGCACCCCACTGACCCCAACATCATGTTCGTCGGGATGAACAACATGTGGCGTTCGAACAACGTCAAAGCCGGCACGCCCACTTTTACCCAGATCTCCACCATCGCTGGGGGCAATACCATCCGCGACATCGCCATCGCCCCCTCAGATCCCAATACCATTTACATTACGCGCAGCGGCTCGAACAACTTCTACCGCAGCACGAATGCCATGGGCGGCAGCCCGACCTGGACCAACCTTGACGGCAACCTTCCGCTGGGCGGCACTCCGACCGACATCGAGATCGACCCGACCGATCCCACCCACGTGTGGATCACGATGGGGACCAATGTCTACGAGTCCTTCAACTCCGGCGGCTCCTGGGCCGACATCAGCACCAACTTGCCCGGCATCACCACCCGGACACTCGTCTACGACCAGCGTTCCACCAACGATGCCCTTTACGTGGGCTCCGACCTCGGCGTCTGGTACAAGGACAACGCCAATACCAACTGGGTCCAGTTCTCCAATGGTCTCCCGAACGTCGAGATCACCGAACTGGAGATCTATTACGATCCCACCTGCGCGGGCAACGACATGTTGCGTGCCGGCACCTACGGCCGCGGCCTTTGGGAGTCCGACCTGCGCGATCCAGGCAATGTCCCGCCGATTGCCTGTCTGAGCGGTACGCCGACCGAGCCTTGCGTGGGCCAGGTCGTCACCCTGAGCGATGAGTCGGCCTACACGCCGACCTCCTGGGCCTGGACCATCACGCCGGCCACCTTCAACTACGTGAACACCACCAACGGTACCAGTCAAAATCCGCAGGTAGAGTTCACCGCTACCGGAACCTACACGATTACCCTGACCGCCACCAACGTCAATGGCTCGGACGTGGCGACCCAGACGAACTATATCAATGTCACCGGTTCGGCTTTGACCTTGCCCATCTCGGAAGATTTCGAGACGGCCACGGCTTGTGCCACCACCAACAACTGCGGCGCTACCAATTGCGCCCTCCCCAACGGCTGGATCAACGAGCTCAACGGCACCGTGGACATCCACGACTGGCGCATTGATGCGGGGGGAACGCCTTCTTCGAACACGGGACCGTCCGTGGACTTCAATCCGGGCACGGCCACCGGCAATTATGCCTACACCGAGGCTTCGGGTAGCTGCACCAGCGTCGAAGCCCACATGGTCAGCCCGTGCGTAGACTTGCGGACGGTATCGAATCCGGAGTTGACCTTTGCTTACCACATGTTTGGGGCAAGCATGGGGGAATTGCACCTCGATGTGCAGTCGGCCGGCGTTTGGACCCTGGACGTAATGACGGTCCTCAGTGGGGATCTGGGCAATTCCTGGCAGACCCGCACCGTCAACCTGGCGGCATTTGTGGGCAATGTCGTGCGGATCCGTTTCCGCGGGCGGACCGGAACCGGTTTCGCCTCGGACATGGCGATTGACGACATCAGCATTGTAGAAAGCCCGATTCTGAATGGTGAGTGGATTTCGCTCTTGGGCGAATTTGTCCCGCAAGCCGGCAACGAGATTTCTTGGGAACCGGCGGGCGATGAAGACGCCACCGAGTGGATCCTCGAAAAGCAAATGGAAGCCAACCAGTTTGCCGAATTGGATCGCTTCTCGGTCGTGCCGGGCAAGGCCCATTATGAGCACCTGGACGAGCAGCCCTTCAACGGCCTGAATGTCTACCGGCTCCGAATGCTGGACCAAAATGGCCAGATTCAGGATGCGGGTCAGGTCGAGGTCATGAGTATCTGGGACGGTGAAAGCGTCAACGTGTTCCCGAACCCTCACAATGGTCAACTCAATCTCAAGGTGCAGGCCACGCGCAGCGAAACCGTCACCGTGCGAATTTTTGACCTCATGGGCAAGGAAGTCTACCAGCAGCCGATCTCGGTCCGCGAAGGCTTGGAAATCCACCGCTTTGACCTCAGCCGCCTGGATGCGGGCGTCTACTTCTTCCGCTACAAGGACCAAAGCGTCAAGGTGGTGCAGCTTTAATCGGTGCCCATTCCGACTCAGTTAAAAACAAAAATGACGCTCCCCGGGGCGGCCTTGCAAAGAACGAAAATCGGCATTACCGCGCAACGGAGGCCGATTTTCGCCTTTTCAGGAGAGTCCATCCTAATGAAATCCTAAGCAACTGATCCACTTGAGCAGCCCGAACGGGCCGATCTCAAACTTGTCTAGAAATCTATACGCGCCTGTATAGGATTAGCTACGAATCAGCTTTTTCGCCTTGGAGGAAGGATTTTCAACTTTCTTGTCGGTTGGGTAACTGGAGCGAGTCATAGAAAAAAATACGGGTATTTTTCGATACCAAAATCTCGTAGGTCATCATGGAAGAACAGCGGTCTCCAGATTGGCTTTGCTTTCGGTTTGTCTTCGATCTCGCTTAATTCCACAATTAACCGGGTAACAAAGTTTACGGTTTTGAGTTGGTGCGGTTCAAGGTATTGGGAACCTACAACCGGGTTCATAGCCAAACCTACGAGCACCTCAAGGTTTTCGCGCAGGGTTCGGGCGTAATCCTGTTCGCTTTCGGTGCCTATCGGGAGGCGAAACTGCAAGTGGCTTTCGTTTTTCATATCACTTGCTTTGTCGCAATCCTCAGACCCGAATCCAAACATCCCAATATGCTCGAATTCATCCTTCGTGGTTTGCAGATTCGGTTCAATTGTTCCGTTTAATGGTCAATCCCCCCGCCAGCAGCGCATCCTTTTCGCCAATGCGATTGACTTTGTACCAGTAAACGCCATCTGGCAGCCTGCCAGGATCCCATTCACGTTGCAGCGGGCGAAGATGGGCCACCCGACCGCCGGATCGGTTGTACAGATGCACCTCATACTGTTCATAGTCGATATCCTCCTGCCAGGTGATTAGCCAGGTGTCGTTATGGCCGTCACCATTAGGCGAGAGAAATCCGGGGATCAGGATGGGAAGGTCACTGGGAAGGACTTGCACCCGGATCGTGTCCTCGCGGCCCAGGCAGTTGCCCGAACGCGGCGTAAGCGATACCACGACCTCACCGGGGTTCATTCGGTCGACAAGATCCACCGGGATCACCAGCGGCAGATCCAGGCCGGGAACCAGTTGAGCCGTGCTGCCGCTGTTCTGCGAAGGTGATACATTCATCGAATCGGTGATGGCCCAATGGTAGAAAGTATAGGGTACGTCGGTGGTCAGGTCGATTTCGATATCTTCCCCACGCGAGATCTTAAAGGGGCGTTTGGAGAGGCTCCAGGACGGCATTGGCGCGATCTCAGCGATGCGGTTCAGGGTATCAGCGCAGCCAAAGCTATTGGAGAGTACACACGATACACTATCACCATTTTGAAGGTCGTCGCGTTGCAGCAAGTCGAATGTACCCGCCGCGCTGTCGGTGTTGACGCGCCACTGGTATGAGTTTACCCCGCTGGCCACCGCCCGCAAAGTCATCTGATCGCCCCGGCAAACCGGCGGTGGTGGAAATGTCGCCAGAGAATCCCCCGCTGGTTGTGGGTTAACGGTCAGCGATACCACCGCGCTGTCTTGGCAGGCACCGGCGGTGTGGTGTTCCACCACATATTGCCCGGCTTGGGTGGCGGCCAGATAAATCGTACCCAACGAATCGGCGAAAACAAGGGTAGAGGAAGCGCAGGAGAAAACACCACCGAAGACAGAAACGCTATCCAGTAGCAAAGGCGCTCCCCCTGCGCATACTTCCGTTTGAGAGTATGAAAAGTAAGGATCGTCCATTTCGAGTATGGAGATCGTATCTGTTGGATCGAATGCGCAACGGTTGTGCAGATCCAGGGTCACAATGTAACTACCCGGCCCGCTTGCACTCAAGTCGATCTGGCCACGATCACGTACCGCGAAGGCCAGCCCGGTAGAGCCGATGAAGGTTCCCGATGAGCCGCCCACGATCAGCGGCGTAGGATCATCCCCTTCTGTGCAGTAATACGGCTCTGCAAAGGTGATCGCACTCAGCGAATCAACATCCACGACCCTGACCGTCTGGCTGAAGCTGGTTTGGCAGCCGCCACTCAACGAATAGGTCACGTTGAAGGTGCCGGTGTCGCTTTGCAACAGATCGATCAGTCCGCTGACCGGATCGATAACGAGGCCGCTGTCGGCGGTGAAGCTGCCACCGGGTGCGCCGACGATAGTGGGCATAGGATCGGTTTCGTTCTGGCAAAAGTCCCCCGCCGGATAGCTGAACTCAGCCGATGCCGAGGGAAAAATCTCCACGGTCATCGTATCAGAGGCAGGACAGGTGCCGGGAGTCGTATAGACTATTTCGTGGATACCTGGACCGCTCAGGTCAATGTCCAGCCGTCCATTGACCGAATCGACCACCGTAGACAGGGTGATGGCGGAGAATAGTCCACCTCCCGTACCCAGATTGACCGGGAAAGGATCTGGGTCACCGGTGCAATAGGCTGGATTCGGATAACTGACATCGGCGATGTCGCAGGGAATGACCAGGACGGTATGCCAGGCGGTATCAGCACAGGGAAGTGCCGCACGGTAACCCAGAGTGATTATCTCGCCACCCACTAACCCAAGACCGTTGGAACCGGAAAGCGGCAGGACGGCGTTTGGACCGGTGTACAGCGCGCTGTCGTTAAGAAACACCCCGCACCAGCCCGGCGGCAAGGGACCAAAGCTTATGGTGTCGTCCAGGCAAAACGTTCCCGCCGGGTTACCAAGATTCGAAGCAGAGGCCGTATCAATTACTAAGCCAGCCACCGTCTGAGCCGTGTCGGCGCAGCTACCCGCCGGGCGGTAATAGAGATCATAGGTTCCCGGCTGCGAGGTGGCCGGATCGATCTGGCCCAACTGGCCAAAGCTCACGCCGACCGGATCGCTCCAAAATGTTCCCCCAGGAGATCCGGTAATGAATCCCGGCACTGCCACCGGATCACCCGGACAGAGAAGAGGCGGCACTCCCAGCGAAGGATAAGTTACCTGTGCGGTGGCTGGGGCGGTGACTGTGACTTCTACCACGGCGGTATCGTAACACCGCAATTGCGGAATGTAAAGCAAATTGTGTATTCCCGTCTGGGAGCCTGCCGGGCTGATCCGACCCCGGAGGCTGTCCAGAACGAGAATGTTCCCGGTGGGATCTGCAAAGTGCCCCAAACCGACGGCAGGCACCAAAGTAGCAGAATCGGCCACCGGGTAACCAGGAGAATTAGTACAAAGCGGTAGTTGATTTTGGCCGTTGTAGAGGGCCACCGATTGTGTGGCCGCAATGATATCGATCTCGAAAGCGAGGGTTTCGGCGCAAACCGGGTGTGTGGTACGGAATTCGAAGCGGTTGTCAATACCCGATGAACCATTGTAAAGTGGAACCTCACCATTTGCCAGAACGACGAAGCCGGGAGGGCCGCTCTTGCAACAGAAAGCACCAGAGGTATTCGGCCCGAGCACGATCTGAGGGATGGGATTCTGATCGCTGGTGCAATAGAGCGTGTCAGAATACACCACCTCGGCGTAGTCACCGACGAGACAAACGGTATCCGACATCGTATAGGTGTAGTTGAAGCTGGCCAGGGTGGTTGTTTTGACGAAGGTCAGCGTGAGGCAGGTATCCGCCGGGAAGATGTCCGGGATCTGGACGCGAATAGTATCGTTTTGGCCGTTTTGAGCAGTCGAAAGCGAAATTACATTGCCTGCAACTCCGGTGAGGCCACCAAAAAATACGCGTGTGGCGTCCCAGCTCTCCCCGCCCGCAGCACTGAGGAAGTGCTGTCCGTGCATGACGAGCATGCCGCCTTTGCAAAAGGCCGAATCCGCTGCAAGGGTGTCAGGCAGCGTGGTGGCCGCGAAGTTTAGCAGAATCGGGTCGGGGCTACCTTGCGCCAGCAGCCCCGCCGATTGCGTATGAATGATTAATAAGAATTGCAAGGCAAATAAGATTATGTTGCGTTCCATGTCCGTGATAATTACCGATGATTGATCGGTTTCCCGGTTATGGTTGGCTTAGTCTGAACCTGTGAAAATTGGGGCGGGAGTTCAGCAATCCCTGTGAGGGTGAATACCGCTTAAATCATCCCGCCCCGCCAATCGATCAATAGAGACTTATGTTATTCTGCGTGCGATTTTCCCGGAAAAACGCCTTCTCCGTTAGTCAGTAAAACAACTACTATCTTTCGGAAACGAAGGCCAACCGGCAACTACTCCGGTCAGCCTCGTTCACCTTAACTAAGAATCAAAAATCATCACTCAAATAATTGTTCTTCCGGGTACATCTGGATATTCCACCGTTACTAACTTCATGACCGATAGTGGCGCAGCGTGCTCGCAACGTATTGAAACGTACCATCGAACAACCTTACGATGTATAAAAGCAACGCCGCGCCACCTGTTTAGCTAGTTGATTATTCAGTGGATAAAGAGGAAGAAAACCAGAAACCGGCAATCCAAGCTTGCCAGTGGCCTATCATCTTAACACGTTTCAAAAATCACTTTTATGATCTCATTCTGTAATACAGGCAATCACTTATTAACGTATTTACCCTATGCATGAGATCAATTTTTTTGGCAAAAAAATCTGTTTCAATGAGAAATACCCGCTGGAGATATTTTTACCGAAATGAAAGGGTGTAGAAATTTTGTAGCTTTGTCAAAGATCGTTACGGCCTCTGGTGAATCTTGTCACGGAATATACCGGGGGCCAATCTAAGCCGCCTCATTTAATCGATGGGGCGGCAATTTTTTGCAGAAAATGATGAAATCGATTCCGACAGCATGATCATGGTAGTCAACCATATTCGCCAAAGACGATGAAAAAGAACGGTCCAAGTCCGAAGCTGCGAAGCCTGTTTTCGGAGAAAGGAAAAAGTATGCCATGCTGGAAAAGAATCAATCATTCTTCTGTCATTGTTGATGCAATTTATATCCGGGAGGCGGGATAAAAAACCAACCTATCGCTTGTTTTGGACAAAAAAATCGATTAAATTCTATACCAATAATCTGCTACTCAATACATTAAGCATCCTTTTTGTTGCCAAAATTGCAATTGTAATGCGCAAAAAAGATTTAGAAAAACTAATACTTTGCCTAACGGAGGAAGAGCGTGAAAACGTGAAAGTGGCTTTAGAAACCCATAAAAAGGGCGAAAGCCTAAGGCAGATTTTTGTCGCTATCATAGAAGCTGGTCAAATTGACTCGGGAAAATTGGCTTCAAAATGCAAAACAAGCACGCGAACTATCGCAAGAACCCTCAATGAATTGGAGAATATTATCATTGGATTGATCGGAAGTACACCTGCCGAACTGACGATGGAAACCCAAATTAATGCAGCACTTGAATTGACTTTGAGAATGCAATTCGAACCAGCAATTGCAATCATTCGGAGGGTATTTACGAAGGCCAGGTCAACAGAAGAATTCAATACCATTTTCGTCTTGTATGAACTTTCCGAAATGATATCTATCCCTTTTGATTTGGGCCACCCAACACTTGACGAGGTGGTCGCATTGCAGCACAACCTTTGGTCGTATGAGGAACTAAAAATTCGAATGAAGGCCGTCCTCAAAGCTGAGATACCCGTCGATCAATTCGCAGAACGCTTAAACGAAATAATTACCCATCCATTGATGGAAGACGAAACAAATGCCATTTCTATTCGAGCAAAAGCCGCATTTAACTGGCTGCTTTTGCGTTATTATTTTCATGTCGGTGATATGGCAAAGGGTTTATCGATTCAAGAACGGTTGGTATCCATTTTGGACCGAAATCAGTGGCTTCGTATCGATCAAGATTTTTTTTTGATTAAGGAATATGCAACGCTTGCCGGGTTGTATTTCAAGAACGATCTGGAATCTGAAGGTTACAAAACTATTTTCAATACGGGTATTTTGCCCTCAGACAAGGCGTTAATTGAAGTAAGCAAACTTGATCAGGTTTATCCGCTTAAAACTGGTCTTGCGATTCGCAAAGGTGATTTTGACGGTGCATTGGAATCAATCAATGAGGTTGAAATCCATTTAGAGAGATTCAGAGGTTATTTTTCGCCCTTCTTCATTTACAGAAACCAGTACGTTAATGCATATTTTTATTTTTCCTCAAAAATCTTCGATAAAGCTGGACTGATTCTTTCCAAATATTTCGGCAAATATAAGCCAGAAATTCCTCCTCTCTTCTGGCCGATAGCAAAGGTAATGGAGACTTATATATCCTACCATCAGGGCGAAATTGACAATACGATTCGTCTTATCAAAAACATAAGGATGACTAGCCATTACGATGAATCGCCCTTCTTTCCAGTTGCCGTAGGATTAATTTTCCGACTTTGTAACCATCCTAAAGCTGAACATCCGCAAATTTTGCGTAAAGCCAAGGAAAAAGTAAAAACGATATTTAGAGATCCTACGGCTAGTTATTTATTCAATTTCTTCGACCTTTCTGCTTGGATTGAAGCAGAATTAGGTCGAAGAAAAATGATAGATGTTTTCGGAAGTCGATCCGTCGAAAATGATTCGGACGCACCCGAACTTGCTTACGGATCGATCTAAAGAGAACTTCCAATTATTGCAACCAGAATATCACCGCCGCTGATATATGCGGTCACCTCAACCGTCCCATCAGCCAATTCCGCAATCGTTACCTCACCATACTGAAACATACTCAATAGTTCGGAAACCATGATCCCAAACTCAGGCGCGGCCTTTTTCAAGATAGCCCTTTCCGTTTCTGTGGGATTGTCCGGGGATTCGAAATTTTCGATTACCAGCAGATGGCTGGTACTGGAATAGCCGCCCATTCCTGCTATTAGCAGGGCAAAGAATAACCATAAACGCTTCATAATTGCGAGTTTTTTTAGATAAAAAATGTATAAATAGTTCACAGGCTTCGCAGCCAATTTCAAGATACGCATTTTGCATCTGCTTGTCTTTAGTTTTGCTTTTTGAGCGAAAAAATGCCTATCTTGATCTATCTTTTTGCAGAAAGTCAACCGTTTTTGTCATTCAATATCTTTCCCCAGGCGTCTACCTGGGTGGAAGACATGATAGTTTATGCCTACGGTTGATCGCCTTGAGGTGGGGACACACAAATGTCTATTCCAATACAGTAGATTTCCGTTGGTGATGTGTATTCAAACGCCTGATTACTATGTCTAATAACGAAAAGGTGCATCCCCAGGACCGCACCGGACTGGAGCAAGATTCCTCCAATCATGATATATGGACTTCCGGTTTTGACAACGCGGATGGTGCAGCAAGTCCGCCGCCGCCCTTCCAGTTGAAGGCTGATCCGTTGGACCGGGAGGACAGCGACCCAAAACGAGGTGGCGGACTTACCCCTGAGCAACTTGCCACAATAAAATCTTTTGGATTGTCCGCCCTGGTCGGCCAGTTGAGCGAAACCGAACAAAACGATCTTGCTGCCTTCCTTGCCGATTTTCAGACGCGAAGCGTCTCCGTCCAATTCGGTGATGGCAAGACCAAACGGCAATTAAATAGCAACGGCCATTCACTCAAGGTAAGCAAGGAAACTCTTTCCAATGGACAGATCCAGCGAAGCGTTGAATACGCACACGGTGGCAACCTAATCAAAAGCACCACCGTTGAGGGTACTGGCAGCGACATCGCCCTTGCTGATCAGGAGCCGCTTTCAGTTGAATTGCCGGAACCCATTTCTGAAACGGTTGAAATACCGGGAAAGGGAACGATCAAAGTGATGGAAGATGTCTTATCGATGCCTACGCATAGCACGCAGATCGGACGGGAAAACGATGTCCCGGTTTTCGATCCGCATCTCTACTTTTCGCGGCACATCATTGTAAATACTACGGATGGGCGCACCATCGGAATTATTGTAAATGGCCGTACCAATCTATCCAATACGGTAAGCGGTCCGCCTTCGCTGGAAATCGAAGGCGAATCCATGATCACCTTCGAAATGATGGTCAGTGACCGGGAAGGTCAGACGAAACATGTTGCCTACCAAGCAACCGGAAATTCTCTCAATGAACCGATTGCCGCGTGCGCTGAAAGTGGTGGGTTCGCCAGTATACTATTGAGGCCAGGTCAGCCTGGCGAGGCGTATCTGGATGCAGCAATTGCCAAAGCCAATACCTTGATGCCATCCTTGCCTATTGAAGACGCTGGGAAGGAAGTTGAAATAATTGGACAAAGCGGAGGAATCAGCGCAATCGAAACCGTGCCGGATGACGATGCGGAGATGGGAAAGGATCTGCAATCTCCGATAGTTCACCGGGAACCAATGGCTGAAAAGGGGACAGTGAAACCATGGGGCGAATGGACCAGGGAAGAAAAGCGCAAAGAAGCCTGGGCCACCTTCAAAAATGAATTTTCATGGAACCGGGTAGGAACGGGTATCCTACTAGGCTTGGGCGTGATGGGGGCCGCCTTTGGATTACTTTCGATTCCTGCAATTGCACCGTTTGTACTTCCGGTACTGGGGTTACTGGGTATTACAATGGGCTTGGGCACTATTATCGCTCCATTGCTGTCAGGACGGAATCCTACTGAAATGGAGTGGCTAAAAGGTGGATTGATGGTCATCGGCGGGGCGGCAGTTTTGGTGGCGACCGTTTTGGCTTTGCCGAAACTTGCAGCGGCGGCCATGTTTATCGCCATCGCGTCCGGCATTCTGCTACTTGCGGCTGGAATTGTGGATTCTGTGGTAAAATTTAGCGAGGCGAAGACTGCCAGGACCAGAGACGAATTACAGGACAAAGCCCGCCATTCCGCACAAGCCGCAGAGCAAAGTATCATTGACGGCATTTTGGCCATTTTGCCGGTCCGGTTTTTCAAAAGCCGTTGGCGACAGTGGTTTGGAAAGCGCAACAAGCCGAGGGCACCCGGGGAAGAAGGAATACAATCTGCCAGTGATGAAGATGGCCAGAATGCAGGAAGGCGGAATGAAACCACCGCAACGCCTGATGAAGCCACCGAATCCGCCCCCCGTGTAAATGCCGGATTGCTGGATGAGATCTATCACCAGCAAAAGGAAATCGTAGATGCGGTAAAGAGGGGGGAAATCCCTTTGACCACCAACAAGGAAAAGGGTAATTTCGGGGAAATGCTGACCGATGTTGAAATGGTGGAAGCTGGCTGGACTCCTTTGCACAGGCGGGTGACTTCTTTGGATCAAACGATTGAGCGGGGGATTGATCACGTATTCACCAATCCAGGGCCGCCGCCGATGCATGTTGTAGCAGATTCGAAGTATGGATCTGCGAAGCTGAAAAAGCTGGTGAACGGTGCGAAGCAGATGAGTGAGCAATGGATCGAAGATCGCCTGAGAAATGCTGTTGGCAGGCGTAGAGCAGACGAAATATTGGAAGATGGATATGCGTCAATTGTGGCCAAGATAAAATCTGACGGATCAATCACATATAAACAACTCGATGCAAATGCTCGTACCATCGGGAATTTTCATCCATAAACATCCTAAAAAGTAACAAAATGACAAGAAGCAATATAAAGGATTTCGAATTTTACCAGCGTCAAATTATTGAATTAGAGGATCTAAATTCGAATGGATTTCAAAAGATTTCTGCTGGCCAAATCAAGGCTCATCGCCTCAAGCCGTACTCTAGGAATATCTTAACCGGCAAATTGGAATTGGTCATTTTGAAGTACACCGCTGGCGAGTCAGTTGGTTCCATAAACCCCAATTGGGAATCTATAATTGGATTACTTGAAACTGCGTTTATTCCAGAGGGAGATGGAACTTTCTATTTATCGCAGGAAATTTATGTGAAGGCGATTTGGCTTTTGGCTTTTGGTTCCTTCCTTGACTGTACGAATAGAGATTTTAAGAAGATGGTCGCAGTGATCGATAGGTGTGGGATCAAGGATTGGCTTTTGGAGCATTTGATTTCTTCACGAATCCAAGGCCGCCCACAAGTCGACACTTTGATTTTTCCCAAGCCGTATGCCAGCCTCAAAAAAGCGGTTGAAGAAACCGACTCTGCAAAGAGTAGCGCGATAGTGAAGCATTATCTTGAAAAAGAATGGTACAAAGGTCACAAGGATACTTATTGGTACGATAACCACAAAAATAGCCACGATGTATTTTTCGGCTATTGGAGTTTCGAAGCCGCCGCGGTGGTAAATATCGCGGGGATCGATGACAGAAGCTTTCGGGACAATGAATATTATCCGAAGGATTTGCTTTGATGGTGAAACCGCAAAAGGTTGACATTGGGAGCGCGACATAAAGAATGAAGCCCCGCTAGATTTGGCGGGGCTTCGCTACTTGCTGATGGCTGGAATGGATCACCAGCCGCTAAAAATCAAGTGGCCAATTGGATCAATTCCTAATCCGGGTCAGGTAGACCTAGCGAACTGGTCGTTTCAGTGTATATCCTGGTCGGATTTAGTGATAAGTGGCCGATTCTGCCAGCTTGCGTTCCACGTCTTCGGGACCATATCCAGGATAGGGTTGGTTGATCACCTCCAGGACTGCATAGAGCAGGTCGGCGCGCTTCTGGAAAAATTCAGGCAGGTCTTGCAGGTACGGATCGTAATGGTCCCAGGCTGGGAGGTTCCAACTTGCGTACATGGCTTTGACTTGCGAGATCCCGGCCCTGGCCTGTTCAGGTGCAGCTTGTGAAAATACAACTGCTTCCCGCACCCCGGCCTGTACAGAGGTTACGAGGTGTTCAAACTCCTTTGGGGTGATGCCTTTGATTTTGCGGACCAGCTTGCCGGGTGCCTTCTGTAGTTTGTCCAGGAAGGCGGTAAGCACCTGTTGCCGTTCGCTGAAATAGCTGCGCATTTCGTCGGGTTTGATTCCCTCCAGGTCCAGCCCTGGCATGTCGAACTGAGCATTTACCTCGTTGGCGTTCTGGAGCATTCCCACCATCAGGTCGTCGTCCATTTTCTGAAAGGCTGCGGCCTCACTGATCCCGCCTTTTACGGCAAGTTCCAGGTGTTCAAATTCCGGGGCGGTGATGCCAGAAAGATCGCGGGTGCTGTTGGGATCGCCGGGGTCGCCGTGAACAGTTCTTTGAATTGCTGATTTTGTCATGGAAAAATTTGGGTTTGGTTTGAGGAATTTGCTGCCCAAATAGAGCAACAGGAAAAGTATCAATGTCCCGGCCAGCGAAGGCCAGAATGGTAAGCCTGTTTTGGTTGTGATACTGCCATGATCGGCTAGTACCTGGTTCTCCAAAAAGAGGGATAGAAGCATCAGGGATAGCTTTGGCATGGTTAGAGAATTTTGGGGTTGAAAATGAGCAATGCCGATATGCTCAGTAATCCCAGGCCAGCCAGGGCAAGGGGTACGAGCGGAAGGCTACCGCCGCCCAGGGTAGGGTACAGTTTGCTGATTGCAGAGAGCAACGCCCTTGCAGCCCGTTGGCGGAACTGTGGCTGGTTCATGTGCCGGGCATTGTGGGGGTTGGTCATAAAACCGATTTCAACCAGAACCGAGGGCATTTTTGTTTCTCTCAGTACGTGGAAGTTTGCAGTTTTCGCCCCCCGTGGTGCCAACTCTTTCAGGGCATGAGAAAGGTGATCGAAAAAGACCTGGTTGGGCCGAATCGAATCCTGTGCGCCTGAAAAGCTGAACGTCTCCAGGCCATGAGCAGCGGGGTTGCTGTGACCGTTGGCATGGATGGAGAGGTAAAGGCATTCACCATGCTTTGCGCGTATCGCGTTCGCCTTCCTGGTGCGTTCACCCAGGGGAACATCCTGCCAGTTGTCGGGATGGACGATGTACTGAAATGGGATACCTTTGCCCTTTAGCAGCTTGCCCAGCCTGCGGGCAATGTCCCGGTTAAATACTCCTTCGAAAATTTGGGGCATGTCGGGCCATTTCGGGCTACGCTTTCCCGGGGTGACATAGATTCCTGTGCGCGGGTCTATTCCACCGTGGCCGGGGTCAATCAGGATAAGGGGCTTGCTCATTCTGCGGCCTCCTTTTTGTCAAAAATCACTTTCATCTCTCCAGGTCCGTATCGGCCATCGGCAACGGCCTGTCCGTCCTTGACATTCACCAACACGTCCACTTCATGCTCAAATTCCCGCGTACCACGTGGCAATCCGTCCTTGGTGACGTGGGCCAGGAACAGGAAGGAAGTATTGGGCCATCGGGTGATCAATCGCCGCATCGCCGCAATGTCCAGGTTTCCCCGGCTAAGGCTGTCCACAATCACGAAGTCATAGGCGGCCAGATCAGCAGGCAGATGATTAGTAATGATCAGGTCGTGGTGTTCGACACCCAGGCGTTGAATGCGTTCGGCCATTGTGGAGCGTATTCCCTCCTCGATGGAGGAATAAAGGACCGTTCCGAAATTCCGGGCAAGGTATCCGGCCAATCCCAGGGCCATCGTGGACTTCCCCGATTTTGGAGGGCCGTAGATCAATGCAGAAAACCCGATTGAAGGCTTGTTAAACAGCCCTTCCCAGGCTCCAGTGAAATTGTAAGTCCGGTCGCCCAGGTCCGGGATTTTGTTGGAATGGAAGGTAAGGGCTTGCCCTTTGGGTGCTGAGATAATCGCGGTAGTTCCATCGGGGTTTGTTGTGTTCGAACCCGGCGAAGCTGTGCCTGTTCCCCCTGTGAAAAGTTGGCCGCCTGAACCTGCATGTGCATTACCTGCACCTGTGGGGGCCAGGGAGGTCGAACTACTGCTTGAAGTGCTGTTTGTCCCGCTGCTTGCCGGGTCGTTGCCTGGGGCGGCTGAAAGAGGGCTATTTGAAACAAACCCTCCTTCGTTTTCACCGATTCCTCCCAGGCCATCGCTAAAATTTACCGGGGGAAAATCCTCGCTTTCTCCAATCAGTCGATCCTTTTGGTTGATGATCTGGTGGGCCTTCAAATATTCTTCCAGGCCATCGAGGTCGTCCACGTGGCGCATAAATCCGTCCTCGATGAATTCGGCCAATTGTTCAGGCTCCTGAATGGCGAAAACGGTATTGTTCCACCTGTCGCTTACCCATCCAGCAAACTCGTCGCGCTCCTGCCAATATGCCCATTGGTAGTATTTGGGCCTTGTGTGGCCTTGAAGTTCAGCCTGACAGCCGCAACCATGCAATGTAGTAGTTAGTCCCTCCAGGGTGCGCTTCTGGAGTTTCACCACCTCGTCGCCGCCCTTGATGTATTTTTTCAGGGCTTTGATGATTGCGGGGATGTCCCCGGCTGCGGGTCCGTCCCCGATCAGCCCCTTGTCCTGGTCAGCAGCGATCTGTTTCAAAAGGCGTTCGGCCTGCTCTTTGGGTACTGCCTTGCCTTGCATCCCAATGAAGCGCAAGGAATACCTGACAGAAGGATAGACTGCAAAGCCATCGGTCAGGGTCCGGTACTTTGCAATCTTCTTTTCGTCGAAAAGCAGCAGTCGGGTTTCGTCGGGGTTGTCGGTTTTGTAGGCGTTGTTGAGTACCCAAACAAGGCGGGATTGGATGTATTCCATTTCCTTCCAGAATGGTGTCGCATGTTGTTCCCCGCGCTTTTTCCCGCTAAGGATGTTGCCCCGTTTGATCTCACGCTGCAACCGCTTCAATAGGTTCAAGGTGGTCTTTTGCGCTTTGGGTTTTCCGGGCCGCTCTTTGCCCGATTTGAGTTTGCGGGGGTTTCCGTCCAGGTTGACAAAGGAGCGCATCAGCTTCAGGGCGATGTCCTTCTTTTCGACAAAGGTTTTATCATTGACTGACATGGTGGGTTTGTTGGGTTTGTGGTTGGTTACTTTGTTGGCCGTTGTCCTGGACGCTGTGTTTGCGGGGTTGAACAGGAAGCGGTATTGGCCGCCGTGCTTGTAGGCTATGGCCAGCTTCGGCCCTTTGAGCCGTGGGAGCAATGAAAGGGCCGAATGCGCGGTAAGTGTCAGGTGATCGGAAGCAGCCCCGCCTTCGGTGGTCTTGTGTAGTCCCTGGAGGACCAGCCAACCGGAATGATTGGCATACTTGAAAGGGCCGTTCCGGACCTCCAGCTTGCCCAGCATCATGTCCCCGGCTTTGGGGTCGGGCTTGAAGGTTTTGCCTTCCTGGCCTTCCCGAATGGTCCCGTAAACGCTGGCCTCTTTCCCCTCCAGTTTCAGAATGACGCTGGACTTACCGAACTGGTCGGCTGTTTTGGTTTTCCAGGCTTTGAGCATCCGGGCGAGTTCCACCCGCGACACCTCCAGGAAGCGGTTGTAATGGCCTTCAAATGGGCCGATTTTGGCAAGCATGTCCTTGACATCCTCGCCGACCATGTTGTGAAACTCAAAACCTCTGCCTGAAAAGCCCAGGACCGGGTGCGTTTTGGCTTCTCCCATTTGGCGAGTTCCTGCGTACAGTTCCAAGTCGCCGGACTTGACCGTTTGCAGTACCCGATTAAACCGCTGGCTTGCCAGGATGCTGTACCGGAAGGACTTGCGGGTGCTGCCGATTGACTTCCTGAACAGAGCATAGTAGTCGCTGCTCCAGATGGTCGCTTTTCCCTGCTCTGAGGTAAAGAGGATTTCAGATAATTCACCGTCTGAGGTGGTGGACCGCTCTGCCATTTCAATCACAGGGGCAAGCTGATCGACAGTTGTGGTCAGGATCGGCTTGCGGTTGGTGATCCGGTAGGTGTCGCGGTTGTCCTGGTCGGGAATCTGGACAAGGCCATTTCCCCGGCGCACGTAATCACCATCAGGCAATCCGGTATTGTGGATGGTGAGCGATTGGTAGAAAATGGTGTAATGCAGGTCGCCATCTTTGACGTAGAGCGATTCAACGATATAGGAGCGTTTTACCTCCAGTATGCTCAAAGCCTTGAAGTGCCAGAGTTTAAGCCGCTGGCCGCGCTCTGCTTTGGGCAAGCTGCTGGTGGTGTCGATCTTGTGGTGGACAACCTTACCCAGGTGATGGGTGCGGACCTTTTTGGCCTCCAGGTCGAAGTAAAGGTTAAAGCCGTATTCAAAATCCTGCTGCTCCAGGTTCCAGCCTTCGGTGATCGTCGGGCTTCCAGATGGCCGCCCCCAGGTGTCCCGGGTTTCCTGCATTGTCCCGATCCTAATGGGCATGAGAAGGGCCAGAGGGCCGCGCTCCATCATTTTCGCGGTGTCCTTTATGGGTCGCTCAGTGGAGAAAATGACCGGGTGCTTTGGCGAATCTGAACTGAGGTAAATCCGTTCGATTCCAGAAATGAGCAGCGCGATACAAACGGCCTCAAGCAGCTTCCCATTGACCGCCACGACCATCTCCCCGCCAAAGATGAAATCTACCCGGCTCCAGGGGCCGGATGCTGACCAAATGCTTTGATTGATCGCATGGGCATAGCGCAGCAAAGCCTTTACACTTACCCCGCTGTGGATGTGGGTGTGGTTGGTTGGGATGACGCGCTGGAAGTCGGGGTATTTGCCTTGCTCCCCTTCTTTGATCTGTCGAGCGCGCAAGTCCTGGTCTTTGCTGCATGTGAGACATTCCCAGGTGTTTTTCTCAGATGCTTTTAGCTTACCCGGATACCAGAACAGTTTATGGGCATCGGTGGCCGCGACCCCGGCCTGTTCAAACTTCATGCCTTTCAGCACCCCCTTGTCGGTGTCTTTGGCGGCAAAGAAGGAGAAGATTTTGCGCAGTCCCTTGTTTCCCCTCTCCAGCTTGAAGTCGGTAGCCTTTGGGTAGTTCGCGTATTTGTTGAGGCTGGGAAGCCGCTGCCAATCATCGCGTGAATCCCGCACCCGGTAGTCGGGAAAGGTTTGGCCGGGTTGCTCCAGGTCGGATTCGGGTGGGGTGCTGGCCTGTTTTGCTCCTTCCTGGGGGGCGTAGTTACCGGGATAGATTCGGTCCCAATCGGCCAGGGTTTCGCTGGCCTCCATGATTGAAACAACCTTTGCCTGCTTTTTGCCTCTGGTGAATCCGACAAGATACCGGGGAACGAAACGGCCTTGTTCGTTTTTGACCATCACCCGGTCGCCCCGGTACACCTGGAACCATTTCTGGCCTTCGCGGTCGATCAGCTTGAAGTCGTCGGGCTTGGTGATCCTGGCCAGGGCAACGGTGTAAACAAGGTCAAGGTCGCCGCCCTGGGTTTTGTCGTTGAAAATCTTCCTGGCCACGTTGATTCCGACCCCGGCACCGTTGAAGTCTTCGCGGATAATGTGGCGGGGACGATCCAGACCGAAACGTTGGCGGTAGGCAATTTGGGTTCCCTTCACCGATCCGGGGAACAGGTCGAAAAAGTCCAGTTCATCGAAGACCTGATTGATAGCAAACTTGATTTTTGCCGACCTGCTACCCTGGGCCAGTTCGGGCTTTACCGGACGTGGCTGCTTCTTTCTCCACTGCTCCATTTCCCGGTCCACCTGGGGATCAGCCTCCCTTTTGACTTCGGAATCTTTCTGTGGTTTCGGTGGTTCCTGTTCGCGTTTCTTCTGGTCCTGGAGTTCGTTGAACAAAGCCATGCGTTGTTCGTGGAGATCGTCCAGCAATTGTTCCACGTTTTCGGGTGGATTGGGGGCGGCCATGAGTTTGTCGCTTTGGGCAATCACCGCATCTAGTTCGGCCTGAATGGCGATGGAATTGCGGGGTGTCTTGCCCAGGCCGTTACGCTCCAGGGAACGGGCGAAGCGCAGGGTTTGCTTGTTCTGCTTTGCCCACCAGAAGGCTTTACCCGCCCTGAACGCCAGGCGGAAGCCTTTGGCGCGTACCCTAGCCAGCATTTCCTTTCCGGGATCGGCGGAAAAGTGAAGTTCTACACCGTTCTTTTCCCGGTTCTCGATGACCTGTACGGTGGCCGTTTCCCCTTTGGGAAGCTGTGCGGTTTTTGGCATGGTTTGCTTGTGTAGGTCTGGTTACTTCAAGGGATCAAATCCCAACTTGCGATTGATTTTCTCCCTGTCTTGATAGGCTTGTGAGATGCCCCGGATGCAGCGTTTCAGCCTTCCCTTTTGTTTGTTGTCCAGCCGGGCGCTCAGGTCCACCGCCTTCATCAAGGCATCTGGTTTGCGGTCAACCTTTTTGAGATATTCCATTGCCGATTTCCAGCCAAAACCGACTTCGTTGTGGAGTATTCCAAGCAAGTGGTGCTTGCGTCCTGCATTGATTTTGCCCAGGCGGACCGATTCGGTAATCATTCCAATGGTGGAACCTGGTTTAGGTTTTGTTGGCATGGTTTGTAAGGTTGTTTTGATGACTGATACAGGCGGCCCCGCGATGGGCAATGCTCTGATTCGGTGCCGGATTGTTAAAGGCGAATGCAGTTGTCCAGGTTGGTCGCAGCGGAATGGATTTCATCGACACGCCGGGCGATGTTCCGCTTTTGTTTGTCGTCCAGGTCCACGAAGCGGGAAATGGTCGTGATGACTTCGTTGGGGAAATTGGCGGCTTGCTCCAACAGAGTTGAAATAGTGCCTTCGTTCAGGTTAAAATCGTTATGCAACAGTTTCGCAAGCAAGAACTGCTTACGTAAAAGCCACGATTGATAATTGAGTTTGATTGCCAAAATTGGCAGGTAGTTTTTCGCGTTTTGTTCAGGCATGATAGGTTTGTTGTTAGTTGGAATGATCTAGGCCGATTTGCCGGGCCAGGAATGGGGAAACTCTATTGGGAGGATTTGCCAGGGCTGCCAAAGACAAACCAGCGACCATTTAATTGGATTACACGGGCCTTGCCGCCGCCGCCCAGGACGTTCCCCTTTCGGTATTTATCAGCATAGAAGTTGGCATCTTTCTTTCCGTCCGCGTCATAAACGCGCTTGTACCTGACCCCGTTAAATGTCTTGTAGGTGGGGATTTTTTCAGGTTCGGTTTCTCCAAGGGAGTCATCCCCCCAGCCGGCGGTAAAGTTGACGTAAACGGTTGTATCCCCTACCTGAACTTTCGCGATCTTCTCACGCGCTCCCATGTTTTCCCGAAATGCTTTCAGCTTTTCAGCCTCCCCTTTGTTGGTAGTGGCGGTATTGAAGGAATAGCGCAGTGGGCCGACTTGGAGGTAGTAGCCGATTCGCTTTTTCGTCCCGGCAAAATTCAGGATTACCCGATTGTTCGAAGGCGTTGCTAGGTATGGCATATTTTTCTTGGTTAGGAGGGTAAAACGATTCCCATGAAGCGGTCCCAATCTGGCGCCTCACGAATGGATGGGGCAATGCTGGTTTTCATTTCCTGCATCATCATTTGGAGGGTGTTGAAATCCCGTTTGATCCAGGCTTTGACCCAGCGGTTAAAAATCTCCAGGTTGCCATGCTCAAATCGTTTCAAGGCAAGGGTGGCCTGCTCGATGGTTGCGGGCTTTCCTACCCGCTTTGATTCTTCGACCATGAGCAAGGCCGTTTCTTCGCGTAGTTTTTCCTCACCAGATTTGCGGGTGTAGAAATACAATCCAGTGGCCCCGCCTGCTAGGAGCAGAAAGAAAAGCAGCTTTTTCATTGATCGTTGTGGTTAAGGTGGTGATGGTGGCCAGGGTCGTCCAGGTGGTCGTGCTGGTGTGAGGTTTGGGAAAGAATCATGTCCCCGACAATGGCACCCAACAAGCCGCCCAGGACGACATACGGATACCAGGATTGCGTCCCGTTGGAGCGGGCGATATAATACCCGGCCAATGATCCCAGCCCCGCGCTGGCCCTGATAAAAATGCTCTGGTTCATACTCTGGATTATCGTGGTCCGTTCATGGCAACCACCGCCAACTTCTTTTGAAGTGGACGGATTTTTTTGGCCAGTTTGTTGATGTTAGTGATGCACTTGCGGATGTGTCCCCGGCTTGTGCTGTCGATCTCCAGGGCATCAATGTATTTGCGCACCTGGGCCGGGCGGGTTTCGGCGTTGAGGATAAGAGCCTGCATGTCGGCCTTGGTTAGTTTGGTCAGCTTCCCATCCTCGTTTCTGATTCGGGCCTTGCCCAATTCTTCGGTCATGCGCTGGGTTTCATAGGCCAGGGCCGACATGGAGCGGTTCATGCTCGACCGCGCCGATTGTGCGGGTCGCGGGGTTTGGGTCTGTTGTGTTTTTCCAAGGAACATTTCGGATTGGTTGGTTTAGTTGTTGGATAGCAGTAAGTAGGCACCGATCCCGGCCAGGGCCAGCAAGCTGCCCCGGACGATCCACTTGCGCCGGGTTCGCCGTTGCATGGCCCGGAAGTCCAACACCGAATAGGTGAAGACATTGCCGTGAAGCCTTTGGTGGGTTTCCACCAGCGGCATAAAGCCTTTGTTGAAGTCGTCAGCTTCCCGTAAGACAGTGCAACCAGCAGAATCACGCCGCACTGATTTCTCTGGTCCCTGGGGGCCGTTGAAATAGCTGGTGCGGTGGATGTTGATGCCGAACATCCCCGACATGCGCTTGCCGTTGTGAAAGTCCAGCACATCGTCGCGGTTGTAGTCCCGGATGACTGTAACCGGGGCGCGCCTCTGGCACAAAGCGTAATACTTGCCCCGGTGCCTGTCAACCGCATAGGCATCGACATACTGGCCTTCTGCCAGGATCGCCGCGCCCATCTGGTGAAGTGGCATGTGCAGGTAGTGTAGGCCAGGGTCAAGGGTAGCGGCCCAGGCCCGGAAATGCCACTTTTGCCGCTCGTCTTTGTAAAAGACTGTCAGCAGGTCGTCGAACTTTCCAGCCCTTGTAAACGGGGACCGGATACCGACGATGTTAAGCTGGTAAGGGGCGGAGTAAATCCGCCACTTACGCGCCTTCATCAGTGACATTATCCTCTTTCGCATCACTTATGCAGTCACCAGGGATTGAGTAGGAACAAAGGCCCGTTTGCCAATGGGCGTAATTACCGTCGTCACCCCTTCGCGCTGGTCAACCACCGTACCGACCAGGATGCCGGGACCAATCTGCTGGAGGGGTTCGGTACTTCCCCAAATTTGGGTCGGCTGGACCGTGACCGCCTGTTTTCCCATCCGGGAATCTGCAACCGCGCCCAGGCCGGACAAATGCCATGTGTCATTGGCATCCTTGCGCAATCCCATCCGGGTCAGGTGTGAGGCGAACGCCTGACGCTGGGAGAAATTCCAGGGCATACGCGATGCCATGAGGGTATTTACAAGGTTGCGGTTCACACGTCCGCCGTATTTGTCCCGCGTTTCGTAGCGGTTGTTACCCCGGTCGGCGAGGAAGGACGAAACATTGCGGTAGTCCTGGGTGGAAACCATTTGCTTCAAGGCGTTGACCACGCGGGAGGAATCCAGGCGATTGGTTGCGTTGGCGATTTCCATAGCCAGGTCTGCGGGGGAAAACGAACCGCCGCTCTGGGAGGTCTTTCCTCCAGCCTGCGGGCTTGTTCCTCCAGGTTGGAATCCGTAGGGGTCGGCCCCTCCAATGAAGGCCAGGATTCGCCCGTAGCCTTCGGCTGTGATCGGTGTGGCGACATTGGCATAGTCAAGGGCGCGCTGGGTCTTTGGCCCCCATATCCCATCTGTCGAAAGTCCCGCGCCCAGCTTGGTATTGAGGCCGCGTTGGATCAACCTGATCCGCTTGCCTTTCATGCCCCTTGATAGGGGAAAGCTGCGGTCGGTTTCCTGCTGAGTGCTACTGCCTCCAGATGATCCGCCGCTGCTGGAGGTCGTCGTGGTGGTTGGGGTGGTCGTGGTCGTCGTGGTAGTGGTATCTGCGCCACTGCTGGAGGGATTGAATCCCGTTTGTTGCGCTTTGGCCCGGTTGAAAAACCAGAAGGCCAGGCCACCGACGATAACAATACCGCCAAAGGCCAGGGCAATTTTTCCGTTTTTGCTGATTCCCTTACGCGATTGCGCTGGAACCATTGGTGCAGATACGGACAAGTTCGAGTTTGGATTTGCCAATTGCATCTTCTTTTGATTGTAGGATTCTGTAAGCCTTTTCTAAATCTTCGCCGCTCATTTCGTCGCTCAATTCTGTAAGGGCAGACTTGCCGTATAGCTGGAAGTATTTGCCGTTGAGCATACAAAAGGCTGCGAAGTTTGGCAGTTCATTCAGCACCTTATAGATCGCTTCTTCGTCGGTTCCATAGGGCCAGAAAAAGGTGCTTTCATAGTCGGCCCCGGCCTTGATCCTGATGGCCCAATTTTTCAGCATTCGATCCGTTACCTGGAAAGGGTCGCGGTTGTTTGCTTCGCGTTGGTTGGCTGGCATTGAATCAATGATGGCAAGGATTTCGGCTTTCATGTGATTGGAAACCTCTTTTTCCAAGTCCTCCATCAAATGCGAAGTGCGCTTTGTCAGGTCGAAATACTTGCCCTTGACTTGCTCCCAAAACTTGCGGTGCGGTACGTCCGAAATGGTGTCGCGTACAAGTTCCTCGTCGGTCCCCCAGCCAAAGGGCGTATCGGGATTGAAAGCGTCATAGATTCGATTTGCAAACCAATCGGGTTCTCCCGTATCATCCGAAGCATTGACGGTGCGGTTATACTGTTGGTTTTTCAGTACCCCGCGCAGGATCAGGTAAAGCACCCCGGATGCCCCGGCCACCACCGCGCCGATCTTCAAGCCGTTGATGAATCGACGCTGGCCAGGGGTGTAGGTGTCGGTGGTCGTCTGCACCGTGATCGGCTGGGCAACGGGTGCGACCTCCTGACCTGTACCGGGGTCCAGAACGGGAAGCTGCCGGGGCTGCTGGACAATGACCGTAGGCGGCTGGGCCTGGGGCTGGTTGGCCTTGGCTACCATCGCCTGCGTCACCATCGCGGCCACGGCAGGGTTTCCCAATTCTGAATTGCTGAAAAGCATGGTTTGATTGTCAGGTTAGCGGTTTGTCAGTTGCGAAGGCCCAATTGCTTTTTGACCATTCCCCCGAAAGGTCCGCGCATGATTCCCGGCCCTTTGTGTGCCAGGGCTTGAAGGGTGGCGGTGTCGAAGTTCTTAGCAAGTTCAACAAGGGCTTTGATTTTGGTTTCGGCTTCGGTTTGGTTGGTGGCCGAAATGGTCAGGTTGTACTTAAAGTTCATCTGTGAAATCCTCGGTGTTTGGGTTGTCAGTTTCTACTTTCTGGGTCTGATCGTCGGCGTGGTCTTCTCCGTCGATCAAATCCTGTACAATGGGGATCAATTCAGGTTGTTCCATGAAGTTGTCCAGGATCATCATTACCTGAATGAAATCCTGCTGGGAGAAAGCGGACTGAATCCGTTTGAGCAGGTCCAGGTAGGGCTGATCTTCCGGGGAGATTGCCGGGCCGTTTGGTTCGTCGGCTGCGCTAAACGAGACTTCGGCCTGGGGCTGGACAGGCTGGGCGAACTGCTGCTGCATCTGCGCGGCCTGAATGTCGTTGTCTTCCTCGATGATTCCGGCCAATGCCTGACCGCCAGGAAGTCGTGCCAGGATTTGCGGGTTTCGTCGTATGAAGCCCTCCAGGAATATCCCACCAAGTTCGCCCAGGTTGATATTGCCCATGTGCAGCTTCTTCCCCTTGAATACCTCCAGGTCTTTTTCGAGTTGGTCGCTGTACTCCTTCAACTCGTCGTGTTCGCTACTGAGCTTTTGATACTTCTCCTGGAGGGCTTTGTGGTCCCATTCAAGGCGGTCATATTGCCGCTGCTTTTCAAACTCACTTCTGAGTTGCGAAGAAAACCCTTCCAGGCTTTGCGCCTTTTCGCCCTGGGGCTTGTTGCGCTCGATGAAAAGGGTGTGCTTGTCGTTGTGCTGGCTTTTTCCCTTGTACAGCGTAATTTCTACCTCCTGGGTAGAACCAAGGGAAATGTGGTCTGTCACCGATCCGAAAAGCGTGGGGTCGTCGGTGCGCTCGATCACCAGAAGGCCATCAATTCGCACTTCGTAGTCGGTCGGTTCGTCACGCTCCAGGTCCGCATTCAGCTTGCGTTCAATGCGGTCCATTTCGTGATTGGAAAAAGGGCGTTCAAATAGCTTTCCCATGTTCAGGTTTTGTTTGTGGATCAGACTTTGTTTTGGTGACTTGCGCAACCGCAAGAATGATTGTAAGCGTAAGCGTACTGGGCTGGGTGTTGGTGATCGTCACCTGCCCGCTATGCTCAAACTGTTGCTCGTTGTAGCCCTGTCCGGTTGTATCCAGAATGCCGTATGCCGATTCGACGGTGATACCTATGGCGGTGTTGAGCAATTCATAGGGGCAATACAACCATGTGTTGAAAGCCGGGAAGACAAAGGTGGCGTTGGCCGGGATGTTGATGGTCCGCATCTGGACGTGGTAGTTGCGGCCAAAGCCCATTTCCCGCATCCTTATTGGGATCGTTTCCTGGATAAAGCTGGTGGTCATTGTCCGGTCCTTTCGTAATAGAGGTAAACGTGAACGGTGTAAGCTTCCTGGGAAGTACCCAGCTTGTTCAGAACGTCCTTGTAAAAGCCGTGGATGACGCGGTGGTTGCTGTCAATCTCCACCTCTACCGGGCGGTAGCTCTTGCCCGAATACCAGAATTCAGGTTGCTTTGCCAACGAGCCGCCTGGGGCAACAATTCCAAGGGGGCCGTGATTCATTTCGTAACTCATTTCCAGGGCTACGGTGGACTGATAGAAAACGTCACCTGGGCCATGCCAGCGCAAGGATACATTCCCTGCGGTGTTCTCTGGCCAGGGAGTAAGCAGTAGGGTGTCCCAATTCAGCTTTCCAGGGTCCACCACGAAATTGATGCCCACGACTTTGTACACATCATAAGGCAGCGAAATGAGAAACGTTATGCGATCCTCCACCAGGAAGACCTCAAAGGATTCTTTCAGTATGCGTATCTGCTTACTGAGCATCTTCCTCCAGTTCGGTTTCCAGGTACACCGAAACCGTGTAGGGGTCGAATACCTGCACCGCGCTATTGTTGTCGGTGTAAACGACCTTCAGGATGCCGTTGCCGGGGGCGTGATCCATCGGCAAGTACCTGTCTTTGGGAGCCACGCCCAGGCCCGACATGAGCAGTCGGGTGTGGTATTGGTCGGGGATAACTTCCTCGCCATTGAGCAGGATTTGTACTGTACCCCGGTGGTACAGCATTTCGTCGCGGTCGCTGGTCAGCAGCATACCCCGCACTCTGGCGGTGTGCTTGTCCAGTTCAAAGTCGCCTTTTGCGGTTTTTTCCGCATTCTGGACCAGCGGTAGGTCGTACCGCTTGCGTATGATCTTTCCCATTGGTCGTTGTTGTAGTTTGTACTCAGATTAAGGGCGCAGGTGGGCCGCCCAGGATCGGGCGGCCCTTCCCGCTTCAAATGAACTGCCCTTATGGTGTGGTCATCGTGCCGTAAAGACCGACATAGATGTGTGTGTCTTGCGGAATTCCGGCAACCGTTCCAAGTTCCAGGGTGCATTCCACCAGTACGTCATCATGGATCAAACGCGGGTTGTGCAGCTTGTAAAAGCCTTGGGGCCACATTGCGTTTTGATCGGTACAGAATACGCGCATAGACGTTTCAGGAACGATCTGAATCTTGTTGGCTTTGAGCGAAAACTCGCCGTTAGCGATGGCCGCGAAGTTCGATTGCTCGATGGTCTGGAAGTGGGTGGACTTGATTTCGTCCGAGGTTGGTGATCCAGGAACCGCCGCGGTAGTTTGGCCTGCCAGCAGGAAAATTCCCGATACAAGCATGGCCTGGTTCTTTGGCAGCTTCGCGTTGCTGATGTTGCGCAGCCCCACTTCCTTGTCGTCCTGAGTCTGGAACATTTTGATCGTGGTGCTGGAGCCTACCCCAACGATGGAGTAAATCACCTGATCGCCCAGGCGGAGTTTCCCCATTTTCAGTTCGCGCTTGATGCGTCCGGGCAAAGATTTGAAATGTTTTTCCATCTCTGCACGTGATCCACGCGAACGGTGTTTGAAGGGTACGCCGCGTCCCCGGCCTCGCCCTTCCAGACCCAAAAGGTCGTTTTGAACATTTTCGTCGAAAAAATCAGACATGATAATTGGTTTGGGTTGTTATGAATTGTTAAATAGATGGTGGTGGTTTACATCTGGTCGAAGCCGACCAGTTCACCGTCCTGGTCCACGAATGCGTCCAGGTCGTCGTCGTCAATGTCTTCAAAGTCGGTGTCGATTGCGCCGAATCCCTCCAGGTCTTCTTCGTCGTCGTCCTCGTCAAAGTCGTCATCAACTACACCCGGAAGGGGTAAGGCCGACTGTTCCCGGAAGTCCATGCTGGAGGCAATCAGGGAATTGTTCATCTGATCCAGAGTTGCAAAAGGATTTGCGCCCAGGTAGCCCAAATCTGAATCCGGGCCAGCATCGCCGCCCTGGTCGGAAGTGTTCGCGTCCTTCTTGTTGAAAAGACCGATTTTGTCCAGGAACAACTTCTTGCCGAATTCTGAGAAGAACATTTTGGCCCTGCCGGACACCCCGGCTTTGTAGGTTTCAAAGTCGAATTTGCCGCCATTGGGGGATTGTGCTTGTCGCAGGTTGGGGTCGCCCGTAGCTGCGGCACGGGCAGGCATTGCCAGGGCAAGGCCAGTACCGATACTTACCAGGGATGCGTTTTGCTTGTGGATGCCGTAAAGGGCCAGGATCACACCTGCCGGAAGGCTTACCCGACCGGGTACGAGAACCGCCCCCAGGGTCATCCCTCCAAATGCCATAAGCGCATTTTTTCCCCAATCCATCGCGGATTCTTTGTTAA
>JBCCQH010000064.1:0-43615 GCA_039024435.1 Bacteroidota bacterium
CGCGTACAGGTTGAATTTTCTTTTTGAAAGCGCCTCCCAAACGGATTCGCCGTCCGGTTGTGTTTTTGGTTCAGCGACTTTGCTCATGAGATGGTTGGCACAGTAGAGATCGTTGGAGATTACGCACTGTGGAAAACCATTGGGGTGCGTTGCCGCACCCCAATCAATTCTGGGCCGAAAAGGGCTTATTTCGTAATAATCATGCGCTTGGTGGCGGCTTCTTGACCATTGATGACCAGGCTGTACAGGTACATGCCGGGCTCAAGTTCGTTGGCGGCGACGGTGACTTCACCCTCACCCGCGGTGAGGTTGTCGTAGGTCATGACCTGACGACCATTCAGATCGAAGATATAGATGCTCGCGGCATTGATGCCTTCCGTGAGGGAGTAACGGATGGTGGTAAATGCATTGAACGGATTGGGCGTGTTCTGGTAGAGGAAGTTGCTGCCCAGAGCGGGATCAAGCTCGCTACCGATCAACTTGCCGCTCTGGTTCAGGCTATTCTTGAGGGCATCGATTTCCGCTTGCTGGGCGGCGATGACTTCATTTTGCTCCTGCATGCCCTTGATCAGGACTGGGATCAGTTCGCTGTAACTGACCGTGTGGAGGTCCTGGATGCCCTGGCCGTCGCCATCGTCATCCTGCATGATGCTGACCATTTCCGGGAAGACTTCGCGGAGTTCCTGGGCGATCAGACCGTAGTTGCGCTCTTCGTTGTCCTTTTGGGTTTTGAAGAGGTAAGTCGTGGGACGGAGCTGCATGATCTTGTCGGTCACGTTGTCCAGCGCCTTGATGTCCTTCTTGAGGCGGCGGTCCGATACCGCATTGTAGTTTCCGGTGGCGTCATCGAAGTTGCCCACGTTGCTCTGATTGTAGTACAGGCGAAGGTCGTTGGTGGACTGCGAAGTGTAGAGTACCCAGTTGTCCCCGTCAAACTCGTTTTCCAACTGCAAGCCACCCCCATTGATGAGGCCGGTAAAGCGATCGTGGTTGACGCTCAGGTTGTAATCGGGAACATCGTTGCGGATCCCCACGGTTTCATCCTGGGTGAGGGACATGACCAGTTCGGTACCTGCAGCACCACCAGCGGGATTGTTGATGTAGCGGAAATCAAGGTTGCGGGCGCCACCGCCCCACTGGATGTCGAGGTCGCGGCCCGCACCCGCACCATTTAGGCTGAACAGAGCGACTTCCGTATCCCACTGGATGCGCATGCCGTAGGCGTCAAGCTTCGGCCCGAAAGCGGAGGCACGGGGTTGGCCGATGCCGATCCACTGATCGTTGCCCCCAAAGCTCCCGAAGGAGCCCGATTCTACGTGGGCCACCTGGCCACCGAAAGCAAGGGTGTTAAAGTTAATGATGCCTCCGTTGGTTCCGGAGGTTTGGGCGTTCAGACCCGCGCTCAAGCCAAATGCGAAAAATGACAGAAATGCGATTCGCGCAATTTGTTGAATAGAAAATACGTTCATGTGTAGATTTGTAAAGGGTGAATTTAGAACAGAGAATCCCGGTACAGTCCTCGCAACTGCATCATTTACCCACCACGGCGCCAGTTGGCGGGCAACGTCTCAATAAGTTTTCGGTCCATACTTTCCTCCGCCGAACCTGCGGCCGGAAGCTAGATAAACCAAAAGGATGTACAAGGGGAGTGCTAGTGATTTTGTTCGACAATGATAGGAAATTGTTTAACAAAAAGCAACGATAGGCAACTTTTTGTTAAACAAAATTGGAGGATTTCTTGCGTATGGACGAGGGATCAGGCCGACACCAGCAACTTGTAGCCCATCCCGTGGACATTCATGATTTCTACCGCAGGATCGCCCTTGAGGTGCTTCCGCAGCTTGGTGATGAAGACGTCCATGCTGCGGGCATTGAAGTAGCCGTCGTCGCCCCAGATTTGTTTCAGGGCAATGCTTCGTTCCAGGATATCGTTCATGTTTAGGCACAAGAGGCGCAGCAACTCCGCCTCGCGGGAGGTGATCCGCTTGCCTTCGGCTCCGTCCAGGGTCAACTGCCGGGTGGGGTAATCAAAGTGGTAACGTCCGATCTGGAATTCGGTCGCGGCCTCGTTGCGGGGAGCGCCGGCATTGCCACTGCGGCGCAACAAAGCATTGACCCGCAACTGCAACTCCACCATGCTGAACGGCTTCGTAAGGTAATCATCCCCACCGATGCCGAACCCTTTTTCCTTGTCTTCGATCAAATTGCGCGCGGTCAGGAACAAAATCGGGGTGTGCGGATCCTGTTTGCGGATGTCCTCGGCGAGGGTGAAACCATCTTTTTTCGGCAGCATGACATCCAGAATGCACAGGTCAAAGTTCCCTTCAAGAAATGCGGCCAAAGCCGACTCCCCGTCTTGACACCATTCGGTATCGAATCCCTTTACCCGCAGCATTTCATTCATCAGGGAACCCATATTTGGGTCGTCTTCTACGATCAATAATTTGTGCGTGCTCATGCCTCGTTTTGTGGAATGAAGATTTTGAAGGTTGCGCCTTTGCCCGGCTCACTTTCCACCGAGATTTCTCCGCGGTGGGCCCGGACCATGGCCTGCACGTAGCTCAAACCCAACCCAAAGCCCTTGACGTTGTGGACATTGCCCCGGGTTTCCCGGTAAAACTTTTCGAAAATGCGCTTTTGTACCTCGCGGCTCATGCCCTGGCCCCGGTCCTGCACGGTCAGTTCAAATCCGCCCACGCGGTTGTGGGTACGGACGGTGATTTCCGGGATTTCTGGTGAATATTTCAGTGCATTGTCCAGCAGATTGTGGACAATACCGGCAAAATGGATGCGGTCAGCCCGCAGTTTGGGCCGGGTGGCTTCGGGATGGTATTCGATGGATCCCTTGCGTTCCTCAACCGGAAAGCGGGTGCGCGCCACGGCATCGCCAATGAGTTCGTGTGCGTCGACCTCGGCAAAATTCAGGCGCATGGTTCCCCGTTCGAGGGCCGCCGTTTGCAAAACCCGCTCGACGTGGGCGCGCAATCGCTCGTTTTCCTCATTGATGATGCGGGTGTAGCGTTCCCGGGCCCCGGGAGCCGCCATGTCCGGATCATCCAGGGCCTGCAAAGCCAGCGAGATCGTCGAAATCGGCGTTTTGAGTTCGTGGGTCATGTTGTTGATGAAATCACTTTTCATCTCCGAAAGCTTCTTTTGCCGCCGCAGCGCAAACAGCGTCAACCCAAAGCACAACACCACGACCAATACCAAGACTCCGGAGGTCGGCAACAGCAGGCCCATCGCGCGGACCGTAGTCGGCTGCCGATCCGGAAATTGAATCACCAGATGGTGGTGGGAGGGATGCAAGTCACGGGGAAATAAGCGGGCACCATATTCCTCTTCGGTCAGCCCAGCGGTCAGGATGCGAACCCCTTCTTCCTGGGGCGACCCTGGTTCCGACACTACCTCGGTGATAAATTTTTCTTGAATTCCCCGCTGCTGCAACTGTTCCGCAAGCAAGCTGTCGACCGAGTGGGCATCGAGGCGCTCGTGAATGTTGATGTCCCGCATCAATACTTTCTGGACCATCGCGTGAATGAACGCTTCCCCCGGCCCCGACTGTACGTAGACCCCGTGGGCCGAACTGTCGGCAATCACGGTGACTTCCTGGCGATTCCGCAGCTCTTCCCGGTAGTTCTCCCCATTGCCAATGGAATACTGGTAAGACATGCTGATCTGGTGGGTGCTGTCCGCATTGCGGCCGGGGCGCACGATCTGAATGGCTACGTTTTCTTGTTCTTCGGCAAGGTCGCGGTTGCCATCGGAACTCAGCACCCGCACTTCGGCAGTTGGGTTGCCGGAGCGGGCAAGTTCCTCAATCCATTGACTGTTGTCAGAAAATGCGTGATTGATGACGTGGGCTGCATCGTGGTCCTGCAATTGGTGGACGACGGCATTCATCGCGTCTTGCACGTGCCGGTCAAATTCGGCTTCCTTGAGCGATACCGCATTGGTTACCCAATACCACTGCACCGCCAGCAAAGCGAGCAGGGAGATGAGCATGATCCCGATGAGACCGGGGACGCCGAGGAATGGTATAATCTTTTTTTGTGCCATGATTCACGCCAAAGCGCTCGTATCTGAATCTTCAACGTGAAATTAGGCAGGAACGTTCGGAATCGGGGAATGGTTAAGGATTTTTAACAAGGTGGGCTCGCCCTGAATCCTTTTCTCGCCCAGAAAGGCATCCGCGGGCAACTCTATTGTGGCACGCCCTTTGCGAGCATAACCGTGTAGTTAAATCTATTCGTTCTTTCCTTGGAATTGTTCTCCTTAGCAGGAGTGCCCCTTTGCAAAACGTGGAGGGGCGTTTCTTTTTTGCGGCTACCGGTCAAAGGACCACTCCATCACCCGCCGGTCATCGCTGCAGGAAAAAAGTCGGTCTTCTTGCCACAACAGCCGATTTACTCCGTGAAAATGGCAGGCATTTTTCTCAAAATTCACCACTTTTTTCAACGCCAAAGGATCGGGCTGCCAAAGTTTGATGCTTTTGTCCATGCTGCCGCTGAACATCAAGCTTCCCGAAGGGTGGAAGATCAAATCGTTTACTGTGTACAGGTGCGCCGGTAGGGAGTGTAGTTTTTTGTAGTCATGGGCGACTTCCCAGGTGGTCACGTGGGCATCTCGTCCAGTACTGGCCAGCAAGGTGCCGTCGGGGGAAAAAGCCAATCGAAAAACCGAAAGGTTGTGCGCCACCCATTCTTTCTTCAACTCAAGGCCCAAATCAAAAACGCGGATGCAATTGTCGCTGGCCCCGGCAAGGATCGATTGCCCATCGGGGGAAAGGGCCAGAGTGCGCACACTTTTGCGGCTGATCCGCTGCAGGTGCAAATGGTCCATGCGGTCCAGGTTCCAGATCGACAAGCTTCCGTCTTTGCTGGAAACAACTACATTTTCATCACCGGGCAGGGGCAAAATATCAAAGATGGCTCCTTTGTGGAGTTGTACCCGGCGCAAGGGCTGATTGCTCGAAAGATCGGCAAATACAAGTTCGCCCGACTCCATCCCCAAGAGCAATAGTTTGCGGTCCGGGATCAGGCGCATAGCAAAGATGGGCGTTTGCGCCTTGACGATGGCCCGGGCATCTCCGGTTTCAATGGACCACTCGGCGACGATGCCTTCGGAACCACAGGACAAGAAGTGACCGGTACGGGTGGAAGGCGCAAGGCTGTATACCGGCTGGGTGTGCCCTTGGTATTCGCGTACTTTTTCTACCGAAATGGAAGTGGGCATAGCGGGAGGGGATTTGTGGGAAGGTCAAGGGGGCGAAAACGTACCGTCGACAAAGCGATGAGGACGCCGGTGGTTTCCAGCAAAAACTGGATCCGGCGTCCTCACAGAATGGGTCTTGCGACCAATTGATTGCTCACTGACCGATCAGCAGTACTCGTCGAATGCCATTTGCAGATTGTCGGCGATCATCTGAGCGCTGCGACCTTCGATATGGCGGCGTTCGATGAAGTGGACCAAGTTGCCGTCCTTAAACAGGGCAATGGCCGGCGAAGAAGGCGGATAAGGCAGCATGTAAGAGCGCGCCTTGGCCGTTGCTTCGCGGTCGACACCGGCGAATACAGTCGTGAGGTTATTGGGTAATTTCGCGGCGTTTTGTACCGCGTGCAATACTCCGGGGCGTGCGGCACCAGCGGCACAGCCACAGACGGAATTGACGACCACCAGGGTGGTGCCAGCACTGTCTTGCATGGCCTGATCGACCGCATCGGCAGTTTTCAGCTCGGTGAAGCCGTTTTGAGCCAGTTCGGCACGCATTGGTTTTACAAGTTCTGGAGGATACATTTTATTGTGAGTTTCGATTAAAAACGTGCAAATCATGGTCGCAAGTGGCCGGGCCACGGACCAATCGGTAATTACATAAATCCGAGTTCGAGCTTGGCCTCTTCACTCATCATGCTCATCTCCCAAGGCGGATCAAAGGTGATTTCCACCTCGGCTTCTTTGACGTCGGGAATGGTTTCCACTTTGATTTCCACTTCGTTGGGCAAGGACCCCGCCACCGGACAATTGGGGGAGGTCAGTGTCATCCGGATGTGGACTTCGGCAAAGGGAGAGACGGCGACTTCATAGATGAGTCCCAACTCGTGTATATTGACCGGAATTTCCGGGTCGTAAATGGTCTGTAAGACCGCGTAGACTTTTTCTTCGATGGATTTGATCTTATCCGGATCGACTTGTTCCATTAGCTGACTCATTCGAACATTTTCATTGCTTTCTGCAAACTAAGGATAAAAGCATCAACTTCCGCGCGGGTATTGTACATTGCGAAGGAAGCCCGCGCCGTCGCCGGGATCGCAAAGCGATCCATCAAAGGTTGGGTGCAGTGGTGTCCGGTGCGGATTGCGATGCCGTCCATGTCGAGCAAAGTACCGATATCACTGGGATGAGCACCATTTACCACAAAGGAAATAACGCTCGCTTTGTCTTCCGCCGTACCAATGATCCGCACCGCCGGAAGCTCGGCCAGCCGTTCGGTGGCGTATTCCAGCAAATCGGCTTCGTGGGCCGCGATCAAGTCGTACCCGACCTGTTCGGCGTACTCAAAGGCCCTTCCCATCGCAATTACACCCACAATATTCGGCGTTCCCGCTTCAAATTTGTGGGGCAGGTCATTGTAGGTAGTCCGCTCCAGCGTGACACGGTCGATCATGTCACCCCCGCCTTGATAGGGGGGCATGGCATTCAACCATTTTTCTTTTCCGTACAAGATCCCCACTCCGGTCGGGCCGAAAACCTTGTGCGCAGAGAAAGTATAAAAATCAACATCCAGTGCCTGGACGTCTACTTTCATGTGGGGGGTCGCTTGCGCCCCGTCGAGCAGGACCGGTACACCGAGCGCATGGGCTTCAGCTATGATTGTCTCCACCGGATTGATCGTCCCCAAGGTATTCGAGACGTGAACCAAGGCGACCAGTTTGGTGCGCTCAGAGAGGAGGGAGCGGAATCCATCCAGATCCAATTCACCAGAATCGGTAACCGGAATCGCCTTGACGACGGCCCCGGTACGCTCGGCCACTAAGTGCCAGGGCACAATGTTGGAATGGTGTTCCATCCCGGAAATCAAAATTTCGTCCCCTTCCTTTACGTAGCGCACCCCGTAGGTATTGGCCACCAGGTTAATCGCGTCGGTGGTGCCTTTGGTAAAGATGACCTCGTGCTCATGCTCGGCATTGAGAAAGCGCTGGGCGATGGTCCGCGTCGCTTCGTAAGCCCGGGTGCCTTTGTCACTGAGGTAGTGGACCCCCCGGTGAACATTGGCATTGTATTCCCGGTAGTAGGCATCGATGGCGCGGATCACCACCTCCGGTTTTTGGGCCGTCGCCCCATTGTCGAGGTACACGAGCGGCTTGCCGCGCACTTCAGTTTGGAGGATGGGAAAATCCTTTCGGACCGCCTCTACATTCAACTTATCCGCCACAAGGGTATTTTTGGATTTTGCCATATCTCATCACTCGCCTTCAAGAAGGCGCTCAGTTACGTACGCACTCAGATGGTCTTTCAGCTCGGGAATGGTCACTTTGTCGATCACCTCAGACGCAAAAGCGTAGGTCAGCAGCACCCGGGCGCGCTTTTTGTCCAGGCCCCGGCTCCGCAGATAGAACATCGCCGTTTCGTCGAGTTGTCCGGTGGTCGCTCCGTGCGAACACTTGACATCATCGGCAAAGATTTCGAGTTGGGGCTTGGTGTTGATCGTGGCCCCGTCCGAAAGGATCAGCGTTTTATTGCTCTGGAAGGCATTGGTTTTTTGGGCGTCGGGCCGCACCATGACCTTGCCGTTGAAGACCGCGGTGGCTTCACCACTGAGGACGCCTTTGTACAATTCGTTGCTGTAACAATTGGGCAGTGCGTGATCAACCAGCGTGTGGTTGTCGACGTGGGCCCGGCCATCGAGCAAATAAAGCCCGTTCATGTAGGTCTCGCAGTGCTCGCCTTGGTGCAGCGCGTGCAGATTGTTGCGGATCAATTGGCCACGTAGCGTGACGACGTTGCTTTGAAAACGGCTTTGGCGCTCTTGGTTGACTTGCGTGAAGTTAATCAGTTCCAGGCCGTCTTCATTTTGGATCGTGCTCAATTCCACCCGCGCATCGGCCATCACTTGGATTTCCCCGACGTGGGTCTCAAAGGAATTTGCCCCGGGCCATTGCAGCCATTGCTCGACCACTTTGAGTTCAGAATTGGCCTCCGCAACGATGAGTTTTCGGCTGTAGGTGGCCGTTTCTCCCCCCGGGGACAGCGAGAGGTGGAAGACCGTCACCGGATAGCGAGCGGTTTGGTTTTTTTCCAGGTGAATGAAAACACCGTCGAATGCCATCGCGGTGTTGAGTGCCACGAAAGGCGTTGCCTTGCGGTCGGCGATTTTGCCAAAGTACGGGGTAGTAAGCCCATTCTTGATCGCCTCCTTCAGCGGCAGAATCGTCAGACCGTCATCTTCATGAATGTGGGACAATTCCGGATGAAAATGACCATCGACCAATACCACGTGGTGGCTCTGCAGGTTTTGCGGCGCCCGGCTCCGAAAAAAAGTCTTTATCTTCTCCAGATTCGGAAGTTGGGGGAGGCGGACTACTGGAGCATTTTTGCGTTCACTGATCGACCGCACACTGGTGTACTTCCACTCTTCCCATTTGGTACTGGGAAATCCTTGCCGCACAAACTCGGCCATGGCATCCCGCTTGATTTCGCTGGCTTCGCCCCAACTATCGCCTACGAAACTTTGCAACAAGGCAAAATCATCCTGCCACTTCTTGAGGTGCCCGTTGGTGATTCCGGTCGGATTCGACATAATATTTTCCTGTTGAAGTTAAACCGCGGCTGCTTCGACTTCGGCTTTGATCCAGTCGTAACCCTTCTCTTCGAGTTCGAGGGCGAGTCCCCGCGGACCCGACTTGACAATGCGCCCATTGTAAAGCACGTGAACGTAATCCGGCACGATATAATCGAGCAGTCGCTGGTAATGGGTAACGACAATTACGCCATTTTCCGGTCCTTTGAGCTTGTTTACCCCGTTGGACACAATTTTCAACGCGTCGATATCGAGTCCCGAATCGGTTTCGTCCAGCAGCGCCAGCTTGGGTTCAAGCATCGCCATTTGAAAAATCTCGTTGCGCTTCTTTTCCCCACCGGAGAAACCTTCATTGACCGCCCGCTCCTGAATGAGCTTGGGATCGATTTCGACCAGTTTCGCCTTCTCGCGCATCAACTTGAGGAATTCACGGGCACTGAGGTTGTCCAGGCCACGGGCTTCCCGAATCGATCCGATTGCGTTTTTGAGGAATTGTACCGTACTGATGCCGGGGATCTCCACCGGATATTGGAAGGCAAGGAAAATCCCGGCCCAAGCCCGTTCTTCCGGGCTGAGTTCCAGCAGGTCTTCGCCGTCAAAGGTGACCGTCCCCTCGGTAACTTCATATTCTTCCCGTCCCGCCAAGACCGAGGCCAGGGTACTTTTTCCCGATCCATTTGGTCCCATGATGGCGTGTACTTCACCGGGATTTACGACAAGGTTGATCCCGTTCAGAATCTTTTTGTCCTCGATGGAGACGTGCAGGTTATTGATTTCAAGCATTGGTTTTTCTTGTCTTTTGTTCAAACTACGGTCACTCACAGGTGAGCTTTAGCAGCATCCAGGGCCCCGCTCGGGAGCGGTGCTGGAAGAACGTTAGCCTACGCTGCCCTCCAGGCTGATCGCAAGCAGTTTTTGCGCTTCCACGGCAAACTCCATCGGAAGCTTATTGAGCACTTCGCGGGAGAAACCATTGACGATCAGGCCGATGGCCTTTTCCTCATCGATTCCGCGTTGTTGACAATAGAAGATTTGGTCCTCGCCGATTTTCGACGTCGTTGCTTCGTGCTCCACCGTGCCGCTTGGATGACTTACCTCAATGTAGGGGAAAGTGTGTGCGCCGCACTTGTCGCCGAGGAGGAGCGAATCGCATTGAGAAAAGTTGCGCGCATTCGTCGCTTTTTTCCCAATTTTTACGAGCCCCCGGTAGGAGTTTTGGCTCTTACCGGCACTGATTCCTTTCGAGATGATGGTGCTTTTCGTGTTTTTCCCGATGTGAACCATCTTGGTTCCGGTGTCGGCTTGCTGATAATTGTTGGTCAGCGCTACGGAATAAAATTCTCCGACTGAATTGTCTCCGGTAAGGTAGACGCTCGGATATTTCCAGGTAATGGCGGAACCAGTTTCGACCTGGGTCCAAGAAATCTTGCTGTTTCGGCCGCGGCAGTTGCCGCGCTTGGTCACGAAGTTGTAGATTCCTCCGTTGCCATTTTCGTCGCCCGGAAACCAGTTTTGAACGGTCGAGTATTTGATCTCTGCATCGTCCATCGCCACCAATTCTACAACGGCGGCGTGCAGTTGATTCTCATCGCGCTGCGGCGCCGTACAGCCCTCGAGATAGCTTACGTAGCTGCCTTCTTCGGCAACGATCAACGTGCGCTCGAACTGTCCAGTATTTGATTCATTGATCCGGAAATACGTGGACAACTCCATCGGACAACGAACGCCTTTGGGGATGTAAACGAAGGAACCATCGCTGAACACCGCCGAGTTGAGCGCAGCGTAATAGTTGTCGTTGTAAGGAATCGTTTTCCCCAACCATTTTTTGATCAAATCGGGGTGCTCGTGGATAGCCTCGCCGAAGGACATGAAAATCACGCCCATTTCTTTCAATTTTTCTTTGAAAGTGGTGACCACCGAGGTACTGTCCCACACGACGTCGACGGCGACTCCCGAAAGCATTTTTTGCTCTTCAATTGGGATTCCCAACTTGTCAAATGTCTTCAACAACTCTGGATCTACCTCGTCCAAACTGTTCAGTTTTGGCTTTTTCTTGGGCGCCGCGTAATAGCTAATGTCCTGTAGATCAATCGGGGGATAGTGAACATTGGGCCACTTGGGCTCTTTCATCTTTTTGAATTGACGAAATGCACGCAGGCGCCAATTGAGCAACCACTCCGGCTCATCTTTTTTGGACGAGATCAGCCGGACTATATCTTCATTCAGCCCCTTGGGGGCCTTCTCCGATTCAATATCAGTAGTGAAGCCATACGCGTACTCCTGACGCGTCACATCTTCAAGTATCTTCAGCTCTTCACTCATTGGATATTCTACTTTTTACAATCGTTGTTATATGTGCCGAAATTACGTAAAAATAACCGGTCCCGAACCGTTTTGTTCACAATAATTGTGAGCCCATTCATCAAAATCAGTATGAGTGTTACTAACTTTTGGGTATGAATACCTAAAATTAGGTAGTTTGTACTGAAAAATGCCGGTAAAAAGTGCCTTTCCCGACAAAGTTTCCCGCTTCTTCCTGATCGCCCACTCACTAAAAAGGCAGGATTTTCGGTGCAAAATACTATGTTTGCAGCATCGATTCACGCAACCATTCGAAATTATGAGCGATGCAAATTCCCCCCAACTCACTTCCTGGGTTCCCGTTCCCGAAAACAGCGATTTTCCGATACAAAACTTGCCCTTTGGCGTCTGCCGGACCTCCGGCGGTCCGCATATCGTAGTGGCCATCGGCGATCTGATGCTGGACTTGCACGTCCTGGCGGATAGTGGCTTGCTGAATGCCTCCGGGGTTCCGCGGGAGTTTTTCCAAGCCCCCTTGTTGAATCCCCTGGCGGCGCTGGGGCGCTCGGCCGTGACGTCGGTGCGCAATCGGGTGAGCGAATTGTTGCGCAAAGACAACGCCGAATTGCAAAACAATCCGGATCTGAACCAGCGCGCTTTCCTGCCTCGGATCGGCGCGGAGTTGTTGCTGCCCGTATTCGTGGGCGACTACACTGACTTTTACTCAAGCCGGGAACACGCCACCAATGTTGGTTCCATGTTCCGCGATCCGAACAATGCCTTGCTGCCCAACTGGCTGCACATTCCGGTCGGCTATCATGGGCGTGCGAGTTCCGTGGTGGTTTCAGGGACGCCCATTCGGCGTCCCAACGGTCAGACCAAACCCAACGACGACGCCCCGGTGTACGGTCCCAGCCGTTTGCTCGACTTCGAACTGGAGATGGCTTTTGTCTGCGGGCAACCGAATAAGTTGGGCCATCCGATTGCGGTGGACCAAGCCGAAGACCATATTTTCGGGATGGTATTGTTCAATGACTGGTCGGCGCGCGACATCCAAAAATGGGAGTATGTCCCGCTCGGACCCTTCCTCGGCAAGAACTTTGCTTCATCGGTGTCCCCATGGGTGGTGACGCTCGATGCCCTGGAGCCTTTCCGGATCGCGGCACCGGAGCAGGATCCCGCACCGCTGCCCTACCTGCAAAGCGCAAGCAACTCCGGTTTTGACATTCAGCTTGAGGTCGCCATCGCCCCGCAAGGTGGGGAGGAGTTCACCGTTTGTCGCTCCAATTACCGCAATATGTACTGGACGATGCGGCAGCAACTGGCCCACCATACCGTCAATGGCTGCAACATCAATGCGGGTGACATGTGCGCTTCCGGAACGATTTCCGGCCCTACGCCGGATAGCTACGGCTCTATGCTCGAACTGTCCTGGCGCGGCACCAAGCCGATTCAAATGCCCGACGGCAGTGAGCGCAAATTCCTCCAGGATGGTGATACCGTCGTCATGCGGGGCTACTGCGAAAAAGATGGGGTTCGCATCGGATTTGGGGAAGTGCGGGGCGAGGTGCTGCCGGCCCTGACCTGATCAAGTACTTTGGGCGGAGCCGACCAGGCGCGACCAGTCCTCACGGCGAAATGCGATCAAGATCCAGAGGACCAGCGGGACGACCAGCGAAACGACGATGTGCTTCACAAATATCCCGTCCAAAAAGGCAATGAAGCGGGAAGTGGTCGAGGAATACTCCACGACGCCCAACTGTGGATTCTCACCCCAACTGAACATCAGATTTACCCAGAGTCGGAACAACACAAACAGAGTAATCGCCAACAGGCCCAGACCTGCCCCCACCGCTTTGCGCCGGTTGGGGACCGGTGAGGCCAAAATCAACGCCAAAATGAAGGCCGTGGACAAAAACCCTGATTGCCAAGTGCTAAAGTAGACCTTGATCACCCGGACATTGGTACCACTGCTGCGGGCCTGCCCCAATTCTTCCCGATTGAGCAGCAACATGACCGTATCCATGTCCTTTTGCAGGGGATCGTTGCCCGGCTGAAAGTCGACCAGGCCTTCGCTCCACCATTCCTGAAACACTTGGTTGCCCATCGCCTGCACCAAACTGCGGTAAGCATCACCCACCCCAGCAAAATGGCCTGCGACCAGCAGCGCGGCGTAGATACCCAGGAACCACAACAGGAATTTCCTAATCGGTTTGAAGTTGAGCATCGCTAGATAGAGGTTTAGGTTGGGGCAGACGGCTCAACCAGTACCCCCAGGCCAAAATCGCCAGGAGGATGAACACCACTTGCCAAAATTCGCGGTGTAAAAATTCAAAGCCCGCCGGCCAGTATTCGGCGGCCAGGAACAGAGAAATAATGCGCAAGAAGTTGGTGCCGAGCAGAAACAAGCTGCCGTAGAGGATGCCCCGGATTTTGAAGCGGGGCGGGGCGGGAAAAGCCAGTACCCCCGCGAGGAGCAGCATCGTCGGTTCGATTCCGTCGCATCCCTGCATGACGCTGATCGAAGCGGTCTCCGAACTCAAAGTCACCCCGGATGCGGTAGTTTCCGCCCCAAAAACATTCAGCACCCCACCGGCCACCGCGGCATTGAGCTTGTTCCAGGGCGCCAGAACGTAAGCCTTAAAAAAGTCGGTCCACCAGAGGATGTAAAATGGAACGATGACCGCCGAAAAGCGGAGCAAAAAGATCAAAACCGGCGATTTTTCCCGTTTGAATTTGTTCCACCACTTGCGGAGGGCGGGGCGTATTCCGCCCGAACCCGCGTTCGGCTTGGGTGCGGAAGACCGCCTTCTTTCGGCACGTGATTTCGCCATATCGTAGAATTTAGTCCTCGGGATTCCAAAGCATCAGGTGAATGAAATACGTCAGCAATCCCGCCGCGATGGGCGCACACCAGGGATCGGCGGAAGTAGGTGCATAGTCCAGGAAAAAAACCGCCACGCCAAATGCGGCAGCAACCACCGCCAAGACGACCGCCAACACTTTGAAATAGAGTGCCTTGTTAAACGGAATATCAAGTCGTTTCATTCTGACCTCGCTGATTGATCAAGAGTCAAGTTAAGCGCTCCGGTACAATTAAGCAATACCCACGGGTCCCAATCGGATAATTTGGCGCTTCCCCTTATTTTAGGGCACTATGCAAAGACCCTTCAAACCATTTCCACCTAAATTCTTTGGCTGCCTAGCGCTGCTCCTCTTGACCGCTTGCGCCGATCCTAGCGATTTCCTGTCACCCGAATCCAATCCCAACGTCCGCGCGCAATTGGGTTTGCGGGGCCCGGTCAAAGCACTCCGGACGACCACTCAGCTCTTCGAAACCAATGCCCAGGACAGTTCTATCCTGATCGAAACCACCGTGGAGACGCGCGAATTCAATCGCGAGGGCATCCTGCTCCGCCAGTTGCGGCAACGCGATGGCATCACCGAAATCGACCGTACCATTACTCTGAATGTCCACGGGGCCACACAAAAAGAGCATGAAGGGGCCAACGAGCTTTCCCCCCCTCGCACTACTGAAGTGCGCTACGGCCCCAATGGCAAACTACAGGAGCGGCAGATTTTCAATCCCGAAAAAGAATTGCAGGAACGAGAACTGCGGGAGTACGATACTGAGGGACGGCTTTCGGAAACCAAGCAGATCTTTTACCAGCGCGATGGCAGTGGGCGCGAAACCCATGCCTACCGAACGGCCTACGAGTATGATTCAGCAAACCAGCTCCGCGTAAAACACACCCGCAACGAAATTCCGGTTTTTGAATCGGAATACAATACTGATGATCAACTACTTGAGCACAAGCTCTTCGATGAGGATGGCAAGTGGGAACGCACCCTTATCTACCGGTACGAAGGCGATACCGTCGGGGAGGAGCGGAATGTCTCCGCCTCGGGCAAATTGTTGGGCCGCAAGCGAGTGGAACGTGGTCCCTACGGCAAAACCCTCGATGCTGAGTACGACGCAGAAGGCAATCTGGTTTACCGCCAGGAAGTGGAATACCTCGATCTCGGATGGATCGCCGCGGAACAATATTGGGGCTTTATACCGAAATCACCGACGGAGGAACGCCCCGCCCCCGAGGCGGAATTCAATTACCTCTACATTCTCGACACCACCGGAAACTGGAACATTCAGGAAAAGTGGGACGAGCGTTCCCTACGCCAGCGGGTGGAGCGGGAGTTCACCTATTTTGAATAATTGGCAGTCCTATTGCTTGATCACCCGCCGGGTAAGCAGCCCCAGGTCGGTCGCAACCCGCAGCAGGTAGCTACCCGCCGCAAGCTCCCCGAGGGCCAGCGTTAGCTTTTGTTCCCCCGCGGGCAGAATGCCCCGGTAGAGTTCCTTGACCGTGCGCCCCTGTACGTCAAGCAAGGCAATCTCGGCGCTGGTCTCCGCGCTCAAGGCCAGTCCAAGCTGCAATTGATCAGAAGCCGGGTTGGGGGAGAGCCGGGTCAGGGAAATATCTTGCGTCAGGGGACTTACCTCGGTGAATCCCACCGGCATCGAGGTGCATTTGGTGGTTTTGGCGATGTACAGCTTGGGCCCTTGATTGTTGCGGCCATCGCTCCAGGCCGACCAGGTTGTGCATCCACTGCGCACCGAGGTGTAATAGTCACCGTAAAACGTAGTGAATTGTGCTCCACTGAAGTCGCTTTCTGCCGCGGACAATTGCGTCACCGGATCCCAGGTGACTCCTTCATCAAACGACTCCACGGTGTAGTAATGGCCGCGGTCATTTGCATTGAGGTCAAACCAGCTCATCGTGACCACCCCTTTGTCGTTCGTGGCGACCGAAGGCATGAGCACCTGCACGTTTTGGTTGCGCAGAGAAGCGATATTGAACGGCGTACTCCAGTTCAGGCCGCCATCGGTGGAGCGGGAGAAATAGCCTTCTACCGAACTGCCAGCGACCGTTCCGAACACGATGTAAATGTTGTTGCTTACCGGGTCGATGGCCATGTTGGGGTTGGCATTTTCTCGGGGATGTACGTTCCAGGTAAACAGGGGACGGGGGTAATTGACATTGGCGACGGTAGTCGGGGTGGACCAGGTGGCGCCACCATCGGTGGAAAAGGTGTGCTGGACCGCACTGGCCCCGCCGTTGGCGGTGGTGCCGTAGCTCAGATGGACCCTGCCGTTGCCGTCAACCGCAATGTTGCTGAACTGGACTTCGGCGCCGGGCGTCGCTTGCACGTGTACGCTGTCCCACTTCAGCGTGCCCGGGCGCATCACCCGCACGCAAATACCTTCACCGCTGAAGCTGGAATTGGGGCTGGGAATGAAGAGATAGGCCGCGTAGAGATTGCCGTCAAAGTTGCCCCCGGTGCGGTCCACCGCAAACCATTGCCGGTCAAACACACCGTCGCCCCGGGGGCCGATGCTCGTTCCCAGGAAGCCCAGGGATCCCTGCCCGATGTGCCGGTCCGCACTGTCCGCTGCCATATTCCAGGTTTGCCCTTTGTCATCGGACCAGGCCCAGAGCATGTCGAGAGGATTTTCAAGCTGACTCGCCGGGTCGGACGCCAGGTACAGCCAGGAAAAATACAGCCGGCCATTTGCATCGTAGGCAAATACGGGATCGCCCCCGCCGCCGATGGACCAGGCGGGATTCATCGTGGCAAAGGTGTCGGCCGCGCTGAAATTGCTGAGGTTCCAGGTGGTGCCGCCATCCAGCGTGTAGTAGATCGGGAAGTCCAGGGCCGTTGCCCCACCAAAGTCCATGAAGCTCACCACGACATTGTCGGAATCGTTGGGGTTGACCATGATGAACGGCTCCCCTTCATCGGAAACGGTGTTCCCAGTCAACTTATATTCGCCGGTTCCGCTGATTTTATCCGCCGGACGGTCTTCGCCACGGGCATCGACATTTTGCTGGGGGCGCCATTTTTCCTGCCAAAGTTCACGCAGGTATTCGCGCTGGCCTTCGGTCAATTGCTGGGCCTTGATGAGCGGTGCGCCGAGGCCGAATACGAGCGCACTGAGGACGGTGAGTAGCAGTTTGGAATGCATAGAGGGCGTAATTCAATTAAGCGAGGAATGGTTAAATCTTCAGGGTCGGGGCCGGAGGCGGGCTTATTCCCACACGTCGCTGGCACCATCGTCGCCATCTTTGGGCGCGTTGGGGTCTTTTTTGAGATCGTCGATTTGGCGCTGGCGGCGGGACTTCTTCTTGCCTTTTTTGCGGCGGGACTTGACCTTGATGCCCGGAGTCACGCGGGACTCGGTCATCGATTTGTAGGCCTTGGTTTTCTTTACGAGCAGGAGGGCATCATTGCCCCCGGGCTGGATGTAAAAGTCCTTTCCACCGTACTCAATCGCGCCCTGGCGGTTGATCCAATCGTCCGCATCAATTTGGAAGCTCTCGTAAGCATTGCGTTTGAACCGGAGCAATTTCTCGTCGCCGCGTTCAAATCGGAGGAATAACTTTCCGTTGTCGTAGCCTTCTATGATGCATGGGGTGTAGCGCGGAATTTTGATTTCTTGGGTGCGGCGACCATCAACTTCCCGGATGACCCCGGAATCGACGGTAAACTCACTGCTGTCAACTTTGCGCCGGAGAATGACTTCTTTGTCGTTGTAAAATTGGATTTTACTCATGTCGACGTTCTGTTCGGCGAGGCGGACGCGGGCTCCTTCGGTAAATATGACCCGCGGAGCGCAGGAACTGAAGAAGATCACGGTGAACAGGACCGAGATGCGGAGGAGGTTGAGTTGAAATCGATTCATTTCCGAAGTAACGTTGAGATGCGCAAAGATAAATATCGCACTAGGTTTTTTCAAATCACACCCTTGTCCGAATTTATCTCTCCAAAACCGCCGGCTGCCGCCAAGTCGGCATGATGGTGCCGGCTCGGGGACCATCCGTTAAAACATATTGTCCCATGATGTCGGCGGTCAAGCAGGAATGTACCGGCAGTATCGCCAGGGGATCCCCAACGGCAATCGCGGCGAGTTGTTCCGGAGTCGTTCGGATCACCGCGTGCTCCTGGCTCAACGCACGCACCCAGGTATCGCCCATGACCGGTCCCCACCCCGCGGCGGTGAGCCGGGCTACCCGCCCGAAGAAACGACCGGTTTGCTCGGCAGTGAGGGCATCTTTGGACAGATATACCGCCCCGCCGTGGACGACAAACTCGTTGCGTCTGGGATACCGACCGATGACCGGCACCTTCAGCGCCACCGCAATGTCATCGTTCGTACAGGCCCCAATCTGGGCTTGCATCAGATCGTAAAAGATAAAGTTGCCGGGGCGGATCTCCGTGATTCCGGGAAAGGAGTCGGCCAGCGAACAGGTCGGTGTGTCTCCGGTAGAAACCGCCCGTACCGGAATTTCGGCGGTGGTGAGCGTATTTTTTGCTTCCGCCAGTGCTTCCATTGAGCTCTGATGGACCGCCCGGATCGCCTCCGCGCCGCGCGCGGCGTAGGCATGCCCGGCGTGGGCCAGCAGTCCCGCAAAATGCAGGTTCGGACTGAATTCAATTTTCCGGGCCAGCTCCCGGAGGTGCAGCGCATTGTCCCAGCGTACGCCGGTCCGGCCGTCGCCCACATCGACTTCCAGCCAAACCCGTAGATCATCCCCGACCGCCGATTCCAGACCGGCAATCGCATCCGCGTGGTCAACCAGAACGTGAAACCGAATTTTGCGGGACAATTCGGCGATGGCGGCGGTTGCCCGGAGATCCACCGGGATCGCGACCAGGATGTCGTCCCAGCCGGCAGCGGCAAAATATTGCGCCATTGGGACCGAACTGACTGTGATTCGATCTACCCCCGCCGCGCGGTACCACTCGCCGATGGGGGCGCTTTGGTGGGTTTTGAAATGAGGCCGGAAGTCCACACCCACTCGGCGGGCTTTGGCGGCCATGCGGGTGAGGTTGCGGCGGGCAACCGCTTCCCGCAACAACAATTGCGGACCAAAATCTCCCGGCGCCTTACTCGGCATTGGCGTTGCCGGTTGGGGCACGGGACGAAACGATGCGCACGGTATGCCCGCCATCCAGGAAAGCTTTCAGATACAGGGAGTCCCCATTGAACTGGCACTCGTAGCGGGTTTCACCGCCGTTTGCCCCTTGCACCAGCAGGGACTTTTTGTCCGGTTCCAGCCGCCAGGTGCCTTTCTCTTCCATGCCGCCCAGGCGCACCAAGGCAATTTTGTCATCCTGAAAGTGGAGCCAATCGCCCGGAGCGGACATTTCCCGTCCATCCCCGATAACCGAGTGGACATTCCATTTGCCATTGATCTCGGGAGATGCGCCCCCGCATCCGAACAGCACAAATAGCAGCAGGAGCCAAGTGAAGTGTTTCATAACCAGAATTTATTTCCGAACCACGAATTTTTGCACCCCTTCACCGACCGAGGAGCGGATGTGCAAGAAGTACAGGCCATCCGCGACGTCACCCAATTCAAATCCCAGTTTTTGGGCTCCCGCCGACAAGTCCCGGTTTTGGTCCAGCACCCGCACGCCCTGGGCATTCATCACCTCGAAGTGGAGCTGATCCGGATGGTCGAGCACAAATTCCACGAGAAAATTGTCGCGGGTCGGATTCGGATAGAATTGATAGCCGGCAAACAGCGTGGCGGCGGGCACCCCGGTACAGGCATCCACCCGCACCAGCAGCGTGTCGTAACCGGTACAGTTGGTGCTGCCATCGGTGTAGGCGTAGACAATGGGGTGGAGTCCCGCGCCGGCTTGGGCCGGATCAAAGGTGCTTCCCGTCACTCCGGGACCGGAGTAGGTACCGCCGGTGGGCGAACCGGAAATCGTGACGGCAGTGGCATTGGCGCAGTAAACGGTATCGAGGCCGCTGATCTGCACCGTAGGCGCAGGAATCAGGGTAAGGCTGATCGCGGACGAAGTATCGGCGCAACTGCCGTTGCTCACGACCACCCGGTAGCTTCCCGATGCCGCCGCAAAATAATCGGCGGAAGTCGCGCCGGGGATATCGCTGCCATTGAGTTGCCATTGGTAGTCCAGGGTGGGATCAGCGTAAGCCCGGAGTGGTTCGCTGGAACACTGGGACAAAGTGGCGGGGGCATCGACGTAGGCCACCGGGGTGCAGGTTGTGTCCGACATTTTCAGGATTGTGCCGTTGGAGATGCCCAGCAGGTACATTTGCCCGTAGACATCTTCCCCGAAGGAAGCGTAATTGAAGTTGGTGAGATTGTCGAATTGGGTGGTGGTCCAGCCACCATTGCCATCGGGTTCGGTGTACCAGACTCGCCCGGAGCAGTAATCGCAGAAGATATACAGTCCCCACAGATTGCCGTAGCGGGGACCACGGTAGACGTAACCGCCGGTCACCGAGCAACCGAGGCTATTGTTGTCGTAGTCAAAAACGGGGAAATCGTAGGTGCCCATCGCGTTGCAGCCGCTGGTGTTAAAGGCGCTGTTGCCTTCGTAACAGCGCCAGCCAAAGTTGGGAACGCTAGAAGCATTTCCGGCCCAATAATCGATCTCTTCACGGGTGTTTTGGCCCACATCGCCGATCCAGAGGTCGCCGTTTATCCGGTCAAAACTAAAGCGCCAGGGATTGCGCAGTCCAAAACCCCAAACTTCATCCGGAATCTGGGAATTCAGCAAGTAGGGATTGTCCGGGGGAATGGAGTAGGGAGAGCCCCCGTTAACGTCGATCCGGAGCATTTTCCCGAGGAGGGTATTGTCCGATTGGCCAGCATTGATGGGATCGCCCCCACTGCCGCCGTCTCCCATGCCGATATACAGGTAGCCATCCGCGCCGAACTTGATGCAGCCACCATTGTGGTTGCTGAAGGGCTGGGAAATGGTCATGAGGATCACTTCGCTGGTGGCATCGGCCACGTCGGGATCGGTGGACGAGACCGAATACCGCGCGATGATCGTGGAGCCACCATTGTTGGTGTAGTTGACGAAAAAATAGCCATTTTCCTGATAATTGGGGTGAAAGGCCAGGCCCAAAAGGCCCCGTTCACCGGCGATATCGTTGACAATATTCCGAATATCCAGGAACGGGGTGCCATTGCGGTTGCCCTGCTGGTCAACCACGAAAATGATTCCGCGCTTTTCGACGACAAAGATCCGTTCGTCGCCCGCATGGGTCAGGTCCAGCGGTTCATCGTAACCAGATGACCACGTGGTAAAACTAACATCTTGCGGCTGTGCAAATAGGAGGGGAGTCTGGCAAGTAAATAGCAAGGCAATTACGCCGTAGTAAAGGATTCTCATAGCAATGCGTGTTGCAATATTGACTGCGATTAAAAATAGTGATTTGCCTGAGGGGAAGCAAATCGGGAATCGAGGCAAACCTTACTGGCTCGCCTCGGGGCAAAATCGCGCAATTCACCCAAAAACTGCGAGAAATCGCGGTAATTTCTTTAATTTACCGCATGAGCATCCGGCCATTCCACGTTGCGTTTCCGGTCAAGGATCTGGACGCTACCCGCAATTTTTACGTCAATCTGCTCGGTTGTAAAATTGGTCGCAGTGCCGCGACCTGGATTGATTTTGACCTCTACGGCCACCAATTGAGTGCGCACGTTGCTTCCGATGAATTTGCCGAAGCCGAAGTCAATGCGGTCGACGGCAAAAATGTTCCGGTGCGGCATTGGGGGGTAATTTTGGACATGGGGGAGTGGGAATCCCTGGCGGAGCGGCTACAGCAAGAAAACATCGATTTCATCATCGCGCCTTACACCCGATTCAAGGGCCAAGTAGGGGAGCAGGCGACGATGTTTTTCCTTGATCCCAGCGGCCATGCATTGGAGTTCAAAGCCTTTCGGGAGGATGCGGACATTTTTCGCCACTGATGATGATTTTTGATGGGGGCGGTTGGGACTTCCAATTTTCAATGGAGGAATTTCCAGTTGCTACGCAGCAACTGTGAGCCATGTTTTGCAATTTATTGGAAATCAATCCTGCGCGCCGATGAAAACAGTGGATTTTGGGGCCAATTGAGTCATCGTAGGTTGCGCGTCCGGAACGCGCTCATTGAAAATCGGAAATCAGACGATTGGAAATTCTCTTCTCAGAAGCGGTTTAAGATTGGTTTGTGAAATTTGCTCGTGCAGATTTTTTTGTCCTTCGAAGCTCATTTTGGAGTCCATAGCCTGAGCTAGGGGCGAGAAAATAGCGGAAGAGGGGCGGAAAAAGATGCCATAGCAAAATCGCAGAATTAAATTTAAACTGCCGCTCAATTGAAAATTATCTTTTGGCCCGTTTTTTGCGAACAATTGTGGTCGACACTGCGGTCGCAGGCGATACGTTGTGTATAATTTTCGGCGGATTGCTGTGGGGTTGCGGTTCTGTTGTTTAAATTAGTCCCCAAGAAACAGGTAAACAGATATGAAAAAACTGCTCACTTTCTTTTGCCTCATGGCGATCATTTCGGTGGCCGGAGCGCAGTCCGTTGAAGAATTGATGGCTTCTGCCCAACGTCTCCGCAACAACAACAATGAAGGATTGGCCTTGACGAAATACAACAAGGTGCTGGAACAAGATCCCGATCATTATGAAGCGCTTCACAGTGCAAGCTTCCTGTACAGTCGCCTCGGACACCGGCTTTCCGAAAAGGACAAAAAATCGGTCTATTTCCGAAAGGCAAAAGACCTGGCTGCCCGCGCCAAAAAAGCCAACCCGACCGACGCTGAAGGCTATTTTGTCATGTCGGTAGCGATGGGCCGGATCGCCCTGATTGCCGGATCAAAAGAGCGCGTCGCCGCTTCTGCCGATATCAAGGAGAATGCCGAGACCGCCATTCGCTACAAAGGCGATCACGCCGGTGCCTGGCACATTCTCGGTCGCTGGAACGTCAAAGTCGCCAACCTGAGCTTTGCCGAGCGGGCTGCTGCCAATGTCCTTTTCGGGGGGCTTCCCGAAGGCGCCTCGAACGAAAACGCGATCAATTGCTACCAAAACGCCCTCAAATACAATCCGGGCTACGTTTTGTACATGTACGATCTTGCCGGCGCTTACGTCTACAACAAGCAAAAGGACAAAGCCCGCGCCATGCTCAAAAAGGTAATCGCTGCTCCTCCCAAGTCGGTGGACGATCCTGCCATCAAAGAAGAGGCGGCAATGATGCTGGAAAGCCTCTAGCTGCTGGTCCCCAAGGACATTAACGAATAATATTGCTCAGAATGGTTGATCTTAGGATCGACCATTTTATTTTTGCGCTCGACGGATCATTTTATTTTGCTACCATGCGCAGAACTGCAATACTGATTGCCCTCAGCTTGTGCTTTTTTGTGAGCCAAGCCCAGGTCATCGACACCGAAACCAAACGCACAAAACGGGAAGGGGAGGGCTGGACGGGACAGATCGATCTCGGATTTACTTTTGTCCGCAACACCAACGATATCCGGACGCTCACCGGCGCCAGTGACATCAATTGGACCCGGTCCCGCAATACCTTGCTGCTGCTGAACCAGTACCGCCGGATGCAAGTCAACGGCGACAACATACAAAATCAAGCCTTTCAACACGTGCGCTTCAACCATCAATTGCGCCGCTACCTCATTCCCGAAGCCTTTGTCCAGGCGCAGTACGATCAGTTGTGGCTCATCGATTTGCGGGTGCTGGCCGGTGCCGGCCCCCGGTTTGCCATTTTAGAAAAGGACTCCGCCAATATCCATTTTGGTGTCTTGATGATGTACGAATACGAAAACATCACCGGGGGGCAAGAGCGCAACCGCGATGTGCGGGTCAGTACGTATCTGAGTGGCAATGTTATTGTCAATGAGCACTTTGCCGCCAATCACATCACTTATTACCAGCCGCGCATCGACGACTGGTCCGATTTCCGAATCTCCTCGTCCACCAATCTGAGGTTTACGATCATCAAGGACCGACTCGCGTTTAAAACCGGCCTGGATTTCCGCTACGACAGCCGCCCTCCGGAAGACTTGATTACGACTTTCCTCACTTGGACCAATGGATTGAGCCTGGGCTTTTGAGCCCCCAAATATCGGGGTTAACAACTGGTTTTCAATAGCATAATCACCAATTACTCAACCAATACTTTTTGTACCGAACGCCCCAGTTCTCCTTCTAGTTCCACGAGGTAGAATCCAGCCGCGAGTTGGTCGGCAAAGAAGAAATAGCGGGAAGTGCCCGCAGGAATCGGGCCTTCGTGGATGACCTGGATTTCGCGGCCCATGCCGTCCCGCAGGCGGATTTTACCGGACGAATTGAAGGGACTTTGTACCGGAATGCAGGTAATTGCCCGGGCGGGATTCGGAAACACCGGATCGAGCCGCCAGGTTTCGTTTTGGACGGGATCGCTGGCGACCGTGGTCAGCACCGAAAAATCCCAATAACTCGCCGGAGCGGGTAGGGGACGCACCTGGCGCTTACCGCTGATCGCTTTGGCCTCCACATAGTAAAAAATTTGGGAACCCACGCTCTGGGCGGGAATGAACCCGGTCCAGGTATCGGTGCTGGCATTCGTGAGCGCCATCGGCGACGCTTGGTAGCCCTGCGTGGTATCGGTAGTCCACCAAAGGGTCGCCGAATCAATCCCGGAGATGTGCTTGATCCACGCGTCGACTCGGTAATCGTTTTGGGTATCGTAGGTGTCGCGCAAACGCTGATGGGCGATCAACAACGGCTCCTGGACGCCCACCGCCCGCGTGATGCAGTGCAAGGCCCCCGCCGCAGCGATGATTTGATTGCAATCGATGCCGACCACATTGTATCCGGGCAAGCTTTCCCGCATGATGCGCAAGGCGGTGGTATCGTATTGCGGTCGATAAATCGGGACCAAAAGCGTTTTGTTCACGAAAACACTGTTGGTATAGGTGCGGTAGTACGCTTGTGGGGCGTAGTTGCCATTTGCCGAAGGCGGCATCGGCACTCGGACCACCCGGTAAGGCGTGCCCCAGACCGAATTGAAATTGTTGAGGACGTACTGAAGATTCGCCTCAATTTGGGGGCCGTCGGAAAGTCCCGTGGGAAATTCGCCGACGAGCAGCGTTTCCTCGTCGAGCAACCGCCAATGCATGTCCACGTGGCTGATAATGTCAAAGGTTAGCTCGGGCATCTTGATGTAGCGGTCGATGCCCATGTAAAGCTGCATGATGGAATCGATCATGGCTTCACCTTTGATCGTGATGTTGTATTGGCCGCCGAGTCCATTTTCATCGAGGATTAAATCACTCGAAAACGCCGTGCCAAAGCCATCGGTGTGAAAATTGCCCCCGGTATGCACCAAATCGTAAGGCGCCGCCACCGTGGAATACAGCGGTAAGCCCAAATCCGCAGCTACCGCATCGGGAATGGCATCGTCAAGGGGGCGCGGACGGTTGTAGATCCACTCGACGAGTTTGAGCGAATCGACTTCTTCCTTGTAAGTGGTGTTTGCGCCGTAGTCCCGAATCCAAATTGAGTTGAAGGGAGCTTCCAGAAAGCGGACCCGGTTCAGCGCAATATTGTTGTTGTTCAAATCGGTGATCACCTGGTTGGAGTCCGAGCAGATGATCAGAACATTGGTTTCGTCGACGGCATTGCGGACAATTTCGCGTACCGTCGGGATGTATTGAGTCCAGGTGACGCAGAGATAATCGATTTCTTCCCATTCAGCCATGGTCCGTACGGCATGAGGCGGTGGCGTGGTTATGCCGTTGGTGGCCGTGGCGCGGGTCGCCCGGTACTCGGGAATCAAAGCGCGCTCGGCTGGGGTCGTCCAGCGGGGCAGTCCATTTACCGTCTGGGCGCTAGCGGAAGTGGCCAGCACGAGAAGCAACAACAATTGGAAATATCGGGATCGCATGCAAAAATATTTTTGGATTTCGGGACAAGATAACAAGCCGCGGCGGAATGAGCAACGCAATCGTCCGGGATTGTCCCGGATTATCCACTTGTTCTATAATTTATATTATGTTAAATAGAAAGGTCCCGAATCCCCCATTTCATAAATTTTAGAATTTTGGTGGAAAATGATTGGATTGATTCCGGCAAATGAAGAACGGGGCGATCCGGTCGGTACTGGGTTGCTCTATCCCAGCGAGGCCACCCACTTTGTCATCGCGGGCCCAATGGTCTCGGGCACGTCCGGTCCCCAAACGGCTCCGGTTATGCTCTGGCCCGAGTAATTGCCCTGAGCGTCCACGGCAAAGAATGTCGGAATGCTGGGTGAGCGCATCTCCAGGGTCGACAATTGATGCAAATCCTGGTCCCCTACTTCGACCAGGTGGACCCGAGAAAAAGCAGCCGCGACTTCCGGGTGGTCCCGCAACTGCTTGAAGATCGCCGAACCGGGACACCAAGCCGCGTGACTGTATACGATCACCCGCAGGCGGTGGTGCCGGGCGTAGGCAACTTCCTGGTCCAACAAGTCCCGCGCCGATGCGAACCCCTTCGGCCAAACCGACCAGGAAACCTTTCCGGGTAACAAATAAGGATGAGCTGGCTCCGCCGCTTGGGGGCTTGGATTCCCCGTGCTCGTCTTGCGCGAGGAAAAAAGCTGCTGAAAAAACGATAAAAGTTTCATGATGTTGGAATTGCCGGGGGTAAGTCAAAAGCGAAAGTACATTTTCGCGAGGTTCTGGACAAATGATTCGTTCACCGCACCGAGGCATCAAATAATTATTGCCGCTCGTAAGTGTATGGTCCTTAAACCTACAAGTTGGCGTTTCGAACCTGGACGGATTCCAACATTCAGCGTTTACCGCCCGCCTGGGGGGCGCTTATGAAGCAAACCTGACCAATCGCTGGTCGATTGCGCCGGAAGTGGGGATTTTCCTTCCGGGAAATCGCGTCGTGATCACTGACAATGATCCCACTACCGAACTTACCCGCGAAGTCAGCCATACGCGTTTTATTTCCGGCGATCTCCAAATTCCACTTGTTTTTCGTCCCTACACCAAACTGGCGCTGGTTGCGGGACCCTATTGTGCCTATCGCTTCTATGTAGGCAGATCCCTGCAAACCGAATTCGTCACAAGCAATGGCGCGGGTCAGAACCAGTTTTCTTTTGATGATACCTTTCTCTACGAACAACTCGATTGGGGCATCCGGATTGGGATTGAATATCAAATCTTCGATGCGATTGCTGCGACCCTGACATTTGGCCAGGGGCTGCGGCAGTTGTCGGTCCTGAACAATTTTGGGGTCAGTCAGCGAATGCAGACTTTAATGCTTGGAATTCGCTGGCACCTTTAGAATTTTCAATTGCTCAATTTTCAATTGCCTGATTCCCAATTTCCAATGGGCGCGTCCTGGACGCGCAACCCGCAATGTATAAGTAACCCAACACACCGCTTCAGCCCAAGGCACCGCAGCCGAATAGCTTACCGTGGCCTCTACCATTGACTTTCATCGCGATCAATCCCCCTTCAATAAGCAAACCGATTTTTATTATCTTGTCCCCGGAAAACCTGCAACAAAATGGGAAAAATCTACTCGCTGCTATTGGGGCTACTCCTTATCGGAGCAAATCATCTGCATGCACAGACCACCATTGCGACTGACACCGTGGTCCCGACCTCGACTTGTCCGGGCGCGCTCATGATCGTCCCCTTTACCGTCACCAATCCCAACTTCAATCCGGGAAATCGGTTTTATGCCGAATGGTCGAATCCCTTCGGCAACTTTGACAATCCCGACACCCTCGGCTCCACCGAGTTTCTGTTTGGCAACCGGGGCGTCATCATCACTAGCATTCCCAACGATGCCGGATTCGGCTTGCTCTACCGGGTACGGGTGGTGGCGAGCGATCCGGAAATCATCGGGACCCAATCCATTCTCCCCATATTTGTGACCGCCATCAATTTCACCGCCGACATCACGGCTGACCCGACCGAACCGCAGTGCCCCGGCGAAGAAGTTACCCTGACCGCCGGACTCGGCGTGGCCGGAACCTTTGCTTGGAACACCGGCGACAGCACCGGCAGCATCGTGGTCACCGAACCCGGCAACTATGCCGTTACCGTGACCGCGCTCGGCTGTGACGTCGCTTCGGATCCATTTACCCTGGAAATGCTCCCCCGCCCCGATCAGCCAGAAATCGAAGTGCTTGGCACCGGGCAGTTGCAGACCGATCCCCAAAATTCCTTGCAGTGGTACCTCAACGGCAATCCCCTCCCCACGACCAATTCTACCCTGCACAACCCGACCCAAACCGGTCAGTACTCCGTCATCGCCACCGACACCAATGGCTGCCAGAGTTTCCCTTCCACCTCAATCTTTCACCTGAATCAGAGTGGAACCACCATCGTCGAGGAATTCAAGCCTTTCCGGGATACGGTCATCACCTGGAGTCCGGAGGAAATCAATCCCGACACATCGACCGCGACCACCCCACTCCCACCGACGTTTACCGACTATTCGCTGAAGATTTACCCCAATCCGACCGCGGACATCCTGCACATCGAGAAAAATTTCCTCTACGAAGATTTCATTCACTTCAAGCTGTACGACCGCTTCGGCAAGGAAATGTACCGCTCGGCGCGAAATCGGGTTCTGGGATACTATCACGCAGAAGTCAATTTGCTTCGCTTTCCGGCCGGAATTTACAGTTTGCACCTCTTCATCCGTGGACAACTCCGGGTGATCAACATCTACAAGCAGTAAATGTAAAACGCCGGATCGAAATCCAGCGTTTTTCGGAGCCGCCCATCAGATTCGAACTGACGACCTATTCATTACGAGTGAATCGCTCTACCAACTGAGCTAGGGCGGCGACAGAATGCAAATGTAAAACAACCCACGGAACTTTTGCAACCGATGGGGCAAAAAAATATGCCCTTAACCCCAAAGAAGCGCCCGTCCGGCATTTCCCGAAACAATTTATCGCCAGCGAAAGTCCTCTTCTAAAAGGTATTCGCTATGGCAAAGAAGATTGAAGTCAACGATAAGTTCCCCGCATTTACCCTGCCCGATCAGGATGGCAATCCGGTGAACCTCGCCGATGAATTCGGCAAGCCCCTCGTCGTGTATTTCTACCCCAAAGACGACACCCCAGGCTGTACCAAGGAAGCATGTTCATTCCGCGATCAGTACGAGTTTTTCACCGACGCCGGAGCCAAGGTCTTCGGGATCAGTTCCGATTCTTCGGCCTCTCACCGCAAGTTTCGGGCGAAGCACAACCTGCCGTTTACTTTATTGTCGGACAAAGGAAACGCAGCCCGCAAGCAGGTCGGCGTGCCCGGATCACTTTTGGGGCTGCTCCCCGGCCGGGTCACCTACATCATCGATCCCCAAGGGGTCGTGCAGCAGATTTTTAATTCCCAGCTCGACGTCGTCGGACACGTAACCAAGGCGGTGGATACCATCAAAGCAATGAACTACTCCGTCAACTGACTTCACTTTTCCCAGCAAATTGGGTATGTTGGGGCCAGCAAATCACCATTATGGACATCGAAATGCTCCGGAGAATGGCTTTGGCGCTGCCGCACGCGACGGAAGAGTTGAAGTTCAGCACCGACCTCTGCCTCTGTATTGGCGAAAAGATCTTTGCCGTGGCGCCGGTCGAAGGCGAATTCAGTGTGACCCTAAAAATGACCCCCGACGATTGGGCCTATTTTTTGGAACAACCCGGCTTCGAAAAGGCACCCTATGTGGGACGTTACCAGTGGATCACGGTGAAAGATGTATACGCTTGGTCCCGGGATGAGTGGCAATCCCGTATCCAGAACTCCTACGCATTGATCAAGTCCAAATTGCCGAAAAAGCAGCGCGAAGCCCTGCAATGAGTCTCCATCTCAATTACAATTCTGCATGAAATTTACCTTTACCTCCTTCCTGTTCGTCTTGTTGATCGCAGTGTGGCTGCCGGTCCAAAGCCAGCACACGTTTTCCATCGTCGCCGCCGATCCACTCACCGGTGAGGTCGGCTCGGCGGGAGCCACTTGCTTGAACAACTCAAGCTGCAATGGATGTGGCGGGGCCATCATCATCAGCGGGATCATTCCCGGGCGCGGCGCGGCCAACGCCCAAGCTACCGTCTGCATCCCCAACGTAAACCTGAACAGCATTTTGACCCGCATGAGCCAGGGCAGCAGCGCCATGGCCTGCCTGAGTTCAGTCCTCACGTTTGATGGTTGCCAATTCGGCGATACCAGCAATCGACAATACGGCATCGTCGACTTGGACAGCAGCGGGATGCCCCGGGTCGCATCCTTCACCGGATCCAGCGCCCTGAGCGCAGCCGGGCACCGCACCGGACCAAATTACTCCATCCAAGGCAATATCCTGCTCGGCGAGTTCATCCTTGATTCAATGGAGGCCCGCTTCAACGCCGCCAGCGGTCCCCTCTGCGAAAAACTCATGGCCGCTCTGCAAGGCGCAAATGTTGCCGGGGCCGACAGCCGCTGCCTACAAGACGGAGTGTCTTCCGAATCTGCCTTTATCCGGGTGGCCCGCCCCAATGACCTCCCCAATCAATTTTGGATGGACTTGAATGTGCCCGAGGTCGCGGTGGGCGTAGAACCGATTGATTCTCTCCAAAACCTGTTTGACGAGTTCAAAGCAACGGTGGGACTGCCGCCTTCCCCCGCGGCGGCGCAATTGTTTGTCTACCCCAATCCCGGCAACGGTCAATTCAATCTCGATTATAAGGCCCTCGATCCGATTGCGCCGGTCGCCGAGATTTACGACCTGCAGGGACAGCTCGTGCGTACCCGGGAGCTTGATCCCCAAGCCGGCAAAGCAGAACTGGATCTACGTGACCTCCCCGCCCAGGGATTGTTCGTGGTCTACCGCGACCTCGAAGCCGGCATCAGTGTGACGCGCAAGATTTTGCTGAAGGACTGAAAGGGCGTCTCGGGACGGTTTTGATGCGCGATCCGACAATTGGAGGGCCAGCGTCGTTTTCCCGCCCAGTCGGGGCCCTGCTCACCGGCAATACCGGAAAATCGCCGATTCTAAGTCGGCCACCCCGGAGGACCGTGCGGTGGTGAAGTCCTGGCACCCTCGGTCCAGATCCCCACTTTCGCAGCGGGCGTAGCCCCGCATGGCCAGCGCCCGTCCCAAACCCGGACTCTGCGCCAACACTGCGTCGTAATCGGCAATCGCCGCCGCATAAGTCCGGGACCGGTAGTGGGCCAAGCCTCGGTTCATGCGCAACTCAAGGTTGTCGCCGTCGGCATTGATCCCGCGGTCAAAGGCCGCAATGGCTCCGGGCAAATCTTCCCGCGAAAATCGCACATTGCCGATGCCCAGCCAGCCCGCCCCTGATTTGGGGTCCAGGGCCACGGCCCGTTGAAAGTAAGTTTCCGCCGAATCGAGTTCGGGCCCCGCCCCCCAAAAATAATTTCCCATCGCGACCAATGCTTCGACATTCTCGGGTTCGCGTACGAGTGCCTTCTGGTAGGCAAATGCCGCTTCGGCGAGGCGGCCCTCCGCGAAGTGTACGTGGCCCTGGTTGAGCAGGGCCGGTGTCAATTGGGGAGCCAGGGACAGGGCCGCCCCGAAATCGGCGAGGGCCTGTTCGTTGTTTCCCAAATTGAAGTGGGCCGAGCCCCGGTCATTGCGAACCAGCGGATCCTCGGGGCGCAGGGCGACCAGGGCGTCATAATCTTCGATGGCTTCTTTTTCACGTCCGGTACGCGCCCGCAATGCCGCCCGGTGGGCCAGTGCCGGAACATTGTCCGGTTCGAGCCGCAACAACTGATCGTAATCCTGCAGGGCCCCCGCAATGTCATTGCGCGATTCAAGCAGGATGGCCCGGTTGCCCAATGCAGCGATGTCGCCGGGGTTTTGTTGCAGAATTTCGTCATACGCCGCCCTTGCCCCGATGAGATCACCGGATTCATGCATCTTTCGGGCCGCCTCCATGTCGAAATCCGACTCGGGAGCGGGAGCGGTCTCGGAAGACGGTACATCTGCGGAAGATTCGGCGGTACAGGCAAACCCTACCGCCATGAGCACCACAAAAAGGGACAAAAGCTTGCGCATGGCGCAAAGATGCGGATTTTTCTTTTTACGGGGCCGGCCCCCGATTTCTGCGTGCCTGACCGCCCCCCAAATGCGGATGCGCGCCCGGTAAATCGATTTTGATTGCGGGGAAAATCTCGTATCTTACTGAAGGATAAAAAGAAAGCAGCCTTGTGGAGGGCTGCCGTTTGACGAACTGCGATTACCAGCAGGGCTAGCAATAATTTGATCATCAATTCATTTCAGAACGATATACTTGCCACTGATCTTTGCGCCGCAAATTAATATTTGTGTACGTGGGTCGACTGGTGGACGTTCTTTCTCCGCAATTCAGTTTCGGATTTATTTTCGGGCTGTTTGAAGGAAACGCAACATTAACTCATTCTTCAATCATTCAACAAAACACGACATGGAAGGAATGATCGGCGAAATCCGCATGTTTGGCGGTAACTTCGCTCCCAGAACCTGGGCATTGTGTAATGGGCAGCTTCTCCCCATCGCACAAAATACCGCCCTGTTTTCCATCATTGGTACCATTTACGGCGGGGATGGCCGCACTACGTTTGCCCTACCGGACATCCGGGGTCGGGCCGTGATCGGACCCGGCAATGGACCGGGGCTTCCCAACTACCGCGAAGGCAAGGGAGGCGGGGTAGAACGTTACACCATAGCGGTGACCGAATTGCCGGCCCACAATCACCTTGCTTCGATCAAAGCCAACAATGCAGCCGGAACGTCAAACACTCCGGAGGACAACTACTTTGCGACCGTCTTCGGACGGGCCAACACTTCGCCTCCCTCCATTGCCCAGTTGGCTATGTACGCGAGTACCGCCAATGGCACGCTGAGAAGTGATGCCGTGGCCCTCGCAAATACCGGTGGCGGACAAGCAGTTGAAAACATGATGCCTTTCACTACCGTGAATTATGTCATCTGCTTACAGGGGGTATTCCCGTCCCGCAGTTAATCATCCATTCATCACTTAACAAAATCCGAAATTAGATATGGAACCGACATTAGCTGAAATCAGAATATTTGCGGGCAATTTTGCTCCCCGGTCCTGGGCGTTTTGCCAGGGCCAACTGCTCCCGATCAACCAGAACCAGGCTTTGTATTCGCTGCTGGGGACGACTTACGGTGGAGATGGGCGCACGAACTTCGCGTTGCCGGATCTGCGCGGCCGCACGGCGATCCACGCCGGGAATGGCTCCGGGCTGTCTGATCGTCGCCTGGGAAGCCAGGGGGGAACCGAAACGAATACCCTGAGTGTAAACCAAATTCCGGAACACACCCACAGCGCCACGGCACGAGTCAATACGACAATCGCCGATCTTACCTCTCCGGAAAATGCCTATCTCGCCCCGATTGCCGGCCGCGTAAATAGCTCCCCCCCTGCAGTTGCGCAGATGGCCACTTACGCTACGACCCGGGATGGTAAGATGAATGACGCGGCCGTGGTCATCGGCAATACCGGCGGCAACCAGTCCATGAACAACATGCAGCCGTGGCTGGCCCTCAATTACATCATCGCGTTGCAAGGACTCTTCCCGTCGCGCAATTGATTTACTCTTTCCCATTAAAAACCTATCAAAAACATAAGATATGGAAGGATTTATCGGTGAAGTCCGGATGTTTGCCGGCAATTTCGCCCCCAGAAGCTGGGCATTTTGTGAAGGCCAGTTGCTTGCGATTGCGCAAAACTCGGCCCTTTTCTCCATCCTTGGCACAACGTATGGCGGGGACGGCCGCACTACCTTCGCGCTGCCGGATTTGCGGGGCCGTGCCCCGATCGGGCAAGGCAATGGTCCCGGCCTATCGGATCGGCGCCTCGGGGCCAAAGGCGGACAAGCCACGGTCACACTGACTGTGTCACAAATCCCCGCGCACAGTCACAGCGCCACTCTCCAAGCCAATAAAACGGTCCCGGTTACGGACAATCCCAATAATGCTTACCCGGGGCCGATCGTGGGGCGGGCAAATACGGCTCCCCCCGCAACGATTCAGGCGGCCGCCTATGCGAACTCAACCAATGTCACCATGAAATCGGATGCCGTCGTGGTCGACAATACCGGTGGTAACCAGTCGATCAATATCATGCAGCCTTACATTCCGATTTACTACATCATCGCGCTGTTTGGGGTTTATCCTTCCCGGAGCTAGGTGATGCGGTCGCAATCGACCTGAATGGACCCGACAAAGCCGTTTCGATCCTGAGATCGGAACGGCTTTTTCTTTGCCTTGCCATGGTGTCCCATTTAATTCAAACTCACCACCGTCCAACCGGCTCCCCCCAAATCTACCGCTGCATCGCGGCTGGAATTGACTTCGGGAATCGAAGAGAGGTAGGAGCGAATGGCGTGGCGCAGGGCGCCGGTCCCTTTTCCGTGGAGGATGCGCACCTCCTTTAAGCCGGCGAGGATGGCATCGTCCACGAAACGCTGCACAACCGGCAGGGCTTGCTCGACCCGGAAGCCTTTTACCCGGAGTTCCGTGGTGACATTCGCTTTTTTATTGATCATCACGCTGCCGCGACTGGCGGCGGCGCGGCGGTCTTTGCGGCCCGGACGCTTGATGCGCACCAAATTTTTCGTTTTGACGGTGACACGCATCTCGCCGAGGGTGACTACGGCGCGCTTGCCCTGCAACTGAATGACCTCCCCCACCGAGTTAGCATCCTTGAGTTGGACCCAGTCGCCTTCCCGGACTTCCGCATTGGGCAGGAGTTCAGGGGCCGCTTCGCCGTCTTGGGGCGCGGGCGGTGCCGGTTCGGGAGCGGCGGGAGGCTCCGGGAGCATGTTCTCCAACTCTCGGCGCAGGTTGCGGGTCTTTTCCCGCTCGGCCTGGGACTCGCGGATTTCGCGGATGGTATTTTCGATTTTTGCGTTGGCGGCATCGATCAGACCTTGGGCGCGGGTGTGGGCATCACGGAGAATGCGGGCTTCCTGCTCCTTCATTTGTCGAGACAGCGCCTGGTTGCGCTGCAAAAGCTTGCGCAACTCCTCGTTTTTGCGCTGGTTTTCGCCGAGCACCTTTTCCAATTCTTCCCGCTGCGTCTCCAACTTCAGCAACAATTCCTCGGTGTAGGCTTCCCCCCCGTCGATTTTACCGGTGGCATCTTCGAGGATTTGTTCTTCTACCCCGACTTTGCGGGCGATCTCAAATGCGTAGGAGCGCCCCGGCACCCCGACGTCAATCTGGTAACTCGGCGAAAGCGTAGAAGGATTGAACTGCATGGCCGCATTGACGATGCCTTGGGTGCGGTCGGCGTAATTTTTGAGGTTGCCGTAGTGGGTCGTCACGATGCCGTAGGCCCCCGAAGCAACGAAACGTTCCAGGAAGGCTTCCGCAATCGCCCCGCCCAGCCGCGGATCGGTCCCACTGCCAAATTCGTCCATCAAAAACAGCGCCTGCGGATCCAGCGCCGTCTGCATCGCCTTCATATTTTCCAGGTGCGAAGTATAGGTACTCAAATCCGACTGGATGGACTGCTCATCCCCGATGTCGATGTAGATCGCGTGGAACCAGCGAAATTCAGAGGATTCGTCGGTAGGAACAAGCAGACCGGATTGCAGCATGACCTGCAACAGACCGACAGTTTTCAGAGTGACCGATTTGCCCCCGGCGTTGGGGCCGGAGACAAGGATAATGCGCTGATCCTGGTCGAGGTTAACGCTCAGTGGCACAACGTTGTCCTTGTTCATGCCCGGCTTGAGCAGCAGCAATGGGTGGCGGGCTTTGACCAGGGAAAAGGTTTTTGCGGTGTGATCGAAACGTGGGCGGACGGCATCTAGGTCCACTGCGAGGCGCGCTTTGGCGCGGACGGTATCCAGCCGGGTGACCACCTGCTCGTATTTCCTCAGGGCATCGATTTCGCCGCGCAAGCGATCCGTCGCTTCGGCCAGCAGGCGGATGATTTCATTTTGTTCCTCCGCGAGGATCTGCCGGATGCGGTTGTTCAGTTCCAGTGCGGCGGACGGCTCGACAAAGATGGTTTGGCCGGACTGGGACACGTCGTGGATGAAGCCTTTGATCCGCCCCTTGAAGTCGGCCTTTAGGGGAATGACCATGCGCTCGTTGCGGATGGTAATTTCGGAAGCGTCACTCCATCCCCGCTGGACCGCATCCCGCAGCGTGGCCTGTAGCGAACGGCGCAGATCGGAACTGGCCCGCACACTGTCCCGGCGCAAACTGCGCAGTTTCGGCGAAGCATCGTCGCGGATATTGCCCCGATCATCGACCAACTGCTCGATCTGCTCCAGCAATTGCCGGTTCCAATCGATGCGCTCAATCACCTTCCAAAGGTTCGGGTACTTTTCCCGGCGCGTTTTGAAATAGCTCACCAAATGCCGGATCATCCGCAACCACTTTACAATCCGGAAGAGATCCGCGGTGGTCAACCAGTTGCCCGGCACTGCGGCGTGGTCGAGCAAAGTGTCCACCGATCCGGTGTAGGCCAGCTCAAATGAATCGTCGTAGAGCAACAAATCGCGGCATTCGGCGACCCGGTCGAGTTCGCGCGCCGCTTCGCGCGGTTTGCGGAGCGGTTGCAACGTAGCGCAGCGGCCTTTGCCGGAAACGGTCGATGCGCGTCCCACCAGGAGTTCGCGGATCTCCTGAAAACCCAATTTGCTTTCGGTTTGTTCGCTGAGTAATCCCATGATCAGTTGGCCTCAGGGACTCCTCCCGGCCGGCGTTTTTGCTTGTTTTGTAGCGGTACAATGTCGATGCTGAGTTGCGTAATCACCTGCTGATAGATGGTATCCATCAATTCTGGATGCTGCTCGTACCACTGATAGCTGCTGAAAAATTGCTCCTTGCCCATCCCGTGCTTTTCGAGAACCAGCTTGTTCATCTCTTCGTAGCGCAACGGGCGGGACGCTGGATTGCGCACGGTATTGTCGACACCAGCGTAGGCAATTTGCATGTCTTTGAGGATCGGCACCATTTGTTCCTCGGTCAGGAGATCGGCCGGTCGCTTGTCACTTTCACAGCCCGTCGCCAGCCCCGTCACCAAGGCCAACAAAAAGAAGCTATATAAGAGGCTGCGCATAGAGAATTCAATCTCGCTGTTGTATTCGAAGGGGCAAAAGTACGAAACTATGTTGGGGGGCAGAAAGTTTTGCCCGCGATCCGCGCAGATTTACCGCTGAACCACCGGAAAATCTTACACAGTCCGGCCACCAGGTGCCGTGGGACCCGCGCAAGTTTTGCCCAGCATTTAACATCGCGCAAACGATCCGCCGGACCAAAGTCACCGGAAGGGGGCAACCCCAGCTCACCGATTGCGTTCAATACAATAAGGTGTTTAACTATTCCCGGAAAGGCGCTTTCCGGTTTCGGATCCGCGCCTTTCCGGACTTTATGTCGATGCAGAAATTCACCCCACAATATTTGCCTCTCGCCCCCAGCGCGCTCCATCTCCCGGCCAGCCTTCTACCGGCTCGTACGGGAGTAAGCGGAGTCAATTCCTTGGGCATCGGAACTGCCTTTTCGTGACCGCCGGTGCCTGAACTTCACGTATTATTAATCTAGCCGCAATAATTTTTCATTTTTCTCATCGGAAAGCTACTCCCATTAAAACTTTTTCAGCTACGAATCTAACATAAGTTTGCACGGGTCACGTGCGTATACTATTTTAATTGCCTCAAACAATTGGATTTTATGAGATGTAATTTGTTGCTCCTGGTCGCTGTCGCCATTGGTTTCGGAATATTTACACAAGTCAATGCTCAAACGGACAAAAACCAAGGTCCGTTGCGGGGGGAAATGGCTGCGCCACCCACCGACGACCTTGAACTCGAAGCTACGCTGGAAACAGTGAAGCTCGATATCATCATTTCTGAGATTGAAGACGCGGGATTTGCCCTCGATGTCGAAGAAGGATTCGACGAAGAGTGGGAAGAAGACATCTGGGTGTCCGCCGATGCGGATGAGGTGGAGCCCCTGCTCATCGTCGCGGATGAATCGGATCTGATGGACGTGGAGGAAATGGTTCTTCAGGACGAACTCACCGAGGACTGGGAAGAAGTTGATTGGGAAAATCCTGAAGCAGTACTGGAAGAATCGGCTTCGGCCGAAGATGAAACGCTGTTGGAAGGCGGCCTTTGGCAAGAAAGCGAGGCGACGGAAGAAGAGGGAATTGCCCTACTGGACGGTTTCGATGATGGTTCAGAAGAATGGGAAGAGGAAACTGCCTGGTGGGCCGTGGATGATGTCCAGTACGATGAATCTTGGGAAGATCTCCGGGACGAGTGGGAATTGGAGGCCCTGGAAGATGTCTACGAAGCAGACGACCTCGAGTACCTCGAAATGATGTACGGCACAGAATAGAGTTCCCGTCCATCGATACCAAAATAAAAAGGAGTCGGCTGTGGTCGGCTCCTTTTTATTTGTCCTTGCGAATGGCGTTGCGCTTCTCTTCATCGTGCTTCGCGGAAATGCGGCCGCGCACTTCCCACTCCCCAACCCGTTTTGCCGCCCAGCGGTGCCCGAATTCCAGTTGGCCGCCGGCGGCTTCGATCCCGGCATTCGAAAAATCAAAGACCCGGAAACCGATCAGTACGTCTTTTTTTACCAGACTGAGAATGTTCTGGGCCAATGACTGCGCACTGCTCACCGCATCACCCACCAAGTCGCCGATCCGCGCGGTAAAGTCGCGGACTTGCGCGTCAAAATACGCCTTGATTGAACCATCGATGTCGCGCAGGTCTACCCGTCGCGGATCAAACCCCACAATCGAAGCATCAATGGCACTGCGAATGTATTCCCCGAGGGCGGCCCTTCCCGCTTCCGCACCTTTTCCGGAAACGTAATTTTGCTCCATCAGGACACACACTACTCCAATCACCCCCGAAATGTGGGACTCAAAAAATGGTACCTCGATCGGCGCCAACGCCGTCTTCCACTCCCCCACTTCTTTCGGAATACCGATCCGGGTGCCCGCTTCCATCCCGTCTGCGCTGAGATTGCCGTGACTGCCTTCCGAGGTGTGGTAAGTCGGCTGCCCCTCCAGGCGGAAGCGTTCATTCATCCGCACGGAATGCCCGTCGATCTTGAAGAAAACATTCCACATATAAGGCTCACCTTCGATCCAGGAATCCGGCTTTTGGTGGCAGTAAAGCTGATTCAAACCGATATTGACGTACAGCTTTTTCACAGCGGATCAGTAGACTTTTCCTTTGAAATAAAATTGGGGGCGGTTCATCTGTACCCAACTCGTCACCACATCGAGGTTCACTTCGTAATCGGTTGCGATGCGTTCCGCCGGAGCCAACAGTTCCCCGTTGTACAAAGACTTGAGCTTGTTCATGAAGTCGGGATAGACAAGTACATGATTGTCAATTTTATAAGACTCGGGGACGTAGGACTCTAAATCGAAAACTTGCCCGTCGTAAAAAGCCCGAAATTGCTGGCTCGGGAGACTGTAGGCGACGATGCCGTCGTTGAGTTCAAAGTTATCCGGGGGCTGGCTCTCGATTTCTTGAATTAAGCCATCATAAAACACCATGAACTGCCCGTTTTGATTGACGTAGGCCACGATGTCGTCCCCTACTTGGTAACGCTGCGGGGGAAATGGATCCGCCTGCAGGAGATTGCCCTTGTGAAAAATTTTGAATCGGTTGTAATTGTCAATGAAAGCGACCGTGTTGCGCCCTACTTTGTACTCCATGGGCACCAGCCGGGTGAGTTGCTGGGATTCGCCGCGGTAATACACGTGCAACTCCTCAAAATTGTTTTGGTAGGCCAAAATGTTTTTGCCCAGCTTCAAATCGGTCACGTCAAATACTTCCAGCCGCCGCAGGCGTTTTTTATAATAGACACTTAGGTTGCTGTTCACGTCGATGAACGCCACCATGGAATCTCCGTAGACGTAGTCCCCCACAAAGCTGGCGACCAGCCGGTTGCGCCCCGCTTCGTAGACAAACATCTGCCCGCCCAGCAGGTAGACCATCAGGTTGTCGGTGATGTCGTAGCGAGTGGGCGCATTTTCCCGCACCACCCGGCTGAATCCGTCCCGGTACATTTTGAACTGCCCGATGTTGTTGACGTAGACGACAAAGTTGCGGGCAACCTTGAACTCCCGAATGGGCAGGGTCTCCAAGCGTTTGAATTTTCCTTCCTCAAATACGTGGAAGAAGTTTTGCGGGTCAATGTAGGCCGCATAGCCTCCCCCGTCGTCCTGGGCTTGGGTAAAATTGCTTCCGGACAGCAAAAGGACCAGCAGAAGTAGAATACGAATGGGGTGAGACAGTCTCATGGGATTAAATTACCGATGAATCGTTCCAATAACAACACAAAAATAAGGCCAAGTTTCGGCGCGGGCACCAATCGCCCGGCATTTTTACCCACAACTCAATTCTTCCGCCAGAACGAAGGCGAAAACAGGATCAGCACCGTAAACAGTTCCAAACGCCCGATCAGCATTTGGAAAGCCAGGAACAGTTTGCCCCCGCCCGGAATCCAGGCGTAGTTTTCCACCGGTCCCACCCCGGCAAAGCCCGGCCCCACATTCCCGATGCAACTCGCCGAAGCCCCCACCGCCGTCGAAAACCGGTGCCAAGTTTCCCCGCTGCCCTCCATCCCGCTCACATCGGGCAGGATGATCGCCATCACCAGCGCCCCCACGGCAAAAATGCCCAGGTAAATCATGAAAAACGCCAGCACATTGAAGGTAATCGTGTTTGTGACCGCTTTTTTGTGCAGGCGGACCGGGACCACCGCATTCGGATGGATGAGCCGCCGAAACTCCAAAAAGCTGTTTTTCAGGATGATGATGTGCCGGACGATTTTCACCCCGCCCGCTGTCGAACCGGCCGATCCGCCGGTAAAAAACAACAGGAAGAAAATCACCGTGATCAGCGGCGACCACACCGTGAAGTCCGCGGTGACAAATCCAGTCGTCGTCACCACCGCGACCACCTGAAACAGCGCATCCCGGACCGCTCGTTCCGTGAATTCACCCTGGTTGTACACAATTCCGGCCGCGACCACCACCGTGGCGATCAGAATCAGCCCCAGGTAATAGCGAAACTCTTCGTTTTTCCAGATTTTGTCCAGTTTTCCCCGCAGCCCCCAAAAGGTCAGTGTGAAATTGATGCCGGACAGGAACATGAACCCGATGATGACCCACTGTACGTACGGCCCGAAGGCGGCGACACTGGCATTGCGGGTGGAAAAGCCCCCGGTGGAGACCGTCGCGAAAGCGTGGCAGATGGATTCGTAAAAACTCACCCCGCCCAGCATCAGAAAAATCGTCTCCACCGCGGTGAGCGCCACGTACAGGAGCCAGAGCCGCTTGGCGGTTTCCTGGATGCGCGGATGGAGCTTGTCCGCACTCGGCCCGGGCGATTCGGCCATAAAAAGCTGCATCCCCCCGATTCCCAAGATGGGCAGGATGGCAATCGTCAGGACAATGATCCCCATCCCACCGATCCAATGGGTCACGCTCCGCCAAAACAAAATCCCTTTCGGCGCGGCCTCAATATCGGTAAGCACGCTGGCCCCGGTCGTGGTGTAACCGGAAAGCGTCTCAAAAAATGCCCCGGCAAAATCGGGAATCGTACCGCTCAAAATGTAGGGCAAGCAGCCCGAAAGCGACATCACGATCCAGCCCAGGCTCACGATCACGTAGCCCTCGCGCTTGCGGATGCCCCGGCTGTCCCCGCGGGTAAAGAACCACATCCCCGCCCCAAACGCAGTGGTCGCCCCCCCGGAAACCAGCAGGGCCAGCAGGTCACCGTCCCCGTAATACAAGCTGAAGGGAATGCCCAGCAACATGAACAACCCGTTCAGGCCGAGCAGCAGACCCAAAATATTCAAGATGATGCGCCATTTCAGGTTCATTTGAACAGGGCCTCCACTTTACGCATGGCCTGAGGCAGGGCAAATATCACCACCCGGTCCCCCGGTTGCACCTGGAAATCGCCCAGGACCGTCATGCCCTTGCCTGCGCGGACCACGCCCCCGATGATTGCCTTTTCCGGAAATCCCAGTTTGCGGATCGGTTTTCGGGTAATGCGGGAGCCTTCGTGGGCCACAAATTCCAGGACTTCCGCCTCGATGATGCCCGAGATATTGGTCAGGTTGAGGACGTCCCCCTGGCGGACGTAGCGGAAAATGTTGCTCGCGGCGATCAGCTTTTTGTTGATCATCGTGTCGATGCCGATCGTCTGGGATACATTGATGTAGTCGATGTTTTCGACCAGGGCGATGGTTTTTTGTACGCCGTGGGCCTTGGCCACCAAACAGGACATGATGTTCGTTTCTGAATTGCCGGTGACGGCGATAAAAGCGTCCATCTCTGAGATGTCCTCCTCTTCCAGCAGTTCCACATTGCGGCCGTCGCCGTTGATGATGAGGGTGCGGGGTAGACTGTCCGCCAGGTCGAAACACTTTTGCTTGTGCTGTTCAATCAGCTTGACGTGGTACTCGTTAGCGATGCGCCGCGCGGTGTTCACCCCGATGCCGCTGCCCCCCAAAATCATGATGTTGCGGATTTCCAGCATCTCTTTGCCCACCATTTCGACCACACCGTCGACGTACTGGGGTTCAACGATGAAGTAGGCCAGGTCATTGACGCGAAAGGGGGTGCTCCCCCGGGGGATGATCGTGCGGTTGTTGCGCAGAATGGCCACCGGCATGAAGGAAAGCTCAGGGAACATTTGGGCCGCTTCGGCGACCGATTTCTTGCGGATGGGGGCATTGGCGGGGATGTGGAGGCCGATCAGGGAGAGCTTCCCGTCGCCGAAATCGGCGCGCTCGCTCACGGCGGAGGAGCCGACCAGGCGCTCGATTTCCAGGGCGGCGAGTTCTTCCGGAGAAATCAGGTTGTCGATCCCCAGGCTGTGAAAGTCGATGTCGTTTCCGCAGTGCAGCAGTTCCGGATTGCTGATCCGGGCGATGGTCTGCTTTGCCCCCAGGCGCTTGCCCACGATGGAGGTAGTGATGTTCGTCGTCTCGGAGGAGGTGACGGAAATGAGCATGTCGGCCGCCTCGACATTGGCCTCGCGCAGGACGCGGGGGGAGGTGGCATTTCCCCGCAGGGTAATGACATCCAGGTGGGTTTCGGCGTAGTGCAACGCCTCGCTGTTATTGTCCACCAGGACGATGTCTTGGGCCTCGTTCGAGAGCATTTTTGCCAGGTGGAAGCCCACGTTGCCGGCACCGGCGATGATGATCCTCATTGATTAAAAGATTAAACGGGACAAAGGTAGGAATTTTTGCGATTGAAGGCGGGAGCGATGAACGGGGGGCGGTACGGGCGGGGTGGCCTGGGGAAGGGCACCAAAATGTCGCACCTTGCGCAGATTTCTGATAAAATACTAACTTAACGTCCGAGAAATAACCTACGTGGTCGCAAATCCCGAAAACCCAAGAGCATGAACGCGCGCAACACCCCCTACTGGCTGGAAAAAGGCGAAGTCCCGGAACTCGCCCAAACCCTCATCGAACAAGAAAAACGGGAACGCAGCGGGGGCCTAGACCTGGGAAACTGCGGCCTGCGCGCCATCCCCCGGGAAGTCTGGGAAGAGATGCCCTGGTTGCGCTGGGTAAATTTTTCTGTCTGGGGATTTCTGGGAGGGGCGGATGATTACGGAAAAACCAAAAATCAGGGAGCAGGCAATCACCTGCAAGGCGCCCGCGCCCCCCCCACCCCCC
>JBCCQH010000065.1:0-42467 GCA_039024435.1 Bacteroidota bacterium
CCCCCGCTTTTTTTACTGACCATTTTTTGTTGCGGCAGCGCCCCTGCATTTTAGACTGCCCATTTCTCGTCGCAGCAGCACCCCGCTTTTTAGTCTGCTCGGTTCTCGTTGCGGCAGCGCCACCGCTTTTTTTACTGCCAGGTTCTCGTTGCGGCAGCGCCCCTTCTTTTTATACTGTCCATTTCTGGTTGCGCAGCGCCTCTGCATTTTATACTGCTTATTTCTCATTGCAGAAGCGCCCCTCTTTTTAGTCCGCCGTCGTGATCGTTTTGCCCTCGGACAGCAGCTTGCCCTTTTGGTTCTCGTTCAGGAAAAGGCCTTTTAGCCAAGTAAACAGTTGCTCACTCGTCTCCGCCCCGCGGATGGACCGGGACAGGTATTCCACCCGGATGTGGGGCGATGCCAAGGCCACCGAAGTCTTTTCCGCGAAAAAGTACACGACGACCCCATTTTCATTGGAAGTGGGGATGGTAGCCGCCCAAGGCACCGAATCTGAACCCAAGCGGCGCATTTCTGCGGGAGGGCGCAGGGAAAAATTGCCCCCTTCCGAAACAAAGGTCTGTTTGGGCCCGGGTTTATGGGCTTTGCGGGCCGAGCGGTTCCCGGTACAAGCGGTGAGACCGAAGCCGAGCAAGGCGATGAGGAGACGCAAGCGCATAGTGAAAATTACATTCAGCGATCAACCGGGCAAGCGGGAAAACAGTTTTTCGATTTCCTTTTTCAGTTCTTCCTTGCGCACGCCGGGATCCCCCGTGACCACTTCGATGGCCTTTGCGGTAAAACGGGATTCACGTTGGTAGCTGGTCCCGGCAATCGTGAGCGCATGCTTGTCGTCCCAGGCGTCCTCCAGGGCGTAGAAGAATACTTTGCGGCCTTTCAGTTCGTCCTCCCAGAACTTGGCCTTCGGGCCCAGATTCGCGTAGTATTTTTTGAACTTGTTCAGCGTGGGCCGGCGGCAAAGTTTGCTGTCGCAACCTTCCATTTCCACGTCGATGTAGGTCCCGGTGCCATTGTCGTAGGTTCCGGTCACCATGTACACCCCGACGGTAGAGGCTTGATTGCGGTACTTTTCCTTCCAGGAGTAACCTTCCATGTCAAAGCCCAGGAAGAGATTGTATTCGCCGGCGGTCATCGGGCCTTTGCCCGCCATGGTTTCTTCGGCTGCTTCTTCCAGGGCGGCTGAATCCAGGCTGGCAGGATCAATGGCGGGAGTATCCGCCGCCGAGAGATCGGAACCGGTAGAGTCAGTCCCACTGGCAGTGCTGTCGGCGGTGGTGGTACCTTCGGCATTGCCGTTGTCGGTGCCTCCACAACCGGTCAGGGACAGGCCGGAGACCATCAGCAAAACAAAAAGCAGACGCGTGAATTTCATGGTCATGTGCGTGATGTATTCGATTACGCGAAAGTAAGCATTTTCGGACACCCCGGCCCGGTAAATTCTCTGATTTTGGCCGCTCAACCTATTCCGAACGCTGATAGCGGGTTCGGTCTCCGTTAAAAATCCAGTCCCGGAAGCCATTTTGGGCGAACCATTCCTCTTTTTCCATGTCAATGGCTTCATCCAGCAGCCGAAAAAGGTCGGCGCGGGACTTGGCGGCAATCCCGGCAAGACTGGTGTCCGAAATGGGAAAATCGCGGATTTCGTAGGGGGCCAGCACCGACTTGAAGCCACAAAAGATTCGGTCGTACATCACCACCGAAAAGATGGACACGGCGGCATCGACTAGATCAAACGCCTGCGAGGTCCGCAGGTCGGGATCGGCAAATTCAATTCGCTCACCCAGCAATTCCCGGTAGATGTTTTTTGCCTTCTCAAAGCGTTCTGGCGTGTCCTTTTCGATGGGGTGCATGAAGAGGATCAGCCGCACATCGGTGCGGGCGGCCAGATAAGCCTTGAGGTGCTCGTGGAGCATAGCCTCCGATTCGTGGTAGCCCAGCCCCATGTCAGAATCGTAGCGTTCGATGCGGCGCCAGCCTCCACTGGTGTAGAGACCGAGGGTTTGGGGTGGCGTGGGCAGGTCACGCGGTGCATACCGAAACACGTGATTCAGGGTTTGCTCCGGTGCCCACAAGTCGATCTGTCCGGTAAAAATCGTCTTCCGAAAGTGTGCCAATTCTTCTTCCTGGTAGCGGGTGCAGAGCACGACGCGGTTGGCGATGATGGCCCGGTTAAAAAAGGTCAAGGGCGATTCGGAGGCGATCTTGATCACTTCCACCCCGTCCCGCATGAGCAGCCGGGCGCAGAAGTTTGATTCCTTGACGTAGATGCAGAAATAATACAGCCGAGCGGTGCCGTGCATCCGGGCCAGCAAGCGGATGTTGCAGGCACGCACAAATTCGTAAGACCACAAGGCGGCATTGGTGCGGTACTTGGGGAAAAGGCCAACAATCAGCGAGGTGAACACGAAGCCGGGCAGAAAGAGCAGGAAGCAGAAGCGCTGCCAGCCATTAACGGCAAAGAGCATATTTACCCAGGGAAACAACACACTGGGAGATTCACCGGCGTAAAACTGCAAATACGGTTGGCGCAGCGGTGCGCCTTCGGGCCGGGAATCGTACACCGCCACTTCCGGTACTCCGGCCAAATCGACGACGGCGGGCCGGTTGTTCCAGATCAGTTTCAGCAGGCTGCGGGCAGTTTTGGGAATGATGACGTAGCCCAGGGAACGCAGCTCATAGCTGGTGCCGTGTACCAGGCCATCTCCCGCAATCGCTGCCTCCCCTTCGGCGCGCCCTCGGAATATCCGGGCCCAGATCACCCACCAGAACTGCCACCAAGTGTGCAGGGTCAGCCAAAAGATCTGGATGCCGGATACTTTTTTCATGTCAGAGGATGAGGTCCCAGCTCAGTGGAGTCCCAAGGGCAATGTCACGGCTGGCTGTTTTGCCCAGCAAGCGTTCATAGTGCCGGGGGGGCAGTCCATTGGCCGGTCGGATCACCCGGATGTTTTCTGGGGTGTAAGCTTCACCGGCTGCGATGTCCCGGGCGGCGTAAATGGAGCGCTTGTGCCCCTTGGCGGTGTGCTCCTCGCTCTGGGTGCCATACTGCACCTGACCGACGGAGCGCCAGGCCCGGTCACATTCGGTGACGAGGGTTTGGAATTCGGCGGGTTCCAGGGAAAATGCCGAATCCACCCCGCCATCTGCGCGCGCCAGGGTAAAGTGCTTCTCGATCATGGCCGCGCCCAGTGCAACGGCCGCGATGGCCGTCCCGATCCCCAGCGTATGGTCAGACAGCCCGGAAAGGCAGCCAAAGGCCTGGGCCAGATGGGGAATGGTGCACAGGTTGGCGGTCTCCGGCGGGGCCGGATAGCTGGAAGTACATTTCAGGAGAATGAGGTGCTGACAGCCATTTGCGCGCAGGACCTCGACGGAGGCGGCGACGTCGGCGAGGCTGGAGACCCCGGTGGACATGATGACCGGCTTGCCGGTCCGGGCGACCCGCTTGAGCAGCGGCCAGTCGGTATTTTCCATGGAAGCAATTTTGTACGCTGGAACGTCCAGCGTCTCCAGGAAATCGACGGCGGTCGCATCAAACGGCGAACTAAAAGCCGCCATGCCCCGCGCCCGAGCGCGCTCAAACAAGGGCGCGTGCCATTCCCAGGGGGTCATGGCTTCCGCGTACAAATCGTACAGATTCCGCCCGTGCCACAGTGAATCTGCATCGGTAATCACAAATTCACCCTCCGAAATATCGAGGGTCATCGTATCGGCGGTGTACGTTTGCAGTTTGATTGCGTGGGCCCCGGTATCGGCGGCGGCATCGACCAGGGCCAATGCGCGTTCCAGCGAACCGTTGTGATTTCCCGAGAGTTCCGCGACGATGAAGGGCGGCGCTTCCGGACCCAGCCGAGCCGGGCCGATTTGAAATGCATCCATGAGTGCGAAATTAGAAAAAATCGGGGCAATCCGCACCCTGGGACGCGGACGCCTGGACAAGTTTCCTGCCTCATTTGGGAGAAACCTGGTCGAGATTTTCCTTTCGCCGGCAAAATCAGATCGGCCCGCGGCCCGCGCCGGTATTTGTGGGTGGTCGTCAGCTTCCGTTGGGACCATTCTGATACCGGCGGAGGTGGCCGCGCACCCGCGTCCAGTAGTAATCCGCCAGGTGGGTATTGAAGCCCCGGTGCAGGTCAATGATCGTGCCATCGGGTTCCACCAGGAAAGAAATCGGCACCCCCGAAGTCTTGAGGTAGGTAGCGAGTACGCTTTTGCGGTCGTAGAGCACGGGGAATTTAAATTGGTGTTTCTCGAGAAAGGCCTCGATGTCTTCCCGGTCATCGAAACGTCCCGAAGTAACCGTGACCACGGCGGTGTGAGGCTGGTCCCCAAACTCTTCGTACAAAGCTTCAATTTCCGGATACATGTGGAAGCACACCCCGCAATTGATGCTCCAAAGGTCGACGTAGACGGTCTTGTTTTCGTAGGCGGCCGGTGTAATTCCAAGTGGCCCGACCTTTTCCATGGCGCCGAAGGGCACGCGGTAAGGGTCCGAACCCTGCTCAAAGTCGTCCTGAAACATCAACGGGCGGAACCCAACCAAAGTAAACACCAGCGCGCCCGCCAGAACTGCCGATCCGCCCAGCCGCCGCCCCCACCGACTCGGAAGGACGCTGGCGATCAGGTAAGTGAGCACCGCAAAGATCGCCGCCAGGGGCCAGGTGGGAAAGAGGAGGGTGGTATTCGGACTCAGTCCCGTCCACACTTCGATGGCGAGGAAAGGCAGGAGGAACAGCACGTGGCGGGGTACGGTAGTCAGGTGGTGGCGGAGCGACCAGGCCGCCAGCAGCAGGATCAGCACTCCCTCGAAGAATTTCATCCGGTGGTAGCCTTCGTGGAGGGGAGCATTGGAAGAAAAGATCATCATAAAACCGATGGGCGCGAGCCAGGCCCAGTGCAAGCGGGAAGAGTGCCGACTCAACCAGCCCAGCAGCAATGGCGCAAAGCTGGCACTCAGCACCGCTCCTGTGAGGAAGTAATCTCCCCAGTAGGGCACGATGCGGAGGAGGATGGCAAAAAATACCAAAGCATTAACCCCGGCGAAGAGCAGGGCTTTGCGTCCGGAAAATTCTCCCAGAACCCGCCCCAATGCAAAAGCGGTCAATACCCCGATGGGGTAAAGCGCTTCCGGGGCCGGGATTTCGACGACGATCAGTTGCAGCAGTACATTGAGTAGTAGTGCCGCAATGAAGGACAAGTAAAGCATAGCGATTTATTTGATTCAACAAAAAAGCGGCTTGGAATTGCGATGCCAACGTCAATGCAAAAACTGTGCCCCAATGGATCGTGGAACAAAATTTTTCCCAGAGAAAAAAATGGGGATGTTTACCCGATGCTCCGTATGCCCTTCAGCAAAATCTCGATGTCGAGTTCCGGGGAATAGGAAGCCGCGTAGTGCCGGTCCAGTCCCCGCGAGTGCTCTTCGGAGTCTGGTTTTGAGGAGCGGACCCGGTGGAGCATGTTCAGGACCCCTTCCTTAAGCTTGGGGAGATCGGGTCGTTGCGGCCCGATGTAGCCCACCAGGTGTTTGCGCCCGGTAAAGGCATTCCAAAGATTGGTCAAGGCCCGGCCCGGCCGGCGGTATACCCAAAAGGTCGCGGGGTAGAGCAGCAGCAGGGCGCCACTGCCCGCGACGTCGAAGGCGCGCTTGCGGAAGCGGGCTTCCCGCTGGTCCAGCACGTAAAGCGAGGATTGGTTGTGCCGGGAAGCGTGGATCACACTCGGTCCCACCAGGTAATCGGCATTCGGAGGGACGATTTTGTACCTGAGTGAGGGATGCTCCAGTTGCGACATGATGGTCAAAATGCGCTCGGTGGAGAGCTGTTTGTTCGCAAAGATGATCTCGTCCACCATGTAGATATTGACGATTTCATCCAATTGCGCCAGCGTCCCGATGCAGTCTTCGCGCATTTGGTTGCGCTCGTCGTCTACCCGTACCGTCCCGACGATTTCCGCCGGATAGTTCAGTTCGGAGCGGATCATCCGCCCGATGCGACCGGCCTCGTCATCGATGCCAACAATGAGGATGCGCTTTTTGCTTTCCTCAGTGAAAAAGAAATGCCCGGTTTTGCGGTAGTTGATCACATTGCGGTTCAGGAGGGCAATGATGGCCATCGCCACCGAAGACAAGCCCACGATCATCCGCGAGTAGTTGATGTCGGGAAAGATGTAGCTCATCGTCGCAATGCCGATGAACCCGGCAAAGGCTGCGGTTTGGATCGGTTTGACCCGGAAAGGACGCTTGTAGCCCCCGGCAACCCACAAGAAAGCAATGAACACCAGCGTATAAATCGGTGCGGCGATGTAATCAAACTCTACCGGATAGGGCATTCCGTCCTTTTGCAGCTTGTGGATGTATTCCCAGTACTCCTTGATACCGTAGGTTGCGGCAAACACCATGATGGCTTCCAGTAGCGGGAAAGCAATCCGCTTGGCGACCCGCGAGGCCACCGCGAGAAATGCCCGCAAGTAGATCGCCAGGCGAATGAGCAGCACGTAGAAATTGGCGTTGCCCTTCGAAAAGTGCTTTTTGGCGAAGATGATCATCGCGTTGTAAAAGACCTTCACGTAGTTGAGGCTGCCCTTTTTCGTGCTTTCGCCCTTGTAGTGGATGATCTGCGTTCCCGAGAAGTAGTAATTTTTGTATCCCCCTAGAATCACTCGGTACGACAAATCGATGTCCTCCCCGTACATAAAAAACGTTTCGTCGAGCAGCCCGATTTTGTCCAGGGTCGCCTGGCGCATGAACATAAACGCCCCAGAAAGCACCTCCACTTCGTGGTCTGCGTCCTTGCTCAGGTAACCCAGGTGGTAGCGCCCGAAGCGCTTGCTGCGGGGAAACAGGCGTGCTACGCCGAAAATCTTGTAAAATGCCACCCAGGGCGTCGGCAATCCGCGCTTGGACTCGGGAAGGAAGCGCCCCTCCCCATCAAGCATCTTGACCCCGAGGGCGCCCGCCTCCGGGTGTGCGTCCATAAATTCCAGACATTTGCGAAAAGTCCCTTCCTCGACGATGGTATCGGGATTGAGCAGCAAGACGTACTCTCCCTTGGCTTGGCGCATTGCGAGATTGTTGCCCTTGGAGAAGCCCAGATTTTCCTTGCTTTCGATCAGGTGAACCCAAGGAAAGCGTTCACGCAACATCTGCTGGCTGCCGTCCACCGAATTGTTATCTACGACCCAAACCTCACCCTCGATGCCTTCCAGGGCGGTCTTCACCGAGAGTAAGCACTGTTCAAGGAAGTGCTTGACATTGTAGTTGACGATGATGACGGAGAGGCGCTTCAAAGTGAATTGGTGCCGGAATTTTGGGTAAAAGCAGTGCGGTTCAGCAAGGAACGGGCCAGGGTCACCTCATCGGTGTATTCCAAGTCTGAGCCTACCGGAATGCCCCGGGCAATGCTGGAAATGCGGATTTCCTTTTCCAGTTCATTCAGCTTGCGGGAGATGTAAAATGAGGTCATGTCGCCTTCCATGCTGGCGCTCAAGGCAAAAATAATCTCCGTGCAGGCCCCGTCCTGCACCCGCACGATCAAACTTTCGATGTTCAGTTCCGAAGGCGTGATGCCCTGCATCGGGTGAATCACCCCGTTGAGTACATGGTAGAGGCCGGTGTACTGGCCCGTATTCTCAATGGCAATGACATCTTTGCAGTCCTCGACTACGCAGATCGTACCCCGGTCCCGCCGGTGGCTGGTGCAGATCTTGCAGATGTCATCGTCGGAGATATTGCCGCATTCTGAGCAGTACTTGGTGTCGCGCCGCATCGCGATGAGCGCATTGCCGAGGGCCTCCGCCTCTGACTCATCGCCTTTCAGGATGTGCAGGGCCAGCCGCAACGCGGTTTTTTTGCCGATTCCGGGCAAGCGGGAGAGTTCATTGACCCCCGCTTCGATGAGCTTGGAAGGGAATTCCATTGGCAACGCAGTATAATTTGACTTTTAAAATTACGGAAAAGGGCGGGATGAAAAAATATCCCTTTTCTCCCCGGAGCAAAATCCCCCAACTGTCCGCCCAAGCCGTCCCCAACCCCAGGATGAACCGGCCCTCCGAACCCCACGCTTGAACCTCGCCGCTCACTCGCCCACCGCCACCGAGTAAGGGATCTCAAAGGAGATCACCGTGCCGGCGTCGATTGTGGTGTCCACCTCAAATTCTCCCCCAAAATCAATGACCCGCCGTTCCAGCGAAAAAAGCCCCAGACCGGGTTTTTTTCGGGCTTCCTCCAAGTCAAAGCCCACTCCGTCATCTTCAATGGTCACAGAGATGTCCCACTGGGTCTCGTGGATCTGAATGCTGATCACCGAAGCCTCCGCGTGGCGAATGGCATTTTGGACGAGGGTCATGATAATGCGGTAAACCGCCCGGCTCACCGTCGGCGGCGCGCAATCGCGGTCCCCGTAGTGGTAGAATTGTAGCTTGGTGGTGACCGATTCGTCGATCTGGGCCAATGTTTCCCGCAGACCGTTGTGCAAGCCGAACTGCTGCAGCGCCACCGGCACCATGTCCTGGGAGATTTGGCGCACAATTTCCAGCCCCTGTTCGAGGCGACTGCGGATGAACTGCAAGTCCTCGTGGGCCAGAATGTTCTCGGCTTGGGTGTGGCTCTTGAGGACGTGGATCCGCTGAATGGCGGTCGTGATGACCGGTCCCAGATCGTCGTGCAAATTGCGGGCGAGCTTTTCCTTTTCCGCTTCCTGGGCCTTGAATTCGATGGTGGCCAACTTTCGTTCGTACAGCGCCTTTTCCTCCACTTGGGCAATGGTTTCCGTGACATCCCGCGCCAGCACAATGATTTTTTCCTGCCCCGCAATGAAGGAGATCCGAGCCTGGTAGTGCCGCAGTTCTGCCGCAACGATCAACCTAAAGGCAAAACTGTCAATCCCCGGATTGGCCTGGGTACGGGCGACAAAATCCACAAATGCCCGCCCCTGGACTTCGCCCAACAGTTCCGCCAGGCCGAAAGGCGAACGACCGGCGTAGCGTTGCTCGAGCTCAGGGATAAAATTGCAGGAAAAATCCTCCACCATACCGTTTTGATCCACCAAAAACATCACGTCGGGCAGCGCATTCAGGACCGCCTCGTAACGGGCCTTGCCCAAGGCGATTTCCCGCACCAGCGTTCCCAGCCGTCGGTTGCTGGCCTTGAGGGCCCGCGTCCGCAATCGCAGGATGACCCACCCCCCGATTCCCAGCCCGATCAGGGCCAGGGTCAGGAACCAGGGGTTGCGCCAGACCGGAACCGGCACGGTGAACCAGAACTTCTCCAGGTCGACCAGCCGGGCGGCAGTTTGGGCCTGGACGGAGAGGGTATATTCGCCTGGCGGCAGAAACCCCAGCGCCAGAGAATCCCGGAAGGGCGGAATCCGGACCAAAGGATTCGGGACGAGTTTGCCCTGCAATTGGTAGCCATCCGCCTCCCGCCAGTTCACCCCAGTATAGTAGAAGGAAATCGGCCGTCTCAAGTGCAGGCGCAACGCTTGCGGAGGCAATGGGAGGCGTTGGGGGCCGTTTCTGAAGGCTTCCAGGCGAATTTCCGGAGAGCGGTACCAGGAGTGCATCCGGGCCGGGGAGATGGCCACGATGCTATCCGCACGGCAATACAACAAGCGGCCATCGGCACAGTGACTCCCGTGGGCTTGGATCGGGCTGTGGTTCCGGGCCAATGGAAAATCCACGCAGTTCACCGTTGCCGCCGAAAGCCCACTGAGCCGCGAAAATCCCCGTTCGTGTGCAACAATGAATGCCGCCGGGGGATCGGACTGCAGGTCAAACACATTGTTGGCGGTCAGGCAGTCCACCCGCCGCAAGCGGTTTCCCGCCCCAGTCCCCCGCCATACCCCGGCCGTCAGCGTCCCCAGGACAAAATTCCCCGAGGAATCCTGCCCGTAGCTCGTGGGACGGTCGCGCAGCCCCGCGAATGCCCGCTCCCAGGTGCCCGTGCTCCCCAGGCGCGCGACCAGCGAAATACCGGTCATCGCGAGGACCGAGGTATCGTTGATCGGATAGATTTGGTCCACGACCGGAGTGATTCCGAGTTGCCACCCATCAAAATAATTCCGGTTGCGCGGGTTGCCCCGGCAGACCCGGGTCACACCGTGGTCCGATCCCAGCCAAAGATTGCCGTCTTGCGTACTGGTAATCACGCGGATGGCACGGTGATGGGGCGTTGTGGGGCCCAGAAACTGCCGCGGGACGGCAGTTGGAGAAACCATCCGGTACACGCCATCTGCTTCTGTTCCCAGCCAGAGCACCCCATCAGAATCTCGGTGCAGGGCCTGAATCGGTCGGGAGGTCAGTTGCCGGGCGGGGAGCATTGGATCGCCCAAATGCGCCGCAAGATACAGCCCTTCGCTTGTCCCCAGCAGGAATCCGTCTTCAGGAAGATAAAGAATGCAGTTCAGGGCGCCGGTGATCGCTGTGGGTTTGACCAGGCGCTGCCGCCAGTGCTGAACATCCTGCAGGGAAGGCGCCATCCATTGTCCCAAGCGCAGGACCCCCTCGTGGTCCACAAACAGGCTGGTGATTTCGTGGGGAGCAAGGGTGGTCGCCACCGAGGTCACCTTGCGGCGCTGGGGAGTGAAGTAAACCTGCCGCAGACCGTAACCGCGGCTGCCCAGGACCACCGAATTGGGACCGGTGACTGCCAAAAAATTGATCGGGAAGGACTCCCGCTCGTAGCCGGGTAGGGCGGGCAGCCACGCACCGCCCGGACCCCGAAAAAGCAATTGGTGGTGGCGGCCGGCCGCCCAGACTCCCTCTCCCGTGTAGTCCAGGGTAAGGGTATGGATGGGTTCGGCGCTGGAAGCCACCTGGCGGACGCGCCAGGGCTGGGCCTCGGTCGGGAAGGAAATTTCGACGATGCCCGAGTCGGTTCCCACGACCAGTCGGCGGATTTTCGGAGCCCAGACCGCACAGAGGGGGACTACCCCCGTTTTCACGGCGGAGGCGCCATTGAGTGCGATCAAGTGGCCATCGGATAGGAGCAGGCAAAGCATGCCGTGCGGATCCTCAAAGAGGTAGCAAATGCGGGTAGCGGTCGGCTCGGAAGGCAAGGTAAATTGCCGGGTCGGGGTGCCCCCGAGGCGCTGGCGGTAGACCTCGGTGCCCCCAACGGTGTAAAAGAAGGTTTCGGGCCAGCACCGGCTGACCATGAGCTGGGCGATGGCCCCGGAAGTGGGCGGCTTCAGGGTGTCGGTGGGGCGGTAAGTTTTGCGGCGCACAAAGATTTGCCGGTCATCCCGGTAGAGCATGGTCCCGTCGGGAAATTGCGCCCATTCGAGGATGCTGGTCTCGACAAAGGGGCCCGGCTCCAGTCCTGCATCAGCCCGGAGGTCCTTTCCGGAGGCAAGCAGCAGCCCCAGCAGCCAACAAACGAGGCGGAGATGGAACCGGGAAGTCATTTGGAGGTTCTGGGAGGCAGTTGTCGGCGGGAACGGGCGGGCGGTGCGTATTTGTACGGAGGAAATATCCCCACCGGACCGCAGACAATCGGACAATCGTAATTGTCCCGGAATTCACAGCGGATGATCATGTCGTTGGATTCGCGGATCGATTCGGGATAAATTCTCAGGTGAAGCAGGGTTTTGGGACCGTTGTCGGTGAGGGGAACCACCGAGTGGATCCATTCGCCATTGCCGGAGGGTTGAATGCTCCGCGGTTTGAGCCGGTAGCCCTCAATCGTAATTTTCCCCCGCTGGGCGTAATCAAAATCAAAATTGCGGGCGACCACTTTGGCGGCGGTGCCGACCCAGGGATAGATCGACACAAAATCCTGTTTCTGCGCGCTGGGCAGGCGGAAGATCATTTCGTAGGTGTAGGAGTTCCCGCCGACGATGGGCTGGTCGACTTGGGGATCCGGGTCGCGGCTGAGTTTGAAGCGGTAGAGGTTGAGGTCGTTGCCCTTTTTGGCCTGGATCACCATTTTGAAGCCAAATGCATCCCCAAAGGCGGTCCGGGGATCGGCTTCTGACTTGTAATACGGCCCAAAGGTGAACCACTCGCCATCCGTGGGCCGCTTTTTGCCGAAGGACTGCCGGTCCAGGAGGCGCCCGAAATCGGTGGTGTGCTTGCGGCGCGCGTCGCAAGAGTCGTAGGTGCTGACCGCTCCGGGATAGCCGTAGACCGAGAATTCGATCCTGGTGTCGGTGGTGCCGTAGATGTCGTCCAGCTCGGCATCGAGCCAGGGGTGGTAGACGTGGATGTAGATCGGATCCTGACAATTCTGCGGAGCGACAAAAACCAGGGTTTGCCGGTGGCGGTCGTCGCCAAAATCGTCGGGAGCGGCGGGTCCGGAAATGGAAAAGTAGGCGGGACCGGTCCGCGGATTGGGGATCTTTTGCGCGGCGAGGGTGCCGGAAAGGCAGAGGAAAATGGTGAAGCAAATGCGGAGAATTTTCATTTTTCTCGGGGGTTGGCGGACCAATGCGGAGGACGAGCCGCGTAGTAGTGGAACTCGACGCGCCGGTTATTGGCCCGTCGGCGGGGGCTGTCGTTGGGGGCAATCGGCCGGGTCTCCCCGAAAGAGAAGATGCGCACGCGCTCCCGGTCCACCCGGTTGGCGATCAGTCGCTGCTGAATGGTGCGGGCCCGCCGCTGCCCCAACGCGTAGTTGTAGGCTTCGCTGCCGAAGTCGTCGGTGTGGCCGTGAATTTCGAGGAAGTACCCCCGGTCGGAGTTCATTTTTGCTTTGATCCGTTCCACAACTGCCTGGTAGGCGGAGTTGGGGCGGGCAATGTCAAAGTCAAAGTGCAGCGTATCCACAAAGGTGGGGCCGAGGACGACCACCGGCAGGGTATCGGTTTTGCAGTAGCGCACCAATTCCCCTTTGTCCCCGATGCCGGAAATTTCCCAAAGGATGAAGTTATCTCGGGGGTCGGTGATGACGATTTCTGCAGTTTGGCCCCGTTGCACGCTCCCGTCGGGTGCGGTCCAGTGGACATTTTCCAGGAACAACCGTCCCCCCTCGTGCCCGGCAAGTGACAGTTCAAATGGCTTCCCCGCAACAATCGAATCGGGCCGCTCGATCCGGGCAAAGGCGTTCCGGGCTTTCTCCCGGTAGGCCGTGACCGGATAGCTCGTGTACCATTCTCCCGTTTGGGCATCAAAGTAGCCAAAGGTGCCCACCAAACTGTCCTGGTCGCCGGTCAGGCATTTGGTGACGGCGGCAGAGGTGTACGCGCTGCCGTCGGAAAAATTCCAGCGGCAGGGAATCGAATCCAGGCCGGGGAGATCAGAAAAGAATTCGATGCAGTCGTCCTGAACTTCCCGTGGTGGCGGGGTACAGAAATAGGCGAGTGCGGACAAATCACGGTGGACCGCGGGCAATTCGTCCCGGGTCAGGCGCCGGGTCGCCAGTGAATCGGGCAAGGGCGGAATGCGGGTGGCCCGCCAAATGTCAAAGTTCAACCGCAGGGCTTGCTCGCCACCGGGAATCGCCGCCAGATAGCCGGTATCGGGGTCCAGCGGAAAGTAACTCATCTCGTGGAGGGGGGAATTGATGCCCCAGCCGAGGTTGTGGGGCGGAAGGGCCGGGGAATCCAACTGCACGTGAAAGATGTCGTAGCCGCCGTATCCGGGATGCCCGTCGCTGGCAAAAAGCAGACCGCCCTGGCGATCAAATCGGGGGAAGACCTCATTTCCGGCCGAGTTGATCACCGGTCCCAGGGGCCGGGGAGGCGACCAATCTCCTTGTGCATCGCGTCGGGTGAGGTAGAGGTCGGAGTCGCCGTTGTCGCGGGGCGAGGCGACCGCGAGCACGGCGCGGTCCTGGGCCGGAGAAAGCGAAAACTGGATCACCGGGAGGGTGTCCGGCCAGAGCGAAAGGCGGCGGATGGTTTTGAAGCGGTCTTTGCGGTTGGGGGTGGCCACGAGGGCTTCGGAATGCCATTTGGCGGAGCTGGTCGGGGCATTGGCGAATTTGTAGCGGATGAAAAAGATCGCGGAATCGCCCTGGGTGTCCATGATGAGTTCGTTTTTGCGGGAATTGACCGGTGGGGGCAGGCGCCGGGTCCGAAAGTTTTCCTCGGTGCTGTCCCCGGTGATCCACCAGATGTCCATCGGGCTGGGCGGCGGAGCAAGGGGGTCAAACACGGGGGAGAGGGTGAAGAAATAATAGTTTGCCGAGACCAGCCAGCCGCCGCGGAAGGGCACAGCATTGATCTCCTGGTAGGGTTCATTGAAGGGGAGCGGTTGTCGCCGGAAGATGGCTTGGGGGTGTTGGGTCTGGGTGGCGATGAAATCGGGCAGTTCCTGGTTCACGGCTTCTTGGACCAGTTGGTTGCGGACGGGGATGGCGTCTGCGCCGGGGGCTTTGCACTGCTTCTCCATCTCCAGGGCGTGGATCAGGGCGGCGCTTGGGTGGCCATTGATCTGAAGGAGACGGGTGTACCAAAGCTGGTGGTAGGGGTTGCGGGGGGCTTCGCGGACCAGGCGTTCAAATTGCAGCAGGGACACGTCGAACCAGCCGAGGTTGTAGTAGGCAATGCCGGCGAGAAATGTGGCCCGTTCGGGAGCGATATTTCCCCTTTGGGAGGCGCGGCGGACCAAATTGGCGAAGCGGAAGTACTTTTCTGCGATCCAGCGGCTTTGCACCCGGCGATCCGTCCGCGGCGCAATCGAGGCTTCGATCTGGGGCTGATCCGGCTGGGCGGCCCCCCAATGGGCCCCGGCGACGATCCAAAAGAGGAGCAGCCACCCCCGTAGGCTTCCGGAAGCGGTCCCGGTGCGCATGCAAACGCGGAGTACCCGTCTATCGTTTGGTCCAGACCGAATGTATCGCTTCATGGTTGAGAGAACAAATGTTTCCCCGGCGGCGGAAGCCGTTAGAAGCCCAATATGGAGAGAGGGGGGCGGCAAAAAATCCGCCTTAGTGCGGAATTCTACCTACGGCAACTCCGTAGTTTACCCGGAAAACGTCCGCCGGAGGGCAGAGCACTTGGTCAGGGGCAATCCGCCGCCCCCCGGAGCAAGCCCGATTCGTCGCCATGGTGCCCAAACGCGAAAATTACGTGCAAATCTGCGCGAGGTCCGTATATCTACGGAATTCACAGAAATAGGCGAAAAGGTTGGTTTTTTTGAGCAATCTCCCGCGTTTCTTGGGTAAGCGTTCCAGAGACTACGATCGGCCCCTTCTCACAATTGTCGCAGTATTGGCACAGATAAACAATTTTTGAAAAATGAAAGGTATCAATTTAATGATCGTTGAGGATGTTCGCATCATTCGCGACGGACTCGAGTCCATCTTCAGGACGATCCCGGGAATCAAGATTGCAGCAATCGCGGAAGATGGGGAAGAAGCGGTTTATTTCGCCAAAAAAGGCATCCCCATTGATGTCATCTTGATGGATGTGGAACTCCCCGGAATCAACGGAATCGAGGCCACCGAACGCATCCTCGAACTGCGTCCCTCGATCAAGGTCATCGGGCAATCGCTCGTCCACTCAAAGGCTTACGTGAAAAAAATGGTCCGTGCGGGCGCACGGGGCATGATTTTCAAGGAATCGGACCAGGAGGAATTTGCCCACGCGATCCGCACCGTCTACGAGGGAAATGTCTATTTCGCCAATAAAATTTCTCAGATTTTGCTCCAGGATGAACTGCCGATTGATGCGTCGGCCGTGCGCAATAGCCTCACCTCAATTCAGTCGGTGGATGAATTGACCCGGCGGGAAAAAGAGGTTCTGAAGCTCATTTTGGGGGAAAAGACTTCGGTGGAGATCGCGGAAATCCTGTGCATCAGCCGGCGCACGGTCGAAACCCACCGCCGCAACTTGCTCGGCAAGGTCGGGGCCAAAAGCAGCATCGGGTTGGTGATGTTTGCTATGCGGCACAAGATTGTTTTTGATCCCGACGAATTTCCCCGCCTGAAAAAGTAAGTGGCAGCGTTCTTTTTGCTCATTGTTTGGCCCGACCCCTAAGTCGGGTCATTTTTTTATTAATCGGTACGAACTGCCATCGTTCCGCCGGGAATTGCCTTCCTGAAAATGAAAGAGCAGCGGGGCCCACAGAATTCAGGGTGGGGCGGATATTTTCCTACGTAATGGTCCCGAATTGGGGATCGGTATTTTCCCGGAGCGCGGCGGCGCAAATCCGACCGGCGCGGTTTCCCAGTTTTCCCGGATCGAAATGCAACAAACCCTGAAACGGATACAATCGGTGTTTACAGGCTTATTTTCGCGGTTTTTTCCCCTGACCTTTAACTCATCAAACTCAAAATAAACGCTCGATTCCATCATTTTGAGTATTCGCCAACTCGGACCGATCCACGCGGTTCGTCGCCTTCTGAAGTACACCATTTATCTAAATCCAATATCAAAATGAAAAAGTTTAACTATGTCTCAATTCCCATTTTGCTGGTTTGTTTTGTTTTTGCCGGGGACGTTTGGCCCGATAATTCGGTCAAATTGAGGGATGCTTTTGTGCGGCGCAAGGTATCTGCGCCGGCCCTGACCGCGGCGTGTCCGGTGCTGGCCCCTGCCCCCTGGGATACGTACTGGTTGGAGGTCACAACCGATACGGTTGGGGGCAGCTTGCATTCAGTGATCCGGCAGCGGGCTTCGCACCCCCTGAACGCCCAGCAGCGCGTAAAATTCATGTTGGTGGCGCTGCCGGAGGGCCTTGCGGCGGGAAACGTGGATTCCTTGCAGCACAACCAAGAATACGTGGAGACCGCCTTGATCTGGGATTTGCCGGAAGGCAGTTACCTCTTTCTGTTCCTCCGTCAGGACTTGCCCCAACCCAACTGGCAGGACACGGTTCCGATCATGGAGTTGGCGCCCCAGGAGGATTTGCTTGAGCGCGAGTTGAATCTGCTGCCCACCTTGATCTTGGTGGAAGAGAATCTGGATTGAGCCCGCAAACGCACTGATCGGGGGGGATTTCTCCGGTCAGTTTCCGATTTCCAGTAAACGCTTCGCTCAATTTTCAATTTCCAATGGCTACGCGGCTATCCGCAGCAACGTGGCCATTGGAAATTTTCGTTCATAAATGTCCGCCGTGCCTGGGGAACGCGCCCATCGAAAATCCGGAAGTCAATCAATTAGAAGATCTAATTTTGGGAAAATCCTAGGGGGCCGCACGGCATGCCGTGCGGCTACGATCCCGTGCGGAAGGGACGTTTTAGGCGAATTGAGCATCGCTGTTTGCGCGTCCAAGATGCACCCATTGAAAATCGGAAATCGATCAATTGGAAATTCTCACCCGTTTGCTTGTCCAGAGGGTTTGTCGATTTCCCGTTGGAGGCTGTCGAGCAGCCATTGTTTGTTGGCGAGGTTGTGGGCCTTCTGTACGCGGTTCCGTAGTTTTTGAAAGTCCGGCGGGAGAGCCGCGGGACGTCTGCGTTTCAGGTCCAGGAATTTTTTGAAAAGGGTGACGAAATTTTGGTAGTTGCGGCGGTGCTCGTCCGAGATCCCCGTGGTGCGCGCGACCCGCATCCGGAGGTTGTCGTATTTGCTGAAAACCATGTCGTACAGTTGGGGATCGGAGTCCCCGCCCATGACGGCGGCTTTCCACCGCAGGACCTCGGCATCCAGTTCCAGGAAAGTATTGGAGTCAGAGGCAAAGGCTTCATTGAGCAAGCGGATTACGTTGCGGTATTCCCCCTGGTCAAAGGCAAACTGGGCCCGGCAAAACACCGTGAAAGGATTGTCCGGTCCCAGGTCCTGGGCCAGTTGGTCCAGGACTTCCTCCGCTTCGCCGATCCGCTGGAGGCGCGACAGCAGGACGATGCGGTTCTTGTAATCGGAGCGGCGCAGGCGATAAGCCGTAGTGGGCCGAAAGACGTGGCGATAGATCTCGGCTAGAATCGCCTGTACGCGGAGGTGCCCCCGGTTGATCATGCGGGCGGCGATGTTGATGACCAAGGCGTACAATTCCTGGCGCTGTTCGGAGCCCAGTTGGCTGGCGGCGATTCGGTCCATCAGATTGGTAAATGCGTCGGCGGGTTGTTGGGGATCGCGTTGCAGGCGGTAGCTGAGGAGGAGAAGTTGGGTGAATTTGGGAAGCGCGGGGGAAAGGCGGTCCACTGCCCGCTGGATGTCCCCGTCGCGGTCTTCGTGTTCGGCTCCGTAGACGAGGTCGTACTCGCGGGCGGAAATGGCCAGCGCAACCAGGTGATGCAGCCAGAATTCGTCGAGGGCCCGCAGAGGGCCTTCCAGGGAGGAGGTGCGGTTTTTTGCACCGCGCGCGATCTGGAAGTCGGCGTTTTCCAGTTCCAGGAGCAGGCGCTGGTGGAGCTTGCGTGAAGTGTCGGGTTGCTGGGCCAGGTCGGCGAGGAGGCGCCGGTGGGCATTGGGGAAATAGGTAGCGAGTTGCCGCTGGTTGTAGAACCGCAGGAGTTCAAATTGTGCGTTGAAGGAATCGGCCTCGAATTCCTGCCACGCGATGAAGCGCAAGACTTCTTTGGTGAGGCGGGTGAGGTGATTCTTGAGGGACTGGGTGGCCTCTTCTGGGGACAAGTCCGGGAAGAGTTCGCGGGCCAGCTCCTCAGCGGTAAAGGGCGCAGGGTCGCGGAGGCGCCGGCGCAGACTTTCGTAGGTGCTGATCAAGGTGGTAGAACGGGACCGGGAATCGCTGATCCAGAAGTCGAGGCGCCGCAACTCGCGCTCGGTCAGGGAGCCGAGCAACCGGCCGATTTTTCTGTCGTGCATAGATGTGTGGAGGTAAAGTCGGTGATCTCGGGAATGAGAGGCGGTTCGGATCCAATTCGGCAATGGCAAATTCTACAAATCATATCGAAGGCGCCCCTCAAAAATGAATCTCCGCATTTTTTTGCCGCAATTCACATCAAATTTTGGGGGAAAATGACATGGATGGGGCGGTCATCGTCGGGGGACCCCTGTAACTTTTGCCCGGAATTGTTCATTTCTTTCCCGGGAAAGATGGATAGCTTGGGTGTATTGCGCGCGCTTTCTTTTCACCAGTAAGCATTACCATGAAAGAAGCAATTACACTGCTATTGATCGAAGATCACCAGATGGTCCGCGAGGGGCTGACCTACGCCTTGCAAAAACGCCTGCCCCGAAGCAAAATGTTCCAGGCCGGGACCGGCGCCCGAGCCCTGGAAATCATCGGTGAGGTCAAGCCGGATCTGGTCCTGATGGACATCATGCTGGCGGATACCAACGGGATGGACCTTTCCGCCCGCATCCTGGAATTTGAGCCGAATACCCGCATCATCGCGCTGAGTTTGCTGCGGGACAAATCGGTGATCCGGGCCCTGCTCGGCAATGGCGTTGCGGGCTACATTCCCAAGGAAGCCGACGTCGACGAATTGGTGCGGGGCATGGAGCAAGTCCTTTCCGGGGAAGTCTTTTTGGGCAGCGGGGTGCCTTCCATCCTATTCAAAGATGATTTTCTGCCGGAAATGGTTCCCGGGAGCATTTACTACCACCTGGAGCCCGATCCGGAAACCCTGACCCGGCGCGAGGTCGAAGTGCTCAAACTGATCGTGGACGAGTACACCACCGAGGAGATCGGCCACCTGCTGTGCATCTCCGACCGGACGGTGCAGTCCCACCGCAAAAATCTCAAAGAGAAAATTGGCTGTCGCAACGTGGCGGGCTTGGTGAAGTACGCGATCAAGCACGGATTGATTTCGAAGCAAGAAGCTTGATCTGCGGGGCATCCGGGGGGCGGGACTTGGGGACGGTGAAAGCTCCCAAGTCCCGCCTTTTTGCGTTTGGTGGCGCATTACTGGCGGACGATTTTGTGCTGGACGCTCTGGCCGTCGCCGGCGATGCGCAGGTAGTAGATGCCCGCCGGCAGGTGGCTGAGGTCGAGCTGGAGATCGGTCGTCCCGCGCTCGGCGAAATGGGAAGTAGCGTAGACCAGTTCTCCCGACTGATGGGCGAGGGAAAGGTAAAAAGAGCGGCTTTTTTCCGAGAAAAGGGCCAATTCTACCCGGCCGGGCGTGGGATTGGGGTAAAGGGCTTGCACTTGCAGCGCGGGAGTGGGCCGGAAATCGGCGCGGAAAGTTTCCGAATCGGAATGGGCGCCGTCGAGATCGACCTGGCGGATGCGGTAAAAATTGGGACCGACCCGGGGATGTTCGTCGACAAAGGTGTAGGTCTGGGGTTCGGTGCGGTTGCCGGCACCGCTCACCCGTCCGAGGGAGGCAAATTGCTGGTCGTCCCCGAGGCGCTGGACCTCGAAGTAATCGTTGTTGGTTTCGGAGAGGATGGTCCATTGCAATTGATTGCGGGAACCTTGCTGGGTGGCGGAGAGTCCCCCCCAGGTGACGGGGAGGAAACCGAACAATGGGATCAGCATATCGGAATCGGGATTGCAGCCGCCGAGGGGATTGCCGCTACCTTCGATGCCAAATACCCGGACCGAATCCGGCAACTCGTTGGTGCGTACGCGCACCCGCACGGTGTCGGTGTGGATGTTACCACAGGTTGAGGTACTACTTACGCAGGTGAAGTCGGTGCCGCTGAAAAGGTAGGCAATTAAAAAGCGAGTGCCCCATGCACCAAATCCAACTCCTGCAAAATAGGTCGCCCCCGTCGTATCACTGGTCAGAGAGTTGGTATAGCCAATAGGGCTCAGGGTGGGGCTGCCGTAAAACCCGAACCCAAAATCGCGGGTTGGCCCATCGCCCCCTTTTGGTGTTCCAGTGATTCCCGCTCCAATGCACACCGAGAGGTAAATATCGTAGAATCCGGAAAAGACAATCACACTGTCGGCTTGGGCTTTGGATCGGTCGCAGGCAAGTGCAGCATTGCCCCGGCCCATGGTCCAGAGCAGGGCAAGCACCCCGAGAACCACGCGGGGATTTTGGAAAATTAATTTCATGGTAAAAGCACTTTTGAGTTGAGAAAAGTACTGCTTGAACCATGCTGAATTTCGCCCTATCAAGTACGGAAAATTGCCCCCCAAGAGCATCCGGGTAAAGGCGGATTTTGGGGGATAGGCGGTATTTCCGGCGGGGCCTCCGGGCGCAATGGAGGCCCCGCCCGTGGCAATACGGTTTGCACTCCGCGCACCAGGCGGAGAAAATTGCCCGGCAAAAAGCGGGCATCAACGAATTGCTTTGTTCGTGATACTTTCCTACGCCATCCCGATGTCCGACCAGAAGCCGGCGAGATTGGTCAGGAAGATTTTGATGGCAATCGCGAGCAAGACGATGCCAAACACCCGGCGCAGAATCGAGATCCCACCTTGCCCCAGCATTCGTTCCAGCCGCCCGGTGGTCTTGAGCACGACGTACACAAAGGCGAGGTTCACCACGATGGCCACCACGATGTCCGGTTCGGCAAAGTTGGCGCGCAGCGACGTCAGGGTAGTCAGCGTGCCCGCCCCCGCGATCAGGGGAAAGGCAATCGGCACGACCGACCCGGTGCGCGGGTCGTTGTGGGGCTTGAAGAATTCCCGGTCCAGCACCATTTCCATGGCCAGGATGAAAATCACAATCGATCCGGCAATGGCAAACGAGCTCACATCCAGCCCGATCAGGCCCAGGATGCTCTTGCCCAGGAAAAGAAACAGCACCATGATGACCCCGGAAATGATCGTGGCCTGTTCCGAGCGGATATGGCCCATTTTTGTCCGCAGGTCAATGATCACCGGGATCGAACCCAAGATGTCAATCACGGCGAAGAGCGTCAGGCTAATGGTCAGAATATCGGTCCAGTTAAACATGGCATACTCCTTTTGAAAGTGGTTGTTTTGATCAATTTGCTTGAATGAATCGGCGCAAATGTCAGCGGATATAACGAGATCTCCAACCAGAGGTTTGTTAACAATTTATGAATTCGATCAACCACAAATCGGGGTAGATGGACGGCGGTTTGCGTGGCACCAACGGCGGTCCATTCGGCAGGGCGGGGATCCATTTGCCCAGCAAATTCTTGTTGCATACCTCCGCCCCAAATCGTAATATCGAACCATGCGAGACCTGGGCGAATTTGAATCAGTATTTAAACGGGCGCTGCGCGATCAATTTGAATACGAGCGCATCGAGGTTCGGAAAATCCTGCTGATCACCGATCTGCCGACGGAAGATCTGCCCCCGTACCGGGAGCGGGTGCAGCACTACCTGGATCCCGAATTTCCCCGCGGCGATTACCGGCTCGATTGCCTCGCCCGAGGCGATTGGAGCAACTGGGCCGATCTGCGCCAATCCCTCGATGAGTTCCGGCCCGATTTGGTGGTCACCTACCGCTTGCTGCGGGTGGCCCACCAGGAAATTGTGACCAGTTTGGGGGTGTACGTGGACTCCATGACGCAAGTGACCGACTATCCGGTGTTGTTGTTGCCCAATCCTCGTCTGAAGGGTTACGCCCACGGCCCGGAGCAATTGGGGACGGTACTGGTGGCGACCGAACACATGTACGCCGACCACAGCCTGGTCAATTACGGCATCCGGTTCACGCCGCAGGGAAAAAAGCTCATGCTCTGCCACGTAGAGGACGAGGCGACTTTCAACTATTTCATGAAGGCCATCGAAAAAATTCCTGAACTCGACAGCGACCTGGCGCGGGAAAAGCTGGCGGAACAATTGGTGGCCATGCCGCACCACTACGCGGAATCGGTGCGCGCAGAAATCGACGCCCATCAGAAACCACTCGAACTGCACTCAGTTATTGAATTCGGACACCTGATTACAAATTACCGCGACCTGATTGCGCGGGAGCCGGTGAGCTTGCTGGCGTTTACCACCAAAGACGACACCCAGCTCGCGATGCACAGTTTGGGGTACTCGCTGGCGGTTGAGTTCCGCAACCTGCCAGTATTGTTGATTTGAGCCGATTGAACATGGAATTTACTTCGCTGCTGCTTTCCGCTACGCCCACCACCGAATCCTCGGGTTACGGCTGGGTCGCCTATTTGCATCTGGGATTGCTGGTTGCGATGGTGGCGGCACTGGCGCTGGAGCAGAAAATCCACGCGCACAAAAGCATCATCACCGGGGTGGCCGCCATCGTCGCCCTGGTCCTGGGCGAAGCGACCGGCATCCTTCCTAGTCTGCAGGACCAGGAAGGGCACGTTCCATTTTTTATTGAATTCATCGACTGGGGCGTGATCGCGATCATCCTCGGGTCGAGCATCTTTGTGGAAGTGGCTTCAAAGTCGGGGATTTTTGCCTGGATGGCAATCAAAATCACCAAGGCGACCAAGGGGGATCCGTTTTACCTCCTGGCGGCCTACTCGCTGATGACCGTGCTCTTTTCGGCCTTACTGAACAATGTTACGGCGATGATCATCGTGGGTTCATTGACGGTGGTGTCCCTGGAAAAACTCAAACGGCGGGACATGCTGCTGGGGTTTCTCCTGTGCGAAGGGCTGCTGACGAATATTGGCGGGCTGCTGACTTTGATTTCTTCGGTTCCGAACATTATTGTGGGGAATACCGCCGAAATCTCATTCATCGCATTTTTCTACGTTTCTGCGCCCTACGTGGTGGTGGCCACCGTGGTGACGGTGGTCATGGCCAGCTACATTTTTAAGATTCGGCGGTTGCGGGGCGCAGGGCCCAAAGCGGAGGCGGCGCGGTTGATTTCCGCGTTTGATGAGAACGATGCGATCCAGTCCCGGCGTTTTTTTCGGGTCAGTTGGCTGTTGTTCATTCTGTTCATCGCGGTCCTGGCCACCACCGACCAGATTCCCTATTTGCGGGATCTGGGCATTGGGTTTGTGGCGGTGGCGTTTGGGATATTGATCATGATCCGGGAGAAAAGTTCTACGGAAAAGATCTACGGAAAGCTGGACTGGGATCTGCTGTTTTTCTTCGCCTTCCTGTTCGTGGTGATCGGGGTCATGGAACACGCACGGGTGCTGGACATGATCGGGGGGCTGGTCACGGGACTGATGGAGCTGGGCGATACGGCGGGTCCGGTGGCCATGTTGTGGTCGAGCGCAGCGGCGAGTTCGGTGACGGACAATATTCCGCTGGCGGCGATGCTCGCCAAGACGGTGGATCCCATTGCTGCGAGCACTCCCGACTTTGAGCAAGGCTACTGGTGGTCGATCATCTACGGGGCGAACCTCGGGGGAAACATCACGCCGATTGGTTCGGCGAGTACTGTGGTCGCGGTCACCGTGATGGCGCGCAATCAGATCCCCATGGGATTTGTGGACTTCATCAAAAAGGCGATCCTGTTTGCCCTGGTGCAATTGGCGCTGGCCAGCGGCTACATTTTGTTGCTGTGATCAGTCCGGCAGCATGAGCAACATTTCCTGGGAAGGTTGGCCGCGCAAGCGGACGGCTTCCTCTTCTTCCGTTTCGTAAGTGAGCATCAGTTCCAGGTAGTCCGCGAGTTCGGCCAGAAAGATGACACCATCTTCATCCCGGTCCGCCGCCCGCTGCAACCCGGCCAAGAGGTAATGGCTGAAGCGCGCTTGCGGGGCAAATTCACTGCCCCGCAAGGTCGGCGGAGCCACCGAGGCCAGCCAAGGGATCGGGCTCGACGCCCCTTCGTCCAGAATTTCGTCGGGATTGTCGGCCGTGGTGCGGTTGAAGCCCTCCACGAGGACGAGTTTGCTGCCTGCCCGAGAAGTTTCGAGCACCTGCACCAAGTCATCTTCCGGGAGAATGCCCGCTTCGCCCTGGGCGTAGTCCAGGCTGAGGGCGGGCGCATTTCGCCAGGTACCTTGATTGCCGGAAAAGAAGAAAATGACTTGGTCGTCGCCGAAAAGATGGCCTTGTGGACCGACGGTTTGCTGCAGCGAGTCGAGGACCAGTTGGGCCGAAACCGAGGGGCCGTGGAGCAGCACCAGTTCGGTGGAGGAGGAACGCCGGCGGCGTCGAAAAAGGTCGGCGAGTTGCGTCGCGTTTTCGAAGCTGGCGGAGTCTTGGGCGTGCTGCCCGATGACCATGAAGAGGACGGTGCGCGGCCCGTGGGGGCGAAACAGGGTATCCGGGCTGTCCTTTTCGAGCTGGCGCATCAGGTAGGTGGCCCGGGCGTAGACGGGTTTGATTTCGAGGGCCCGTTCCAGATCTTTTTTGGCGCCGCGAAAATCAAGCCCGATACATTTTGCTTCGGCACGGTTGGTGAGGACGAGGTGGGCGTAGCTCGTTTCCCGGGCGAGTGAGCGATCAAAATCGGAAATGGCCGCCTGCCAATTTCCCTGGCGCAGGTGGGCCAAGCCGCGGTTGTTGTAGGGAAAAGGGTGCTCGGGATCCAGTTGCATGGCTTCCTCGGCGGCTTTTTGGGCCGCCTCCCAGTTCCCCAAGCAGAGGTGGGTATAGGCAAGGTTGATCCAATTGTGGACGGCATTGTACTGGGATTCGATGGTAAGCCGATAGTCTTCGATGGCACCGGCGTAGAGGCCGGTCATGCGCCGGGCGTAGCCGCGGTTATCGTACGCATTGATCAAGCGATCATTGAGTCGGAGGGCGTGGTCGAAGTACTTGATGCCTTTGATAAATGACCCGGCTTGGTTGAAGGAATGGCCGAGCGCATTCCAGTTTTCCGCGTGATAAGGTTGCAGTTTTACCGCAGACTTAAACTCGCGCTGCGCTCCCTCAATGTCATCGGTCTTGCTGAGGGTCCAGCCGTACAATTGTCGGTAGGCCCCTTCGTCCGGGTTCAACTTTGCGGCGCGTCGGGCGAAGGGAATGCCCTCCCGGTTCAATTCTTGTTCGTGAAGGAAACTTGCGGCCTGGAAGTGGTAGTCGGCATCGGTGGTGTCGAGGCGGCTGCCCCGGCGAAAATGATCGAGGCCCCGCAGGGTATCGCCGGCTTGTACCTGCGCCTGACCGAGGAGAAGATGAACTTCCGGACGGGCGGTTTGGAGTTCGAGCACCCGCTTGAGATCGGTGATCGCTTGCGGGGATTGATTGGTGCGGTGGTAGCACTCTCCCCGCAGCAAAAGGGCCTCCGCCGCATCGGGATTTTGGGTGAGGACCCGGTTGAGCGGAAGAAGCGCGGATTCATATTCGTTTTTCCGCACCAGCAGTTTGGCCAGGGCGAGATTGGCTTCCGGACGGCTTGCGTCGACGCGAATGGCGGCGAGGTAGTCCTTTTCGGCGAGATTCCAGGCCAGGATGAAGGTGTGGTGGTTGCCCCGGGCGAGGAGGGCCGCATAGTACGGCGGGTCGATGTCGATGGCCCGGGTCAGGGCGCGAAGACCCAGTTCCGATTCGCCCCGGGCGAGCAAGGTGGTCCCAAAATAGTAATAGGCTTCCGCATTGTCCGGTTCCGCTTCGATAGCATTGCGAAAGCAGTTGAGCTTTTCGTTGAGATTACCGGTTTTTTGTCCCTTCTTGATCCACTTTTGGGCGCTCTGCGCCGGGGCAAGTTGCGTCCCGGCAAGCAAGATCAGGAATACCAGCAGGACATTCAGTTTGTTTCGCATAGGCAAATCATCTCGCGTGGGAAACCATATCGGTATTCCCTGCCAAGAAAAACAAATTGGGGCCGAATTGTTTGGCGGGCTTACACCGTGGCGATCACCTTGAGTTCGATGGCAATTGGAGTCGGCAGGCAGTTGATTTCCAGGGTGGTGCGGCAAGGAGGGTTTTCCGCGAAGTATTCCGCCCAGAGCCGGTTGTATATGGGGAAATCATCCTTCATATTGGTGAGGAAGACGGTCACATCGACGATTTTGTCCCAGGAGGAGCCTGCCTCTTCCAGGACGGCCTTGACGTTGTTGAAGACCGAGTGGCACTGCGTGGCGATGTCGTAGGCGATGATGTTGCCGTCGGCATCGAGTTCCACCCCGGGAATTTTTTTCGTGCCGCGTTCCCGGGGACCGATGCCGGAAAGAAAGAGGAGATCGCCGACCCGGCGGGCATGGGGATACAGTCCTACGGGTTCGGGGGCCTTTTGGGAATGGGTGACATTGTTTTCGGACATGATGGGGGGCTTAACGGGTTCGGTTCAATTTCCAATTGCTCGGTTGGGCGCTCGAAGGGGCCGCCGGTTGCGCCGATTGCTTTTCTTCATCGGCGAGGAGGGCGCCGACCAGGGCAGCCACCTGCGCTTCCGGTTCAGCAAGGGGCGGGGCCAGCCCCTCGGGCGTGAAGTATTTTTTGACGAAGTGGGTGTCAAATTGTCCGGAAACAAAGGCTTCGTGCTGCAAAGCAAATGCGCAAAAGCCCAGGGTGGTCTGAAACCCCACGATTTCGTATTCGGCGATGGCGCGGAGCATTTTGTCGATGGCATCCTGGCGATTGGCCCCGTGGGCGATCAGTTTCGCGATCATGGGATCGTAGTAGATCGGGATGTCCATGCCTTCTTCGAATCCGTCATCGACCCGGATTCCGTGGCCCTGGGGCCGGCGGTAGGTCAGCAACTTTCCGATGTCGGGCAAGAAATTGTTCGCGGGATCTTCGGCGTAGACGCGCACTTCGATGGCGTGGCCGTGGATGTTCAGGTCGTCCTGGGCAAAGGACAGTGCTTCGCCACGGGCAACCTTGATTTGCTCCTTGACCAGGTCGAGGCCGGTGATCATTTCGGTGACGGGATGCTCCACCTGGAGGCGGGTGTTCATCTCCAGGAAATAGAAATTCAGCTCGGAATCGACGAGAAATTCGACCGTACCGGCGTTGTAGTAGTTGCAGGCACGGGCCACGTCGACCGCGGCTTCCCCCATGCGCTGGCGGAGTTCCGGGGTAAGCACCGCTGAGGGAGCTTCCTCGATGACTTTCTGGTGCCGGCGCTGGACGGAACATTCTCGTTCGAAGAGGTGGACAATGTTGCCGTGGTGGTCGCCAAGCACCTGAATTTCTACGTGGCGGGGGCCGGTGACGTATTTTTCGATGAACACCCGGCCGTCGCCAAAGCTGCTGACCGCCTCGCTGACCGCACGGTCCATTTGTTCTTCGAAATCTTCGATCCGCTCGACGATGCGCATGCCCTTGCCTCCTCCACCAGCACTGGCTTTGATCAGGATGGGAAAGCCGATTTCCTGGGCGATCACTTTGGCCGCGCCGATGTCTTCGATGGCTTCCTCGGTGCCGGGAACCAGGGGCACGTTGTAGTCTTTCACGGCGGCTTTGGCGGCGAGCTTCGAGCCCATCACGTCCATGGCGTCCGGGGATGGACCGATGAGGGTAAGGCCCGCCTCAGAAACGGCGCGGGCAAATCCGGAATTTTCGCTCAGGAAGCCGTATCCGGGATGAATGGCGTCGATGCTGTGCTGCCGGCACAGTTCAATGATGAAGTCGCCGCGGAGGTAGCTTTCGCTGGAGGGGGGCGGTCCCACGCAGTAGGCTTCATCGGCGAAGGTGACGTGGGGGGAAAAGCGGTCGGCTTCGGAGAAAATGGCCACGGTGGCGATGCCCATTTCCCGGGCGGAGCGCATAATGCGCAAAGCGATTTCACCGCGGTTGGCAACAAGGAGTTTTTTCATCGCATTCGGTTTTCGGCGTGCAAAAACAAGTATACAAAAAAGCGCCCATCAGGCCAATTCGTCCACGATTTCCCGGATGTCGGCGGCGATTTCCTCGACGGTGCGGTGAGCGTTGACCACCTGGATGTTTTCCTGGACTTCTCTTCGGCGAAAGGCGGTCATGTAGTTTTCCCGCACCTGGATCAGGGTGTCGAGTTTTTCGTAGTGTTCGGTGTCGGCGCGGTTTTCGCGAATGCGGCGCAAGCTTTCTTCCACGGGGAGATCCAGAAACAGCGTGAGGTCGGGCCGGAGGAGTTCAAAAACCGGTTGGTGAAGGGTGAGGACCCAGTCCATCGGGATTTTGAGCGAGTTGTAGGCGAGAGAGGAAAAGTAGTAGCGGTCGCAGATGACCGTTTCGCCTCGTTCCAGGCGGGCAATCAGGCCATCTTCCACCGCGGTGATGTGGTCGATGCGGTCGGCGAGGAACAGCGCGGCAATCGCGCGTTCGTCGGTGCGTTCTTTCCCGGTGAGAATGGACCGGAGCAACTTGCCGATGGTTCGGTCGGAGGGTTGTCGGGTGAGGTAGACGGTATGGTCTTGGGAGCGAAGGCGTTCGGCGAGGAGTTCGACTTGGGTGGATTTGCCACTGCCATCAATTCCTTCAAACACGATGAATCGGCCTCGGGCTGGGGTTTCGGACATGCGATTGGGTTTGGGGCAAAGTTAGCACGCCTTGGGGCACAAAAACAATGTTTGGGTTGGTGTGCGACCGGGACCGGTTGCTTCTGAGCTTGGGCGAAGGATCGGTGCGGGTACCACAAGGGCGGCGGCCTCGAAATCATTTCGCAATTCAGTCGCATCGCGAAGATTAAAAATATGGCTTTGTCATTGAGTGGGTATTTGGTTATATTGATGGAAGGATAGGTTAGGTTTAAGGGTTTATTACGCTTCTGTTTCCCCGTGCTGCCCACTGGTGGGCCTCAATATTTTTTCTGGAAAGAAGGGTAACTATTTATGGTGTTATGTTAAAGCATGCTAAAAACGGCAAACAATCGGCCAAGGGTGACCGGGAAGAAAGCCAATTTATTGAATCTCCATTCCTGAGCAAGGAAGGGGGGATCAGTACTCAAGAACCACCCCCGGACAATCCGGATATAAGGGCGGTTCAGGCCGCCGCGAACGTGAGTCCGGCCGTTGTGGCCCAGCGCAAGCTCCAGGCCGCCGCCGATGCCTACGTTGCTTCTGAGGATGCTCCTTACGGAAGCTACCAGGAATTGCCCCCGCCACCCTTGCAGTTGAAGGCCGGAAAGCCCTGGGCGACAACCCAGCGCGATTCCCCGGAAAGTACCGCAAAACCCAACCAAACCGGTCTTCCCGATCAGCTCAAATCCGGGATCGAAGGATTGTCCGGATATTCCCTGGACGACGTAAATGTCCATTACAATTCTTCCCAACCCGCCCAACTTCAGGCCCAGGCGTACGCCCAGGGCACGGACATCCATATCGGTCCGGGTCAGGAGCGGCACTTGCCCCACGAGGCCTGGCACGTGGTCCAGCAGAAGGAGGGGCGGGTCCAGGCCACCCAGCAGTTCAAACAAGTAGGAATCAACGATGACGCCGGTTTGGAGCGGGAAGCGGACGTGATGGGGGCTCGGGCACTGAATTGGACGGGCAGTGCGGGAACGGCCCGCGAGGCGCCCATCTCGGGCCAGGTCGCCCAGATGGCCCGCCCCGGCGCAATCGGACACGCCACCAACAGTTGCTTCGCCGCCGCGATCGTCAATACGTTTGTCTCGGTCAACAGCTTGCGCAATCTGCTGCTGCCCTCGGCGACCCTGGTCGGAGATGCTCCGGAAGTGGCCGCCTTGAAGCAATTGCTGTTGCGGGCGGTCAACAGTGTGGATGGACAGCAAAATGTACCGGCCGCGCACATGCAGTTGGTGATGCAAGCCTTCGCCGCCAATGGACTGGTCGCCAACTCGGTGGATACCGCCGATGTCCACGAGGTGCTGACCCGCTTGATCGACCGGCTGGCCCCCGTTGCCGCCGGAGGCGGTGCCCCCGCCGCTCCGTTATCCGCCGGGCAGGTCCCGTGGGGGCCGAGTGTGACCCTGCAGGATGCGGCCATGATTTCGATCACCCAAGGCGCCATGGTTGCCCTGCCCCACGTGATTCAGGTGGCTCGGATCCCCGGAAACACCTTGGCCGCCCCCTCAGTATTTTCCTTGTCGGTTCCGGGGCAGTCCCGGGTTTATCACCTCCGGAGTGCCACCCAGCACGACCAAGGCTACAAAAAAGGGCACTTCGTCAGCTACTTGAACCGGGGTGATTTGTTTGCCGATGAATGGTGGGAAAGCGACGACCTCGCTCCGGCGGCGGTGCCTCTGGCCGGGCCTCAAGGGGCTCCCACCGGCGATGTGCCGGGCAGTGACGATGACAGAATGCAAGAAGAAGTGCTGGCCACCGAAGCAAGGGGGGAAACAAAGTCGGCCGATTCCGCTGATGACGACGGAGGAATGGTCACCGAACCCCTGGCCGATGGCTCCACACCGTTGGATGAAGCGGCGGCGGAGCCCAAGCTGACTCAGGAAGGGATGCAGCGGCAGGCCATGATGTACGTGTACGAAGCCCTCGATACGGGCTTGGACCCCGCTCTGGACCAGGCTACGCAAGTGGGCGATGCGGCCGGAGATGGCTTTGGTGAGGCTATGCGGGGCCTGCAGGAAGCCTACGACTACCAGATCGCCTTGCGTTTGGAAGAAAACGAAAAGGGAAAAGGATGGGGACCGGCTCCCTCGGGCATGGGAAAACCACCGGCTTCCGGTTCTTCTTCCGACCCCAAACCCGATCCTGCGACACTGGACCTGACCGCCCAGGTAGAAGATGCGGAAACGGAACAGGAAGTTTACCCGATCGTATTGCCGCCCATCGTGCTCAACGCAGAGAATATCCCCGAAGCGGTGCGGCAAATTGATTTGCAGATGGAAGGGCTGAGGCGGATGACCCAGCGGCAATGGCTCATGAATGTCCTGCTCAACCGCCTGAAGGACACCGATTCCTTGATGGCGGGGATGAGCCATACCCACTCCGGAACCGAACTTTCCCTGCGGATCGGGCAGGTGGTCGAAGGAGATGATGCATTGGCCCGGGACATGTTGGGAGAAGTTGTGTCCCGCATGCGCCAATTGTTGAGGTTGGTTGCCCCCAGCCAGGATGGTTTAATGACGTTGATCCAGAGCATCATGAGCATTGCCCTGCAAGCGATCGGTCGCCCCTCACAAGTGATGTACTATGCGGATTCGCAGGGATTTTTGGATCGGATGCGTGAGTTGTCGCGGACGGGGCTGCCGGGAGGAATTGGTCGCCAGCACGGATCCGGTGACGAGGAGAGCTTTAAATCCACCTTCAGTCGGGGAAAAACGGTGATTGATGCCCATACGGAGGAGGATCGGCTCAACGCAGTTTTGCACAATCCCGACCAGGTCGCCGGCGGTCACCTGGAGATCTTCCACGATGCCACCGAAGAAGACGGTCTCCAGCGCGCGCAGCAGAATTTTCTGCAAATGGCGGGAGCACTGGCCACGGCCCGGAAGGAGTTGCAGGCCATCCCAACTTACAGCTATGAAGATCCCGCGCCAAGCCGGGCAAAAGGTCAGGGCCTGCACGCCTACTTTGACCGCAAACCATCAGTGGAAACGGAAGCTTCGAAAAAGAAGCGGGCCCAGGCGGAGGCCGCGCAAAGAGAGCGGATTGCGATTTTGGAAAGATTGTTGGAAGATGCCCGGAATGCTTTTCTCGATCTCTACCTGCAACACTACGGCAGCAATTCGGTGAATTCCCGTTTGGGGGCCATGTGGATTGAGGACCTCCCTGAGGACCGAAGTGTGAATCGGGTCCGGATCATGCTGGAAAGTGTGCTCTACAACCGGGAGCTCAACCCTGGAACCTGGGAAGACGAGAGAATGGCGGTCCACGTACCGGTACAAGAAGGGGAAGTCCCACCGCTGCACGAACGGGGCCGAACGGAAGCGACCAACACGAAATTGAAGAAGGAAGCCAAGTCCCTGGAGAGCGGCCACGGGGGAAGCCGCAAACGGAAGCCCAGCAAGACCGCCCGGGAAGACAAGGCCGAAAACCGGCTGGGCAACATCAAGTTTCACCGCAAAGAAAGAGGGGGAAATCAAGCCCGGATCGACACCACTTTTAAATCGATGGGAAACCGACCGCCGGGTCACCAGAAATTGACCGAGCAGGCCGGAGGTCTGCGGGAGGTATTGGCGAACTACGACCGGGGACACGACAATCTTACCGCGGAAATTGAATTCCTGAACGTTCAACTCGGTACGCGGTTCAATGAGCGCCACTTCAATTATGCCCAGCGCGTCGGGAATTCGGTAACGGAGCAGTTGAACAGCTATTTGCGGGCTCCCCAGGAGGGCGGTTCCCCACCCAAGGCGACTTTGACCAACCCGCGAGCGGTAGAATACCTGGAATTCAGAAGGGCCGCCGAGGAACGGTTCCATACCATCCAGCCAGAGATCCTGCACCGGCTTTTCCTGGCCCAAGCCAATGCCAAGGCAAGAATGGAGGCCATGGCTCAAGAAATCGAGCTTCCGAAATTCCGGACCTACATTGAAGGAGAGTATGGATACGTGAATGAGGAAATTTTGGCGCAGGCTTTTGCCCGTGATACCGCTTCCTTCTACCGTGAGGAAGCGTATGCCGAGCTGATCGGTCAGCTTTGGGAGCAAGAGCAAGATGAACGGGATGCGGAATGGATGGCAAGCGGGGGCGATTTGCCGGCAAATGCGCGGAACGCGGACGACACCGAGGACGAATTCGACGCTGGCTGGGACGAGGAGGATCTCACAGGCAATGAGACTGAGGAAGAAGAGAGAGTAGAAGAAGCCTGATTGCCGGGGAGCGCAGCTACCGAACAAAGCGTGGGCCAACTTTACTGGGCGAAAATCCGGTATATTGGCATCCGTCACCCTCAATCAAAAAGGGCCGCTCCCGGATCGGAAGCAGCCCCTATATGGTTCAATCGAATGACGATCAGCCTTTTTCTTTGCAGTAGTTCAGACCATTGGTCGCACTTTCATCTTCGGGCTTGAGTTCGAGGATTTTTTCCCAGTGCGGAATGGCCTTCCCGAATTCCTCGGTCACCAGGGTGTAGTAAGCCGCGATGTACTTGTTTGCCGAGAGGTAGTCACGCTCATATTTGGCGACCTTCTCCGCGTCTTCCCCGATGATTTCCAGGACCTTTTCGTAGTAGGGAAGCGCTTTGCCTTCCTTGGATTCCGGATCCATCTGCGCATTGCTCTTGGCGCGCCAGGCCCAACCGATGGTCACGTCCGGCTTCTGCTCGGTCATCACCTTGAAGACCGAATCCGATTTCTCGTAGTTTTCGGTGCGGTAGTGCGCAAGGCCGAGGTCGAAGTTCTCTTTCAGCCGGTAGCGCTTCTGGTAGGACAGATAGCGCTCCAGGAATTCCGATTGCTTCGCAAAGTCCTTATTGGCTTTGTAGGTGTTGGCGATGTTGAGCAGCGGCTCGTAGTTCGGCTCTCCTTGCTTTTCGGCCATCTCCATGCCCGTTTCGTATTCCTTGATGGCCTCATCCATCATGCCTTTGAGTTCGTAGGCAAGGGCACGGTTTTCATAATCGGAGGCGATGTAGGAAATCTCTTTGGCCTTGCTGAAGTAATCGTCGAGGTACTCCAGTGCTTTGTCGGGGTCGGGATTTTCCTTCTTGACGTAGGAATACCCCAGCAAGCGGAGCAGCAAGAGGGAATTGGTGTCCTGCAGCAAGGGTTCCATAATGGCAATTGCTTCGTCGTAGCGTTCGCCGAGGTACTTGAACGTACCACTGCGCATTTTGGCACCGAGATCATCCCCCATCAGTTTGAGGTACTGAGTCATGTTTTCGTCGGCTTTATCCGGCTTGCCGGCAAGGTTCCACATCTCGGCCATTTCCCGGTAGGCCGGGGCAAAATTGGCATCGATCTCAATGCACTTGCGGAACTTATCCGCCGCGTCATTGTACTTTTTTTGCTTTTTATAGAGCTGACCGAGGCGGAAATAACCGTACACGTAACTGGGATCTCGGTTGATGGCTTCGCCGTACTGATATTCAGCCGACTCTTCGATGCGCTGCAGGTCGTAAATCCGACCCAAGCCTACGTAGGTGGCGGCGTTGTCCGGCTCTTTGAGCTGCACCTTTTGGAAGTACAGTTGGGCTTCGTCGAGGTAGGGCACCATGTCCTTGACATTTTTCTGGGTTGTATTCGGATAGCCCAGATAAGCTTGCGCGATGGCAAGCAAGGTCGACGAGGAGGATTTGCGGTCCACTTCGACCGCTTTTGCCATGTGCTTTTTGGCGGCGGTCAGGTCCTTGTTTTTGACCGCGACCGCACCCATACCCACGTGGTTCATGGGATAACGCGTCCCGTGACCGGCACCGGAGCGGAAAGCGGCTCCCGCCTCACTGTATTTTTCCAGGCCCATGTAGGCCATTCCGAGCAGATATTCTGCTTTTTCATCCTTGGGCTCTTCCGCCAGATAAGCTTTCAGCTTGGTAATGGCGTCGCTGTACTTTTCATTTGTAATGAGCCGGCTGGCCTCGCTGTGGACGGCGGTTTGGGCAAATACCTGTCCAGTAAACAAGACGATGGCAAGCGCAAAAAGTACCTGTTTAATCTTTGCTGCGTTGTGCATTGTACCTAAATAATTCATCCGATTAACACTTAATTCTAACTGTTGTCGTCGTTTTTTGCTGGTAGAACGACCTCTCGGGGCGGAGTAAACTCCGGAACGAGTCCGGCCTTGAGCAAGACGCTCTGTCCGCGCTCCCCTGCGAGAAATACTACAAACCCTGTGCCCAAACCCGAGAAGTGTTCCCGGCTGACGGCATAAATGGGGCGGGTGATGGGCCAACGGCCCATTTTTATCTCGGCTTGGAAGGGACGTACCCAAGCACCCGGCATGTCAGAAGATTTCGGGGCTTGCATCCTCACCAGTTCGACTTTGTTTAAATATTCTTTGACCCGACGGGAGTCGCGATCCGCCAGCCAGGCAAATCCGACCAGCCCAATGGCATTCGGGGATTGATGGACATAATTGATGACGGCTTCCGTGCTGTCCGCCGTAAATGCGTTGCGGGGCAGGGAGTCCTGTTGGTCCAAAAACCGATCTTGGACATAGCGCACGACCCCGCTCAAGGGGTGATCGTAGACCACATTCACTAGGAGGTCTTCCCCGCCGAGCTCGGACCAATTCTGGATTTCCCCGCGCAAAATGGATCGCAACTGGGGTTCGGTCAGGCTATCGATGGGATTGTCAGGATGGCAAATCAGGGCGATGGCGCTGCGGCCAACCAGGGTTGCCTTGGGCACGATCTGGGACCGCTGAATGTGGTCATTTTCCCGGGCAGTCAGCTCCCGCCCGATCAGGATTAGGCGCAAACTGTCGTTGAGCAGATCCGTAACCAGCGTTGCTTCCTGCGCTACCTTGGGGTTCAAGGTGGCCTCGGGATACAGCATCATAAACGTGCTGACTTCCTGCTTGAGTACCGGCACCATCGACTCATCCACTCCGATATTGATTTCTCCCCGGGTTGCGCCCTCACCGCGATCCGCCACGACTTCCTCGGAGCCGTCTTCGTTTTGGACCTTTTTGACTTTGTAGCAGCCATTCAGCGCCAGTATACATACCAAAACCGGGACCAGAACGGTCCTAGGTAGTCTTTTCATGTGTCGTTGAAAGCTCGCCATATCTGAATGAGAGTACGAATTTAATGCAATTCTTGGTATATAATTAGGTCAGTGCAGCGTCAATCCGTTGAGAAAGTTGATTAAGTCGTCAAAGAAGAAAATCCCCAGCAAAACGAGCGGAATCGCCATTCCCACCAGCAACGCACGGGTAAAACCTTGTAATCGGAGGGGGGCTTTGATCACCGGGTTCGCAAAAACCATCAGCGAAGGCGCGCGCAAATAATAAAAGAGCGAGACCACCGTGGTTACCAGCATGGTGATCATGGTTGCCATCAAAACGATGTTGCCTTCATCGGCATAAGCCGAAAATCCGGCCAAAAACAGCTTCCATTTGCCGATGAACCCTGCGGTCGGGGGCAGTCCGGTTAAGCTGACCATCACAATCGTCAAAACAACGGTCAAGAGCGGCAATTTGTTTCCAAGCCCCTTGAAATCAGTCATTTCCCCGGTTCCGATTTCCTCTTCGAGCCATCCGGCGATCACAAATGCGGCAAAGTTCATGCTGAAGTAGATCGTCAGGTAAAACATTACCGCGCCGAATCCCTGTTGTGTCATCGCGATGACCCCAACGAGGAGATAGCCGGATTGCCCGATGCCGGAATAAGCGAGCATCCGGCGAAAATTTGCCTGGCGCAAAGCCGCAAAATTGCCCACAATCATACTGGCGATGGCGATGAGCCCCAAGATAAGTTGCAGGTTGTCCTGGAGGAAGGAAAGCCCGGATTCCCCGGTCGGGAGGGCGTCCACAAAGCGAATGAGCACGGCAAATCCCATCGCCATCGGCCCGACGGAGAAAAACGCCGCTACCGGATACGATGCCCCTTCGTAGACGTCCGGACTCCAAAAGTGAAAGGGCAATGCGTTGATTTTGAAGGCAAAGCCACCGAGCACCAGCAGCAGCGCGAAGGTCACCGGCCACTGTCCGGCGGCGGCCAATCCCGCGGCAAATGCCGGATCAACCATGTCCAGGGTCCCGGTCATGCCGTACAGCCAGGAAATGCCGTACAGCATGATGCCCGACGAAAATGCACCGTAGATCACATACTTCAAGGATGCTTCGGCACTGCGGGCCGAAAGGCGGTTGTATGCCGTCAAGATGTAACTCGGAATCGACACCAGTTCCAGGGCGAGGTAAACCATGAGCAGGTTCCGGGCCATGCTCATAAAATACATCCCGATGACCATGGCCAGGAGGATAAGGTAGTACTCGCCCATGCCCCGGGCCTCTTCCCGCAAGCGGTTGGAGCGGAATGAAATGGCAATCGTGACCAGGGCGGCTAGACTGCCCAACAATTTGAAAAAGCCGGCGAAACCATCTGGTTGCACCATCCCCAGAAAAATTCCTTCGGGGGTGGTCGCGGTTTTGACTATGGGGTTTTCCCACAGCAATATGACCGCCAGGGCCGCCACCAAAATGCCCAGGAATGCGGTGGCCGGGACCGCCGCTCGTGATCGCTTCCCAACGGTCAACTCTAGTACAATTGCCAGAAGGAAAAAAACGGTCAAAATAATTTCCGGCAGAATGCCTCCGACACTGGCAGCCAGCAGGCTGAGTTTCTCGGACAAGGGATATGCTGCAAAAAGCGTCATGCCGGGCGGATACAATCAGGGAACAAGGGGAATTGCCGTTCGAATCTGTTGGGTCAAGGCCGAAACCGAGGCATCGGAAAGATCCAGAACCAGGCTCGGTAGTAGCCCCAGCAGGACCATCAGCACCGCCAGCGGAACCAGCATCAGATATTCGCGGCGATTCAGGTCCTGGAGCACCACGGATTTGTCTTGGTAAGAATATTCACCGAAAAACATCCGGCGAAAAGTCCGCAGGTAATACACTGCGGCCAGCACGATTCCGAGTACGGCGATCACGGGGATCCAGCTCATTATGACGGATTCGCTGGCATTGAAGGCACCGAGGAAAACCAACATTTCGGAGACAAAAGCATTGAGGCCCGGCAGTCCGATGGAGGCAAAAAACGCCACGATCACCACTACCGCGTAGTGGGGCATTTTTCCCCATAAGCCGGAGTAATTGGCGATCATCCGGTCATTGGTGCGGTCCGCAATCACCCCGACAATCAAAAACAGAGAAGCTGCGATGATCCCGTGGTTAAACATTTGAAAAACGGCGCCATTCATCCCGGCGGGATCCAGGCTCGCCATTCCCAGCAAGACAAACCCCATGTGGGAGATCGAAGAGTAGGCAATCAGCGCCTTGAAATCCTTTTGGGACATCGCGACCAGTGCCCCGTAAATGATGGATACCAAACCCATGATCGCCACCAGATAGCTGAAATCGTAGGCGCTCTGGGGAAATATTTGGTAGCAGATGCGAATGATCCCGTAGCCGCCGACTTTCAGCAAGATCGCCGCCAACAATACCGAAATCGGAGTGGGAGTCTGCACGTGGGCGTCGGGCAACCAGGTGTGAACCGGTACGCTGGGCACTTTGATGGCAAAGCCAATGAAAAGCACCACGAACGCCAGTCCGCGCGCATTGACACCGAGTAGGACGCTGCCCTGGGAAAAGACGCTGTCCACGACCAGGTTGGGAAAGTTGCCCGCCGCATCGGGCATCATGTGCAGCATACTAAAGGTGAAGACCGGATGGCCGGCTTCCGCCGTGAGCCCCGGATCGGTAAAGCTAAAGGCCAGCCCCACCATGATCAATAGCATGAAAACCGACCCAAAAAGGGTGTAGAGGAAGAATTTGAGGGCGGCGTATTCGCGCCGGGCCCCACCCCACATGCCGATCAGGAAGAACATCGGCAGCAGCATCAACTCATAAAAGATGTAAAACAGGAAGAAATCCAGCGCCATGAAGCAACCAATCAAGGCTGCATCCAGCAGCAGAAAAAGGCTGAAGTAGGCTTTGATTCGGTGTTCAATTTTCCAGGACGAAAGGACGGCAATCGGCAAAACGATCAAGGTAAGCATTACCATTACCAAGCTCATGCCATCGAGTCCCAGGTGGTATTGGACGACGACTTCCCCCAGACTTCCGAGATCAAGGCGGATCCAGGGTACTTGCTCGTGGATCGAAAACCCTTGCGCGTCGGGGAGCGTCGACACAAATTCCGGCAATACAAAGGCAAAGAACAGCAACGTTTGTGTAAGGGTTACCCCCAGGGTCAGGTAGCGAAAGGTTGATTTCTGCGCCGCCGGTAGGAGGAGCAGGGCGAACATCGCGACCAGCGGCAAAAAGATCAATATGGAGAGCCATGCGTTCATTGCCCTGCAAAGTAAAACAAACCAAGGAGGAGGAGCAAAACTGCCAGCAAGGTATATGCGAGGTAGAGTTGCAATTTGCCCGCCTGCAATGACCGTAAGCGCTGCCCTAAGCGGAGTGCGGCATTGGCGACGCCATTGACGAATCGGTCGACAACATTGCGTTCTACCCAGGTGGAACCAAGAGAAAGGGAAGGCCGGTGTTCATTGCGCACGACGCCGGCTGCGATCAAATTGACCAGGCCGTCTACCACCCCGACATCAAACCGACCCAGTAGACGCGCCAGGCGCAGCCAGTTTCGAGCGATTACCTCCCGGTAGAATTCATCCAGAAAAAAATGTTGGAAAGAGAACTGGTACAATACCCCTCGGATGCGACCGACGGCCGGTCCCCGGCGGTATTGCCAGGCCGAAAATAGGATGCCCGCCATGGCAATTCCCGAAAAAACAATCGGCCACCACTCCGCGGCATGGTATCCCAAGCTGATGTTGTCGAGGGATTGTCCCAGTTTGGCGTGGAAGGGGTGGGTCGGCGAATACACGACCCCCAGCGATAAGGTGGCGAGCACCACCAGCGCAACGGCCATTTTCCAGTCGGTCCGGCGCACGTGGTCGCCGATATCCCGAAACTCGGGTCGCCGGGCCGCACGGAATTGCCCTCCAAAGATCAGCACGCCGTGGCGCGTGATGTACACGGCCGTGAATAGACTTGCCAGCATCAGACTTCCCGGGGCCAACCAGGCCAGTCCTCCCTGACTCTGCGCCAATTCGATTGCCTGGAGCAAGATCCCGTCTTTTGACAGGAAGCCCGAAGTGAACGGCAGCCCAGCCAGGGCCGCCGCAAAAATTACGTAGGTGACAAAGGTGAGCGGCATTTTTTTGCGCAAGCCGCCCATCCAGCGCAGGTCTTGTGCATCGTAGCCGATGCCGGTTGCGTTTTGGGCGTGGTGCAGCGCGTGGATGACCGCCCCCGCCGTGAGGAAAAGGCCGCATTTGAAGAAGGCATGGGTCACCAAGTGAAAAAACGCCGAATTGAAAGCGCCCATTCCGATACCTGCTACCATGAAGCCCAATTGAGAAATTGTGGAATAGGCCAGCACCCGCTTGATGTCGGTTTGGGTGAGCGCGGAAATCGCCGCCATGAGGGCGGTGGCGCACCCCACCAGGGTGATCAGTTCCATAATTTCGGTGGAGAAAAAGATGGCCGATTGGATGAGGAGAAAGACCCCGGCGGCGACCATTGTCGCCGCATGGATCAAACTGGAAACCGGCGTGGGGCCAGCCATGGCATCGGGCAGCCACACTTGGAGCGGGAACTGGGCCGATTTTCCCATCACGGCCAGCAGAAGCCCCACACTGATGACTGTATTCAGATTGGTGGCTCCATTTCCGACCGCCGGATGGGCCAGGATTTCGGTCGCGTCAAAGGTGCCGTACGTGGCAAACATTGCCATCAGGGCCACGACGAACCCCATGTCCCCGATGCGGTTTACGACAAATGCCTTTTGGCTGGCGCGGGCGGGAATCTCTTTTTGGAACCAAAACCCAATCAAAAAGTAGGAAGCAAGCCCCATCAACTCCCAAAAGAGAAAGACCATCAGGAAATTTCCCGCCAGTACGACGCCGCACATCGCGAAGGAAAACAGGGCGAGGTAGGCCCAGTAGCGGTGGTTGAAGCGGTCGCCGGCCATGTAGGACAGCGAAAAGAGGTGGACCAGGAAGGTGACCCCGGTCACAATTGGGAGCATGGTTCGGTGCAGCCAGCTCAGATTCAGACTGAGGTCCAGTGTGAGTGGACTCCCGGTTACCGCAACCCACTCCCACTGGATGGAGCTAGTCAGGGGATTGCCGGTGAGGGGCGGTGCAGCATACTCGGCCAGGTACCAAGCACTCGTCGCCAGACCAAAGGCGATGCCGCTTACCCCCAGGGCCAGCCAGCCGCCGTTTTTTCCCAGTCGGTGGCCCAGAAGGGCTTGGAACATGAAGTAGGCCAGCAAAAGTCCCAGCAGGGCCAGTGCGCTCTGAAATGCCAGCAGGGGATATGTAGGATTCTCGGCGGGCATTACTCCTTTAAAGTGTCAATTTCGTCCATGTCTACGGTCTTGAAGCGCTTGTAGACATTCAGGACAATGGCCAGCGCGACCGCGACTTCGGCGGCGGCCAGGACGATGATGAACAACGCGGCCATTTGCCCGGAAAACTGGTCCGGACTCCGCTGGGAAAAGGCGACAAAGTTCAGATTGGAGGCGTTGAGGATCAGCTCGATTCCAATCAGGGCCATGACAGCGTTGCGCCGGGTGATGACGATGAATACCCCGGTGCAAAACAGAAATGCCGCTAGGACCAGGTAGATTTCGGCGGGGCTCATCATGCGCGGTCCTCCTTTTTGGATGCGGGATAATGCTTCCGGGTTAGGTAGGCGGCTCCCATCAGTGCGGCCAACAGTAGAACGGAAATGGCCTCAAAGGGCAAGAGGAAATCGGTGACGGTGGCCTGCCCGATGGCGGAAACGTCGGAGAGGGCACTTTCGGCGCGGGGGGCGCTGCCGGGAAGTGGTCCCAGATCCAGGGAAAAGATCAATTGCAACAGCGCAAGGAACATCCCGACGGCGAGCATGAGTCCAGGTAAAATATTGATCAGACCAGTTCGGGGGCGGTTGCCCCGGATTTTTTGGGTGAGCATGACCCCAAAGAGGATAATGACCAAGATTCCCCCGACGTAAATGATGACTTGGGAGACGGCGAGGAATTCTGCGCCGGCAAATACATACATTCCCGCCATCCCAAACAGAACGACAAAGAGGATCCAGGCGGCGTAGATGACATTCCGTGATAGCGCCAAAGCCAAGGCCCCACCTGCGGTAAGGAGGGCAAAGGCGTAAAATATGAGGGTTTCGGCGCTCATTGGTCGGGATTGGAGTCGTCGGTTGGGGGCGGCTTGCGCTTCATGATGGGGCGGGCCCGTTTTTTGGGTTTGGGGGCTTCGGTTTCCTCGGCGGGGGTCTCGATTTGGGGTGGTTCGGCCTCGGGCGCGGGCTTGCGCTTCATGATGGGTCGGGGCCGTTTTTTGGGTTTGGGGGCTTCGGTCTCCTCGGCGGGGGGTTCGATTTGGGGCGGTTCGGCCTCGGGCGCGGGCTTGCGGCGCATAACCGGTCGGGGCCGTTTTTTGGGTTTGGGGGCTTCGGTTTCCTCGGCGGGG
>JBCCQH010000066.1:0-41438 GCA_039024435.1 Bacteroidota bacterium
CGGGGACGGGAGTACGAAAGCTCGATCAGCATCAAGTACCTCGAAAGCCTCAACAACCACTACGAGAGTTGGATCAAAGAGTACCAGCACGGCAGTCTCCTGGTCATCAACGTAAACGACGTCGACTTCGTCAACAATCCCGAAGACATGGGCCGCATCGTACGGCGCATCGATGCCGAACTCCACGGCCTCTTCAGTCCCGGCGCGCAAGCGCGCTAATCCTTCATTCCTAGAAAAGCGTTTGTATTCAATCCGGAAATTTTGCCGGGCCGGTGGTGTGCGCGGTGGTAATTCCACTGCGGGCAGAGCCAGCGGACTCCGTCCCCATTCCCCCACAAACAAAAATCGGCGGAGTAGAACGAATCTACTCCGCCGATAGGGCAGCGCGCCGGGCGATGCCAGGTAATTTTAGATCAGTAAGCGACCTGGAAGCGCAAGGTCTGCACCCCATCTTCGGTGCGGGCCCGCAGGAAGTAAGTTCCGGCGGCAGCATTGTCCAGGACAATCTCGCGCTTGTCCCCGGCGAAAAAGTCCCGGTCTTCGGCGAAGATCACCCGACCGGTCAGGTCCATGACTTCGATCTGAGCCGACACCGCTGCGCCGCTGTTTTCCAGGAAGAAGCGGCCTTGGTTTGGCACCGGGAACAGCTTGAACTGCTGCAACGCAAACCCATCGGCGATGCCCACCGGGCAGTTGATGATCCCGATGGTGAGGGTAAACGGCGAAGCGCAGGCCGAGGCCGGCAACGTGTAAGTGATCTGGTGCGCGGTGTCCGTCGGCGAATTGACCAGGTCGATGGTCCCCGTATTCGGATCCACAACTGCCCCCGTCGAACTGGAAAATACTCCCCCCGGGAAGGGCGGGAAACCCACCGTGTCGAGTAGAGCTACCGAGTCGCTCTGGCAGTAAAGCAGGCTGTCATAAGCAAATGCCGCCGTGTTCAAAGGCAGAATCGTCAATTGGTTGGTCACCGTGGCCGGGCAAGCGCCATTGGTGATGTACACCACTTGATAGGTTCCCGGGGTCGAGCCATTCGGGTCAACGGTGCCCAGCGTATCCGTAAAGAGCAGGCCAGGATTTGCCGAAAAGACTCCGGTACTTCCGGTGATGACCGGAGTGACGGAACTCCCGTTCTGGCAAACTGAATCGACCGGATAGGTCACGGTCGCCGAATCGACCGGAGCCACCGTAATCATGGTGCTGTCCACTGCCGGGCAGGTACCGCTGGTCGTGATCGTGATCGCGTAGGTCCCGGGCGTGCTTCCGGCAAGGTCAATTTGCCCCGAAGTAGCATTGATCGTCACGCCGGTGGGCGCGCTGAACGTACCAGAAGCTCCGACCACGTTCGGCAGCGGGTTGCTGTCATTCGCGCAGTAAATCATTTGCGGATAACTGAGTGCAACCGAATCTTGCACCCCGATGACCACCTGAGCGGTATCCGAAGCCGAGCAGCCCGAATTGCCCACCGTGTAAATCACCGTGTAGGAACCCACCGTAGAAAGGGCGAGGTCCACCAGACCGGTCGCGCTATCGAGGGCCAAACCGGCATTGCTGGCGACAAACACACCCCCGGGATCGCCCGTGATCGTCGGCGTAGGGTTGCTGTCTCCCGGGCAATAGTTTGCGGTCGCATAATTGAAGGTCGGATCCGGCGTGCTCAGGTTTTGTGTGATGTCGATGGTGTAGCTGCCATTGTTGGTGCTGAAACCTTCGACCACAATGAACAGGGTATCTCCTCCCCCGACGCCAAAGCCAGTAATTTCCGAGCGCGTTCCACAAGCATCGTCATTCGAGGCGAGCTGGTTGAGTGACGGATCGAAAATGCGGAGGAAGGAATCGAAGTTGGTGCCGTTGCACAGCGAGACGTCGATGGTAGTGGCACAAGGATCGGTGATCAACATGTACCAGGCATCATTGGAGGGGTTGCCGATGACGTCGGAGTTGCACACCGTACTTCCGGAATCCACGTAAGTGATCGCACTGGTGGGAACCATGAACGGGGCCGAGGTATCGTTGCCGACGGTAATCACCGGACACAGCGTGGTGAACGACACCGGACCGACCCAAGGGCTGGGCGTGGCATTCGGCGCCACGAAGGAGGCAATCGGGAAGGGCACCGTAGTCGTAGCATTGGTGGTGCCACCTTCTAATTGGTTGATGCCCGAGTAGGTCCACAAGGTGTCAGTGAAAGTGGTACTGGGGGTTTGGCCGGGCCGGCGGTAGGCCCATCCGTCCAGGTACTCCCAGGACTCGCCCGTACCGTCGGTATTGACGTCGCCGAAGACGTCAATGACGACCGAGTCTTTGAAAAGTTCGACCGCGTCGTCACCGTTGATCAACATCGCATTTGTGATGTAGGGCGTGCTGAATCCGAAGAAGCTGATAAAGTCGGCCGAGTCCGCCGTGACGTAGATGAAGTCGCCGGCACTGGCCGAAACGGCCGGGAAGACGTATTCCGGGTTGGGGGCCGTGGAACCGTTGCCATTGTTGGCTGAGCTGACGCCGTAACGGCTGAGGTCAGCGATGTCATTCAGGACGAGCAGTTCGATCCCTTTCGGCTGGCCGCCGGGAAGCGGACCGTCGTAAGCGCCGGTAATCATCAGGGTATCCGGACCACCGCCGATGCACAGCGAACGCGCAAAGACATCGTAGCTGGTGATCGGCATGAGGCCCGTAGCCGTGTAGGGCGAGGGTCCGGTGACCACCCCACTGCCGGTCGGTGTAGCGCCGGCGGGAATGATTTCGACTTCATTCGAACTCGAGTTCGAAATCCAGTTCACATTGGCGGAGGTGGTAGTAATGTTGTCCACGTTCAGGCCGAGCACGCCGCATCCGACCGGTCCCACGGTCATCTCGTCCAGGTACCAGTTGTCCCCATCGTCGTTCGTCATGACAAAGGCGATAAAAATGGTCTGGTTGGCGTAGGCCGCAAGGTTGACGGTCAACTCAGTCCAATTCAAGCCAAAATCCGTTTCCGTTTGCGTGAAAATTGTCGTAAAAGAAGCTTGATTGGTTTGGGAAGTCGTGGAAACACGAATGGTGTATACCGACCCAAAATCGGAGGTGAATGCCTGGCGCTGCCAGAAATTCAAGATCGTATCGCCCGCGCCCAGGGTCAGGGCCGGGGTGACCAACCAGTCTTCGGCGACCCCACTGGGGACGTTTTCGTAGCGTACGAACGCCGAGGAGTCGCCTTGGTAGGCAGTGGTGCTGCCCTGCCAAAACCAAGCGGGGCCAATTCCATTGTCCAGGCGGGCCCAGTTGGCGGGGGGGGTTCCATTTTCGAAACCCTCGGTTAGGACTTGGGCGTTCAGTCCAAATGCGGTAAAGCACAGCAGGGCCACAAATAGTAATCGTGTCAATCTCATACTCAACTTGGTTCTTGTTTTGTCAATTAAACTGTTGTTCCGTGTAGCAATACGGGTAAAATACGGACGATTCCTGGCCACAAAAGCCAAAAATTCCGCGGCAAAGATCGGAAAATGCTCTACAAAGGAAAAGCCGAATTCCATTTTTCACAATTCGGTAACATAAGTGAGAAAATCTCCAATTCTTCGATTTCCTCCCGCAGACGCGCGCGATCACGCGCGAGGATAGGATCTGATCTGGAAAATTTCTGATCAACTTCCACCGCGGTGAGGCAGCACTGCATCCTTTGGGAATTGTGAATTGAAAATTTTTAATTGAATTTCAATTTTTTTCGTCCCCCGCTCAGGTTTCCCCCAAATGGACACAAACCGCGATTACTACCTCTCGTTCCAAAACTGCACAAAATTAAATTTTTACTTTATCGAATTAGTACCAATAATTATTTCTTTCAACATCCGAAATGAACAACTCTCCCAATAAAATTTTGTGCCGAATCCTTTGAATTTTCAACTTTCGTACTTTCCTTTGCCCCGAATCGTGATCACTACATCATCAATTAGATTCACAATGTTGCACAACAACAACGATATTACCGCATTATCTGTCCGCTCTATCTCGGATTCAATTTTCCTTTACGCCGATGCGCCCGCATTGGTGAATTGTTGCTGTTGTTGCTGATACCCCCAAAATCATTGGACTTCGTTTTGATTGCCGGTTGGTGCCGCCATTGGCTGCACGTTCGGTAAATGCAAAGTTTTAACCTCGATACATTATGCGTACCCAATTGATCGACGAGGTACGGGGCATGACCCGTACACTCACGCTTGATGAAACCCTGGCCTGGCTCGCCGAACGATTTCCCGGCAAAGTCGCGTTCTCGACCTCATTTGGCCAGGAAGACCAAGTGATCACCCATCTGATCCGCAGCGGCGGACATCCGATTCGGGTTTTCACCCTGGACACCGGACGGCTCTTTCAAGAGACCTACGACGTCTGGGAAAAAACCCAGGAACGGTATCCGAAGCCCATCGAAGCGTGGTTTCCGGACACCGCCCAAGCGCGGGAATTGCTGCAAACGGCGGGTCCGAACAGCTTTTATCGGTCCGTAGCCGAGCGCAAGGCCTGCTGCAACATCCGCAAGGTCATCCCTTTGCGCCAAGCCCTTCGGGGAGTCGAGATCTGGATTACCGGATTGCGTGCCGGACAATCGGCCAACCGCAACACCATTGCGCAATTCGAAATCGACGAAAAATTTGGCTTGATCAAATTCAATCCCCTCTGCGATTGGGACCTGAACCAAGTCGAAAGCTTTCTCGAAGCACACGAAATACCGCAGAACTCCCTGCACGCACAAGGATTTGTCAGCATCGGCTGCGCCCCCTGCACGCGGGCCATTCAGCCGGGCGAAGATATCCGCGCCGGTCGTTGGTGGTGGGAGGAGAACACCAAAGAATGCGGCCTCCACGCCGACTACTTTACTCCCACCAAAGCCTGATCACTCAAAATTGAACTCCATGTCATTGCCCAAATATTTGCAACAACTCGAAGACGAAGCGGTCTACATCATGCGGGAAACTGCGGCCCAATTTGAGCGCCCCGCCCTGCTGTTTTCCGGCGGAAAAGACTCCATCACCCTGGTGCGACTGGCCGAGAAAGCCTTTCGCCCGGGCAAATTCCCTTTTCCGCTCGTTCACATCGATACCGGACACAACTTTCCGGAAACCATCACCTTTCGGGATCGCCTCGCCGCCGAAATCGGAGAGCGCCTGATCGTGCGCACCGTCCAGGAAAGCATTGACCGGGGCCGCGCCCAGGAGGAAACCGGTCGCAATGCCAGCCGCAATGCCCTACAAACGGTGACCCTACTCGATACCATTGAGGAGTTCCGCTTCGATGCCTGCATCGGCGGGGCCCGCCGCGACGAAGAAAAAGCCCGCGCCAAGGAGCGCGTCTTTTCGGTCCGGGACGAATTTGGCCAGTGGACGCCCCGCGCCCAGCGACCGGAAGTATGGCAGTTCCTCAACGGCCAGATCCTGCCCGGCGAAAACGTCCGCGTATTTCCCATCAGCAATTGGACAGAAATCGACGTCTGGAACTACATTTTGCACGAAGAACTCGAGATCCCGTCGATCTACTACGCTCACCAGCGCCGGGCGATCCGGCGCGACGGCTTGCTCCTTCCCCACTCGGACTTCATCCACCTGGACGCAGAAGAGGAGGTGTTCGAAACCGAGCTGCGTTTCCGCACCGTGGGTGACATGACCTGCACCGCTGCGGTCGAATCTTCGGCGCGCACCATTCCGGAAATCATCCACGAGGTCCGGACCTCTCACCTCAGCGAGCGCGGTGTCCGCATCGACGACAAGCGCTCGGAAACTGCCATGGAAAACCGAAAACTGGCGGGATACTTCTGAATTGCAAAATGAACAATTGCCAATTGTCAATGAGATCGACAATTGGAAATTTCAATCCATCGGAAATCATTCAATCAGAAATCAAAATGGATGTATTAAAAATAACCACCGCCGGCAGCGTGGATGACGGAAAAAGCACCCTGATTGGGCGGCTGCTGTGGGACAGCGGTTCCTTGCGGCAAGACCAAATCGCCACCATCGAGCGCACCAGCCGGGACCGGGGCAAGGCCTTTACTGACCTTTCACTGGTGACCGATGGCCTGCGCGCCGAGCGCGACCAGGGCATCACCATCGATGTCGCCCACATCTACTTCGACACACCCAAGCGCAAGTTCATCATCGCCGACTCCCCGGGGCACGTCGAGTACACCCGCAATATGGTTACCGGTGCCTCGAATGCCCGGGTGGCCATCATCCTCATCGACGCCCGCAAAGGCGTCCTGGAACAGACCCACCGGCACTTTGCAATTGCGGCTTTGTTGCGCATCCCTGAAGTCATCGTGGTCATCAACAAAATGGATCTCGTCGGCTACGAGCAATCCGCCTTTACCGCGATCCGCGGTGACTTCCGCCAGTTGACCACCCGCCTGCGCGGTTCCGCTCCGCGGCTTCACTTCATTCCGGTAAGCGCTACCGCCGGCGACAACGTGGTCGCTCACTCCAAGGCGATGCCCTGGTACGGTGGCCCCACGCTCCTGGAATTCCTGGAAGAACTTCCGGTGCCGGACGAGGCCGCGCAGCCCGGTCGCTTTCCCGTCCAGTGGGTCATTCGCCCGCAATCCGCAGCCCATCCCGATTACCGGGGCTACGCCGGCCGCATCGCCGCCGGTAGCCTTTCCGTGGGTGAGCCAGTAGTGGTATTGCCCTCCGGCCGCCGCTCCACCGTGACCCGCATCCAAACCCTCACCGAGGAATTGGAAACGGCTCCGGCCGGTCGTTCGGTCACCGTCCACCTCGCCGACCAGGTCGACGTGAGCCGGGGCGACATGCTGGTCCCCAGCGCCCAAGTGCCCACTGCCACCCGCAACCTGCGCGCTGACATCTGCTGGATGGACCACCGCAACCTGAACAGCGGCCGGATTCTGTTGCTGCAGCACGGCACCCGCCGCATCAAGGCCAAGGTCACCGACCTGGACTACAAGCTCAACGTCCACACATTGGACCAAGTCTCGGCCGACGGCGAGTTCAAACTGAACGACATCGGGGGCGTTCGGCTCCGCCTAGGCGCGGCCCTCCACCCGGACCGCTACGCCGACAGCCGGGCGACGGGAGCCTTTATCCTGATCGATCCACACCTTAATCAGACCGTGGCGGCGGGCATGATTACCGGCTGGGAGGCGCAGTGATGGCGGGATTTTCCTTCAATTACCGCTCGGTCCCCCGAATCGCCAAGCCCAAGCGCGGCAGTGTGACCACCAGTCTGCTGAAATCCTTCAGTTGGCGACTGTGGGCCACTGCCGATACCCTCCTGCTCGCCTGGTGGGTTACCGGTGAACTGAGTTGGGCCTTTTCTATTGGTACGGGGGAATTGATGGCAAAATTTGCGATGTACTACTTGCATGAGCGCGCCTGGGCCCAGGTCCCGTGGGGCCGCAAGCGCCGGGGCGGCGACCGGCCCGCCCGCAGCGTCAGCAAAGCCCTTAGTTGGCGGACCATTGCGACCCTCACCACCGTCGGGTTGGCCTTGCTGATCACCGGCGATACCGAAACCGCCCTTTCCATCGGTGGCTTGGAACTGGGCACCAAACTGCTCCTCTATTATCTGCACGAACGGCTCTGGACCCGCATTATCGACCATTACGATCCCATTCCTCAACAACCATGAGAAGTTTTCGCACCGAAATCGAAAATCCCCTTGTCGAGCAAGACATCGTCGAACTGGCCCGGAAAATTGAGCTGTACCGCCACGGCCAGGTGGATGAGGACAACTTCCGCTCGCTTCGCCTGGCCCGCGGCGTATACGGCCAGCGGCAGCAAGGCGTCCAAATGATCCGCATCAAACTGCCCTACGGAAAGCTGACTACTGCCCAATTGCGGCGCATCGCGGAGGTATCCGACCGCTACTCCAATGGCAAATTGCACTTCACTACCCGCCAGGACATCCAGATCCACTACGTGCGCCTGGAGGACAGCCCGGAATTGTGGGCCATTCTGGAAAAAGACGACGTCACCCTCCGCGAAGCCTGCGGCAATACCGTACGCAACGTGACCGCCTCGCCGCTGGCCGGGGTGGATGTAGACGAGCCATTTGATGTCACTCCGCACGCCCACGCTGCCTACGCCTATTTCCTGCGCCACCCGGTGTGCCAGGACATGGGCCGCAAATTCAAGATCGCCTATTCTTCCAGCGAAAAAGACTCCGCTTTTGCGTTTATGCACGACCTGGGCTTCATTCCGCGGATTCAGGAAGTCGAGGGAACCCCGGTCCACGGCTTCAAGGTCGTGATGGGCGGGGGCCTCGGCGCCCAACCTAAGGCCGCTGCCACCGCTTATGAATTTCTGCCCGCCGACCGGGTACTGCCTTTTACCGAGGCGGTTCTGCGGATATTTGACCGCCACGGCGAGCGGGATAAGCGCATGAAAGCCCGCTTCAAGTTCCTCCTGGCCAAGCTGGGACGCGAGGAAATCCTCGCCCAGGCCCAGGCCGAATTGGCATCGCTGCCCGCGCGGATTCCGATTGCGACCGATCTGCCCACGCCCACCCTGCCCGAATGGGAGGCTGCTCCCGGCGTACCGTCCCCGGGGGAAGCATTTGCCACCTGGAAGGCCACCAATACGTTTCCCCAAAAACAATCGGGTCGCTACGCGGTACAGATTCGCATTCCCCTGGGCAACATCAGTACCGCTACCGCCCGGGAAATCGCCTCGCTGGCCCGCCTTACCGCCGCCGATGATCTGCGCGTTACCCAAAATCAGGGGCTCATGCTCCGCCACGTTCCGGAAGCCGCGTTGCCCAACGTCTACGCGGGGCTCCACAAGCTGAACCTCGCCCAGGCCGGCGCGGACAGCACGGCGGATATCACCGCCTGCCCTGGCACCGACACCTGTAACCTCGGCATCACCAATTCCACGCAACTGGCGATGGAACTGGAAACGGTGATCCGCGAGGAATATCCGGCGCTGCTCCACAACCAGGAACTCAAGCTCAAGATCAGCGGTTGTATGAATGCCTGCGGCCAACACGTCATCGCCGGCATTGGATTTCACGGCAGCACCCTTCGCGCCCCAGGCAAAGTGCTGGTCCCCGCGGTGCAGATCATGCTCGGCGGTGGGGTTCCCGGGGGGGGAGAAGCCCGCTACGCCGCGCGGGTGATCAAGCTTCCCTCCCGCCGCGCGACCCAGGCCCTCCGGCGTCTGCTGAACGATTACACCGAGCACGGCACCATCGGCGAACCGTATTACCAGTACTTCGAACGCCAGGGCAAGGCCTATTTCTACCAAATGCTGAAGCCGCTGGCCGATCTCGCCACTTTACGGCCGGAAGAATTCATCGACTGGGGACATGCGGAAAAGTACGCCCAGGCGATTGGGGTGGGCGAATGTGCCGGCGTGGTGATCGATCTGGTGCAAACCCTGATCGACGAAGCGGCGGAAAAGTTGGGGCGGGGACGAGCAGCTTTGCGGGCCGATGACTCGTCGGTGGCCATCTACCACAGCTACAATGCGATGCTCAATGCGGCAAAAGCTTTGGTGGTGAGCGGCCAGGGAAAGACAAATACCCAGGCGACCATCGTAACCGAATTCACGCGCCTCTACGAAGAAAGTGGCAAAATCCAACTGGCTTCCCCCTTTTCCGACCTGCTCTACCAGATGCGGCAAGTGCCCCCTTCGCCCGGATTTGCCCACCACTATTTCCGCTCGGCGGAACAGTTTTTGACCCTTATCTCGAACTACCATCAATCTCAAGATCCTCAACATGCCCAGGCAAGCTGAACATCCCCGCCTGACTCTTGTGGGCGCCGGTCCCGGCGATCCCGAACTTCTCAGCATCAAAGGCGCCCGCGCCATTGCCGATGCCGATGTCATCCTCTACGATGCCCTCGTGGACGAACGCCTGCTCGTCTACGCCCGGCCCCAGGCAAAATGCGTCTTTGTGGGCAAGCGCGCCGGCCAGCATTCCATCAAGCAGGCCGACCTGAACGTCCTCATCGTGCGCTACGCCCTCACCCACGGACACGTGGTCCGGCTCAAGGGCGGTGATCCTTTTGTGTTCGGGCGCGGCCACGAAGAACTGGCCTACGCCGAACAATTTGCCATCGCAACCGCGTACATTCCCGGGATTTCGAGCATCGCTTCGGTGCCGGGCCTGCAACTGATTCCGCTGACGCGGCGCGGCTACGCGGACAGCTTCTGGGTGGGGACGGGTACTACGATGACCGGGCCGCTCACCGCCGATCTGCGCCAGGTGCTGCACGCAAATGCTACCAAGGTCATCCTGATGGGCATGCGCAAGCTGGCGGAAATCAGCAACTTATTTGACGAGCAGGGCTTGGGCAGCTTACCGGCGGCCATCGTCATGGCGGGATCGACGGAGCGGGAACGCTACGGATTGGGCCGGGCCCATGCGCTTCCGGAAATCGCCACCGCCTACCAACTGGGGGCTCCCGCCATCGTGGTAATCGGTGCGGTCGTGGAACTGCATCCGCAGTGGGAAGTATACGCCGAATTGGAACGCGAAAGCCAGGCCGGATGAACGAGCGCAATCCCCTCTGGCCGATTTTTCTCCGGATGGATCGCCTGCCCGTCCTCGTGGTCGGTGGGGGCGCCGTTGCCGCCGAAAAACTGCAATTCATGCTCAAAAGCAGTCCCCGATCTCAGGTCACCCTCGTGGCTCGGGAGGTGAGCGCCGAAGTCAGAGCGTACGAGGGCCAAGGGTACGACCTTCGTATCGTCGAGGCTGAATTCGGGCCGGCTCACCTCCTGGGCCACCGCCTCGTGCTGGCCGCCACCGATCAGCGCCTCACCAATGAGTGGATCGCCTGCGCGGCCCGGCGCAACGGCTGTCTGGTCAATGTCGCCGATACCCCCGATCTCTGCGACTTTTACCTGGGTTCAGTGATCACCAAGGGCAATCTGAAAGTCGGGGTTTCCACCAACGGGAAGTCCCCCACCCTCGCCAAGCGCTTTCGCCAGTTCCTCGAAGCCGCCCTGCCCGAAGAGACCGAACAGTTGCTGGTATACCTGAACCGCTACCGCAACGTCCTAGCGGAAGATTTTGCCGGTAAGGTGAAAGCATTGGAGCAACTGACCCGGGGCATGGTCGAATGAAGGCTCCCGTTCAACTCCTTTGGGTGACCGTTCGCACCGGGTAAATGACCGTTCGCCGGGATGGACGGCCACCGATGCGGGCAATTGCCCAACTTGCAAGTGCGGAATTGTTGCCTTTGGGCAGTGCCACCGCGATTTAGAATTGAATGAATGCTATCCTTCACACGGGCTCGACCCGGGAAAGATTTTTTGTTTGTTCAACTCTAAATCAACCTAAATGTACCAGCAAATGCCGGCGACCTCCGCGCACCAATTTCGCGGATCGCACTCCGGGCCCCAGCCGGCCCAAACAAACCGCCCCTTCCTTTTGCGACTCTCTTCCCCCCCCAAAATGTGGTTCCTGGGTGCCTTGTTGCTCCTCGGGCTGTGGCAATCCAGCGCTGCCCAACTGGCAATGAATGCCGGACCGGCCCCCCTTGCTCCCACTACCTTTGCCGATTTGGTCGGGGCCACGGGAGGTCAGGCCTTCACTCCGGTCATCCTGAACGATCAGCCCCTCATCAACCTGGCGACTGCCAAAACGGAAGTCTTAATTTTGGACCTGACCATCGGGAATACGATGATCCCGCTCAAGCTTGAGCGGCACAAAAGCCTCCTTTCGTCCGACTTCAAGATGACCGTCTTAGGCGCCGGCGGAAAGTCGCAGGACATTACCAGCACCGCCATATTTGAAATCTACCGGGGCAGCACCCGCGATGCGGCAGCGGTTCCTGTTTCCCTCGCCATCAGCAATCTCGGGGTCTCACTTTCGGTGGACTATCCCGGCCAGCCAATGATGCTATTGCCCTCGTTCATGCCTTTGCAAAAAGCAGCGGTCAACGACGAGTATTTGTGGATGCCCGCCCCGGTCACTTCGGATCCGAGTGGCTGCCTTTCCGAGTCGTTTTTGACCCAAAATCAGCCGGTCTGTCCGCAGGCCCAGCCGCGCTACCTTACCACGGCACCGGTCGGTCCCTGCCAGAAGACGATTGAAATCGCCGCCGACGCCGATTCCCGCTACATGGGGGACTTTCCGGATACTTTCATTGGGAACTTTACCGCGGGCTTTTCGCTGCTGTTTACCCTGGAAGCCGCAGAGCGCGTCTATGACCTGACCTTCAATACGACCATCGACGTGACCAGCATCCGGTTGTTCCGCGATCCGAGCACTGATCCTTACCCCGAGATCGATGTTTCGCCGCAGTTGGGGAGCACCGCGCAGGACGATTTGAACAACGCCATCCTCAACGTATACAATGCGATCCCGCAATCGGAGATCCGGCGCGACTTGCCCCTGCTCTACACCGGCAATACCTGCGTCAGTACCGAGCCTCCAGTTGCGGGTACGCTCTTTGGCTGGGCCAATCTGAATTCGGTCTGCCGGGACAATGCCGCGGCCTTCCTCACCAGTTGCATCTTCGGCCCGAGCCGCTGGCGCACCGTCGTCCCGCACGAAATCGGCCATACCATTGGGGGCCGGCACCCCAATAACAATATGTGTACCGGTCCCTGTGGCCTAGGTCCGGGACTGAATTCCCTGCTTTGCAGTGGTGGCTGTCCCCCCGGAGATCCACTGTTTTTGGATGCGGGCAATGTCGCACTGATCGACGGCTACATGCAGGTTTTTGGCGAATGTTTACAGCGCTCCGCCGAAATACTCGGGCCGGAAGTGCTCTGCCCCGGACAGTCCGGCGAGTACGTCCTGCAAACCAATGGCGCGCAGACCAACCTGGCGACCTGGTCGGTGTCCAGCGGCCTGACCATCACCGGCCCAGGCAGCGCCACCAACTCGGTCATCGTCCAGGCGGATGCTGGCTTTACGGGTACGCCCTTCGTCCAGGCCGAGGTGGATGAGGTCGGCTTTGAAGGGGGGTGCGATCCGACTTACCGCCGGCGCATCGCCGTGGGCCCGCCCCCCGCACTCTGCGAAAAAGCGCAGTACCGGATCTGCACCGGCGCCTTCAATGGCCTGATCATCGAAACAGTTCCCGGGCACACCCTGGATAATTTTACCTGCATCAGCCCCAATTGTGGCGCCCTAAGCTGGAACACCTTCGGCAACGGCAACGTGGTTTTCTTCACAGTTGCCTTTGGTACGCCGGGACTCTACGATTTCTCCTACACCAATACCAATAGCTGCGGGACCGAGACCTACACCTTTACCTTGAATCTCCTCGATCCCTCCGACTGCAATCTGGGACCAAAGGCCAAAACTCACCCTACGGAAGCCCACTCCGATCTGAAACTGCAAGTTACGCCCAATCCCAATGCGGGCCAGTTCCAGTTGAGCTACCACATGCACGAAGCTGGGCCGGCGGAAATCACCGTACGGGATACCCGCGGCCGGGTCGTATTTGTCCTGCCACCAAGTACAGACGCCACCGCCCACCTCCAGGTCCGGGATCTGGATCTGAGCGGCCTGCCCACCGGCCTGTACCTCGTCAATCTCCGCACCGCTACCCAACAGCAAACGGTGCGCATGGCCATCCAAAACTGAGAGGTTAGTCCGTCAGCCGCACGTTTTAATCACGTCGCGGCTGACATTTCCCTATCCCCATGCAGAAACGAACACTGCTCTGCTTGCTGCTGCTGATCCGCGGACTCGGCCTCCGGGGCCAGCTCCCGCTGAATGCCATCCCTGCGTCCCTCAATCCGACGTCGCAATTGGCGCTGGAAGGTGGCCTGGGTGTGGGCAACTTTGCCGCTTTTCCCTCAATCCGACGTCCATCGTCGCCTTGTTCCAGATCAGCGCGGAAAATCTGAACTTCACCCTCCATCTAGGCAATGAGGTGCTTCCGATCAAGGTCGCCCGGTCCCGGGCTGGTGGTCGTCGGGAATTCCATCACCAGCGCCACCGGCTCGATCCGGGCGGACAATGGTTTTTTCGGAATTGCCGCCCTCAACGCGCTGATTGTTGACGGAGGACTACCGAGTGGTTGCCAACCGACGTTTCGGCGCTTCGTCACCGTGGGTCCCACCCCGGCGCTTGGTGCGGAGAGCGGGTATTTTACTTGCCCCGGAATCTCCCGCGGGCTGGAAATCACCAGTTTTCCCGGCAGTACGCTCGCGAGAATCGCTTGTACCAGTCCCAATTGTGGCGATCTTAGAGGCGGTTTAAAATTGGGTTGTGAAATGTGCGAGCGCAGATTTTTATGCCCATCGAAGCTCATTTTGGAGTCCATAGCCAAAGCTATGGGCGAGAAAATAGCGGAAGAGGGGCGGAAAAAGATGCCAGAGCAAAATCGCAGAATTAAATTTCAACCGCCTCTAAGCTTTACCCTTTTACTTGCCGGGCGCTCGGCTTATCTCTATGTCAATTCGGGCGTGCCAGGGGGGGGGTACGATTTTACCGACACCGTCCCCAACCGCTACGCGGCGATCAGCTACCCCTTTCAATTGCGGATGCTTACGGCCTCGGAATGCGGCAACGGAGCCAAAGCCAAACGCAGCGCAATCCGGCACCGGCCGGAACTCGGGCTGCAAATTGTCCCGAATCCCAATCGCGAGCACTTCGGTCTGGCATATCAACTGCCGCACCGCGCCCGACCCGAAATCACGATCTACAACCTCCAGGGAAAAGCGGTCTACCGGGATACTGCGCCCGCCTGGGAAGCGGCGGGATCGCACCGGCGGGACCTGGAACTGGATCACCTCGCCGGCGGGCTGTACCTGGTCAGTCTCCAGACAGCCAACGGCCACACAACGGTACGGATGGGCGTTATTGATTAAGCTGTGATTTTGTCGGATGGCGGAACCGAGCGGAGCCGGATTGCGTTTATTTTAGCGCGCACTACTGTCTTGTTGATCCGCTCTCTTCTGCACCGGGGCTCCCGATCTACCTTATCACGCTTCGATGAAAATTTCGCTCATTTCCTGCTTGCTTTGCTGCATTGCTTCCTTTGCTTTTGCCCAAACCTCTTTGGAAGCCGAACCCACTACGCTTTCTGAAACGACCACCAATATCCTTGATGCAGGGCTGGGGATAGGCAATTACACCGCCTACCGCCTCAACACCAATTCACTCCGGGATCTGGCCGCTTCCGAGGTCGAGGAATTTGCGGTCAATCTCCGCATCGGGGAAGAATCCTTTTCGATGACGCTCACGCGCATCGACATCTTGGGTCCGGATTTTTCGGTTCAGGTACTGGAAGACGAGTCCGAAACCGAGATCGCCGATCAGTTGACCCTGGCCAGCTATCGGGGCTATCTGAGCGGTTCGCCAGAAGATCGGGTCCGCCTCGCCATCTCCAATCTGGGGATCAGCCTGCAAATCAACGCGGGCCCCCGAACGTTTTTCCTCGCCCCGACCTTTGTCGCCGCCCACCGTCCCACGGAAACCGATGAGTACATTTGGTACGAAAAGACGGTCCTGGGCACGGGGGGAGTCTGTGCCCCCGATGCGTGGTCGCTCACCAATTTTCCCAATTGCACCCAGCCCGATCTGCTAAACAACCTGGGCGTGACGCAACTGATTGGGCCGTGTGCGCGCATGCTGGAGATTGTTGCCGATGCCGATACGCCTTTCCTGAGCGCTTATCCGAATACGCTCATGGGCAATATCACCGCCGTCATTGTGATCTTTTTCACCTTGGAGTCGGCGGAGGACGTCTACCGCAATGAGTTTGCCATGGGCGTACAGGTCAATCTGGTGCGCTTGTTTCGGGCCCAATCGCGCAGTCCGTACTCGGTGATCGATCTGCTGTTCCTCAATCCACCCTTATTCAATACGCCCAATATCGGTTTCTTTTTGAATGAAATTGAGGCGGCCTGGGCCAATATTCCCCAATCGGCGGTCCCACGGGACGTGGTCGTGGCGTTTACGGGCAACAATTGCGAGCTGGCGTTCACGCCACCCACCATTCTGTTTGGTGCGGCGCGGCGGGGCCGGACTTGCCACCCCAATGCCCCGGTTTTCATCACGCGTTGCGTGTATCCGGAAGGGCGATGGCCGCTGACGATGCCACACGAATTGGGGCACTCGCTCGGCGCTCCCCACCCGACGGGCAACAACTGCACGGGTGTCTGCAATCTGGCTCCGGGGGACAACTCCTTGATGTGCGCCGGCGGTTGTGGGGGGCGGGATCCGCTTTTTTTGGACAATGACAGCCGCAACATCATCCAGAACCACATCGACACCCAGGGCGGCTGCCTGGGGTTGGAGGCCGAGATTCAGGGCCCGGAATTGCTCTGTCCCGGCCAAACGGCGACCTACACGTTTGTCCCCAATTCTATCCAGCCCTTGGGATTGACCTGGTCGGTATCGGCCCCGGGCTTGAATTTGGTGGCGCAGTCCAACACCTCGGTTACAGTCACCGCGCAAAGCAACTATCAGGGTCCGGCCTTTCTCGAAGCAGAAATTGATGATTTTGCGTTTATGGGCGGCTGTGATCCCACTTTTCGCTACAACCTCGCGGTGGGATCGCTCCCCGCGGCTTGCACCGGGCCGAGTAGCTATGACCTCTGCCCGGGGACTTTTACCTCCATTCCTTTGGAAGTGCCCCCGGGATCTACGATCAGCAATCTGACCTGCGGGTCGCCGAGCAATTGCGGCAACATTCAGTTCAGTTTCGTCGGAGCGGCCAATGTTTATGACCTGTATGTGTCCTCCGCACAACCGGGCAATTATTATTTCAGCTACGACGTGAGCAATGCTTGCAATACGACCACCTGGAACTTGAACGTCACCGTACTCGGTCCCCAACAATGCGGCGGCGGGCAATTCAAAACTCCCCCACCCACCCGGGCACTCCGCGAATTGGCCCTCACTGTCACCCCCAACCCGAATACCGGGCGCTTTGCCTTGCGCTACGAACTCCCCGGACGCTCCCGGCCCGAAATCACGATCCGCAACCTCACTGGACAAACGGTGTTTTCGCTGCCTGCCGGGGGTTGGCGGGATTCCGGCGAGTACGCGGTGGAACTGGACCTGGATCACCTCCCGTCGGGGATGTACCTGGTCCAGCTGCGCACCGCAACCGGTCAGAAAACGGTGCGGATGAACGTGCAACAATGACCGCGGGGTTCAGCGCGATTGGTCATGAAAAACCCCGGTTCACCTGGATGAACCGGGGTTTTTGTACCCTGCGGGGAAAAACGAGCGTCGGTATCACTGCGCCGTGGCCAGGTAGACCGAGCGCGATTGGCGGTGATCCGAAAGAAATTCCAGGGCCCGGCGGTTGAATTGGTCGGCCGCTTCGATGTTGCAGACGTGGCCTACTCCGGGGATGATCTCCAGGGTGGATTGCGCGGGAAAATTAGCGTGGTACTGGCGGGCGGGGCCGAGGAAAACGTGGTCCTGACTGCCCATGGTGATGAGCGTGGGCACGGTGATTGGCTGGTTGAAGAAGGTCTGCAATTCGGTCCCCACGGTGCGTACCATGCCGAGCCACTTCAAATAGGCGCGGGGATCGATTTTGCGTGACTCCCGCACGAAAATTTTGCGCGATTGCCGGTGATTCTGTCGGGGCAGTACGATCCAGGCCATGATGCGATACAGCAGCCCGAAGGGTAGAATCTTGGAAGCATAATAGCCGGCAAAGAGGAGAACTTTCATCTTGTAGTTGAGCCGAAATACGCCGCCGGCGAGGACTACCGAAATCACCATTTCTGGGTCCAGGCGCTCGATCCATCTCACTACAATGCTGCCCATCGACACCCCCACAAAATGGGCCCGGGGAATCTCCAGGGCACGGAGTGTATCAACGACATCCTGGCCCATCAACCGCAAATCGTAGCGGCCATCTTTAGGGGGCACCATGTTTTGAGAATCGCCGTGATCGCGCAGGTCGAGCAACAAAATATTGAAATGGGGACGAAAGGCTTCAATCTGTTTGCGCCAGGTGCGGGAGGAGCCCCCGGCGCCGTGAACGAACACCACCCAATCGGCTTCTTCATTGAGGATGATTTGTTCGGTGGTCAAGAATATGCGATCAGTCCCGGCAATTTTCATTGTAGGTAGAACCGGCCCCTGCGGCAATTGTTGTGTTGCCGGCGGTAAGAATGCGGATTATTCGCCGCCGTGTTACCGAATACGGCTACCCGGGATGGTTGAGATTGCAGTCGAGTAGGCGGCAGATGTACTTCAGACAGTCCCAGAATCGCTCAACTTTGGTGCGGGAATTGTCGGTAATGTCGCCCAGCACTACGTATTCTGCATCGGCGTGGCAAGCTTCTACACTCGCGTATTTCAGACCGCGCAGCAAACAATCGTCACCCTTTTGCTTCGATTCGGCCGGTGCTTCGATGGCGGCGCCCGGCTCGTACCCCAGGTAAGATTTGATGTAGCCCATCGTGGATTCAGCCAGCGTGGCCCGTTGCTGGGGGCTCATGCGGTCCCAACCCGATCCGCGCTTTAGCACGCCACTCAGCTTGTTGTAGTACAGTTTTTTCTTAATCGGGTAGGTGGCAATGGTCTGGGGGGACGGAAACAGCGCCGAAATCCGGGTGCAGAACAGCTTGAGGTTTGCGACCTTGGGGATATTGATCTTACTCATCTCACAGATCAAATCGCGCGGTGTGTCGGCCTTTTTCTCCGCTTGGGCAAAGGTAAACTGGGCGGCAAACAGCAGGCAGATAAGGAGGAATGCTTTGTTCATAGTGGGAGGTTTCAAAGACTAGACTTTGGAAAATAGCAAAACTTGCGCGTTTCGGCCAAAATTCTTTGCGGTTTGGTCGGGACCGGCGCCCCACTTCTACAAGTCGTCCCAGTCCATGACGCCCCCCTGCTGACCGGATCGGTCAAGGTAGAGGTAGGTCTTGAGGGCTTCAAACTGTTTTTGGTCAACCATCACGTAAGTCATCATTTCGGTCTTAGCAATGCCGCAGGGATAAGCAATGATGATTTTTTGGTCCTTGATGCCCTTTTTGCGCAGGAACCGGTTATAAAGTTTGCAAGTGGACAACCCCACTTCAGGTCCATTGATGAGGGATTGGCCGATGCGCTGCTGGCCATTGTCCAGGACCAGTTCCAGTTCCTGTCCGGGATCTTTTTCGGTCACCTTTACCTGAATCCTGGCGTCAAATAGGCCACCACTGATGTCATCCAAGACGGCGGCGGCTCCGTCCATGCCTTCTCCCCAAAAGGCCGAATACAAGGGCAATTCCCCGATATCCTGGACATTGTAGCGCGGCGCTTGCGGATCGTGCCCCACGATCACTTCAAACAGGGCCAAGTGCCCCGCGGGTGAAAGCCACCCCGGCTGCGGGTAAACCTTAGGATCATAAGCGTCAACCACCGCTTGGGCCTTGGGGAGATGGTCCCGGGCCAGTTGCAGGCGCTGCTCGGGCAGGGTGGAACGGGCAAAAAAGGTGGCTAAATCTGGGAATTCGGGGGTCGCTTGCATTTCGGTGGCTTGATTCAGGGGGGTAGGCTCGCCCGAGTCGGGCGTCGCCAAGGGGGATTGGGCACAGGCAGTTTGCCCGAGCAAAAGCAACAGCAGCCCCGCCCAGCCAACTGAGGACCAACCCGGAATCAGCCGCACGAAACTCGATTGCCGAACGGCACGAAGCGAGCGCATCCGGCGAGTACTGGACCAGATCCTCTGCAAATGGGTTCGGAAAATTGGAGAAATCACGGGCCGGCGAAGGGTAGATTTGTTCAACATGAATTCTAATCTACACATTGGCGGGATTTTCCGCAACCCGCATCGGGGCCATTTCCTCGATTTCGGGAGTTGAGCAAAAAAGCTCACTTCGGATAAGATTGCGGCACATATAGCGGCTGTTTAAATTTAATCCTGCGATTTTGCTATGGCATCTTTTTCCGCCAATTTTTCATGCGACGAACGAGATACGAGGATATGGCACTCATCAGCAATGATCGATCATCCGCAACCACGACAAAACACACACCAGCTTCACAAAAGCTGCTCCCGCGGAAAACTGCGCGAAACAGGAACCGTATGGCCGGTCCCCTCCAGAACCAGGTTGAGCGCGCGGGCATTGCCCTTGAATTCAAGAATGCGGCGCTTGTTTACGATAAAGGACCGGTGGCACCGAACGAGATCCGGGTGCATCGCCAACTGCCCTTCCAGCTTTTTCAGCGATAGCCGCAACAGCTGCCGGTCGAGTACTCCATTCGCCCAGAAATATACCGTCGTGTAATTGTTCGCCGACTCCGCGTAGATAAAATCCGCCACTGCCATTGCCAGGGACTCGGCCCGGGCACCCTCGGGCTCAATGACCAACTGCAACGAATCGTTACGGGGAGTGGCCGCAGCCATCTGTCCGGTCAAAACCAGCGCCGCCTCCGAATTTTGCCGATTGAGGAACATTTCGATCAGAAACACCATGATGACCAGGGGAAATATGCCCACCGACAACGTGATGCCCATGAATTGCAATACGTTCCATTGCGGAGCGATCCCCGCCCCCACCGTAGAGTTGTAGAGGTAGTTGAGCCCGCCGATCAGCGCAAAACTAAACAGGATGTAGAGCACCTCCGATCCGATCCGCCACCGCCCCGAGCGGAATGTCCGCGGCAATATCCGGGGCAAAAGGAAATAATTGATGGTGAGCGCAACGCCCACGCACAAGCCGAAGCCCGCAAGAAACAGCGGTCGCACTGCCCGGATTTCATTGGCCCCAAAGGGCCGATAAAGCAATAAAAACAGCCAAGTGAACAAACTGAAGCCTACGACGAGCAGCAGTTTGTCCCGTTGCCGTTCTACGAGGGGATACGGCCGATTGAGCCATTTATTCAGGATCACGGTGCAGCGATGGTTTTGCGGTGGCGCCAATGTACGCAGGGAAATAGCAAAAAGTTTTTCACGAAGCCGCCAAAAATTCACAAAAATGTTGTTCCGAATGTGGAATTTACTGCCGGAGCGCATCTACATCAGTGAAGAGAATCGAAAACCTCCCGTTTATTTTTTACCAAAATCTAAAGGAAAGTATCATGACAATTGAAACCATCGTAGGCGTTGCAATCATGGCTTCGGTCATTGTAGTCGGTATGATTACGGCCTATCGCCTCTCCCGCTGATCCTTGGATCACACGCACAAATTACAACATACCACCTAAGCCAACTTTATTCAACTTTATCCAATCTCGAAACCGCAGGGGCCCCTCCGTCCCTGCTTTCGGTTTTTTGTGGAGAATTGGTTGGGCAACTGTTCCCTTGTGGTTGAGTTGTGCGGCTGGGTTCAGTTCCGCCTCTGTTTTGCATCCGGCTTGCGCCTTACCCAGTTTTAAGGTCAAGGAAATTTGCCAAATAAGTCACCATCCTTTTCCGCCCCCCCATTCTGCGATGGCGACAATTGGGTTGCGTAGCAATGCACCTGCCAAACGCCACGTGATATATTGCAAATACTTGATAATCAACCCAATAATATCCGAATCCGACGGGACTTCCATCCCAATTGACCGCCCAAGGGAACAGATCGGTCACCTTGCTCCGAGCCCGGAAAATTAATTTTTGTCCTGATGACAATAAAGTTTGTCGAATAGCGATTCAATATTTTCCGTGGATTTTATAATTTTCGGACAAAAGCGAACAAATTACATGGCCTCAGACCACTATTCGATTAAGATTCAAGATTTTTTCAAGTCCGCTTTTTCCGTGGATTGTGTCGTCTTTGGATTTGACGACACCGAACTGAAGGTGCTCCTGATCGAGCGCGGTGCGGATCCTTTCTTGGGCTACCACGCGGTGCCGGGAGATCTCGTCTACCCGGAGGAAGACCTTGACGAGGCGGCCACCCGCATTTTGGAAGACCTCACGGGCCTTAGAAATGTCTATCTGGAGCAGGTAGAGACCTTCGGGGCGGTGGATCGCCACCCCCTCGGCCGGGTCATCACCATCGCCTACTTCAGCTTGCTGAAAGTGAGCGATTACAAGGTTGGGGCGTCGTCCTGGGCCAAAGATGCCCGCTGGTTCCCGGTAGAAGATCTGCCGCAACTGGCCTTTGACCACCAAAATATCCTGGATGCCTGCAAGACCCGACTGCAGGAAAAGGTGCGCCGACAGCCGATTGGGTTTGAATTGCTCCCTCGGAAATTTACCCTTCGGCAGTTGCAAAGCCTGTACGAATGCCTCCTGGAAAAGGAGCTCGACACCCGCAACTTCCGCAAAAAAGTGTTGGCGATGAATCTGATCACCGAATTGGAGGAGCGCCAAAAAGGGGTGGCCCACCGCCCGGCTAAGCTCTATAAGTTTGAACAACGGACTTACAACCGGCTCAAAGACAAGGGTTTTAACTTTGATTTGTGAGCGGCGCTATGGGCGCGGACAAGTCTGCCGGTGGCAGCGGGAGAAGGCATGACCGAATTTATGGTTCCGCCGGGCCATCGGGAATTGAGTCCCCCACGACTTCGCCGGCGGTGTAGACCTGGGTATTGACCACTTGACCGCCGTCCCAAAACGTCCATTCTCCCTCCATTTTGCCATCGCGGTAAGCGCCTTTTTCCTTGAGCTGTCCGAATTCCCAGTACTCGTAGGGGCCGGTGCCCTCCACCACCATGGGTTCGCCATTTTCCTTCCAGGAGTGGCGCAACACGTTTTCCCCGTCGCGGTAGGCACGCACTTCCTGCTTTTGGCCGTTGTTGTACCAAAATTCCCACTGCCCGATCCGGACATCGTCGTCAAAGCTACCCAAGCTCCGGCGCTGGGTATTGAAATGGAAGTATTGCCAGATCCCCGTTCGCCGGCCGTTTTTGTAGTCCCCTTCACTTTCTAAGGTGCCATCGTCGAAGTACGCCTTCCAATGTCCGTGCTGCTTGCCCGCCCGGTAGGCCCCTTCCCGATTCACTTTTCCATTCGCAAAAAAGAAGGTCCAAGGGCCCTCTTCTCGACCGGTCCTGAATCCACCTTCGGCGCTTTTCCATTCATCCGGGTGAAAAAACACCCATTTTCCTTCCCGCTGGCCCGCTTTCATCTCCCCTTTGCCGGTGCCGCCTTGGTAGAAATAAAAGGTATCACCCTCATAGAATCCGTCTTCGTACTTTTCGGCTTCTCCATCGCCGTTGCACCCGGGGAAAATCATCCCCAGCAGCGCGAGGAAAAACATCGTGGAAGCTGCTCGCAATTTTGCCATGCCGAAATTTAAGCAAGTCCCGAAATCCAGGCAAAGATTTGGGTGATTGCCGGTTGCGGGGCTTGGGCTTGTCTGGAGCATGATCTTTTTCTCGGCGGTCCCCCCTTGCGGTCATTCATCTCTCATGCGGTTATTGATCTCTCATGCGGTTATTGATCTCTCATACTGTCATTTCGACGGTAGGAGAAATGACAAGGGAGGTGGGAAGAATGGGGTTGTTGGGCCGGCACCCGCCCAAAAATAACCGGGGCACCAACCGTCGGTTGAGTTGCCCGCCTCGTTTCGGACACCCACCCCCAGAATCAAAACTAAGCGCCCATCCGACGTGCGAATGCCCACAATTCCTTTTATCTTCCGGACGCAATGAGCTCAACTGCACCTTCCTTATGGTCCCGCATCCTGCACCGACCCGAATCCAGCGCTCCCCTCGGCATCTTTCGGATCGTGTTTGGGATCCTGGTCGCGGGGGAACTGGCGTGGTATTCTCTCGCCCGGCCCTTCATGGAAGTATTTTACTTTGATGCGCAGCTCCACTTTGGCTATCCCGGGTGGCCACCCCTCCCCTTCTTTAGCGGGAGCGCTATGCAGATCTACGTGGCTGGCCTCGCTCTGGCTTATTTGTTGCTCGCAGCGGGTGCGTACTACCGGATTGTTCGGTGGGTCTGTTGTCTGGGATTCGGCTACCTCTTCTTCCTGGAGCGGGCCGCTTTTCTGAACCATTGGTACCTCACGCTATTGATCAGCGGGCTGTTGCTGGTGATTCCCGCCCACGTCCGTTTTTCGCTGGATATCCGCCGGGAGCCTTCCCTGCACCGGGTCAGCGTTCCCGCCTGGATGCGGGGCAGCCTCCTGCTCCTGGTCGCCCTCGTCTACTTCATGTCCGGCCTCGCCAAGCTGAATCCGGACTGGCTCAGCGGCCGAACCATGGACCTGGTGCTGCAAACCATGGCCGGAGGAATCGAACGCGCCCCCGATCCCGGCTCGACCGCCATCGCGGGCGCCTGGGGCATCGCCTTGCTGGAACTCATCGCCGCCCCGGCGCTGTTCATTCGCCCGCTACGCCGTCCCGCGATCCTGCTCCTCACCGCGTTTCACCTCGCCAATCTGTTCTTTTTCACCATCGGTTTTTTTCCGATCCTGATGATAGCGCTCACCTTCCTGTTTTGGCCTAGACCACAAAAAACAATCCCTCAACCCAGTACGCCCGCCGTCCCCACCGGCAAATTCCGGACCGCCCGCTACCTGCTGATCCCTTTTTTCCTCCTGCAAATTTGGTTGCCGCTGCGCCACTACCGGCACGACTACAATACGCTCTGGACCGAAGACGAACGGCTCTTTACCTGGGACATGTTCCTGGCCTTTAAGGGTGGCCAGGCCCACTTCCGGGTTCGCGACAAAATCAATGGCCGCGACCTCCCCGTCCGGCCGGAAGAAAGTGAGCTGACCTGGGGACAGCAAAACAAAATCTTTAAATCTCCGGACATGATTTTGCAGTATGCGCATTATCTTGAACGCCGATATACCCGTGAGGGCGGAACCCCCGCTGTATTTGCCGAAGTCCAAAACGGACTCAATGGCCGGCCTGAGCAAGCCTTTGTTCCGCCCAATCTGGACCTCGCCCGGCAAAAACGGCGCCTTTGGACCAGCTACCCTTGGGTATTGCCCCTGCAAGCGCCACCACCATGAAGCTGAATCTGAAAAATACCATTTTGTTCCGCGTGTTTGACCCGCAGTGGATGTGGAGTTCGGTGCATCCCGCTTCCCTGGGCGTCGTGCGGTTTCTCTTCGGGCTGCTCATGATCGAGCAAACCTGGAAATACGAGCGGTACATCGGGGGATACCTCGTGCACAGCCGCTACCTGCTGCACTACGATTTCTTCGAATGGGTGGAAATGCTGCCCGCCGAATGGCTGGGTGTGCTCTTCATCGGCATGTACATCAGCGCGATCTTGATCGCAAGCGGCTTTCTCTATCGCCTGGGGATGGTGTTTTTCTTCTTGGGGCAAACCTACTGCTTCCTGCTCGACAAAGGCCACTACAACAACCACTACTACATGATCAGTCTGGTGGCGTTTTGGATGATTTTCACCCACTGGAACCGCTGGTTCAGTCTGGATCACGAAATCGCCAAGGCGGTACACCGCTCACCCAAGACGGGCATCCTGCACCAGATCGCCAGTTTCCTCTGGCAAAAGCGCACTCCCAAGGGCGTTCCCCGCTGGCACCTACTCACCCTGCAATTGCTCGTCTTCGTCGTGTACTTTTTTGGGGCAACCGCCAAGCTGAACCCAGATTGGATCGAGGCCTACCCGATGCGGATCTGGCTCGAAATGCGGGGCGACTGGCCGGTATTTGGCCCCTTGATTGCCAGCGAAGGCTTTTCCTATTTCATTTCCTATATGGGCATCGCCTTTGACCTCGTGGCGGCCTTCATCTTGTTTTCCCCCCGGGTCCGACTCAAGCTGTTCTTCGTGGTGGCCTTCATGTTGCCCTTCCACCTGACCAACGATTACCTCTGGCGCATCGGGGTATTTCCCGAGATGATGCTGGGGTTTACCCTGCTGTTTTTTGACCCAGCCCTCCCCGCCCGGGGGGTGACTTGGCTCAAGGCAAAGTTCCGCCGGCAACCGGTCAAATGGTCGGCTACCGCCATTGCCCAGGGACTCCCGCTGCCCATTCCGCGCGCCCAAAAGCTTATCTACGCCGTTCTGCTTGTCTTTTTTGGCTGGCAATTACTTTTCCCTTTGCGCATCCACCTCTATCCCTGGCCCGCCGAATGGCACACCAATGCGATGCATTTCTCCTGGCGCATGATGCTCATGGACCGCCAAGCCGCGACCCGCATCCGGGTAGAAATGGACGGCCAACCCCTCGGCTACGTCCGCATGGAGGATTACTTCACCGTCCGCCAATACCGCAAGTTCGTCAAAGATCCGCCGGAAATCGTCCGCTTTGCCCACTTTCTCGCCGACGATATGGTCGCCAACGGCGCGCCCAAAAAGCCGGAAATCTACGCGACCGTGTGGCGCTCGATCAATGGCCGCCCTTATCAATTGGTCATGGATTCTACCGCCAATCTGGTCGAGTTGCCTTATCACCCAGCGGTCATCCAGGACTGGCTCTACCCCTTCACCGATTCCGAAAAGAAAGACGGAAACTTTCGGCTGCTGGACGATGAAGAAGCCCGTAACCTGGGCTTTGGGCAGTATTTGGGAGATGGACCGGAATGAGTGTGGGCGAACATTTGCGGCCGCAAATTATACTTCCTCAAAAAGTTTTGCGGAACTTTTCGCCCGCAAATGCCACTCTCATTGGCAGACTGCGCACCAATTTTACTGACAATTATTGATTTACAGTCTTGGGTATAAAAAATTTAGGAAATACCAGTAATTTCCGTTACTTTTCAATTGGAAAACGTCTTTTTACTTCATTATAAGACCGATTCTAGCTACCCACTACGAGCATTCTGCGTTCATTTTTGCTGCTATACTTTACACGTTTTGAACCAAAATGGTGAAGCTGAACTGCTTATGGGAAAAACAATTACGCTGCTGAAAAAGACTGTGTGCTCCAGTCTGCTCCTCTTTTTTTCGCTCCTATTCGCCGATCTCGCGCACGCCTCGCATTCGCAAGGAGCCGATCTTACCTACACCTGCATCGGCCCGAATGCCTACACCGTGACGCTGACCTTTTTCCGCGATTGTGACGGGGTCAGCGCTCCCACCAGTCCGGTCATTACTTACTCCTCGGCGGTGTGCAACGTCAGTGCTACCCTCACCCTGTCTCAGCAGGGCAGCGCGGTCGACATCACCCCGATTTGTCCTTCCGCCCAATCCAGCTGCGGGAGCAGTGGTGCTTACGGAACGGAACGCTACATCTACTCCGGCACTCTGACCCTGCCCAACGGCTGCGGCAATGACTGGCAACTCGGCTATTCGCTTTGCTGCCGCAATGGCGCGATCACCACGCTGAATAGCCCCGCCAACCAGAGCATTTACGTCGGCGCAACCCTCGACAATACGGTTTCTCCGTGCAACAGTTCGCCGACCTTCAACAACATCCCCACGCCCATCGTCTGCGCCAATCAACCGGTGCTCTACAACCACGGCGTGACCGACGCCGATGGGGACAGCCTCGTCTTTTCCCTGACCGCTTGCCGCCAAAATGCCTCCAGCAGCGTCAATTACGGCGGCGGATTTTCCGGCATCAACCCGCTGGGCACTACCGGCGGCGTCAGCATTGACCCGAACACCGGGCAGCTTTCCTTCACTCCGAATACCACCCAAGTCGGCGTTCTCTGCGTCCTCGTCCAGGAATACCGCAACGGCACCTTGATCGGCCAGGTCGTGCGCGACATGCAGTTCAATGTCATCAGTTGTTCCAATATCCCCCCCGTCACCACGGGAATCGACGCTACCACCGCCTTTGATACGACGGTGTGCATCGGGCAGAATTTCTGCTTTTTCACCAATGGCAGCGACGCCAACAGCGACAACGTCACCATGACCTGGAACGGCGGGATTGTCGGGGCTTCTTTCAATGTCACTGGCAACAGTACCCCCACCCCGGTGGGAACCTTCTGCTGGACGCCCACCGCCGCCGATGTCGGATCACACTTCTTCACCGTGACCGTCACCGACGATGCCTGCCTCGTGACCGGCACCGCGACCTACACCTTCGAAATTATCGTTCCCCCCACCGTCAATACGATTAACGCCGGAGCCGACCAAGCCTATTGCCAGGGCGGCAGCGCCAACCTGAATGCGACCAGTTCCGGGGGAACTACCTACAGTTGGAGCCCGACGACGGCCCTGAGTTGCACCAATTGCCCCAACCCAACGGCCTCACCCACCACGACCACCGTCTACACGGTCACGGCCAGTTTCGCAAACGGCTGTTCCCTCAGTGACCAGGTTACCGTCACAGTCAATCCCGATCCCACGGTTTCCGTCTTCCCCGCGAATGGCGACATCTGCCCGGGCGGAACGATCCAGCTCACCGCCAACTCCCCCACGGCCACGGGCTACCTTTGGAGTCCCGGCGGCATGACGAGCATGAACGTGACCGTCTCCCCTGCATCCAATACGACTTACTCGGTGACCGTAACCGATGCCAATGGCTGCACCGCGGTTTCCACGGCAACGGTCAACGTGGCGACTCCCCAGACGAATGTCTGCAATGTCATCTACGCCACGACCACCGGATCGGGTGCCGGCACCCAAGCCGATCCCACCAGCCTCCTCAGCGCGATCAACATGGCCGCCTGCAATGGCGCGGTCATCAAGCTCGGCATCGGAACTTACACCTTCAACGATCCGATCACCACGATTCTCGGCGGTCTCACCATTGAAGGGGGATTCGATCCGGGCAACAACTGGCGCAAATCGAGCACCGCCGGCGGGACGACGATCCGCCGGACGACTGCAAATCCCGAGGGTGCGGCCAACAACCAGCGCATCGTAGCGATGTACCTCAACGGAGCAACCAACTTCCGCTTCCAGGACATCACGATTACCACGGACAATGCCACCGGCAGTGGCATGTCCACTTACGGCGCCCACCTCACGGCTTGCTCAAACTATTACTTCACGCGGACCCAAGTGATCGCCGGAAATGCGGCGGCGGGAACCTCCGGAACCAACGGAGCCAACGGAGCCAATGGCTCCACGGGCGGTGCGGGCGGTGCGGGTGACCTCGACGATGGCGACCAAGCCGGCTTCGGCGGCTTCGGCGGCAATGGCGGCGGCGTGGGTGCGGGCACGACCGGAGCCGGTGCGGCCTTCAGTTGCAACGGCTGCAATGGCGGCAATGGTACCGATTCCAGCAATCCCCGGGCCGGCGGCGGCGGCGGAGGCGGCGGCTCCGGCGGTGAAGGCGACAGCGATGGGGGCAATGGCGGCCAGGGGGGCGGCGTCGCCTTTGGGGCCAACAATACAAACGTGGGCATCGGGGGTGATTCCGATGGTTGCAGCGATGGCGACGACGGTGGCAATGGCCTCGCGGGCGCCAATGGCACCAATGGCACCAACGGCGGTCTCGGCAGCAACTTTACCTACAGCGCCGGCTTCTTCGTGACCGGGGGCATCGGGGGCAATGGCACCGATGGCCGCGGTGGACAAGGCGGGGCCGGCGGCGGCGGTGGATCCGGACAAGGCGGAACCCTCTGCTTTAATGGTTCTGGCTCCGGCGGTGGCGGCGGTGGTGGTGGCGGCCAAGGGGGCGCTGCTGGTACGGGCGGTCGCGGTGGCGGAGGATCCTTCGCGGTCTACCTCTTTAACAACGGAACCAACGCCCGTTTCGAAGATTCCCGTCTGGTCTCAGGGGCGGCCGGGGCGGCCGGAGCCGGCGGTACGGGTGGAACCGGGGGAAATGGCGGAACCCGCGGCAATGGCAGCACTTACACCAATGAAGTCGGCGCGGGTGGCAACGGCGGCAACGGGGGTTCTGGCGGCAACGGGGGTTCTGGCGGCAACGGCCGTGCGGGCACCGCAATCAACTTGCGCCAGGATGGCGGCACCTCTCCGGTGCAGTCCACCACCAACTTCAATTTGCCGGGCCAGCCGGTCATTACCCTGGAAAACATCGCCTGCGCAAATACCAACATCAATTTTACCGGCCCTTCGGCCCTTCCCTGGTCGTTCGGGGCGGGTTCCACGCCCGGGACTGCTTCCGGAACCAGTGTCACGACGCAGTACACCACGCTGGGCCGCAAAGATATCGTCTTTGGGGCGGATACCTACACGGGCTTCGCCAATATCATCGTGCAGGACACCCTGGCTCCAACCATCGGGACAACGGCGCCGCTGATCGCAGGGCAATACCGCATTTGCGAGGGCGACCAAGTCAACTTCTTCGAGACCTTCCCCGGGATCAATTACTTTTACCATTGGGAAATGGGCGGCGGTGCCACTCCGAATACTTATAACGGAACGACATTTGCCAGCCTCACCAACATCCAGTTCAATACGGCAGGCACCTATTACATTACCCTTTTCTTCGATTCCGATTGTTGCGGTTCTTCGCCCATCGACAGCCTGGAGTTGATCGTAGATGCCCAGCCCAGCCTCTTGGTAGCCGGCCCGACACAGATCTGTGCGACCGACTCGGTTGGGGTGACCCTGATCGCCAGTGGGGCCAACAGCTACACTTGGAGTCCCAGCTCCGGACTGAGCACGACAAGTGGCAACACCGTCGTCGCCCGTCCCACCACCACAACCACTTACACCATTCAGGGGGCAAATGCGCCTTCTACGTGCTTTGACCAGACGACGGTGACGGTCACCGTCAACCAACTCAACCTGACCCCCAGTGCGGTCCAGGCGGGGTGTTCTCCGCCTTCGGGCCAAGCCAGCGTCAGCGTGACCGGTGGCTCCGGCAACTACGGCTACAACTGGCTTCCGGGCAATTTGACGACGAATCCGGCCACCGGACTGGTCCCGGGCACCTACATCGTGCAGGTCACCGACAATATTACGGGCTGCGTCGATTCGGTTCCCGCGACGGTCACGCCCGCTCCGGGTACGCCCTCGGTCGCCGTCCAAAGTGTGAATCCGGTGAGTTGCAACGGCGCCAATGACGGTGCGGTTTCGGTAACCGTCAGTGGCGGATCCGGCCTGTTTGGCTACAACTGGGTCACGGTTCCCGGCGGAACTCCCACCGGCTTCACGAGTACTTCGGCGGGGCCTCTGCCTCCGGGGGATTACGCCGTCACGGTATTTGACCTGACGGTGCCCGGCTGTGTAACGACCACTCTGGTCAATATTCCGGAACCGACCCCGGTCGTGATCAATACGCTTTCCATCATTGATCCGCCGTGTCCCCCGAACAACAACGGGACCGCGATCGTGAATGCTTCCGGCGGCAATGGCCCCTACACCTACAACTGGGGCTTTACCACCGGCAATACGGCGACCAACCTGGCGAGCGGAACCTACAATGTCACGGTCACCGACCAGAATGGCTGTGTAGCGACGGCCCCGGTCACGCTGGTCTGCCTCTTGCCGGTCGATTTGGCTTATCTGGAGGCCAATCCCTACAACGGCGACATCCGGGTGGATTGGGAGACGGCGAGTGAACAGAACAATGACCGCTTCGACGTACTCCGCAGCACCGATGGCAACAACTTCGGCAAAATCGGTGAGGTAGCGGCCACAGCCAATCAAGGCGAGGGTGCCACCTACAGCTTCATCGACGAAGATGTCACCGCCAACGTGGTCTATTATTACCGCCTCGAACAGTTTGACCTGGATGGGGCCAGCCATTTCACAAATACGGTGCAGGCGGTCATCGCGGACATTGTCACTCCGGAAGTTATTCGCGTGTACCCGAACCCCTTCACTTCCCGGGTCAATATCGACATTGACTTACCGGAAGACGCCAAATTAGCGGTAGAAATCACCAATCTGCTCGGGCAGCAGACCGGGATTGTGCAGGAATTTGACCTGCGCAGTGGCCGCCACACGCTCGAACTGGACTTGGGACGCCTCGCCAATGGCATCTACTTGGGCAAAGTCAACGTGAACGGCATCACCGCCAACACGGTGAAGTTCGTCAAGGCCAAGTAAGCCCCTCTGCCCCACCCCAAAAGCGGGGAAATCGGATCTTCACGGGTCCGATTTCCCCGTTTGTGCTTGAATATCGGACATTCAGCGCCGGGAATACTGTGATGTATGGGCATTTTTTCTATCTTACCCTGGGTATTCAATCCGTAGATCACATCGTTCGCCATACCAAAACCTTTTACATTCGTGCGGAATCACTTTCGAAGCGTATTTGTTCTTGCTATTGTTCTCGGTTGCTGCTGGCTGGCTGGCTCGGCCCAGTCTACCTTCCAAAAAACGTATGGAGGCAGTTTTGATGTCATTGCCAACGACATTCGCCCGACCGCGGACAGCGGGTTCGTGGTGGCGGCAACGGTTTTTGGCCCGGGAGCGGGAGAATACGATCAGTATATGCTCCGCCTGGACAAGCAGGGCAATACGATTTGGGGGCGCACTTTTGGCGGTCCCGGCTGGGACTACGGAAACTCGGCGGCAGAAGCGGCGGACGGTGGCTTCATCTTCGCCGGCGCATCGTTCAGCTTCTCCAATGGTCAGGACGATATGCTGGTCCACCGAACCGATGCCGCGGGCAATGTCCTGTGGTCACGGCGCATCGGTGGCGGAAACTTTGACCGGGTGACCCGAATTTTGGCCTTGCCGGACACAACGTTTCTGATCGCGGGCAATACCCACACCTACTCTTTTGGCACGAATTATCCGGAGCCCTACCTCATCAAACTCGATGCCAATGGCACCGTGTTGTGGAACCGGGTGTACTACGGATTCGATCCTGATTACATGCGGTCAATTATCACCACTTCCGACGGAGGCTACGCACTTTGCGGACAGACCCGGACCTGGGGTGCAGGGCTGTACGACGCCTTCCTGATCAAAATCAATTCCACCGGCATCTTTCAGTGGGGCCGGGTGTACGGCGGGACCGGGGTAGATCGGGCCTGGGATTTGGTGCAGACCCAAGACGGCGGCTACGCATTTACCGGAACAACCGAATCCTATGGGGTCGGGGTACAAGACATCCTGCTGGTCAAAACCAATTCCAACGGGCAGGTCAGTTGGGCGCGGGTCTACGGGGAAGCCGGCCTGGACGACGGGCGCGGCTTAGTCGAAGACAACAACGGCGACCTCATCATCGCCGGTCACTCGCGGAGTTTCAGCAACAACGGATTTGACGACATGCTCGCGATCAAGGTCAGCAACACCGGTAACCTGGTTTGGTCCTGGAAATACGGAGGCGATGACTACGATCAAGCAATCCGAGTGGCCCTGTCCCGCGACGGGGGATTTGCTTTGGCGGGCTACTCACAGAGCTTTCAGGCGCAAAATCGCGATATTTTCATCGTGAAATTGGATTCCTCCGGGATTGCGCCCTGCTTTACCGATTCGGCGCGGGTATTGATCACGGTGCCCAACCTGTCGGTGGCCAGCTTCACGCCGACGACCAACTCCGGCTTGAGCATCTCTGCAGTGAGCCCGCAGACGGCGCCGCTGGCGCCCACGCAACTGGATTCGATCTGCAATTCCTGTGACTTTCCCACGGCAGAATTTGAATATTTCCTCAACAACCTTACCGTTTCCTTTGTCAATACCTCAAATCTGGACTCGACTTGGACCTGGGACTTTGGCGACGGAAATGGGGATTCGATTGCGGAGCCCGCCCACGAATACGCAGCGCCCGGCACCTATACGGTGACCTTGGTGGCGGGCAATTCTTGCGGCAACGATACCCTGGTCGAACAGATCACGGTGGCCAATACGGGAGACTGTCGCCTGGTCCTGCGACCGGGGCCCTTCCGTGGAAAAGACGCTCTGATTCAGTCCCGCGACGACCTCGTGAACAACAACTTCGGCGTAAACACCAGCATGTTCATGATGACCTGGACCTGGAGCGGCATCCTCGGTACGCGGCGCTCCCTGTTGGAGTTTGACCTGGACCTCATCCCGTCCGGTGCGGTGGTGCAATCCGCCCTGCTCGACTTGTACTTCGACAACCACCCCACCAGCGTCCATTCCGGGGCCAACAACTGGCTGATCCAAACGATTGCCCCCGGAGCAGCCAACGCCTGGAACGAAAATACCGTGGCCTGGTCGAATCAACCCCTCGCCGGTGCGCCCCAAGTAGCATTGCCCGCGACCACCTCCCCTACCCAGGACTTCCTCAACCTCAATGTCACCCCGCTGATCCAGAGCATGATCACCAACGGGAACAACGGGATGATGCTGCGGCTCAGCACCGAATCGACCTACCGGCGGATCCGCCTCGCGACCAGCGACGCTCCCGACCCCACCATGCACCCGCGCCTGACCATCATTTTTGGCGCGGTCAGTGGCATGGCGGTCCCCGATTCTACGGTGATTTGTCCGGGAGATACGGTGCAACTCACCGCCAGCGGCAGTGATTTCTACCAGTGGCGGCCCGATCTCAGCCTGAGCTGCGACACCTGCCCGAGCACGAATGCCTGGCCGGCGGTAACCCAGGACTACCGGGTTTACATTCGCGATTCGGTGGGCTGTACCGACGTCGATACCGTCCACGTCGCCGTGGTCAACACCTGCTGCCAAGATACCCTGGAGTACACCTTGCAGACCACCAATCCGCCCTGCGGCAATTCCAACACGGGTTCGATCACGGTCAATCCCACCAACGGCACCGCTCCCTACACCTTCCAACTGAACGGGGGAACTCCCCAGGCCACGGGATCCTTTACCGGACTCCTCCCGGGCACCTACACGGTCTATTACCGCGATTCTGCGCTCTGTGACACGAGTTTCTCGGTCACGCTCACCGCACCGCCGGCCTTGGTATTGACCCTGGACAGTTCCCAAGCGCCGCTCTGCACCGGCCAACTGAACGGCTTCATCGGAGTCACCGCCAGTGGGGGCAGTGCGCCCTACACCTACTCGATCAACCTCGGCCCCGGGCAAGCCAGCGGCCTCTTCACCGGGCTCCCCGCGGGCAATTTCCTGCTCATCGTGACCGACGGCAATGGCTGTCAGACCTCACTGACCCTCAATTTACCTGCTCCCGCGCCCCTCGCGATCAGCGTAGCCGGCCTCAACCCAATCAGTTGTTTCGGAGCCAATGACGGCTCGGTCCTCGTCGCGAATGCCGGCGGCACCCCGAGCTATACCTGGTCGCTGGACGGGGGACCATTTGGACCGGTACTGACCTTCAGCAACCTGAGTCCCGGCAGCCACACCGTCACCACCCTGGATGCCAATGGCTGCAGCGCGTCGGTTTCATTTACCGTCACCCAGCCCACTCCGCTCAACCTGACGCTCATCGCCCAGGGCAATCCCGCCTGCAACGGGGGCAGCAATGGCTCCCTCCTGGTCAATGGCAGCGGCGGCACCGCCCCCCTCAGCTACTCGGTCGACGGCACCAACTTCCAGCCCAGTGGCGCATTTTCCGGCCTGAGCGCGGGCAATTACACCGTAACCGTCCGCGACGCCAACAACTGCCTGGTCACCCTCAGCGTCACCCTCACCGAACCCACCCCGATCAACATCACGGTGGATTCGCTCGCCGGTACCGCCTGCAACAACGGCTACGTTGCGTTCAGCGCCTCCGGCGGCACCCCACCCTACCTTTACTCCGCGGGCAGCACGCCTTTCCAGCCCTTGAACGCGTTTGCCGGCCTGCCCAATGGTTCGCAGTGGATTTACGTCCAGGACGGTGCGGGCTGCATCGATTCGCTGGCCATTTTTGTCCCGAATCTGCCGGCGGTCACCGTCTTGCCGCAAATCACCCCGATTTCCTGCACCGGAGCCAATGACGGCAGCGTCGTCCTGAACGGCGGCGGGGGCACGCCTCCCCTGACCTACTCCAATGGCGGCGTGGCCTACCAGCCCGGCAACAGCTTCGGTAACCTCGCGCCGGGCAGCTACTGGTTTTACGTGCGCGATTTCCAAGGATGCCTCGACAGCGTGAATATCATCTTCACCGATCCCGTACCCTTGCTCGTCACCGCCAGTCCCAACGACATCACCTGCACCGGCGCCGCCGATGGATCGGCGGTGCTCAATGCCAGCGGGGGCACCTTTCCCTACCAGTACTCGCTCGATGGCGTCAATTACAGCAACAACAATGTCTTCGGTCCCTTGACCGCCGGCAATTACACGGGCTTTCTGATCGATGCGCGGGGCTGCACCGCCACCGTAACCTTCGGCATCAATGAACCAGCACCGTTGAGCCTAAACCTGGATTTTGCCTCGGATGTCACTTGCTTCGGCGGGTCCAATGGCATCGTGCAACTCAGCGGCACCGGGGGCGTGGCCCCCTTGCAGTACTCCCTCTCGGGCGCCGGCGCCCAGACCTCGGGGAGCTTTACCGGATTGGCGGCGGGCAGCTACACCGCGACCCTCACCGACGCCAACAATTGTACGGTATCGATTCCGGTGACTTTGAATTCACCGCCCGAACTGATCGCGTCTCTGGTCAGTACCGTGGACGAAATCTGCCCGGGCGACGCCAATGGCGAAGCGACCGTTTCCGCCAGTGGGGGCACCGGTCCCTACCTCTACAGCCTGGACAATGGACCGGGCAACAGTTCCGGCAGCTTTGCGAACATCACCGCCGGCGGCCACCAAATCACGGTCACCGACGCCATCGGGTGTACCACGAGCCTCAACTTTGCGATTGCACCGGGTACGGGACCAAATGCCGGATTTGTGGTCGATTTTGATCCCTGCACCCGCCCGATTTCGGCGGCCTTCACGAATGTGAGCCAGGATGCCAGTCTCTACGAATGGCGATTCGGGGACGGCAGTACTTCCGCCGATCCCGATCCGCTCCACAATTATGCGGACGCCGGCAACTACAATGCGGTTTTGGTCGCCACCGATGCGAACGGTTGCCGGGATACCAGTAGGCAGACAGTGGCCATCGCGCCGGCGCCGATTGCGGCCTTCAGCAGCGCCCCGGAAATTCCGGCGATTATCGATCAGGGCGGGACGGTCAGCTTCTTCAATCAATCGCAGTTTGCCACCGGTTACCTGTGGTCATTCGGCGACGGCAACGAGAGTCGCGGTCCCGAACCCTTCCACGTCTACGACGATGTCGGGGAATACTGCGTGCAACTGGTCACTTACAACCCAAACGGGTGTACCGATACCACGCGCGCTTGCCTAATTCAGGTGATCAACGGCAATGTCTACGTGCCCACCGCCTTTACCCCGAACGGCGATCTGGTCAATGACAATTTTGAAATTGTGACCACGGCACTCATGGACGACTGGCAGTTGCAGATCTACGACCGCTGGGGCAAACTGATCTGGGAGACGGGATTGATCAATGAATACTGGGACGGCACCTTCAACGGGCAACCGGTCCCGGAAGGCTCCTACGTGTACCGCCTGCAGGCGCGCACAGTGACCGGGAACACCATCGACAAATCGGGCTCGGTGACGGTATTCCGCTGAGTCATTCGCGCGGGCCGGTTCTACCGGAGCGGGTGTCGAACAGCTTGCGCCCCGCGGCATCGTGGCCGAGACCACCGGCAGCCTCCCGGTGCGGCCAGTCAGCAAATTCCGTGGCCAGCAATGTCCAAATCATCGTGTCCCGCCGGGAACCTTCTGCAACGCCCGGATCCAGGGCCCGCCGGGTGGCCTCGTGGGTAAATCCCAATTGCTGGGGTATCCCCAAGCTGGCGGAGTTCTCCGGATCGCAGCGAATTTCGATGCGCCGTTTTTGACAGTAGTCCAAACCCACGGCGATCAAACTGCGGGTGGCCTCGCGGGCGTAGCCCCGCCGGGTATACTCCGCCCCGATCCAGTATCCGATCTCAAAGGCATCCGGCCCCCGGCGGGTATGGAGGCCAGTGCCCCCAATGACCTCCCGCTCTTCCCGGTCCCAGATGCCATAAATGTAGTCCTTGTCCAGGTCAAACTTCGCGCGATTGGTGCGCAAGTACGCTATGCGCTGGTCAAGCGAGAGGGGTTCCGCCCGCGCCCAGGACATCCAGGGTTGCAGATGGGCGCGGCTGCGGGCCATGGTCGCAGCAAGAGCGGGCGCATCTTCCGGGTGCCAGCACCGCAGAACCAGGCGCTCAGTTTCAATTCGGTAAGGGGGCGTAATCATATTGGGGGAGCTCAGCTTTGAATTCGACACCGGCGCAATCACCTCCGGAGATTAGGCGGGAAGTTCCGCCCGTTTGATTTTTTTCCGTCCAATCCATTCGTGGTCGATGTTTTTCATCAGCAGCGCATTGTCAAAACGAACCGAACCGGAAGGAAAGATCGCTTCGTTCTCAAAAAAACTGGAATGCACTTTCTCAACCTCCAGCAGCGACACCCGCCACTCGTGGACCCTTAGCTCCAAGCCCTCGAAATCACCTTTGTCCGGGGAATAGCCCACCGCTCCGTTCTCGAAGAAAGCCGAGGCGCATTCCAAGTTCTCAAATACGCTGGCCTCGTTCCACTGGTCAGATTCCCGGGCTTCAATCGACAGGGAGGTCTGATCCTCGCTGACAAAAGCAACCTGGTAGTTCCCAGCCGCTTCCCGAACCGAAAACTCCGCGTGATGGTGTACTCCAGGAAAAACCGTTCCCCCAGCCCAGGAGTTTAAGCGCGAAGAGGTGTCTCTCCGGGGAATGTACACCCCTTCCTTCAATTCGCCGTCCTCCATCCATTCCACCGCGATGCGGTGGGCGCCATTTTCCGAAGAAATACCGATCTGTCTGGGAAGGCCTTTGGGGCGGATTTCCTTCAAGCGGATCAAACAAATTCCGGCGACTCCCTGCCCCTTGACCAATTTGGGTTTGAAGGGAGCGGGCAAGTACTGTTCCAAGACTTCCGGGTCCACCTGGTAATTGATCAGGATTCTCCGGTCGATTTTTCCTTTGATGCGGGGAATTTTCATAGCGCTTTAATTGGTCTGCCTGATGCGCGAGGCACCATGACCTCAGCAACGACCTTAAATTTAGTCATATCCAAATTGAAGTGCCGAATTTACCAGAATTTCCACCACGGCTTGCCTTTGCCCTTGCTTTTGGCTTTTGGTTGGGGTTTGGGCTTCCCCTCCGCGCTCACCTCGGGCAGGGCCAGGCCGCGGCGCTTGTACTCCGCCATCAATTCGGTCATGTCCTCCAAAGCGGTAATATTGGTTCGGGCATTGGGGATGGCGATGATCCGATTGAATTCCATTTCCAGTTGGGTGACGGAAAATGCGGCGTATTTTCCTCCCTCTGTCGCATTTTCCTCAGACTTGGGGGCTTCCGGCTCACCATCATCTTCCAGTTCGAATTCGTTCAGGAGTCCTACCTCTCCGTGTTTGACATTGATCCGCAACTTTCGTCCGGTCCGCTGCTCCCAACTGAGGGCGGGGGGCGCCTGCCGCTCTTCCACCATCGCATTGAGCACCACGAACTTTAGGAAATCACCGTTTTTGACGACGCCGGGCGTGATCACCAATTCAATGCGGCCACTGAAGGAATCGGCGCGTTCATCGGTCACTTTCGCGTGCAAAAATCGCTTCATCATGTCGACGATCAAGGAGGGATTCGAGTGGGTGAAGAAGGCGGCGTACTGCGTCAAATCCCCGTATTTCATGCCCATCGCATTGACCCCCACACCTTCTCCCGTGTAATCCGGGGCCTCCATTTTTTCCCGCGCCATGGGCAAGTCCGGATTCCCTAAAAATGCGGCCCGCTCGATTTTCCGGAAGGTTCCCCCCTTTTCCATCGGGGAAAACATCTGCCCCAGAATCACGCCCTTGGCTTGGGTTTTGTCGAATCCTTGCACGATAATGGCGTCGATCCGCTCATTGTTTTCGTCCCGAAGGTAGCCTTCAATCCCGATGACGAACTGCTGGAAAGGCTCTTTTTCCTGGGCCAAAACCCGCGCTGCGTATTCAATTGGGTCTCCTTCCGTCATCAGTACCCGAACCCGCTTTTCGTCGCCGTTGAGCAGGTACATGAAAGGAGCAATCGGCTCATCCAGGTCGTGGCGCAGGTAAACGCCCCAGTCCAGCGCAAACATAACCGCAGCCTCGAGCTTGCGATTCCCATTAAAAATGTCCATCGTGTTGTGTTTTTGTGTGGTAAACGGTTAGTATTTGCAGAGGAATTTCCCCCGCAACCGCAACTTACACAAATCTTTACTCAAGCAGATCGGCCAATTCTTGTTTCAGTTCCATCTTCTCACTTTGCGAGTAGATCTCTGATCGATGAAGCGACGCCAGAAATTTTGCCTGGGTGTCGGAAAAATCCTGCCCGAGCGCTTTCTGCGCGGCCATGATGTACAAGTACCCTTCGGAATAATTGGGGTAGGCCGCCAAGAGTGCATCCCAGGCGGCAATGGCTTTCTCGTATTCTTTTTCATTGAAAAAATACCACCCTTTCCCATTGAGGATGCCGAGAGAAAAGGGCAAAGCATTGCCGTACACCGCGGTGATTTCCGCTTCGAGGACCGGGAGGATAGCGAGGTCTTTTTGTTCGTTGGCGGTGTACCGCGCCTGGATACGGGACCATTCTTCAAAAATCTCGTACAGGGCAATCCCAATCGTCAATCCGGGGGTAACATTGTGGTCGGCTTCGGGGAAAAGGTAGCCTTGGGCGTCCACCTGGGGCTGATCGAGCCGCTGGATCGCAGCCTCCATCTTGGCGTAATCTTCGGGATAATCGTTCCCGATCCCAAAGCGGTAGTAGCGCCGCGCCGGATAGCGATTTCCCGCGAGGGTGCCGAGGGAATCGGTCCAGTCAACATTCTTCTGGCTGAAAAAAGGACTCAGCGAAATCACCCCATTCAGTTCCCGGCCCCGGGTCATCAGGAGCGAACTGGTAAAGTATCCGTAGCGCGAGTGGCCGATGAAGAGCCGGAAGGACGACGCGTGGAACTGGGCCTCCGCCAGGGGCAGCAGTTCTTCAAACAGGAATTTTTCGTTTTGCCCGGCCTGCCCCTTTTCGCTGGAAACCCGGTGCAGGGTCTCGGCGTACCGGTGTTGTTGCCCCGATTCAATCCCAATGATCACCGCCGAGGGCATCTGCTCATTGCTCGTGAGGTAATCGATGGTATTCAGGATGAACTGGTGGCTCCGCTCATTCTGGCGATCAAATACCACGATCAGGGGAAAGCTGCGGTCCACGTCGGCTTGCCACTCAAAGGGCACCGTCACCGTGATCTTTTTGTCGAACCCAAGGTGCTTTGAGGCAATCACCGTGTCCGTCAGGGTACGGTAGCGTTCGTACTCCTGCCCCCAAAGGGAGCCGAGCAGCAAGGACATCCAACCGAGAAAACAGATCGCTTTTTTCATGTACATTCAATGTTTGACCCAATTTCGGCCCAAAAGCCGAGGGTGGAGGGGAAAACTTGAATTTTCGCTGCCATCCCCCCTCGGTCGGAGCCGCTCGGGCGACCGGAGATCCGCGGGACTACCCGTGCTGCCTCAATTACAAAACCCCGGTGGATTGGGCTTTGTTATGCGGAAGGAGCATCAAGGGAAATTTTTTGCGACGCTGTCCGCGGATCGTCCTTCAGCTCATTGAGTGCCGCATTCAGCGGCGGGCGTTTCGAGCACCGTTTCAAAATGCGCCCCCTCTCCGGTCCGGAAGCCTGGATTCAATTCAATCCGATTTCCCGCCTGAAAGATGACCAAAGCCGAGTCCTGTATCTGGTAGGGGCCGCCGCTGGCGAGGATGTCGGTCGCCAAAATGTAAGCAAAATTGTGCTTGAGTACGACATCGCCCAACCAGCGCTTTATCCGGGGAACCCGACGGAAGCGCCCAATCTGCGGAGCATTGGCGTTCAGGACGGCGGCATTGTTGTGGACGCCACTTTCGCCCAGGGGCACCCCCCGATAGCTCACCGCAGGATTCGAAAA
>JBCCQH010000067.1:0-40978 GCA_039024435.1 Bacteroidota bacterium
CATCAATTTCACCTTTGACCTGGGTCCAGGTCTTTCCGTCATCGACACTGCGAATGAGCGCCTCGCCGAACACCAACTCCTTTGCCGGAAGCACTTGCTCGGCCGGTTGTTCCAGCCAGGACGCTACCCAGGCGGGTAGATCTTCCCGCTTCCCTTCCGCCATGGTCCAGGTCGCTCCGTCGTCGTAGCTGCGGACCGCGAGGCCCGGCGCCACTTGCACGGTTTTTGTGCGCTGCACCGGTTTTTCGGATGAGCACAAAGGCTCCACCTTGGCCGAAGCAAAATCAACCGGTGTCCGGGTGGGCGTCTGTCCCACCCAACGCTGGGCCCAGGACGGCAAAGCGGCAATTTCTGCCGCCGGAGCTTCCCAAGCGTCCGAATCGACGGTGCGGTGCAGACTGCCACCATTGGGCAGTTCTACGGTGACCCCGCGCGGGCTCCACCGGGCGGTTTCCGTCTCCGGACTGAGCCAGGTCTGCGCCCAGGAAGGCACGTCTTCCCGTTGCCCCTCCGCAATGGCCCATGTCTTGCCCCCGTCCAGGGAGTGGATTGCCGTTTCCTCGGAAAATCTGACCACCTGCCCCTCGAGGTTTCGCTCGGCGTGCTGGGCGACCGTGGGCCACGCAAGCACCAGGATCACCAGCAAGAGGACCGGATGGCGCCAGTTGCCAAATGAGTGTTTAATTGCATTGTGATATTGCATCATGTTTCCTCCGGCTTAATTACAAACGGGTACACATCCTGGGCCGCTGGACTCACAACTGCCCCCAAAGCCACCGAAGCTGGTCACCGTAATGTTGTCGCAGAAGTCACGGCAAATCTGGTAGGGCTGGAGACAACAAGTGGTTTGCTCGCAGGCAAAGTACTTTTCGTTGACCCCAAACTGCCAACACGCGCCTTGAATGACCCGCCAGTTGGTCACACAGGCCACTTCCCCGCAAGCGGGCTTGGGCGGGCCTACCGTTGTGCCCACTTTGTCGACCGGGGGATTGCTCATAAATAACAGGGTTGTAGCGGTTTGGACAACAGCATTGATATCGGCGAGGAAACTCCCGTTACATTCACCGATGACCTCAATGTCGTAAATGTAGAAATCGTGCCAGATTCCGCAAGCAAGCCGATAGCCGTAGGTTACCCGCAAGAAGCATCCGGGTTGTCCGGGAACTTCTAAATCAATTGGATCCAGGAATCCCTTGGGGGTAAAGTCGTCATTGAAGCAATCGGGCAGACATGCAGTTTGGGCCTGTACTGCCGATGAACCGGCGGCGAATAGAATAAATGCACCAAATACGAAGGCCAGCAGCCTGAGTTGAAAGGTTTTCATAGGGTGATATTTGATTGTAAAATAAGGTGAGAGAGGGGATGTAAAGATACAATTTTATGGCGCGTAAAAATAATATAATGATTTTATGAAATCTATAAATCGACACAAAATCGAGCTAGTGTGGTTGATTGTTTGTGCTATGATTGGTTTGGCAACCGAATTTTGGGGAGGCAAATCGTAGATACCCAGCAAGCCTTGGGTGACAAAAAGAATTACAATAACAACTTTCAAAAAAATTATAAGTCGCCGCCCAGGAGTTGCGTAGCCAGATAAGGTTGCGGATTCAGTTTAGGAAAGTTTCGAATAAATCAGGATTTTAGCATTCAATCCGAAAAGACCAATCCTGAGTGGGGAGAAAATAAATGCTGATCGACAACAACATGCGGGGAGCCGATCCCAAGATTTACCAGTGGATCGATAAACATGTCAAAAGCGGCGACATGGACATCGTCACCGGTTACTTTACCGTTGGTGCATTGGCCTGGTTGGCCCGAAACACAAATGCTGAGATTCGCCGTTTCCGTTTCGTGATTGGTGATATTGTGAGCCACGGCGAGCAAGAGATACGGGGTCTGGATCTGCTCAATGAAGATTTGAGCTTGCAACGCATCTTTGAGCTTCCACACACCGCGCGCAATGCGGTCAATTTTCTCCGGCAAGACAAAGTAAAATGCAAAACGCTGGAGCCGAACTTCTGCCACGCCAAACTTTATCTCTACAAGGACAAAGAATCCCGTGCGGACCGCGGGGACAAAGACGATTTTTACATTACGGGCAGCTCCAATCTGACCGAGGCAGGAATCGGATTGAAAATCAGCGCCAATGTTGAGCTCAATGTGGAAGGACAAGGCACGGATGGAGACTACAACGCCCTTGTTTCCTGGTTCGAAGACCTCTGGCAGCGCAAGGAAGCCCACAACCAGAAAACCATCCGGGAAGCCGATGGCCGCATACGGAAGGTGAACTTCAAGACTTATCTTATTGAGGAGATCAGTCGCATTTTTCACCCCCATACCCCTAAGGACATCTACTATAAGGTTCTTTTTGAGCTTTTCGGAGATCGGATCCTGGAAGCGGATCTCAATCCGAAATTTTCCCGGCGGATCGGGCGACTGGAAAATACGGCGGTGTACCAAACGCTGTATGAATTCCAAAAGAAAGGGGTGCTGAGCCTGATTGGGATGCTCCAACAATACGAAGGAGCCATTCTGGCAGATGCAGTGGGGTTGGGCAAGACCTGGCAAGCGCTGGCCGTGATGAAATTCTTCGAGATGGAAGGGCACGAAGTGATTCTGCTTTGTCCCAAAAAGCTGGATCACAACTGGCGAAAGTACCACGAACGCCAGGGATCCCGATTCGAGGAAGACCGGTTGCGGTACGTGATTCGTTACCACACCGATTTGCAGGATGACCGCTTGGAACGCCGGGAGGACCGGCTCAAGATCCGCGATTATTTTCAAAGTGATCGCCCCAAGCTCCTGGTTATCGATGAAAGCCACAATCTGCGCAACGCCAAGTCCAATCGGTACAAGTTTTTGGTCGATACCATACTCAAGCCAAATGCTGACATCAAGGTACTGATGCTTTCCGCCACCCCCATTAACAACTCGCTGATGGACATTCGGAATCAGTTTAAGCTCATGGTGAAAGACAATTCGCGCGGTTTCGATGAGAAGTTAGGCGTTCGCAGCCTGGACTATGTATTTCGCATGGGTACCCGCGGGTTTAAAGAGTGGCGGGAGGATCCTGACCGTACGATGGCTACCTTTATCCGAAAGCTGCCCTCTCAGCTCTTCAAGCTGACCGATGCTTTGACCGTCGCCCGAACCCGGCAAATGGTCGCCAAACAAGCGGGAGGCCTACATTTTCCGGTTAAAGCCCGCCCGGACAACGTCTTCGTCACGCCGGAATACATAGGAAATTTCGAATCATTCGATGAATTGTTCGAGGCATTTCCGGATCGTCTGTCCGCCTATCTTTCCAGTTGGTACGTGGAGCAGGAAAAAAAGCTCTCCATTCTCGAAGATGCCCAGATTCAAGACCGGTTCTTGGTGCAGATGATGTACATCCTGATGGTCAAGCGCCTGGAATCTTCCTGGTATTCCTTCAAGGTGACGGTCGAGCGGATCCTGGATCGCCACCAGACGGTGCTCGACTTGGTGCGGAAATACGAACTGACCAAAAAAGAAAGTGAGGACCGAGAAAGTGGCGTTATGGGCCTGTTTACTGAGGAAGATGAGATCGATCTGAGCCAGTTTGAGTTGGGCAGCCGACGAAAGGTACGGCTCGCCGATATTGAGGCCGCGGGCAATCTCAAACGGTACAAAAAGCACCTAAAAGAAGACATTGAAGCGCTGAGCAAGCTCAAGGTAAACCTCGATTTATTTGAAAGCGCACTGGAGACCAGGGGGAAATCCGGAATGACCAACCACCGGGTAGATAACAAACTGGAACTGCTCATTCGCAAAATTCGGGAAAAGCGAGAAACCGGTCACAACCGCCGCAACCCGAAAGTTTTGATTTTTACCGTCTATACCGATACTGCTACTTACCTGTACGACAAGCTCCGCGAGATTTCCGGTTTGGGAACGGTCGCCGTAGTGTCCAGCCAACTGGCCTACGCTTCCGACTCCGAAGAGCCAGTCAGGGATTTTGAGACGATTTTAGAGCGGTTCGCTCCTTTCACTAAATTGTGCAGAGAAAAGGTCTGGAAAGGTTACCGGGCGCCCGAGGGGCTGAGTCCGGTGGCCGAATACGCTCACTGGGATAAGTGGGTGCGGACGCATCAACCGCGCTGGAAGGCAGTGCTCGATCATCCGGTTGACATCCTGATCGCAACCGATGTGCTCAGTGAGGGCCAAAACCTCCAAGATTGCGATTTTGTGATCAATTACGACATCCACTGGAATCCGGTGCGCATCATTCAGCGCATGGGCCGCATCGACCGGCTCGGTTCCCCCAACGATACGATCTATGGGCTCAATTTTTGGCCTTCGGAAAACATCAACCGTTACCTGGACCTGCAATCCCGCATCGAAGATCGCATGGTGCAAATGCGCCTGGCGGGATCGGAAGTTGATCAGCGATTTACCGAAGGCATCCGCCGCAAAAGCCAGAATGCCGACCTCGACCGTGAGCAGGAAGCACGCATGCTGCGGCAAATGGAAGCCTCCTGGGACGACATCGAGGTGAGCGAAGATATATTTGGGTTTGATGACCTGTCGTTGCAGAGTTTTCGCCAGGACCTGGCCGATGAGCTTCAGGAAGAAAAGGAGAAATACGACGCTATGCCCCGTGGGGTATACTCCGGTTGCGTGCGGATCGATGAGCACTGCCCAGAGGAAGGCATTCTGGCCTTGGTGGGCTATCCGGCGCGCGCGCCCAAGATGAAGAAACACCGCTACCAGCACCACGATTTGCTTTATATCAATCTTCAGGGAGAAAGTGTCCGCCTCAATCAGCAAGAGATTCTGTATGCTTTGGCCCAGCACAAAGACTGTGACCGGGAGGTTCCGTCGGGACTGGATGCGGGCGATCCCGTCCTGGTCAAAAAGCTCAGCCAAGCCATGCAGAACTGGCTGAACCACCAAATCCGTTCCGCCGCGGCGGAAGCCAGGGAAGACCGCCCCCGCAAACAACCGCCAAACGGTAAATCCCGCATGGGAAAGGCCGGACTGGACCTCATCCGAAAATTGCAGCAGGGCGATACCGGAGCTATTCGGACCATTGAGCGCGGGGAAACCCTCGAACAGCGCTACCAAGCGCACAAATACGATCTGCTGGCCTGGCTTTACGTTCACTGATCGCCCGAAAAACGCAAACAATGGAATTGAATTACTTTCTGGAAACTGATTTGTACACCGGGTTGCAGCGCCTTTTCAAAGACCTCGAAGTCCCGGTCAACTACGTCACGGAGGCGCCGACCGATTTAGAATCGGTCATTCCGGAAAAATACAACCCCCAGGAGGAGGCCCACACGATTGCCGGCGATGTTTACTTTTTCGGTCTGGTGGATGACCGTGCTTTTGCCGGCGCCCGCTCGGCACGCACGGTGGAACAACTCCGCCAGGACGCTCGCGGCTACAATGGGCTGCTGATATTTGGGATTGAATTGGATCGGGGAGGGGGGAAGTTGCCCACTCGGACTCAGATGACGCGCATCACCCGGGACATCAATCGGACCTTTCACTACACCCCGGTGGTGGTCGTATTTCGCTACGCGCAAAATATTTCGCTTGCGGCCATCGAGCGCCAGGAATACCGCCAAAAATGGCGGGAAGGTGAGAGAACTGGCCGGATATACCTGTTGCGGGACATTGACCTGCAGAATACCCACGAAGGACACCGGCGCATCTTACAGAAAATGCGCGTCCCTCAATCGGGAAAAAAAGCGGTTCACAGTTACGAAGATCTGTACCAACACTGGCAGTCGGTACTCGATGTCAGCATCCTCAACCGGAAGTTCTACGAGGAACTCCAGTCTTGGTTCTTTTGGGCGGTCGATACCGTACGATTTCCCGAGGAAGCCGGTCCGGCCAACGAGCGCAACGCCACCGGCGTCATCCGCATGCTGACCCGCATCATCTTTGTTTGGTTCCTCAAGGAACGCGGCCTGGTGCGGGAAGAACTGTTTGATCGGGAATACCTCCAGGAAGTGCTCACCTGGGACGAAAAAACGGAATCCACCTATTACAAAGCGATATTGCAAAATCTGTTCTTTGCGACCTTGAATACCAGAATGGACAAAGACGGCAGATACAAACGCAAATGGGTCAGCCGCCAGGCCGGCGTACAAGGGTTCTACCGCTACAAGCGCTTTTTTTCTGATCCGAAGCAAGCGCTGCAACTTTTCCGCGATGTGCCATTTCTCAACGGTGGCCTGTTTGAATGCCTGGACCGCCACGTGGGCCAACCCAACGAAAAACGGATCGATTGCTTTTCCGACCGCAAGGCAAATGAGGGACGCCTTACTGTACCGGATAAACTTTTCTTCGGAGGGGAAGAAGAAGTAGACCTCACCCGTCACTTGGAAGAAAAACCCAAGAAGAAGCGCACCTTGCTCAAGGTAAAGGGGCTTTTTTCCATACTTAACCGCTATAAATTTACCATTGCCGAGAACACCCCGGTCGATCAGGAAGTAGCGCTGGATCCCGAGCTGCTCGGGAAGGTCTTCGAAAACCTGCTCGCGGCCTACAATCCGGAAACCAAATCGACCGCTCGCAAATCCACCGGGTCATTTTATACCCCCCGGGAGATCGTGGACTACATGGTGGACGAAAGCCTGATTGCGTACCTCAAACATGAATTGATAGGTGGAATCGCCACCGATGACCTCGATGCACGACTGCGAGCGCTATTTTCTTTCTCCGAAGCCCAGCCCTTTTCCGAGGCCGAATGTCCGCAAATCATCGAGAAGCTCAACGAATGCAAGATTATCGATCCGGCTTGCGGTTCCGGAGCATTTCCCATGGGAATACTCCAAAAAATGGTCCACGTGCTGCGCAAGCTGGACCCCGAAAACCAACTGTGGAAGGCGGCTCAGGAAGCAAAAGCCCGCCGTGAACTCAAGCGGGATCTGGAACAGGTGCGGGGGATCCGCAACGAGGCGGTACGCGAGGCGGCGGAAAAGTTGCTGGAGGATAAGCTGCAGGCTATCCGCGAAAACTTTGACCCACAGGCCAATGAACTGGACTTTGCCCGCAAGCTCTACTTGATCGAAAACTGCATTTACGGGGTGGACATTCAACCGATTGCCACCCAGATCTCGAAGCTGCGCTTTTTTATCTCTTTGCTGGTCGAGCAAAAGATCGACGACGACGATCCCAACCGCGGCATCATTCCCCTACCCAACCTAGAGACACGCTTTGTGGCGGCGGACAGTCTGATCGGATTGCAGCGCCCCACCCAAATGACCTTACGGGATCCCAAGGTTGAAGAAAAAGAGGAAGCATTGATTCAGGTGCGGCGGGAATATTTCCGGGCCCGCACGACCCGAACCAAGGAGCGGAAGCGGCAGCAGGACAAGGCTCTGCGGGAGGAAATCGCGGATTTGCTGGTGGACGAAGGCTGGGGAGATACTACCGCACGCAAGATCGCGGATTGGGATCCCTACGACCAAAACGCCCACGCGGATTTTTTCGATATGGAATGGATGCTGGGCGTGCGGCCTCCCGCCCACGGTGGGGGCTTCGACATCGTAATCGGGAATCCGCCTTACGTACAGATTCAGAGTTTTTCCGGGCAGCCGATTCAAAAAGCCTGGGCTGCGCAGAAGTACGCTACTTTTGTGCGTACGGGGGACATTTATTCCCTGTTTTACGAGCAGGGCTGGCGGATGCTCAAACCCGATGCTGTACTGGCCTACATCACCTCCAACAAGTGGATGCGCACCAAGTACGGTGAGAAGACACGTAAATTTTTCGCCGAATGTACTGATCCTCTGATCCTTATCGACTTCGGAATGGCGCAAAATTTTGCCAGTGCGACGACTTACACCAACATTTTACTGTTTAGAAAGACTAAGAACCGAAAGTCCATCCTCGCTTGCCGGATCAAGCGAGATTATGATCAAAATGTCGGTCTGAGCGAGTACTTTTCGCGAAATCGCTCTCTGGTAAGCGACTATGGAGAAGAGGGCTGGGTGGCGTATACGGCGGAAGAGTATGCTGTCAAGAAGATAGTGGTAAAGGAAGGTAAGCCCTTAAAATCACACTGGAAGATCAATGTTAACAGAGGAATATTAACGGGGGCTAATCAAGCTTACATCATCGGACTAAAAGACAAAGAGAGATTAGAAAAAGCTGATGCAAGGAATAATGATATTTTGAAAAAATGCCTATACGGTGGTAAAGATGTGGCAAAATGGTTCCCGGCGTACAACAACTGGTGGCTAATTGGTGCTCACAATGGAATCAAAAAGAAGGATGTCGCCCCCGTAGATGTTCCAACTGATTATCCTGCAGTTTACAAATGGTTGTCTTCCTTCGGAGAAAAAATTCGGAAGCGTGGGGACCAGGGCAATCATTGGACAAATCTTCGCAATTGCGCTTATTGGGATTATTTTGGCGAACCGAAAATCATCTACCCGAACATGACAAAGTACTTGCCATTTTGCTATGATGAAGTAGACCACTTCTATGTCAATGACAAGATTTTTATTATTACCGGCGAACACCTGAAATACCTTACCGCCGTTTTTAATTCATCTTTGTGGTATTTCTGTTTTGTGGACCATTTCCCCGAACTTCTCGGCAATACCCGCGAACTCCGCAAGGTCTTCTTCGAAAAAATTCCCATCAAGCTGCCCCGTCCGGAAGAAGAAATCCCCCTTGAGCGCATGACCGAATACCTCGCTTTTTGCCACCGCAACCAGAAAGAAGCAGAAGATGCGCTGAATATGGCTCTTTTCTTTGAGCAGTTGGCTGACGGGCTGGTCTTCGAGTTGTATTTCTCCGAACGATTCGCCGCTTACGGAAAAGAGTTGCGGAAATACCTGACCGATTTGCCGCAAGTAACTGACTTCCGAGATCCGGGTCACTTTACGGACATCCGAAGGACTTACCGCAAGTACAGCGACCCCGAGCACCCGGTCGCATACCACTTGTCCACCCTCGCCGAGATTCCCGAGGTGAGCTTGGTCCGGGAAACAAACCGGGAGAACGGCCATGGCTAGCCAGTTCCGCTTCACCCGCCTTGCCCTGCGCAGCTACCAGAGCTACTACACCGCAAAGGATCAGGCTCCCTACGGTATCGACCCGCCTGCCGGGTATACCGGGGACGGGGAAGCCTAGCGCAAGCGAATGAATTTCTACCAGCCCAATATCCCGATTTGGTGCAAGAAGCGGATTACCTGGGGGCTTATTCCTACCAGAATTCTGCGGGTGAATGGCAATCTGCCACCAAGCTTAGAGAGTTATGAAGCCGGGATACTCCGGTTTTGCGCCTGATTCAATTCTCTGGCCAAGGCAATGCCGCGTACCGCCTGCTTTAATTCCCAAGCCCTACTCCGCCACCGGTCCGTCTCCGTTGATGATGATCGTGTAGTCAATCTCTGCCGGTGGGCGCAGCATCGCCGACACCGAGCAATACTTTTCCAGGCTCAAGGTCACCGCCCGCTCGGCGCGTTCCCGCTCGATCTCTCCATCCAGGCGGTAGACCAGGTGGATTTTTTCCCAAATCCGCGGGTAGTCGCCCCCGGAACGGACCGCCTCTACTTCCACTTGAAAAACGTCGATGGTCTGCCGCATTTTCTGGAGGATGTCCACCACGTCGATGGCGGAGCAGGCCGCTTCGGCGTGCAACACGAGGGTCATTGGGGAGGTGCCCGCTTGTTCGTCGCCGTCGATGGCCAGTTCGATCCCGTTGGGCGAGTAGCCGGTGTACTTGCGGCCTTCGCCGGACCAGTGGATGTGGACGTGTTTTGTGCTCATTGCGTTTTCGAGTTTGGCTTTGCGAATGGGGGCAACTTTTCCGGAAAATACCACAAAAATGCAGGAAAATGCGGGGATGCCCGGTTGTTTTTGGGTGAATGCCCCAACTACGCCCAGATAAATCGCCCCTCGGCGTTGCGTTCCACGGGAAGCGTAGTCTCGACCTTTTCCAGGGGCAAGGCCGCGTAGAGGTGGGGAAAATCCTCCCCGCTGCGACCTGGTTCCCATTTGAGTTGGGCTTTGACCCACTTCACCGGGACGATCAGCGCTACGAGGGCATCGGCTTCCCGGTAGTACCGCTCCGCGCTTTCCAGCGCTTGCTCCGGCGTCGAAAAGTGGATGAATCCTTCGCTTTTCAGCGATGCGGCCCGGTAAGTGCCCCGCTGCAGAGCCGCTTCCCACTCCTTGGGCAGGCACAAGTGGACGATTTTTCCTTCCAATAATTTCATATTCCCAGGCCCCCTCCCGGGGCATTGATGGTGGCCACCGCCGCTTGGTACTCCGCGATGACCTGTTCGACAATTTGTTGGGCGGGCAAGACATCGGCAATGGCGCCGGAGATCTGCCCGATTTCGAGTTCGCCGTCTTCCAGGTCGCCCTCAAACATGCCCCGGCGGGAGCGTCCGCGCCCGAGCAATGCCCGCAACTCCTCGGCGCTTGCGCCCTGCGCCTCCAATTCCACCACCTGCTGGTAAAACCCATTGCGGATCAGCCGGACCGGCGTGAGCCTTTTCATGACCAGTTGGGTGCCATCCGAGGGTGTGGCGACCACGTGTTGCTTGTAGGCGGGATGGGCCGAGGACTCGGCACTCGCGACAAACCGCGTGCCCATTTGCACCCCTTCGGCGCCGAGGGCGAGGCAGGCGAGCAGAGCAGATCCCGTAGCAATTCCTCCGGCGGCAATCACCGGGATTTCCACGGCGGCCCGGACCTGGGGCACCAGGACCAGCGTGGTCAGTTCTTCCCGGCCATTGTGCCCCCCCGCTTCAAAGCCTTCGGCGACGAGGGCGTCTACCCCGGCGGCGGCGGCCTTTTCGGCAAAGCGGACACTGGAGACGACGTGGACCACGGTGCGGCCCTGTTCCTTCAGGATCGGGGTCCAGATTTTGGGATTTCCGGCGGAAGTGAAAACGATGGGGACATTTTCCTCGGCAATGACCCGCATGAGCGCATCGGCGTGGCGGTAGAGCAGGGGGACATTGACCCCAAACGGCCGTTCGGTGGCTCCCCGGCACTTGCGTACGTGGATGCGGAGCGTGTCGGCGTCCATGCTTCCCGCCCCGATCAGCCCGAGGCCCCCGGCCGCAGAGACCGCGGCCGCGAGTTCCCAGCCCGAGCACCAGACCATTCCCGCTTGGACCAGGGGATAGCGGATGCCAAACAGCCGGGCGATGCGGTTTGCGGAAAAATCGGGAGTTTGCATGGGGGCAAAGATATCATTTTTGCTGAAGGAGGACGGGGATTGACGGGGAACCGTGCGGGTGAACGGTACGGGTGGGGAAGTAGACGTTTTGCTGGGGAGAGCGTAGGCAAATGTTTGTGCGTTCCTTTTTGGGTGGGGACGCGAGATTATTTTGTGCCTTGAGGTTTTGATGTTCGCCTTTTTGGCGATCAAGCTCCCGAAAAATTGGGTTACATTTGGGAATGGACCAGTCGCATCAGGAACTATTTTCGGATGGCCGGGCGTTTTGCATCATGCCTTGGGTCCACCTGCACGTCACCACGCGGGGGCAGGTGCAGGCCTGCTGTGTGGGGAACATTCCCTTCGGCAATGTCAATACCGCCGGAATTGGGGAAATCTGGCAGGGCAAGGCGATCCGGGAATTCCGCCGAAAGTTGCTTCGCGATGAGCCCGATCCGCGCTGCCGGGTCTGCTACGCCCGCGAGGAAGCCGGTGCGATTTCCCTGCGCCAGGAAACCAATGCCCGTTTTCGGCACCACTTCCCGGCGGTGGCGGGGACCACGCCGGATGGCACCGCCCCGGCGGCGCAACCGGCCTACTGGGACATTCGCTTTTCGAATCTGTGCAACTTTCGCTGTCGGACCTGCTGGCACGGAGCGAGTTCGCGGTGGTTTGAGGAGGCGCAGGCGTTGGGCAATGCCGCTGGTCCTGCCGCGGTGATCCGAGCTGCGGAGGACGATGCCGCTTTCACCCAGCAACTGGCGTTGCTGTTGCCCCACACCGAGGAGATCTACTTTGCCGGGGGCGAACCGCTTTTGATGCCAGAGCATTTTCGGTTGCTGGCCGGACTGATTGCCGCCGGGCACACGGGTGTCCGGTTGCGCTACAACACGAACTTTTCCCGCCTGGACTACGGTGGCCACGACCTGGCGGCCCTCTGGGCGGAATTTGACTCGGTGAGCATCGGGGCGAGTTTGGATCTGGCGGGGCACCGGGGCGAATTTCTCCGCAAAGGCCAGCGCTGGACGCAGGTGGAAGCCAACCGTTTGCGGCTGCAGGAACAGTGTCCGCGGGTGCAGTTTGCGTGGCACCCGACGGTCTCCGTATTCAATGTCCTGCACCTGCCGGCGTTTCACCGGGACTGGGTGGAGCGCGGCTGGCTGGAGCGGGAGGCGGTATTTTTGAATTTGTTGGAGCGGCCGGCCCACTTCAATCTCAAAGTGCTGCCGCCGGAGCTGAAAGCAGAAGTGCGCCAGCGCTTTGCCGAGCATCTGGATTGGCTGGGGGAGGCGGCGGAGTCGGTTGCGGCCCAGTTCCGCGGGGTGCAAGCCTTCATGGACCAGGCGCAATGGCAGAGCAAGTTGCCGAAATTTCGGGCGGCATGTGCGCGGCTGGACGCGCTGCGGGGCGAAAACACCCGGGCAGTTTTTCCGGAGCTACGCACCCTTTGGCCGGCGTAAAACAGCCCCTTACCGTTGCACCACCACCTTCCCGGTGAGCCAGTGTTCGTCGTCGTACTGGTACTTGAGGTAGTAGGTGCCGGCAGGAAAGCCGCTGAGATCGATGCGGGATCGCTTTTGATTGCCCATTGCTTGGCGCAGCAACAACTTGCCGGAGATGTCGGTCACGAACAGTTGGCCCATTTTGCCCCCGGTTTCCAGGTTGAGCGGTCCGGAAGTGGGATTGGGCCAATACTTCCACGCGATGTCCGTGGTTTGCCGCACTTTTTTCCACTCTTTGTCAGAGTCGAGGGTTTCCTCGTAGGAATAAATCGGATCTTCGGCGCGCTCGGTCAGTTGCTCGCTCGGGGGACGTACCATCAGGGTTTCCGCCGCCACAATCTCGTTTTGCGCCCGGCAATCCACCGTCTTGCTGTATTGGTAGATGACCCGGAGCAGGATTTCGTTGAGGGTTTCCACCTTCCATTTGTCCGTGGAAGGCTTCAAGTGGGCACCGCCGATGCCGCTGTCGTCGGTCAGGAAGATGTAGGTGCCGTTGGTGAGCAGGGCGGTCGCCCGCAGGAGGTACTCGGTGGACTTGTCGATGCCCGAGCCGATCACTGGGACGATGCGCACGCCTTTTTCGGCCGCCCGGCGGATCATGGACCGCATTTGCTTCGCGTATTCCAGGTGGGGCGGCGCATCCAGGAAGATGAAAATGATCCGGAGGGCGTCCGGTCGCCATTCTAGCTCTTCGAGCGCCACGCGGAGTCCTTCCTCGGGGGCTTCAGGCACGTCGATCCCGCTGCCGCTCGATTGCTGTTGGATGAACCGCTGGGTGACGGCGATCTTGTCGGTAAGGTTTGATTTGCGGGTCAGATATTCGGACTCATAATCCCGGTAAAACACCGCCCCAAAGCGGAAATCCTTGTCGGCCTGCATGGCTTTGGATTGGGTGATGATGTCCTGCAGCTCGGCTTTCAGGTACTCGATTTCGTCGGCCATGGACATGGTGGCGTCCACGACCAGGGCAATGTCGACCTCTTGGGGAGCCGCACAGGCCACCGGGAGGGAAAATTGGTTGATGCCCCGGGGAAAGGGGCGGGCGTCTGCGATGCGTTGGCGCTGACCGGCGTACTCCACGGTGAGTGCAACCCGAGTCGGGGGCTTGTTTTGTCCCTCTACCGCGGCCCACAGTTCGGCTTTGCCGGTGTTGTCGGTGCGGGCGGTGTACTGGACAGCACTGTCCCGATCAACCAGTTTTACCACGGCATTTGCCACCGGAAATCCGGATTCGTTTTGGCACTGCACGGTGTAGCGGTGCCGGGCGTTGAGGTTCCAATAGCTCCGGTAGCGGTTCATGAGGCTGGCATCCAGGTCCTGCCACAGGTCCCACTTGCTGAAATCGTTCAGTTCACCTGCGGTCAGCAGGCCCGCCCGTTCGGAAACCGGGGACGGTTGTACACTCGATAAGCCGTTCCGGGCACGGTTCAGTCCTCGAGTCCGCGGCTTTTTGCGACCGCTTTTTACTTTTCGGTAGGTGGGCCCGGAAACATCTTTTTTTTGTAGCCGGGTTTGCCGCCCGGTGATGACCACTTCATCCAGTACGACCTCCTTGATTTTCAGCGCCAGGACGGTGTCGGTGATGCTGCTCCGAAATGGAATTTCGATGGATTCGTAATCCGAAGCCCGGACCTTGAGGGTGCCGCTGGAGCCAGCGCAGTTGAACTTGAACTGGCCTTCTTCGTCGGTATAGGTTCCGGAGTATCCACCCATTTCAAATATGGCGGCCCAGGCGATGGGTTCTTGGGTTTCGGCGTCGATGACCTGCCCAGAGACAGTCACTTTTTGGGCTACAATTGGCAGCGCAAACAGGCCCCAAAGGGCGAAAAACAAGATTTGCAATGGTCTCATATTTATGAATTTAGACCGTTTGGGCGTGTTGCCAAAGCGCAAAATCCCGCTTGAATTACGCAATTTTTGATTGATTGATCGCAAAATCTTCGCGGGTGCGTGATCCCGCGCGTCTACGGGAAGAAATCGTTTATTGAATGATGTTGATTGCGCGTTCGGAACACGCGCATTGGAAATTGGAAATTCTTCACGGAAAATCCTTGGGGGCCGCACGGCACGCCGTGCGGCTACGATCCCCGTGTTGTAGCGACTTATTAGGTGATTTGGTCATCGCTGTTTGCGCGTTCCGAACGCGCCAATCGGAAATCAGAAATCAGGCAATCAGAAATCAAAAAAACCGAATTTCGACCCTTCGGTTTTGGGCGCGGTGGGGTTCGGTGTCGTTGGGAACCAATGGTTGTTGCTCACCGACCCCGGTAGCGGTGAGCCGGGTGGGCGCGATGCCGAGCTGCGCGAGGTAAGCCAGTACGGCTTCGGCGCGGGCCCGGGACAATTGCAGGTTGTAGGTCTCGCTGCCCTGGTCATCGGTGTGGCCGGTAATCGCAATGCGCAGTTCTGGATGCCGGTACAGATAGGCGCCCAGCGTATCGAGAACCGGTTTGGCTTCCGGCGCGAGTTCACGCGCATCAAAGGCAAACAAGAAGTTTTCCAGCACCAGGGTATCGCCCGCCCGCCAATCCGGCGGGGCCGGCAAGGAGTCGAGGTCTGTGGTGCCCCCGACAGTTTCCGGTTCCAGGGGGGCATGGACGAACAGTTTGGGGTCGTCGGGATCGGCCACGATTTGGGGCGAGAGATCGTCCGGACAATCGGCAATCGGAGCGTCGATCCGGCAGAGCGAGACATCGTCGACGTAGTAGTAGCACGCTTCTCCATAACCGGAATTTTTGAAGGCAGGGGACGACTTAGCGGGACGGCGGGGGTCGGATAAGTCGCCCCCGGCGCGGGCCACCATGCCCGGGTCTTCGTTTTCCCGGAAATTGCCGATGGTCAAGAATTGTTCGCCGCCATTGGCGATGAACAGGGCACTGATTTGGGTCCACCCCTCCCGGTTGTCGAGGGGGTGGTTGCGGTCGCTGAGGAAAACCAGACGCGGATCGTCCACCGGCACTTGCGAGGGAATGCGGTCCACCGCCCGGGCGGGCATCATTTGCAAATCGTGCAGGGCGTACTGGCTGATCTCGGCCAGGCTCACCCACATGCTTAGGCAGTAGACTTCGCCTTTTTCGAGGGGTTGTTGGAGCCGCATCGAGATAAATTCGCGGTAGTCGTGCCGGATCTGGAGGTAGCACCAAAATCCCCCGTAGGCGTCGCCGGTATGGGGTTCCTGACTACCGAGTTCGTTGTCTGGAACCGCCGCGGTGGTGGTGCCGCAGCGGTGGAAGAAGTCGGGGGTATTTTCCGATACCCGCCAGGCGGCGCACATTTCCATTTCGGCGCGGTAGCGGGGGCAGCCGTACTTGATTTCAAAGCCGGGATTGGGCACGTAGTTGTGGTCGTCCTGGAGGGCATTTCCCGAAAAATAGCTGCGGCCACAACCCGCTTCGGAATCGTAGGGGTACAGCCCGAATCCGTCCAAATAGGTGTAGCCTTTCCGGTCCTTTTCGCCAAAGTAGCCAACGATGAGGTATTGTTCGCCCCCTTGGGCTTCGAAGCTGTGGGACATCAAGGTCCAGGCGCTGCTGGAGCCCGCCATTTGGTAATCGGGGCGGCGCGCCTTGCCGGTATCGTCGATGGGATCCCAGGTGGATTGGGTGTAAGCACTTTCCCGGAACCAAACCTTGAGCCGGGCAAACTGTTGGCTCGTGGAGCTGGCCGGGGAAGCAAAGAAGCGGAGGCAGTAGCGTTTGCCCGCCTCCAGGGGCTGGAGCAGGCGGACCTGGAGGTACTCGGTTTCCTTTTCGCCGGCGTAGATCCCGGTGTAGGCTTGGCCATCGAGCAAGGCTTGGGTACTGAAGTAATTGTTGGGAACTCCGGCGGGGTTGCTGCGGCCAGGGGCGCAGGTATGGAAGAAGTCGGGGGTGCCGGCATTGGCGGAAGTCCACTCCGCGACCCGATCCAATTCACCGAGGCCTTTGGGGCACTTTTTGTGGTCCTCAAAGCTGGGATTGGGAATGAGATTTTGGCCGGGCAAGGGGAGGAAGGCTCCGCTGGCAACGAACAGAAGGACAAGCAGATGACGCATTATGAAGAGGAAGCAGAACGGGTAACAGCAGAGAGGAGCGTCCCGGGCAATCACTGCGAATTCCGCTCTCGGGTTGGCAATATGGCGGCGGCGCTTTAATTTGCCAGCCAAATCGAGCACACTATGGACTGGGAACGTTTAAGCGCAATTGTAAACTGGAATGAGGAAGCCCTGCCGGCCGTGTTGGCCATCGGGGTGGCAACCATCGGATTCATCATTTATTATTTCACCATCATCTCCGAAAAACTGGCGGCCCGGTTCCGCGAACGGTTCGGGGAGGAAGCCGGTCAAGCCCGATGGGTGATTGCGCAACGGCTCATCGGAGCGGCGGTGTTGGGGATTCCTTCGTTGATTCTCATTCCCCTGGTGCTCGGCAAAAGCCCGGCGGCTTACGGTATTTCTTTTTCCATCAACGGTACGGCGGCCCTCTACATTGCGGTATTGGGTGCGATCATCATTCCGATGAACCTCTTTCGTGCCGGCAAACCCGCCAATCTGGTCCATTATCCCCAGATCCGGACCAAAAAATGGGATGTCCGCTTGCTGGGTATCAGTTCGATTTCCTGGGTGCTGTACCTGTTGGGCTACGAGATCCTGTTTCGCGGGCTGCTCTTGTTCGGCTGCGTGGAAGCCCTCGGGGTTTGGCCGGCCCTCGCGATCAACGCGTCGATCTACTCATTTGCCCACTTCTTCAAAGGCATCGGTGAGACGGTGGGGGCAATTCCGTTTGGGATCGTGATTTCGATTCTCTGCCTCCACACGGGAAACTTTATGGTCGCTTTTATCGTGCATTGCTTCCTCGCGCTATCGAACCAGACCGTGGCGGTATTCAAAAATCCCGAAATCGAATGGGTCAAGGGGTGACCGCCCCATTGCGGTGCCGGTAGGATCGAGTCGCTTTTCCACAAGCTGGGCTTGCGCAATTGGGAGTCCCGGGTAGACAACAAAAATGTAAGCCGAGAAAATCCGCGTGGGGGCAACCACTACCGAGCGCGATGGGTATTTTTTCGCAGCAGCATTTTCGGCGGGGAAATTGTTGTGCGTCCGGGGTGCATTTGCGATTGGTCAACCCCGGTATATTTTTCTAAATTCGAAGCCTCTATTTGTCTGCCAATGCGCAACTCCGTCAATCAGGACCGCATATACAAGATTCTCTTTTTTGCGCTTCCCGTGCTCTACCTGTTGCTGTACGGGTTTCACGGATTCTGCGATACGGACCAGGGTTTCATTCCCGGGATGGCCTACCGGATCACGCTGGGGGAAATGCCGGTGCGCGATTTCATTTACGTTCGTCCGCCGCTCAGTCCGTTTCTCCACACGCTGGAACTGTGGCTGCTGCCGGATCGCCTGGAAATGCTCGGGTCGCGGTTCTTGTTTTTTGTGTTTGTCTGGCTGTCGGTGCGCTTGAGCCTTGCGAGCTTGGCGCGGTTTCTGGATTTTGGGAAGCTTGGGGTATCGCCTTGGGTGATCGGGGGACTGGCCTTTGTGATGGCGGTCCACAACTATCCGCCCATGCCCTGGCATACCCTGGATGGCATCTTGATGGCGGCGTTGGGCATTTACCTTGCCACCCGGGGGCCGCAGTGGTACTACACGATTTTTGGGTTGAGCCTGATGGGCCTGGCGGCGCTGGCCAAGCAGCCGTATGGAGTGGTTCCGCTGGCGGGAGTAGGGCTGCTGTTCATTCTGTATCCCTGGAAATCGGCTTTGGTAGGGACGCTCGGGGCGCTTGGGGTCGGGGTCGGATTGCTGATTGTGCTCGAGTTCATGGACCCCAATGCAAACTTCATCGAGGGCTTGTTGGCCCAGGCGACCGGAGCGACGAGCTTCAATGACCTGCGCTACGGGGCCTACCAACTTTACGTGCGCCCAGTGGTGGCGATGTTTGGCACGATCTGGCTGGTTTGGCTGTTTTTGCGTTACGGATTGCGGTCCCAAACCCGGCCGGAAGGTCATCCCCGCGCCCGGGAAGCGGTCGTAGCCATGATCTGGTTGAGCTTTATGCTCATGTTTGCCGTCCACGTGGTGTGGTGCCTCGCGACGCGGACCTTTATTCCGCCGCGGATGGGGTTTTACCATACGCTGCTGTTTACAGGGGGTTGGTTTGCGTTTGTGGCCCTTTGGCGCAAGCGTGACCGCAAAGCGATGGCGGTACTCTTGGTCATGGCGTTGGTCAATTGGGCTTCCGGTATATCCTGGGGCTTTTCGATACCGGTGCTGTATGCATTTCCCGGCCTCTTCGGCATTGTGTACTACATTTCTTTCACGTTGCAGATTCAGGTGCCCCGCTGGTACTACCCCACGCTGTGGGCTGTGGCCCTGGTGACCTTTTTTGTCCTGTACCAATATCCCTACCGCGATGCGCCCCGCGCGGAACTGAACTACCACCTGGGGGATGTCTTTCCCAAGTTGACCTACGTGTACTCGAACCAGGACAACTACGACAAGCACGCGGATTTCAAAGCGTTGCACGCCCGCTTGGGGGACAACTTTACCGTACTGCCGGCCATGCCCCTGGCGAATTATCTCACGGATACCAAGCCGGTCATCCAGATCGATTGGGCACACGACGGGGAGATCAATTACGAGTATGGGTTCCGACGAATCATGGCCCGGATGGAAGAACGCCGGCCTTACGTGCTGGTGGAAAAGGAAAAAAAGGGCGAAGCCTACGGGGAAATCCGCCAATACCGCTGCAGTCTGCTGAAAGAGGTGTTGGAAAACTGGCAAATGGTCGAAGAGACCCGTTTTTTTGAGGTCTACCGGCAGCCCTGAGTGGAGGGGCAGTCCGGCAACGTTATTTTCCCGCGCAAAAAGTAGGTTTTTTCGCTCCCGAATCGGGAAACTGATCCCCAAGCCCAAGATTGGTATCAATCTTGCTTAATTTCATACCGAACAATGCGATCATTATGACCCAAGATTGGACCCGAACCAGCTTTTTGATTCTTTTTTTGGGGATTCTGACCTCGGCGGGCACACCGCTGCGGGCGCAGGATTCGGTGCGGACCCGCAACGGCTGGCACCTCACCCCGGAAGGCCGCATCCACGTCATGGTGGTGTACGCGGAATTGGATTTTGACAGTACCTACGCCCATCTGGACAAGACGAAGCAGCCGGACGGCAACTGGAAGTGGGGCGCCCGGAAAAATCCGCGGTGGAAGAAGGAGCTTATTTCGAAGACGCCCGACGGGGACGGTTTCATGACAAAGTATTTCCGTCAGGCTTCGTTTGGGAAGTTTCAGGTGACCGGAGATTATCTCGACACCATCGTTACGGTCAAAATTACCGACATCCAGCGCAACGGGCAGGTGGTCACCCAGGAGGCATTTGGCAACAACCTGTACCGCCGGGCTGTCGTCGACCACGTCAATGCCCTGGAAAACCCGAGCTTTGGTTTTGGGAGTAAGCTGGAGGATTTTGATCGCTGGACCTTTACCGGGACCGGGCGCAAAAACCGCCCCGAACCCAACGGCAAGATTGACTTGGTGGTGATTGTTTGGCGCAACATCCACGTGCGCAACCTCGGTCCGAGCAGTGGCTTTGTCACGCCGGGCAATGTCGGGACGCTACTCGGGATGCCTTCGGACATGTATTCCATCTTTTGTACTTGGGACATCATGCCCAAGGGGATTATGCGCCATGAGTTTTCCCACATGTTGTATGGCGGGAACAATTTCCACACCGCCAATGGGGGCGCCGGACAGCGGACGTTTCTCTCCACGGTGGGGGGCTACAGCAATATGAGCGGCAGTGACCGGTTTTCCCACACTTGGAATGCCTGGGACCGCGAGCGGATGGACTGGCGCAATCCCCAAAACCAATACGTGTTGAGCACCCGTTGCGAGGATTCGGGAACGGAAGTGAGCGGCGAATTGGTGTACGGTGCGGAGCGGTGCGGTGGTGGTTTCTACCGACTGCGCGATTTCATCAGCACGGGTGACGCCATCAAAATCAAGTTGCCTCACCTGCCGGAGGGCATCCAGAGTCAGTACCTCTGGCTGGAAAATCACCAAATGAAACCGGGCAACTACGACCACGACAAGGCGGTTTTGCCCGGTCTGTACGCGTACATCACGGTGGGAAAAGACCAGCTTACCGGGCCGAAGGTCTTCGGTGGCTCCAACAATTACCTCTGGCCGCTGGTGGCCCACGGACAGCACGACTTTATCTACGAGCGCGAGGACAAGCGGGAGGCAATCATTATGACGCCAGAACGGGAAAATCCGCTCACTGGCTACCACTATCACATGCGCATGACCACCGATCTGGACGGCGACGGCAAGATCCGCGTCACCCAGGACGTACGCCCGCGGACGGAATATTTCCTCCCGAATCGCCTCGTGGTCGACGGCGAGGAACTGCCCAAAGAGTTTTTTTCCTGGAAGCAGTACCCCATGTTCGGGACGCGCATGACTGCCTTCCGGCAGGACGGCAATTTCAAGATCGCGATCGGCGAGAATCCGGCCGCGACCCCGGTGTATTCCCACCAAGGGCCCCGGGTCCGGCCAAACGACAACCGGCGGATCTATCTGAATGGTCTCTCGGTGGAGATCATTGAGGAGCAGGACAATGGCGATTTGATTGTACGGATTCGTTGGGATGATTTTCGGGTGCGAAAAGATCGGCGTTGGTGCGGCAACATCCTGCTCACGGAGCGGGTGGAAGTCGCCCCGCGGGTGGAGTTGCGCCTGGAGCAGGGCTATTCGGCGCAGTTGGCGGCGGTGGTGCAGGAGATCGACGGGGAGCCGGTATTTGCCCGCCCCACGATTTTGGAGGTGGATTCCGGGGCGACCCTCGAACTGCGGGAAAATGCCCGCTTGCTGATCAGGAAAGGCTCGGGACTGCTGATTCGGCGGGGAGCCACGGTGGATCTGCGGCGCAAGGCCCGGATCGAGGTGGAAGCGGGGGCCTACATCTACGTCGAGAAAGGGGCGGAGATTCTGCGCGGTCGGCGGGCGACGATTGGGGTGCCGGCCGGGGCCGAAATCGCCGTGCCTCCCATCCTAGAGGCGGACTTTTCCGATCTGGCGGACGGGACGAAACGGTTCTTTTCGCGGTGAGCCCACCGCTGGTGGGCGCAAGGCAATTCTGATTTTGCGAATGCCAACATTTCCTGCACTTTTGCGGAAGGGCTTACATGGGCCGCCCCAAAATGAACCCTCAACCAGAGTTCGCGTATAAATCCCTGATGAAAAAGGCCTTACGTTTTGGAAGCTGCTTGTGGCTGCTGTGGTGCGGGGCAATGATCTATGGCCAAAACGACAACTTGGGGCAAAACTTCGGGTCCTTGATCTACCTTGACGGCGTGAATGTCGTGCCCAAGTCGGAGATCACCATCATGCGCGATCAGTTGTTGCTGTTGGAAGCCTTTGACCTCAAGCCAGCGACCATGGTGGATTTTCGGGCGCGTTCCGGTCCCCTCACGGTTTTAAAGGCGACTTACCCCACCGATGATTCGGGGGCCATGCACGAGATTCTTTTCTTTCCCAAGCGCAACAACCGGCTCCGATGCCAGGTGAAATACACCACGAAAAATGGCCAGCTTCGCAAGCTGGAGTTTGACTTGAAGTCGGTGGACGCGAAGTCCAAGACGCCGCTTGAAAGTTACCGCTAAAGCGTCCGACTCCCGCCCAATCAACGCAAGTGTTGAACCAACGCTTTTCCCTGGACCATCCTTCCCTTTTGATCGGTCAATCGGTAGGAGTAGAGCGCCGAGGGCCATTTCTGAATCTCCGGGATTTCGGTGCGGGAACCGGCGACCAGGTCGCGGGTGAGCCGCTTTTGGCCGGCCGCATTCCACATTTCCAACTTTACTGGGCCAGAAGTGCTGGAAGTGCCGGAACGGCCCAAGTCAAACACAAGTCGCTCGTCGGCGGGTGAAGGGTAGACGCGGACCGGGAAAGGGGGCGGTTGGGCGGATTCCGCGGAAACGGCACTGCCGATGCCGGAGAGGACCAGGGAAAAAGCTTGGGGCAAATTGTTGTGGAGGCCGCTGCCTTTGTGGGAAACGACGATGCGGTAGTGGGCATTGGGGAGAGGGCTGCCGAGGTGGACCACTTCGACATTGTCCCGGAAGTTGTCGCCTTGGGTGGCGGCATTGGCGGGAGCGGCGGGGTCCAGAATCCAGGGACGGTACTCGGCGTCGGGGGGGCCAACGGCAAATAGGCGCAGGTCCAAGTCATTGACCAGCATTGCCGTGGTCGGATCCACTTGGGGAGCCACGGGGGTTCCGGGGGGATCGGTCCAGGCGAGGGTGGCCCGGATGAACGGTTCGGCATTTCCCGTAAAGACAAAATCGTAGGCGAAGGTATCGCCCGGGGACAGATTCAGCTCCAGGATGGTGGTAGGCGTGGTCACATCCTGGCTGATTTTGTCTGCGGCTTGGGCGGTATTCATCAGTCCCCAACCGTGCTGGTAATCCGGGCCGGGATCGTAACCGGCCTCATCGGCGGTGTGGATCACCAGAGCTTTTGCGGTGGCCGAGCGCATCAGGGTGTTGTTGTGGGTGTTGGCGTAGTGCTCCTGCAAGAGCAGAATGGAGCCAGTGGCCGCCGGGGCGGCCATCGAAGTACCCGAGTAAGAGTCATATTGATTGCTGCGGATCGTACTCCGCACCTGGTGGCCATTGGTGACGAGATCCGGTTTGAGGCGTCCGTCGTCGGTCGGTCCCCAGCCGGAGTAGCTGGTCATGACCACGTCGGAAGGCTGGGTGTAGCCATGGGGGATGTCGTGGACTGCGCCGATGACGAGGTTGTTTTTGGCGACCGCCCGGGGGGGCAGACATTCGTAGGGGCCATCCGGATTGCGGACGGTAGAATCCAGGGCCCAAGTGCCGGTCGAAGGGGACTGGGCAAAATGTACTCCACCGGGGGGAGGGCCGGTTTCGGCGCGGTTGTTGCCCGCCGACTTGACCATGAGGTAATAAGGAGCATTGTACATGATTTCATCAATGTACTTGGCATCGGTGGTGTAGAAACCGAAATAATAATCCTCCACTAGACTGACCTGCGGATCCCCAAACCAGTACCAATTGCTGCCCGAGGCATTCCAGCCGGTCACTTGGCTGTAGGAATGGTTGGAGATCATGATTCCCCGATCCCCCACCTGGGTCATCTCCCCGATATCAAAATTGAAGGTTTCGTAGGCCAGGTTGGCGAGGGGGGCCATGCCCTTCGCGGTGGTATCAAAATTGCCGGCGGCAATAATGGTGCCGGCGACGTGGGTGGCGTGCAGAGAAGTGTCCGCCAGATCCCCGATGCCACCAAATGCGGTCCGCACGGCAAATTCTTGGTGGGGGCTGACCACCCCGGCGTCCCAGATGTAGGCGGTGTAGCCCGCCCCGGTCAGATCTAGGTTCAGATCCCCTCCGAAATACACCTCATTGGTACTGATGGTTTGACCAGAAATCCGATTGTCGCTGGCATCGTAGACTGCGAAATCGTCTCGGATCAAGCTGCGGATTTCCCGCACGCCTCCGTTTTCGATGTCGGCCCGGGCGGGCAGACCGGATTGTTGGGCCCATTGCAGGGCCAGATCTCGATTTGCGATCAGGGCCGGCATCAAGCTGTCCCCCAAAATGCGCAGCGCAACGGTATCGGACGCCGCCGCGATCAGGTCGATCTGCAGGGCATTTTGCGCACCGATAAGACAATAGGAACTTAGCACCGCCAACCAGGCGGCGGTCCATCTCACAACCAGCCGTGTCATTTTGTACTTCTGTTAGTTACTGATCTTGGTAAATTTTAAGGCTTGCTGGATACGTCCGTCCAAAAGTACCTGGACGAAGTAGTTTCCAGCGCCAATTTTCTCGAGGTTCAGGCGCAAGCCATGCTGCGTCACGACGAAAGGCACATCGATTTCGCGGCTCAGGCCATCAAACACCCGAATGTCAATATCCGCAAAGGGAGAGAGGCAACTCTCCAGTTCGGTCAGGTTTAGGTTCAGGAAGCGCGTAGTGGGATTCGGATAGAGACCGATCCCTGGATCCTCGTCGAAGGCCACCGTTTCCCCGGTGCGACAAGCAATCTTCAGCACCCAGGCTTCATTGTTCCGGTTGGGATCCGACCAGTGCAGCGAGGTCCCGCAGGCCAGTATGTAGTCGCGGTCGCGGCCGGGAATTGCGCCGCTGAGGTAGCTTCCTTGGGTATTGTCCTCGGCAAAGGTTTCCAGGAAAGTGATTTCTCCGGAAGCCGGGGCAGTGGCGATGATCCCTTCATTGGTGCGGGCCTCCGGAGGCAAGCCGCCCGAGGCGGTCCCGGCGAGCAGCCATTCACCATTGGGGAGGGGAAGCAAATCGGACCCCACCGCAACGCTCCAATTGGTCAAAGCTCTGGTATTTGGAACCGCACCTTCCAAATCTTCGTTGACTTTTAGGGTAAGAATGCCCGCCGTTTGCTCGGTGCGGTAGTGGACTCCGCTCACCAAAGTGGCGCCCATCTCGTCCCGGTCGATGTCCCAGAAACGGTAGCTTCCCTCGGAGGTTGTGTACCGTTTTTGTTGACGCTCTCCGGTGTAAATATTGACCCGGGAAATATATCCGTAACGTTCTTCTCCCTCCTGGTCGGCGGCATTCCCAATGAGCAAAGCGGTGCTGTCGGAGAGGACGGTACTCGCCTCGGGAAACGCACCCGCACCGACCGTCCCTACCCACATCGCTTCGGCTTCGCCAGTGGGCCCAACCCGAATCAGGCAGTCGTGTTGCACACTCGGAAAACCAAGCTCAATCCCCAAACCCGTCACCAGATAGCCGCCATTGGGCAATGGGTCAATGTCTTTTACCTGGCCGGCGTACAAGTTGTGCGCCGCAAAGAGGCTGTCGGCAAACATCATCCAGCGGGCATTTCCCCGCCGGTCGACTTCCATCAAATAAGGAAACTCGTTGCCCGAAAATTGAATTGCGGCCCCCCCGACGACAAAGGAATCGTCGTTGCGGGCCAGCAGGTGCTGGGGATTCTGGGAAGTAAAATGGGCCAGGCGATGGCTCTCTCTGAGCTGGCCTGCCTCATCCAAAAGGTAGAAGTAAGCTTGGTAATTGAGTACTTGGGGATTGGGGAGTTCCCCCACCAGAACCAGGACATCGCCGTTCTCTAGTTCGTAGAGGCCGCGCGCCGCTTGGTCGCCGGCATCACCAAAGGCAAGCGACCATTCGGTATTTTGGGCGGCCAACTCCGATCCCACAAGCAGGATCAGCAGTAAGGCATATAGTGTGTGTGTCATTACAATTTCCTCGTTTCGCTTTGTACAAAGCGATGGGCAAAAGTAAGAAAAATTCATTTAAATCCAATAAATGGTGCTCAAGGTGAGGATATTACCAGTTGCGATATTGGTTTCTGTCAATTCGCGATTGCGGGATCGCCACCGGTTTCTTGAGGCAAATATTGCATTCTGAATCGGCCCGCTGGTTGGAGCTAGGAAAAATGCTTAAACAATTGATTTTCAGTTTTTTAGGTAAATTTTTTGCCTGCATTTGGGGGTAAATGTACCGGGCAATTGGTAAAGCGTCATCGGGCGATTGCGGTAGCGAAAAATGGTGGTGGGAAAAATTTTTCTCCCTCCGACCCTGCCGAGCGGCTGAATTGGGGGAGCGGTTGGCGCATTTGCATCATGTAAGGACGGGAAAGGATTTGGGTGAATTTCCTCGGGGGCCGCACGGCTACGATTCTCGTGTTGTGGTGACGTTTTCGGTGTGCTTAAACTCTTCGTGGTTCGCGTGTGTGGAACGCGCGCATTGGAAATTGGAAATCAGGCAATTGGAAATTGAGCGAAGCGCCAATTGGAAATTGAGCGAAGCGCCAATTGGAAATTGACTGCGGAGCGAGTAAATTAGATGCCGGGAAAACGATGCCTGAAATCAACCGTTGGCGCTGGAATCGAGCGGTGGGCAGTATTTCCCCTCATCAAAAATGATCTCATTATGGCCAATGCGGTGATGAACGACGGCGCGTCGGTATCGGCACTTGAAGCGAATGCCCGCGTCCTGCGTGTGGAAATGGAATGGTTGAAAAACGTGCTCGATACCCGGATGGCGCTCTATTTTGGGCAGCAAACGGAATACCGCAGCATCTGGGATGTCCCGGTACCCAAACTGGAAGACTATCCTTCCCGCTACTCCCAGATCATCCAGCAGTTCACCATGTCGCTGAGTGATCGTTTGGTGGTTCTATTGGCCCTGACCCCCCACGTGGCGCCCCAATTGCTCGACGTGCTGTTTATCCGCAACGAAATGAACGGGCAGGTCTTCACTGAGTTTGGGGGATTGAAGGGAAATGTTCACCGTGGCTTTCTACCGACCGGGGAGACGGCGGCCTTCCTGCTGGCGGCCAATGACCTCACGCGGCGCTTTCAGATCATGGAAATGTTTGATCAGGATTACTACCTGATGAAGCAGAAGATCATCGTCATGGACAATGAGCGCAGCAAGGAACCCGGCTTCAGTGGCCCCCTAGAACTGGGCAAAGAATTTCTCACCTACCTGACTACCGGCGGTGATTTCCGGCCCAAGTTCAACGCCGAATTTCCGGCGCAGCGCATCTACACAAAGTTGAATTGGGAAGATCTGGTGCTGGAAAGCGACAGTCTGGAACGCATCAAGGAAATCCTGAACTGGATCAAATACAAAAAGCTCATCCTCGACGACTGGGGCATGCGCAAAGTACTCAAGCCCGGCTACCGGACCCTGTTTTACGGCCCACCCGGAACCGGAAAAACCCTGACCGCCTCTTTGCTGGGCAAATCGGTCGGGCTGGACGTGTACCGGGTTGACATTTCCAAGGTCGTGAGCAAATACATCGGGGAGACCGAGAAAAACCTCTCGAATGTATTTGATTACGCCGAAAACAAGTCCTGGATCCTGTTCTTTGACGAAGCCGATGCTCTCTTTGGGAAGCGTACTGCAACCTCCGATTCCAAAGACCGCTACGCCAACCAGGAAGTGGCCTATCTCTTGCAGCGCATTGAAGATTTCCCCGGGACGGTCATGCTTTCGACCAACCTGCGCTCGAACATTGACCCGGCGTTCATGCGGCGGTTTCAATCCTTGGTTCACTTCCCGGTTCCCGGACCGAAACAACGTCTGCGCCTCTGGAGCCGCTCCTTCCAGAAAGCGCCGGTGGATCCCGAAATCAATTTCACCAAGATCGCGAAGGACTACAAGTTGTCCGGGGGCATGATCATCAACGTGCTGCGCTTCTGCGCCCTCTCGGCGGTGAGCCGGGAAGAGCCGATGATCTACGAAGAAGACATCGTGGAAGGCATCAAAAATGAATTCCGCAAAGAAGGCAAGACAGTCTGATAATTTCGATACGGCATGGCCCGGAAGCGAAAGCCCAAGATCATTCACGTGGAGGCGCCCGACGAGAGCGCCCCGGACCCCAATGCCGAACCCCAACCCAAAGACAAGCCCAAAGTCCGCCGCAAAACCGGTTCCGGTACTTCCCGCCGCCCCGCCCGCAAGGTGATTCAGCTTTCGGAGGACGGAAAAGTCATCCCCCCGCAAGGGCCGGCGGAGAAAACTGCCCCCGAATCGGAATCCCCCGCTGAAGAGATCGCGGCGGAAGCTTCGGCGGTTCCGGTTGAATTGGCTTCGGAGACTTCCGAGGCCCGAGAAACCCCGGAAATGCCCAAAAAACGGGAAGCACCCGCGCTCCCCGCCGTTCCGGAATTGGGTGAATCTCCGGCCGAAATATCCTCCGAACATCCCCGTGAAAAACCGGCTTCCCGGCCCCCGGCCTGGACCATTCCCGATCCCCGGATCGAGCGACCACCGATCATTCCCAAACCCCGAACCGCAACGCCCCCAATTTCATCTCCCCAAGCGGTTTCTGCTGCCGCTCCGGCCGCTCCACCGCCGGCCAGTCCTCCCGGTATGCGTCCGCCGCGTCGCCCAAGTCGGGTAGCCTCGCTGCTGTTTGGCGGAATTTTCCTCGCGGTATTGGCGGCCTTTATCTTCATTCCCCTGGACAAAAACGGGGCGGCACCGGCAGACCAGCCCGCCAACTGCCTGGGCATCTATCCGAACCTTGATTGGGGGTACGCCCTGCACGAATTGAATTGCCGGGGTGGGATCACCGCGGAAGGCGAAAACCTGTCCGACATCCTGCTGAACAAGCGGGTGAGCTACAAGAGCGTAATTCGTTTGATGGACGGCATCGACAAGCAAAGTCTGCCCGGATTGCAGCCCGGCAACCGCTACACGGTATTGTACCACGAGGCCGATCCCCTCAAGCCGTATCTGCTGGCGTACGCGCCGGATCCCACGAGCTACGTATTGCTCAATCTGAACGGGGAGCCGCAAGTCGAATATTATAAACTGGCAGTGGAGGAAAAGGTCACCCAGCAAATGGAGGTCGCGGTGATCACCAACCTCGCCGAGGCCATGTTCAACCGCGAATTTGGGCTGGACCTGGCGCGCAAGATGGAAGGGGTCCTCAAATGGAAATTGGACCTCTTCCACCTTGCGCCGGGGGATCGCTTTTCGCTGCTTTACGACGAGGTGACCTACGAAGGCGGCGCACGGGACATTGGCCGGCTGACCGCGGTCCGCTACCGCTACCAGGGCGAGGAGGGCTATGCGATTTACTACCAAGATGCCTACGTCAATGGCTTCTTCGATCTGGAAGGTCGGCCCCTGCGGTCCGGCTTTCTGAAAGCCCCCTTGGAATACGGCCGCATTTCTTCGGCCTACAACCTCCGCCGGCGCGATCCCCTCTCGAAGACGGGGGAGATCCGCGCCCATCTGGGCACCGATTATGCGGCTCCGCTCGGCACTCCGATTTTGGCGGTGGCGGATGGCATTGTGCTGAAGGCCGAGCGCAAAGGGGGCAATGGCAATTATGTGAAGCTGTTCCATTCGCCCGAAATCCAAACCCAATACCTGCACATGCGCAATTTTGCCGAGGGAATCGAGCCGGGCGTAGAAGTCCGGCAGGGACAAGTGATCGGTTATGTGGGGCAGACTGGGCGGGCGACGGGGCCGCACGTGTGCTTCCGCTACTGGAAAGATGGGGTGCAGGTGGATCACCGCAAAGAAAAATTTCTCGGTCCGGCACCTCCTTTGCGGGAGGGCTCGCGGGAGCAATTTCAGCAGCACCGCGACTCCGTTTTGCGCTTTTTTGAACCGGCATGATGGACCGGAATGCAGTACTCCGCCAAGTTCCGGGCTGGGACCTGGACCGCATCCGGGCGGCGCGTATTTTGGTGGTAGGTGCGGGTGCGCTCGGCAATGAAGTCCTGAAAAATTTGGCCTTGCTCAATGTGGGTGAGATTGCGATCCTGGATTTTGACCGGGTGGAAGCCTCGAATCTCTCCCGTTCGGTGCTGTTTCGGGAAGTAGATGCGCGGAACCGGGAGCCTAAAGCTGAGGTGGCCGCCCGCCGGCTCCACGAAATCAATCCCGAGGTGTCGGCACTGGCGATGAAGGGCGACGTAATGACTGACCTTGGTCTGGGGTTTCTGCGCACGGTGGACGTGGCGATTGGCTGCGTGGACAATCGGCTGGCGCGGCTCTACCTGAATCGGTGGTGCTTCCGGGTGGGGTTACCTTGGGTGGACGGCGGCATCTTGAACCTGTCCGGGCAGGTCAGCGCCTACCGGAGTGGCGAGGCATGCTATGAATGCGGTTTGGGGGAGCAAGCCTGGCGGGATATTCGGCAGCGGATGGGCTGTGCAGACATGGCAATGCGGTATGCGGTGGCCGGGCAAATGCCCACGACGCCGCTGTCCGCTTCTCTGATTGCGGCGGTGCAGGTGCAGGAAGCCTTGCGTTTGTTGCACGGCGATGGGCAATCGGGCCTGGTGGGCAAACTGTTCAGCTACGAAGGGCAGACCCTCCACGCGGAAGTCTACGATTTACTACCGCCCCGGGCAGAATGCGACAGCCACTACTACTACGGTGAGGGGGAGGAGCTGCCGGGAGGAAGTGCGGAGATGCGATTGGGAGATCTTTGGGCGGGATTGCGGATGGATTTTGGGTTGGTGGAGCCGGTTTTGGAGCTCGATCATCCACTGGCGCGGGAACTGGCGACGCTGAAGACGGGGCGGCGCATCGCGCGGGTGCTTCCGGCACTGAAGCTGTCCGCGGCGGTCGGGGAGGCCCTGGCGGGAGAGCCGGTTGGGGTGCCGCGGGGCAAGCTGGTGAGCCGGGTGCGGCCCGGGATGGGATTGGACGACTTGCGATTAATCGATTTAGGCATCCCCCATTGGCACATTTTGACAATTCGCGACAAAAAGCGCAGGCTCCACCTGGAATTGGCCGGCGATCGGGGGCGGTTTTTTGGGGCGAGCGGCGTGCAGATCGCCCCGCATCCATGGTTCGAATATCGGCCCTGAGTGGGCATTTGTGGGAGTGTCCGGAACCGCTTCAGATGAACAAAAATTAACTCCTCGATTATTGATTTGATTAAAAAATTTCTATTTTTATCACAGCGGTTTGCCCCCTTTGAATACCACTTAGCGGGCATTAGGTGAGCTTTAGAAGTAACAGGTATGAATGATATAGTTGTTGTAAATGTATTGATCCCATCCATTGGAACGGATGTGGATGTCGAGTTGCCGCTCTCTGCCTCTCCGATTGATATCATCAATACCTTGTTGGAAAAAGAAGAGTTGAATATCCCCAAGGAAGACCCAAACTCGCTCAACGGCGAGTCGCAGGGAATCGAGTACAAAATCTTCAAGCGGGAAAAGAACAAGCGCATCGAGATCGATCAGGACAAGCCGCTCGAAGAGCAGAATATCCTGAATGAGGCAAAACTGGAAATGGTCCGCATTTACGTGCCGGGCTAAATTCCAGCAACAGCGAAACGCTATTGGAACAGGTCATAGTTTTTTTGAATAGAAATAGGGTCGGATACGGGACCCGATAAGTGATTAAATCATCAATGTCGCAACTGGATATCCAGGTTCTGCGCTTGCATTACAAGCAGGAGGAAGGAACGTTTGACCCTTTGGAAAGGCGTCTTGTCCACGAACATTTGCTTGTGGCGGAGTTGTGCGAACAACACGAAGGGATTCACTATAAGCTTCCGAATGCAGCGGAACTTCCGCCCCGCGATTACCGAATCACTTTTACCGGACTGGACAGCATTGTTGCGATTGACGAAGACAAGTTGCCGATCTACGGCGACACGCATGTTTTGGAGATCCATCTGCCGACCGGTTTTCCCGTAGCCCCTCCGATTTGCTATATGGTCACCGCTACCTGGCACCCCAACATTCAATCGGATGAAGGGCCGTATCAGGGGCGGATTTGTGGCAATACCGAAGGATTCGGCGCTTACTATTCCCTGGATAAGCTGATCATGCGCATCCGGGACATGCTCAGTTACGAGATGTACCACGCGCGGCTGCGGTTTCCCTACCCGGAAGATGAGACGGTCGCGCAGTGGGTACGCGAGTACGGAGAGCCGCTGGGGATCGTTCGTCCCGGACTCGGCTTGAACCGGGAAAAGTCCATTCCCGCAAATTGGCGGAAGCTGATTCGGCGGGAAAAGCGGATGAAGATCAAGATCAACGAAATGTAAAACGTAAGGCGAATGCAACAAAAACGCTACTTACTACTGCTTTGGGTTTTTTGTACGATGCTTCCACTGGTCAGCCCGGCCCAGCCCCGGCCCTGGAAGCGTACGATTACCCTGAAAGACCGTTTGGAAGGGGGGCAAACCCCAGACGTAGCCAAAGTGACGCTTTCCGCCTATTTCCTCGTCAGCCGGGTCAGTCCGGGTGCGCCGATCATGCGGGCCCCCGACGGCACCACCGAGATCGTTACCTTCAACAAGCGTCCCGACGGGTACATCAAATTCCGTTTCGAGGACATCACCTGGATGCTCGAGCAGTTGAAAAACCAGGATGTCGAGTCGGTCGCCGACCTCACTCCCGAATTCAAGGTGGTGGTTCGGAGCCTCTGGGTGGACATGGCGCCGTCCATTTACCTGGACCAAAAGCGCGCCAATCCGGGAATGGCGCCCAGCCGTCTGCGCCGGATGTACATCACTGCTCCCAACGTGGAGTACATCTACGGGGACTCGATGCCCCCGCCCATCATCTTCAAAGTCGACCAAAATGCCGATTACAAATTCTTGATCGGGATCAAGGCGGTAACGCCGGAGACGGGCCGGGAAAAGCAGTTTGTGTTCACTTTTGACTTTTCGGTTCGGGGCCTGATCAAGGACCACAAGTCGCTGGCCCCCGAAGAGCCGGAAGAAGTCGCACCGCCGCCGATTGTGGTGGTCGACACTGCGCCCAAGGTGGATGAGCCAGAACCGGAACAGGATACCCGAGAAATTGATGCGGCGGTGCAGCGGGCAATCGAAGAAGAAAACGCCGACGCTCTGATCTCCTTGATGCGAGACCACCCGGATGTGCAATCGGTCAAGGATGCCCGCCCCTACCTGGCCATTCAGATGCGGCGGGAATTGATTGACAGCATTACTTACCGGGTCGACATCAACTACGAGAAGTTTACCCGGTCGCTGCCGCGGCGCAGCCAGATCGGTTTGGGCTTCAAGTTGAACGGTCGGGACCTTCCGCAGAGCGCCTATCCGTACTATCAGTGGAAAGAAGACAAACTTTACGTAACCCCGCCACGGGATACGCAGGACTATACGGTGACCGCCCAGCACCTGCAAGCGCGGGAGCACCGGGCGCAAACCACGCTGAACAGTGTCCGTGACTTTATCAATCTGACCTACCGGGATACCCTGGATGGCGAGTACATCTCGCTTAGGGTGACGGGCGGAAAACGGCCGTTTATGCTGCACTTGGAGCAGAAAAAGGCGCTGGATTTCTTTGCCATGGATGGAGCCATGAAAATCTACGGCGATACGCTGTTGCGCAAGACCCGAGTGGCGCGGTCCTTCGGGCTGACCGAAGAGGCAGACTACCGGATATTTGTGGAAGACAGTGATCAGTTGAAAAAGACGGGGGTGAATGTGATCCACATCACGCCGCCGCCGCCGATTCCCGTGGAAGTGTGGTACGCGAGTGCGGGTGGATTGTTTCTTTTCCTGATCGGATTTTTGTTCTGGCGGCGTGAGCAACGGCGCAAAGATGAAGAGATGGAGAAATTGCTCGCCGCCCGGGGCGGAAAAGATCCACGGGTCAAACGAAAGCCCAAACCGAATTTGCGCAGCTTCTGGATGGAAACGGCGATTTCCGACATGTCGTTGCACAAAAACTTCATTCGCGAAGTGAGTACCTATCTGCGGGAACGTCCGGGGATGGACCACGGCGATGGCGTGATCGAAGGGGTGATTTTGGGCACGGTGATCAAGTTTGACTTTGAAAATGAACAGTACGAAATCCGTTTGGATCGCTTCCGGGCCCTGCCGGCCCGGGCGCTCGACTTCTACGACGACAAGCCCAACCTCGAGAAGTGGGGTGAGTTGCGGGAAGTCACCGAGCACCACCGCGACCTGGTGCGCATCGGGTGGTTGCAGATCGTCCAAAATGAAGGCGATTTGACCCTCACCGATCAGGAAGTAGCGTTCCAGGATGAGCAGTTCAGCGAGTTGTTCCAGTTGATGGTCAAAATCGACATCTCGGGCAACCAGCGGGAAACCGCGTTCTTTACCCGAACCACGGCCGGCAAGATGAACAACGTCAATGACCGCCGCAATCCGGCCGAGGGCTGGATGGACTGGGACCGCCTGGAAGACGCCGGCTATTACGAAAATATGCAGAAGCCGATTCGGAATTCCGGCGGCGATGTGCTCAATACACCCGCACCCCAAATTGATGCCGGCCTGAATCCGGGCCGGGTCTGACCTACCGAAACCCTCATGAAGCGATTGCTTTCCATACTGGTTGCTTTAGTTGTCCTCGCCTCCGGGCTGAGGGCTCAGAGTGTGACCACGAAAACGCAGAAGCGGGACACCACGATGGAGATCACCTACGTGGTCACCGATGCGCTGATTCCCGGCTATTTGGACATCAATTTGCGCTTACTCATTGACGATACGGTCGCTTCGGAGAAGTACCTCAAGGACAGCCTTTCCTTCGTCGAGATCATTGGTGGGACGGAATACGATCTGAAGACGCAAAAGGTGGAGCCGCTAAAGTTTGATGTTGTCACGGTGATCACCGATGTCAGTTCGTCGATGTGGAAATTGGAAGAGGGGAGGCCGGTGTACATGGATTCGGCCAAGGCGATCACGGACTCGATTATGCGCACGCTGGATGTGCCTTACGCGGTAAATTTGTACACCTTTGACGAACAGCTTTACCGCAAAACGACTTCGGGACCGAGCAGTTTCATGAAGGTACAGCGCCCGGCCAAGGCGCGCTATACCCATTTGTTTGAAAACGTGGACGACGCCTTGACCCGGATGAGCGATGCTTCGGGGCGCAAGATCTTGTTCATCATCGGGGATGGCGAAAATGACCAAAACCGCAATCTGGAGGTCAAAATCACGAAGGCGGAACTCCTGCAAAAGATCCGGGCCCTCGATACCACCTACGTCATCTTCCCGATTATTTTGGGAAAACGGGTGCCGGAGCACGAGACAAATTTCCGGCAATTGGTCGCGGCGACCCGCAACTTTGACGACCGGGTGATCTACAATGGTCCCGGGCAGCGGGAATACGACTACGTAGCCGATGTCGACAACTGGCCCATGACGCACAAAATCCTGGTGAAGTCGGAAAACAATCCGCACATCGGTGGCTTGCGCGATATTGAGGCACGGTTGGAGCATTTGCGGGACACCAGTACCTACCATTTGGGGGGCGTGTACGCGCCCTGGAATCAAGGGGCCAACTGGCAGACGAACAGCTTTGCCGGCGGACTGCTGTTGATCCTGATTTTTGCCGTATTTGCCTTTGTCATTCCCCGACAGCAGTGGCGGGACTTCAAGAAAAAATACGTCAAGCACTACTGGGAAATCAAGAAGCCGGGCATGCGGCAGTACGATCCCCTTACGAAATTTCCTTTCCGGGACGAAGACTTGATCGTGGTCCGCTGTGAGCACGTGACTTCTCTCGAAACCTGGCAGTACGAGGGGCGCCGAGCGGGCAAGGACAGCGGGAGCCGCAAGCGCAAGAATCGCTGCATTTACTATCCCCACAAGTGCGATTCCGGGGTTGGACCGGGAGGCAGTGCGGACTTCTTCAATCAGGTCGGCATCTTCAAGTTCCTGTTTTGGGCGTTCCTGGGCATCCTGGGTGGGATCCTAGGCTGGGCTTTGTGGGTGCTATTTTGGAATGGCAACAAGGTCTGGCTGGACGGAAAACTATACGAAATGGCCTTGTGGCCCGGACTGCAGGAGCGGTTTGGGGCGCCGGGTGTGGCGCCGCAGGCGGACAGTGTGCGGATGGTGCTGGAACGTTTCCTGACTCCGGCCTCGGAAGAGGTGGCGATGGGACTGCTGTTGCCGGTATCGATCGTGTTCTTGCTATCGTTTGCGAACGAGGCGGCGCAGTCGCGGGGCAGTTTCCGGGGCTTGACCCTGGTAACCTCAATATTTCGCTCGCTGTTGCGGGCCCTTTTCGCGGGGATCGGGGGCGCCTTGATCTTTTTGGGGGTGGCCCTGCTGCAAGGATTTGTCTTTGTGAAGCTGCCGCTGATTCCCGGGATCATCGGGCTGCTGTTGCTCGGATTGCTGCTGACGCGGATCTTGACCACGCGCTCGGGCATCCGGAAACTGCGCGGTTTGTACGCCGGGTTGGCGGCTGGATTGGCGGCGTTTGTCATTTACTTCGTGCCGATGATGTTGCTGAATACGTCCGGATTTGAACTGCCGAAAATGATTGCGTTCATGACCTTTGGCGGATTGGCTGGTTTTGTGATGTCGCGGGGAGCGCCTTCGCTGGAAGCTTCGGAGATGGAAGTATGGACGGGACGCAAGCGCTACGGCAAGACTCACATTACCGACCTGTTGCGCAAAAACGAGGAAGTGACCATCGGGCGGGGACCGACCGCGACGGTGCGGATGAAGGTACGGCATACCCCGGCGCTCAACGCTCCGGGCAACGCCACGCAGACCTTTGCCCAACTAACCCTCCGCAATGAAGTCGTTTATTTGATTCCCGAAATATTTACCGAAGTCAATGGGGAGCCGATTGCTCCAAATGAGAAAGTGGCCCTTTTTGATGGAGACAAAATATCGTTCGTTCACAAGAGTCCGTCCTACCTGCGATATCGGGAAGGGCGCTCCGGATTGCATCCACGCAAGCGCCGTCGGATGCGCAGGGAACGCCGGCGCCGGCGTGCCCTCACCAAAGCCAAGTCAATCAATGTCAGCGATGATCCGACCCTGGACAATTACGAAGGTCCAGCGGTGTAATGGGGGAGTAGGATACCAAATGCAGTAGAGTCACAAGTATGAGCAGCAACACGAGCAGACGTTTCACAAAGGTAGCCGGCGAAAATTTTTCGTTGGCCGGTAAGCTTCTAGCCTTGTTGGTGGCCCTGGTGGCGTCAGTCAATTGGGTCCCGGCCCAAAGCCCGGGGGGCGTCACCGCCAATCTTACCCTTTGGGTCAAAGGAGATGTCGGAACCTCCTGTACCGATTGCGGAAATGTCACCTTCTGGAACGATCAATCTGCCACCATGAACAACGGCACTTCCGGAGGGAACAATGCCGGCCAGCGACCCGACCACGAACTCGGGGTGATGAACTTCAATCCGGCGGTGTTCATGGAAGACGATCACTACATCGATTTCAGCCGCTCAGCGAGCAGTTTGGAAGGCAATTTTACCATTCTCACTGCCTTTCGGACGGTGGAAGACGATGACTCACTCGTCAATTGCTGCGGTCTGAACAACGATGGATGGTACAGCGCGCCTTCCATCCTGAGCAACCAGTACCAGGACGGATCAGATTTCAGTGATTATGGAATCGCGTTCATCAACGGCAAGATCATCTGGGGCCATAGCAATGCGGCCGGCACCAACGGGAACCGGAGCGTATTTCTGCAAGCGGCGCAGCTTCCCATGGCGGACGATATTCCGCACGCGGCCTCGATTCGCCGGCAGACTTCAGGTACGGTCACACTGTCGATTCAGGGGGCGGCGCGCATCACGAATGCGGGCGCGGAACCCGGGCAGCTCGACGCGCCGAACAACACGCTGCGGGCCGGTCGCTCGGCGGACAACGGCTCTGGGGGCGGTTACGGCGAATTTGAAGGCTATTACGGGGAAATCATCGGGTATTCGGATGCCCTGAACCCAGCCCAGGAGAACAGCGTCATGACCTACCTGGCGCTCAAATACGGTTTTCCCCTGGAACAAAGCTACGCAGTGATCGGTACCAATCTGGACAGCCCTTACCAGTTGGGGACCCATCCGGATGGCATCATCGGGATTGCCCGCTGGGACGCTTCGGCCCTGGATCAGCGCCAAAGCGTGAGCCTGATTGAAGGCAGCGGTAGCCCCGGGGTCGACGCCGACACGGCGTTTGCGGTCTACCTGGGAACCCAGACGCCCTATTTCCCCGATGGAAAATCGCTGAACAATCCCAATGCGTTTGCCGCGGATGGGCTCTCATTGGTGGTCGGTCACGACGGCCAGCCGGGAACTTTCTCGGCGGCTTGGTGTGGCGTACCGGGACGGCAACTGGGCCGCACCTATAAGGTTACCAATATCGGGGTGAGCGATCCGGTGACCCTGGCCTTTTACCCGGAAGACATTACCGACTTCAAGCCAAATGGCAATTACTCGCTGGTCATCAGTGCGGACCAGACGTTCGATGGCAGCGACGAAATCATCCAGTTGACCGAGTTCGACGACAACGTCGACGTCAACCTTTGGTACGCGAGTTATACCTTCCCGATGGGGGGGGCGGGTCTGGCCCAGAATACTTTCTTCACGATCATTGAAGGCCCGGCGATTGCGCCCGGGGGCGTGGGCGATGGCCTGCAATTTTGGGTCAAAGCCGACAACGGGATGGACTTCAACGTCAATTTTGTCTGGGAAGACCTGAGCGGATTTGGACGGGATCTGACCTCCCTGGCCGGGGCCATCAATGCCAACCGGATCGTCGGGGGGGTCAACTACAACGATTACCTGAACAATGATCCGAATTCCTTTGCGGTGAATTGCAGCACTGCTCAGCAATTCCAGGGGGTTTCGATCATTGGGGTGTTCAAAGGTGGGCTCGGGGACAATGAAGACGAGGTCATGGGGATGAACGCGGACAACCGGGGATTGCTCATCGACGTGCAGGAGCGGGTCCGCAAGAATGCCCCCACTTCCTGGACCGATGGCGGCAATGGGGCCACCCTCTACCAAAATGGGGAGCAGGTCGCCCCTTCGAATTACCCGATTACCGAAAACTGGGGCATCTATACCGGGCGCCGTCCGGCCGACCCGGTCGAGGGGCAGTTCTTCATTGGTTCGTTCAGCGACCCCGCCAAAGTCGCGGATTCCTACGATTTTGCTGAAGCTATGGTCTACGCGTTTGACATTGCGGGGGGAGTTCCTTCGGCCCAAGACCAAATCGAAAGCTATCTGGGCATCAAGTACGGGCTTACCCTGGACCACAATTACTACGCGAGCGACGGCACCCCGCTCTACGACGTAGCGACCTACGAAAACGACATCGCTGGAATCGGGATCGATACCTGCACCGGGCTGCACCAGCGCCAGAGCATGAGTTTGAGCGCCGATGCCATCGTGGAAATCGGCCACGTGAGCATCGAGCCCAGCAATGCCACCAATCCCAACGACATCCCGGGGGACCGCAAGTACCTGATCTGGGGCCACGACGGCAATACGAGTGACTGCTGGAGCAACAACGAAGTATCGGCGGACAATTTCCCCGCCTTCAGCCGGCTCTGGATCCGGATCGGCCGCGAATGGCGCTTCACCGAATCGGCGGCGCCCGGCATCGGGAATATCCTCCTGCGGATGGACACGACGGCAATCCCCGGTGGCTTTAACTTTCCGAACCTGCCCGCAGATGCCGTCGGGCTGTACATCTTCATCGACAATGACGATGATTTTTCTGCCGGGGCCAATGCCTACCTGATGACCTACAACACCGCGGTGAACAAGTTTGAGGTGACGATTCCGGCCATTGACCGACCGACGGGCACCGGATACTTCACCTTTGGGGCGCTGATCGATGACGCTACGGTTACCAATCAGTCGTTTTGCGACGGGGAGACACTGACACTGATCGGCTCCCATTTGTACTCAAGTGGTTTCTGTAGTCAAGTGGACCTCAATGGACCCGGGGGGCCTTATACCATATTTGGTACGGCACCCGCACCTTTCAACTGGAGCTTCGATGGAAACGATTTTTTAAATGACAATTGTCTGGATACGGTTACTTGGGTAATCCCGCCGCTCGGGACGGGTCCGGGGGAAATCCAATCGGGACTGCATCCCCTGCAGATGCAATTGAACAATGGTCCTTGTACGGGAGTGACGCCCACAGATTACATCCGCTACGAATCCATCACCATCGGAGCCGCGGCGCCTTCCCGGATCTACTGGGCCGCGAATGACTCGACGGGCAGCGATACCCTGAACACCTGCGTGGGCGATACGAATGAGCCAATTTTCATTCTGCAAGGGGATCCGGGCGAATTTGTCCTGGATACCACGGCCAGTCCCCTGGCAAATATCAACCAGTTGATGACCATCGACACCGCGCAGGACATTTACGTGGTCAATGTTTCGAGTGGCACAGCGGGCAGCCATGCGGTCTTGTTTACTTCCCTTGCGGCGGGCTGCGATACCTACGATACCCTGTGGATCAACATCGATACGCTACAGGAATCCTTTGTGAGCTACGGCACTCTGACTCCGGGCAATCCGGCTTTCCGGGAAATCTGTCAGGGCTTTGGCAATGGCAATTACAATTTTGATTCCGTAGCGCCCCCCGGCGGGACTTTCAGTTCGCTTTCATCCAACCTGTTGCTTAACGGTGCGGGCCTCATCAACCTCACGAATTCCGATACTGGAATCCACGCCCTGAGTTACATCCCCCCGGACAGTTTGTGCTTTTCTCCGGACACTCTGCTGATACGGGTGGTTCCCGAGGACTCGGCGATTTTTCAGTACGACCAGATGGCGTACTGCCTGAACGATACCAATCCGATCCCGCTGGTGACCTACCTGCCTTCGACGGTGGACTCGGGCTTCATCCCGGTGGGACCGGGCAATACCTTGATTTCGGTCGATCCCGTGACCGGGGAGATCGACCTCGTCAACTCCCTCGCCGGGAGCTACCGGATTGTCTACCACCTGGGGGTTACGTGTGCGGCTTACGATACGATCGACGTAACCCTGTACAATGTTCCCAGCCCGAATTTCAGTTTCCCGAACAATCAGGATACGGTGTGCAGCAA
>JBCCQH010000068.1:0-39591 GCA_039024435.1 Bacteroidota bacterium
GAAGGGGATATTATGGGTAAAAGCGGCTTTAGCTAGTATCTCGGGAGCTTTGGGCCACATAAGTCCCTGTAATCCGATAGGGGCAATACCGAAAGGAGCATCATAAACATGGCCGAACAACTCAGTACTCATATCCGACTTATCGAAGTTGGATAGGTAGTTAGGGATTAGCTCTACGTCTCTGATTTCCTTAGTGTTTCTAACTAAGTTAACATCTTCATTGCAGCCACCATCCAGGTACTCAAAAGCAAAGCGGGGAATTTTACTTTTAGCTTTTTGTCGTAAGTCGTCAACCGAAGGAAAGCGGGTATCAAAATTTCTATTACTCATAGCGTAGCTAATTTATTCAATTACCGCCACTGTTCCTAAAAGACAGCTAGAGTAATTGGTCCAGAGAATTAGCTTTAGCACTAAGCAAGCTATCGACTTCTATTCCGAGCCCTCAAACTGTAAACTGCTACTAACAGCAAGCAAACGAAGGGTAAAATAAAGGAGAAGTTGACTTCGGGAATATTACCCATGATGGTTATGTCCCTAAGTCCGGTGCCTCCCAGGTCAATAATTCGTCCTTGCAACGGCGGCATTAGTGCGCCACCCACAATGGCTAATATCAACCCGGCTGACCCTAGTTTGGCTTCGTCGCCCATACCGCGTAACGCCAAGCCATAAATGGTAGGAAACATTAGCGACATAGCAAAGGAAACACCCACCAAACAATATAGACCCACCATATTTACTGAAATGATGGCAATAGCACAGAAAGCTGCTCCTACCAAGGCGAAAATCAGCATCAGACTAGCCGAGTTAATATACTTAATCATGAAAGTGCAGATCCACCGACCGATCAGGAAAGAAATGGTAGATGCTGCCACATAAACGGTGGCGTTCAATTGCTCATCTGGGCCTCGGCTGGCATTTAGGTTGGTCACGTACTGATAGATGAACGTCCACACCATAATCTGGCAGGCAATATAAAAGAACTGGGCGAGCACCCCTTCGTAATAATCTTTATTAGAGAATAGTTTACTTATGCTAGTCCGCAAGTCAAGTGGCTCTGAAGTCTGTTTATGATCCTTAAACTTGGTAAAAATAAAGAGGAGCATTACTGTTAAGACAACAAAGCCTAAAACGATGTAGGGAGTGCTGACAATGCCCAAGTCGTGCTCGATAATCTGTTGTTTTTGTACGGCTGATAGAACTTCCGTTGACACATCGGCACCAATTTCCGTTTCCAGCCGATCTACGACAAAAATCCGAGCAACTACCTGTCCGGTAAGTGCCCCGATGGGGTTGAACGCCTGCGAAAGATTAAGGCGCTGGGTAGCAGTTTCTTTATCGCCCAACTCCAAAATCATGGGATTGGCAGTAGTCTCCAGAAAAGCTAAACCGAATGTCAGAATGTAAAAGGAGACTAAAAAAATGTTGTAGCTAACTAATACTGCTGCCGGATACATCATCAGTGAGCCAATCATAAACATAAACAATCCTAGAACGATACCCGCTTTATAGCTGTACTTTCGGATAAATAAGGCGGCCGGAATTGCCATAGTAGCGTAGCCACCGTAGAATGCCAATTGCACGTAAGAAGCTCTTACATTAGAAATATTCAAGACATTTTTGAATACCTCGACCATAGGGTTAGTGAGGTCGTTGGGGAAGCCCCACAGGAAAAATAGAAAGGTTACTAGGATGAAGGGAAGAAGGAGTTCTTTAGAAACAACAGGCGCAGTTTTCATTTATATAGGTTGTAGGTTAGTTTCCCGAAAATAGCTTTTCAAGCTGAAAATTCACTTGAAAAACAAGGTAGCAACAAAAACAAAGATTAGAATTACCAGATGAAATAAATTCGGCAGGAAAAAACATTTGGTGCATCATTATAGCAATATGTACTACCTTTCTCCCGATTGAAGGAGCACTGCTTGAGTGTTTAGCTAATAATCCTTATCAGTCATTTTCAGTAATTTTCAGTAATTCTACTTGTTAAAGTCTGAATATTCATACATCAATCGTATTAATGAAAGAGTTGTTTCAAGAGGTTTTGACCAACTTTGCACCTATTCTTGTTCCAAATTATTATGAAAAAGGGAAGCTGCTGCATACCGAAAACTCACTCTCTTTTAATCTTTATCTGGTAGAAAGGGGAGTGCTGAGGTCATTCTATTACGTGGATGGTAAAGACGTAACTGCCCACTTTGCTTTAGAAAACGGGGTTGTGGGGGCTGCTGATAGTATTATTCGGGAAAAGAAAAGTAGGTATAATATCGAGGTACTAGAATATAGCCAGGTTTTTTTGCTTGATTATCAGGAGTTGGAGTTATTTCTCGATCAAAACCCCCACTTGGAACGCTTGGCCCGGCGGTTTACCCAGTTTATCTACATGGATTTAGTTGAAAGAGTGGAAGGAATGACTTTCCTTTCTGCTAAAGACCGATACGAACATCTGATTACCCGATATCCTGATATTACCCAACGAGTGAGCTTGGGTCACATCGCTTCATTTTTGGGAATTACTCAGGAAACGCTGAGTAGAGTAAGAGGCAAACACTGATTTTTGATTTATATCAAACAGATTCGGGTCTCAGATGCCTAACTTTAGATATAGATTCTAAGATCAGAAGAAAAGGGATATGCTTAAAAATTTGACGTTTAAAAAACTCTTTCTCATCGATGGCATGGGTGCAATTATCACTGCTCTAATGCTAAGTCATGTACTAGCCAGATTGGAGTCATTCTTCGGAATGCCTCGGCAAATACTCTTTATTTTGGCAGGTATTGCGGCTGGTTTTGCTGTGTATTCTATTCTGTGTCACTTTTTGGTCAGAGAAAATTGGAGGCCCTTTCTAAGAGGTATTGCTACGGCTAACATAGCGTACTGTATCGTAACCTTCGGGTTAGTTGTTTATCTATTTGATACCTTGACCTATCTAGGAATAGCTTATTTTATCGGTGAGATTATATTAGTAGTAGGGCTGGCTAGGTTTGAATTTGAGTTTGCCAGAAAAGGTGAGTCAGCTAATCACGCATCAAGTTAGTAACACTACGCAGACAATAAAAAGTGAAGCAAAAGCAGTATCTTGTTGGTTTCTGCCGCAGTAATATGCAAGTCTTTCAATCGGCAGGCTTACCTGATTTGAAACCAAACCGATCTTTTACAACTTCCATGAAAACCGAAATAACTCAAGAGCTGCTAAAATACAATAGCTCATTTTCAACCGAAGAAATTGAGTATGGTCTCACATTTTTTGAGCAAAAAGAGTTCGCTGCCAAATCTTTAGTATCCCAAGCCGGGGAAATATCCAATTACCTGTTCTACGCCGAAAGTTCGATCACCCGATGTTATTACCTGGACTCGGACGGGCAAGAGCAGACTTTATGGATGAAACCTGAGCAAACGTTCATCACCGAATACAAAAGTTTTGTGAACCGGGATAAATCCCAATTCAGCTTACAGTTTTATGAGGATACCCAAGTTCTGATGATCTCCCGAAAGAATTTACTGCACTTATTTCAAGAGTCTAAAAACTGGGCATTATTCGGCGTACATCTTACCGAGCGGGTACACATTACCCTCATCGATGTTTTTACTAACCTATTGGCAAACGATGCCACCCGAAACTACCAATATATAGAGTATATGTTCCCCCGCTTTCTTCAGGTGGCTCCGCTGAAAGATATAGCTTCCATGTTACAAATATCACAGGTGAGTCTCTCAAGAATTCGGGCAGGAAATCAGCTTAAAAAGTAATTTTTTAACATATGTAAATTCGGACACGGGCGATTATTCATTCCTTTGAGGATTTTAAAGCTTATTTCCGAAATGAAATACTTCACTACAATTCTTCTGATTATGACCAGTTTATCAACCGTGGCCCAAGGTGGCAAAGCTTCTACCGAAAAGAAAACATTTAACCGTACAACATCTATCAGTCAAAGTATAGATGCAGAGGCCTCAGTCATCTGGTCGCTACTCACCAATGCTTCTGACTACGCTAGATGGAACTCTACCGTCATTTCTATCGAAGGAAATATCCGTAAAGGAGAAAAAATTAAATTGAAAAGCACGCTAGACTCCTCGCGCACCTTCAAGCTGAAAGTGAAAGAGCTAATTCCAGACGAAAAGCTGGTGTGGGGTGATGCCATGGGCGAGCGTACCTATACCTTAGAACAACAAGGTAGTGCCACTCTTTTTACCATGACTGAGAAAATAGGTGGTCCTATCTTTCCCCTATTCGCTAGCAAAATTCCTTCCTTCGACGAATCATTTGAGCAGTTTACCGCTGACCTGAAAAAAGAAGCTGAAGCTATAGTAAACTCGCGGTAACAGTATGTGAACATAGTTAAGGAACGTATTTAAAACTTGCAAGATCTGGTTGACAGTGATCAGTCATCTTCCTGAGCCTACTTAGAGCACGTACCTATCTGTAATTTTCTCTTTACTAGTTTCACTCATGAGCAAAGTCGCTGAACCAAAAACACAACCGGACGGCGAATCCGTTTGGGAGGCGCTTTCAAAAAGAAAATTCAACCTGTACGCGGGATGGGCGGCAAATTGCGTGTGTCGGCTTGGTTCCCTTTAAGCAAGAACCCTGCTATTTTTTTCATTAAAGCTTGCCTCTAATTGGGTTTTGTGGAACATTTTTCTACTTTTTCCCGACAACAAATACAAACAAAGTTTTTTGTACATCCTACTGGTAAATTATCTTTCCGGCGGTGCTTGATCCGGAAAAATGCTGGCCTAAGTCTTACGAAAATGAACCCATCAACCAATGAATTGATGGGGAATGGGTGCAACTGAAAGGACGGTACGTTTTTTCTGTTCTAATCTACCCTAAACCAATCTAAACATGAATGTTTTTTCGACCAAGCAAATTGCGCAAATCGCATTTTTGATTCTTTTCGTATTTGGCTTGAGCACCGGTTTGCGTGCCCAACTCGCCGGAACCAATGGAGGCTTCATCGGCATCAATACCGTTCCTTTCGGCGGGCAATTGGCCCACTCAGAATCGGGCAACTTCGGCAGCTTTGGGGGCAACGATCAGTGGATCGGCATCGGCCAACCTCGCTCCGCCCCTTTCGGGCCGAAACTTGACTCCTACGGCATGCACATCCAGTGGGATACGGAAGTCGCCAAGTTCAGCCTGAACGGTGCAGGTTCGGGCCGCGACCTGGACATCCAGTGGGGCAATGGTGCCCGGAACCTTGATTTCCGCTACATCAACAATCCTACCGCGGGTGCCGCGGGTACCGAACTGGTGATGTCCCTCACGCGAAATGAAACCGTGGGGATCCGCAACAATGCCCCCGACTACAACCTGAGCGTCACCCACAATCGCTTCACGGGCCTCAGCGGTCAGGGGGGCTTGCAGTTGCAAAACGAGTTTAACGGAGACAACTGGGCGTTTTACACCTCGCAATCTTCGAGCGATCTTCGTATGTATTTTAACCAATCCAGCCGCGGCGGCTTCGACGCGGTAAGTGGTACTTACTCCGCCATCTCCGACCGCCGCCTCAAGAAGAACATCAAGCCGCTGGATAACGTGACCGACAAAATCATGCAGCTCCGTCCCACGACTTACCTCTTCAAAACGCAGAAAGACAACGAAGCGCGCAACTACGGTCTGATCGCCCAGGAACTCAAGGAAGTCTTCCCGGAAATGGTCAGCACCATGCAGGACGACGATGGCGATGGCAAAGGCATCCAGGACCTCCACACCGTAGCTTACAGCGAACTGATCCCCGTCCTGATCAAAGGCATGCAGGAGCAAAACGAAGTCATCGCCGCCCAGCAAGCAGAGATTGATGCCCTCAAGAAGCACCTGAGCCAGAGCGGCAAGTCAATCGGCGACGCAATTGCCCCTACCCTGAGCAGCAATTTCCTCTACCAGAACACGCCCAATCCGTTCAATGCATTTACCACCATCCGTTACTCCCTCACGGAGGGCATCAATGCGGCGAGCATCTATATCTTCGACCTGAATGGCCGTCAGGTCATGAACTACGACAACCTCACTGCGGGTGAAGGCGAAATCACCGTCGCCGCCAATGAACTCACGCCCGGCATGTACCTGTACAGCCTGGTTATCAATGGTCAGGAAGCCGCCACCAAGCGCATGATCATCACGAAATAATCGGCCCCAAAATTTTCAAAGACGCATGCGCGCCACCCCCGTTCCGCTGGGGTGGCGCTTTTGGGTGGCGCCCACCCGAAATCACCAACAATCGCTACCTTTGCAAACAAAGCAACCTGCGAAGCGTTTTCCATTTAGCATGAAACAATTCGACATCCCGACCTTTTACCGCAGCCCGATCATCTCCCGGGTGAAATCGCTGCGCAAAGAACGCGATCCGCGAAAAAAAGACTTTACCCCCACCGTCCTCGATTTTGGGCCGGTCAAGTTTTACATTGCGCGGCACTTCGGGTTTTGCTATGGCGTCGAAAATGCAATTGAGATCTCCTACCGCGCCTTGGACGACAACCCCGGCAAGCGCATATTTCTACTCAGTGAGATGATCCACAACCCCGCGGTCAACCACGACCTGCAAGCCCGGGGGATTCGTTTCATCATGGACACCAAGGGCAAGCAATTGACCCCTTGGGAAGACATTACGTCCGATGACATCGTCATCATTCCCGCCTTTGGGACTACCATCGAGATCATGGAACGCCTCGCGGACATGGGCATCGAAACGAAAAGTTACGATACGACCTGCCCTTTCGTGGTGAAGGTCTGGAAGCGCGCCGACCAATTGGGCGGCAAAGACTTTACTATCATCGTCCACGGCAAGCACCGCCACGAAGAGACCCGGGCGACCTTCTCCCACAGCCAGCAAAATGCGCCCACCGTCATCGTGCGCGACCTGGCCGACACCGAAAAACTCGCCCAAGTCATCAAAGGTGAACTTTCCCGCGCTGACTTTTACCGCATATTCGATGGAAAATACTCGGAAGGCTTCGATCCCGACCGCGATCTCACACGCGTGGGCGTCGTGAACCAGACCACCATGCTGGCCAGCGAAACCCAAGGAATCGCGGATTACGTCAAGCAAACCATCATCGAAAAATATGGCGAAGAGGCCTACAAAGACCACTTCGCGGACACCCGCGATACGCTATGCTACGCCACCAATGACAATCAGCGCGCCACCTTTGGTTTGCTGGAAATGGATGCGGACCTCGCGATCATCGTTGGCGGCTACAACAGTTCCAATACTTCCCACATCGTCGAATTGTGCGAGGAGAAATACCCCTCTTACTTCATTTCCTCCGCCGATAAGATCGTCGACCGCAACCTGATCCATCACTTCAATTACCACGAGCAGGTGGAACTGAGTACGGCTGACTTTTTGCCGCACAAAAATCCGGTCAACATCATCTTGACCAGCGGTGCGTCCTGTCCGGATGCGGTGGTGGATGAAGTGATGCAAAAATTGCTCGGTTACTTCCCGACCGCGCGCACCGTCGAAAACGTCCTGGAAAGCCTGGAATCAGCTTCCTGAGGTAAATTCCCGCTTCACCGTAAACCAGCCCGGATACATGATGGCCCGCTGACCCACCTGGATACTGGGCCGCAGTTTGATCGCTACCCGCGTGGGGCGCTTTTGGCTGTCCGTCAACCCAAATCCGTAATCCATAATCTGGTCCTTGTTGCGGCCGAGCTTGCTCAGGATCTCCTTGATGTTGACCTGAATCAACAGTGGAATCACCGCGAGGCCGCCGTTGGATTCCACTTCTATCCTTTCCAGGCTCGTCCCTTCGAGGATTTCTGTCTGGTCGATCATCGCGACCCAATCGAAGCGATTCATGGCCGCTCGTTCGGTATTTGGATTGCGGACCTGCAGATTGAGGTTGAATTGCAAGGGTAGATTTCCCGTGATGAAGGCGGTGGTAGCTTTGGCGGCATCCCCCAGCCGAAGATCGTTGAAGCTGCGGATCGCCTGGATGTCAATCCCCGCCAATCGGGTATCGGTCACGGACTGGATGCGGAACTGGCACTTGCGCAAATTGGCCATTTGCCGAATCTGCTTGCAGGAGCCCAAAAACAGGAGGCCAAAGGCCAGAAGGGCGAGGTGGGTCTTTTTCATGCGAAAATCAATGGTGATGCGGGGTATCCAGGAAAATCGCTGCGGGCAGTCTTTAGTCCGTTGCAGCTTTTGTCCGAACAATATACGGCGCAAAGACCTGCGATATGTACAAATTTTCCCCAAAAATAATCGCGGTGGCCGCTGCGCTGATCCGCTCGCCATCGTCGTAAAAGATCGGGCGCACCGAGGCCTGCACCAACCCGGGATCACCGAAAGCGGGAGAAATGCGGCAGATCAGGGAGGGCGAATGCTGGCCCGCGTTCTTCGCGTGCCGGAGAAAAGCCAGCGGACGGGGATGGCAGGCTACCAGCAGGTCCTCGCCGAAGGCGCGCAGATTGTCGGGGCCTTTGAGCTTGCCGAGCTTGGTTTTCTCCTGTAGGTCGCCGTTGGCTGCGATGCGGTAGCGGAAAATGGCATTGCCCCGGGAAGCCGCTTGGTAGAGGAAATCGCCCTGAATGAGGGCACCATTCCCGTAGGCTACCCGCTCCTCGACCACACGACAGTTTCCTTCCGCCGTGCAATGCACCAATTGCGAGACCTTGCGCTTCAGGACTTTTTCCATTAGACTCCCACGCTTGTAACTGTCATTGCTCACGTAGAAGCCGCCATCCGCCCGCGCCACTACCGCATTGGGGGACCGGAAATGGGGTGATTCGTAGGTCATTTCGTAAATCAGAGAAGTGGGCCCCACCCGGTAGCGCAAAATGGCGTGGGACTCTTCGCCTTCCGCTTCCTGGGTGTGCTGGATGACATAGAGCTTGGGCCCGCCATTGACCCACTGCAAGTGGATTCCGTGCGGGAAAAAGGCGAGGTCGTTTGGCTCCCCTACCCGCTCCAGCGTGTCAACCCGCTCCGTCGCCAGGTCCAGGGCCAGAATCCCACCCCAGCCTCCGCGCCCCGCCCGGCGATCCGCGCAGGAGATGAGCAGACGCGGAGTCTCCGTCCCGGTATCCAGGACCATATCTTCGGGCCCTGCGGCCACCGCAATGCGGTGCGTGGGCGCTTTACTCACCGGAGGAAGCCCGGCGCAGGCATCCAGACCGCAGAAGGCGGCCAGTAATCCAAGCCATTTCAAATTAAACATCGTTCCGCAGTTGAGTGACCACCCGAATTTCATTGTGGAGGGTTCGGTGAACCGGACAGCGGTCGGCAATTTCCTTGAGCCGCTGCCTTTGCTCGGCGCTCAGATCCCCTTCCAGTTCCAATTGCCGGGCGATTTGGTCGATTTTTCCCTTGCGGTCCTGCTCTGAATCCGCGCAGTCCTCCGCGTGTACTTTGCTGTGTTGCAGGTGAACAATGATATTTTCCAGCGGCCATTGCTTGCGGTCCGCGTACATCCGCAGGGTCATCGAAGTACAGGCGCCCAGCGCCGCCACCAGCAAATCGTAGGGCGTCGGCCCGAGATCGGTCCCTCCCACTTTTACAGGCTCATCCGCCACCAGGTGATGGTTGCCCGCGCGGATTTCGGTCAGGTAGCCTTCTGGTCCCGTGCGGACCACCACTTGCTTGTCCGAATGCAGTTCGGGCGCCTCGGGAAAGTCAATGTACCGTGTCAGCCAAGTGGCAATTACCGATCCCGTATATAGCGAATCATGCTTGTCCATTAGCAGGTGATCCGCCGTATCCAGGGTCACGAAACTCTTGGGGTGCCGGGCGGCATCGTAAATTTTTCCGGCGTTGTTGATCCCCACGATCTTGTCGAAGGGGCTATGCATCACAAGCAATGCTTTCCGCATCTTGTTGACGGTATCGGCCAAACTGGTGGCTTCCAAATCTCGCAAAAACTGCTCTTTGACCGTGAAGGGACGGCCCCCGATGGAAACTGTCGCGTAGCCCTGGGCCTGAATTTCTTCGATTTTCTCGTCGAACAAATGCAGGACGTGGGCCGGATCGGCCGGTGCCCCGATGGTAACCACGGCTTGGGCGGAAGAAACGCTTGGGGCAGCCATCAGCGTAGCGGCACCCCCGAGCGAGTGCCCGATCATAATTTCCGGTGCGCCGTAATTCTCGGCCAAAAATTCCGCGGCGGTGATCAAGTCTTGTACATTGGAGGAAAAATTTGTGTCGGCAAAGTCGCCTTCGCTTTCCCCCAGGCCCGTAAAATCGAAGCGCAGCACCCCAATTCCCCGCAAGGTCAGTCCCCGGCTGATGTTCCGGATTGCCGTCAGATTCTTATTGCAGGTAAAACAATGGGCAAACAACGCGTAGGTAAACGGTTTCTGGTCGACCGGTAACTCTAAGCGCGCCGCCAGCTTCTCCCCTTCCGCATTGAAAAAATTGACCTTTGTAGTTTTCATCTCTTAGAATTTCCAATGGCTTGATTTCCGATTTCCGATGGGCGCGTTCGGAACGCGCGTCTAATAATAAGAAAAAAGTGACCCAAAAAGTCGCTACCGCAAGTGAATCGTAGCCGCACGGCACGCGGTATACACCCGAGGATTTTCCAAGTGCGCAACGCTGGGCTTTATTGAAAATTGCAAACTCAGCGTCCCGTGAACACGATGTAAGCGGACCAAAATGGAGGGTTGGAGACCCGGAGGGTCATGTCACCTCGGATATCAGTTTGGGGATTGAAGGTCACAGTTCCATCGTCCAGACTCGTTTTGATCCGCAAGGTGTAGCTGTTGCCGGTCATGAGGGTCGCCGGATCGGTATTCAAAAAATACGGAAGATCGACGTTGGTGATGCGGGAAGAATTGGTGGGCAATCCGTCCATAAAGACCTCGATTTCTGAAGCTTGAGTGGCGGGGAAACGCATCGTATCAACCACTACTGCGAGGGGGCCGGGATCTCCGACAAACACTTCCTGACTGAGTGTGGCTGCGTCGCCCTTGTCATTTTGGGCCTCTAGCGTTACCGTATAGCTGCCCTTGGTGGTAAATACGTGCAGTGGAGCCGCATCGGTAGACGTACCGTCGTCCCCAAAATCCCAATTGTAGACCGTAGCATTGGTGGAACAATTGATAAAGGTGATCGACTTTCCCGGAATGACTGCCAGGCGATTGGCCGTAAAGCAAGCCTCGGGTTCCTTGGTACATCCCGCCAGGAGCAAAACGGCGGCCACACCGAGCAGCCGCAAACGAAAACGAATGAATGAGATTTTCATAAAGATCAATTTCAAGTACAAATATATTCTAAATCTCGCAGTTACTGCTGCCCCGTTTGCCCGGGGTGGACAACAATGTTGCCCTAGGAAATGCTAGGTGGGAAAATCCTGGGGGCACCCCGGTGTAGCGGTGCCACCGTGCACTTTTGCCAGGCAGGAGATTTTTGTCGTCCACCCTTTGCCAAAGCGCCGGGGACAAGCTAAATTATGGATCAACTCAATCATTTCTTTCATGAAAGGACTTCTGCTATTGGCGCTTGCCCTGCTATTGGGGAGCCAACTGGGCCTCGCCCAGGCCACTTATCTCCACTGTGGGAAACTCATCGACGGAGTCACCGATCAGGCGCAGACCGAAATGACCGTCGTGGTGGAAGGGAATACAATCCTGCGCGTAGAAAAGGGCTACCGCAAACCCGGTAAAAATGAGCGGGCGATTGACCTGAAAGATCGAACGGTAATGCCAGGATTCATCGACCTGCACGTCCACATCGAAAAGGTATTCAATAAGGCAAGCTACCTGGAACGTTTCACCTTGAACGAGGCCGATATAGCTTTTCGCGCGGCGAAAAACGCGAAAACGACTTTGATGGCGGGATTTACCACCGTGCGTGATCTGGGCGGCACCGGGGTAAATATTGCTTTGCGCAAAGCCATCGCGCGGGGAATCGCCGACGGTCCTCGCATCTACACCGCGGGTCAGATCATTGCCATCACCGGGGGCCACGGCGACCCCACCAATGGCTACCGCAAAGGATTGGCCGATCCGCCTGGGCTCGATGAAGGGGTCGCAAATGGACCGGACGAATGCCGTGCCGCGGTTCGTACCCAGGTAAAAAATGGTGCGGATTGCATCAAGATCACTGCTACTGGGGGTGTCCTCAGTGTGGCCCGCGACGGCAGCCGACCTCAGTTCACCCAAGCCGAAATCGACGCCATCGTTGAGACCGCCAATGATTTCGGGATTCACGTCGCCGCCCATGCCCACGGCGATGAAGGCATGCAACGCGCCATCCGCGGCGGTGTCCGCACGATTGAGCACGGCACCTTCATGAGTGAAGCCACCATGGACCTCATGAAAGCAAGGGGCACTTGGTACGTCCCGACAATTACCGCCGGCAATTCCGTGGCCGACAGCGCCAAAATTCCGCGGTATTTTCCCGATGTGATCACCCCCAAAGCTTTGCACGTCGGGCCGCAAATCGCCGAAACATTTGCCAAAGCTTATAAGAAAGGTGTCAAAATCGCCTTCGGAACCGACGCGGGCGTATTTGAACACGGCTACAACGCCCTTGAGTTTGCCCTGATGGTGGAAGGCGGCATGCCGCCCATGGAAGCGATCCAGTGCGCGACCATGCGCGCCGCCGAAGTCCTGGACGAAACCGAACGGCTCGGCTCGATTGAACCCGGCAAGCTCGCCGATATTGTCGCTTGCGGGGCCGACCCCCTCCAAGACATCACTGCCCTGCAAAATATCCGTTTTGTTATGAAAAATGGCCGCGTTTACAAACAAGAATGATTTCCCACAGCCTGGTACGCCTCACTTGCTTGTTCGTTTTGTTCCTCCGGGGCTTGCTCCCCGCCCAGGACCAGACTTGTGTGCTCCGTGGGAAGATCGTGGATGGGTTCGGAGAACAATTGATCGGCTGTGTGGTGGTGATTCCCAGCCAGAACGATGGGGTACTCACCAACTTCGACGGCAATTACGAGCTCCGATTTGAATTTCCGGGGGACACAATTCTGATTGAGTACCGCTACATTGGCTTCCGCACCCAGCGCATTGTTTTCAAGCGCAAGCAGTTCAAGCCGGGAATCGTACTTGTACGCAATATCACCCTGGAAGAACAAGGTTCTTACCCCCGCTTGCCCAACCTCATAATCGATGCCTGGCGTGCCGAAGGCTTTGCGTCCGAAATGGATATCCTCGCGCCCTACAGATTGCGGGAGGGCGCGGGCTTTTCCACCGAAAGGGCCCTCAATACCGTCCCCGGCGTGCGATTTGACTCTCGGGGCCCCGGCGGCAGCCGCCGCTTGTCCATTCGGGGCAGTGTAATCCGCTCCCCGTTTGGGGTGCAAAATGTCCGCGCTTACTTTGATGGAGCGCCGCTGACCAGCCCGGACGGCTCCACGCCGCTGGAAGTGGTGGACGTAGCGAACGTCAAACAGCTCACCGTGGAAAAAGGTCCGATGGGGGCAGAATTTGGCCCCGGCAACGGCGGCGTCCTCCAAATTCAGCCCAATCTGACCGCAGTGGCCAGGCGTTTGGGGGCCTCGGTGGAATTTACCGCCGGTAGCTACGGCTATCTCCGGATGGTAGCTGGGTCGGGCTTCAATTCCGGACAAAATGACCGCACCCGCATCGCGGTACGTTATCTGCGGCAATCCTACGCGGGCTACCGCGACCAGGAAGCGAACGAAAAGCAAATGCTCTTCCTGGGTCTGCGCCAGCGCCTGGGCCGTGATCGCCAGCACGAACTGCGCTTCACCGGTTGGTACCACGAAGGAATCTGGGAATTGCCGGGCGCATTGACGATTGCGGAAGCGGATTCGGCTCCCCGCCAGGCCCTGCCCTTTTCCGTCGATGCCCAGGCCCGCGTGGAACGCCGCAACCTGCGCGGCAATTTGGGCTATCGCTACCTGAGGGAAACGGTGGAAATCACCGCCCAGGCTTATTTTACCCACACCGACAAGCTCAATCCATTCGGAACGAGCCCGTTTTTCCAAGGCTACAAAGACGAAGCGATCCACGGCTTTGGTACGCGGGTGACCAGCAAAGTGCAGTTGGTCAGCCAGTCCGGTGGTCTCCAACTCCACCTGCGGGGTGGCGGGGAAGTCCAGTGGGAAACCAATCAAGCCCTCGAATACGACAACCAGCAGGGCGAACCAGGAGATCTGCGGTTCGATCAGGATTTGCAAGCACGGCAGGCCCACGGCTTTGTCGCTTTCCGTGGCCAGTTGCGCCAACACGCCCTGGCCGCCAGTGCCAGCCTGAATGCTGTGAACTACAATGTCCAGGATCTCCTCCGCGCCAATGCCCTGGACCTGTCCGCCCGGCGGCGCTTTCGCCCGGGCGTCCGACCTGCACTCATGTACGAATTGAAGAACGATGCCATGCCCCCTTACCGATTGCGGGCACGCTTGTCCACCAGCTACTCGCCGCCCAGCCTGGCGGAGCTGCGCCGCGACGATGGCACCATCTTGCCGGATCTCTTATCTGAGCGGGCCTGGTCGCTTGAAGTGCGACCTTCGGCTATGTTTCTGAACCGTCAACTGACCGCAGAGTTGAACGGTTACCTGATGCAGGTGCGCAATGCGATTTTGCCCCAGCAATTGAACACCACCGAAGTCGTATACCAAAATGCCGGCCAAACCCAGCAAAATGGGTTGGAATGGATGCTGCGCTATCAGAAAGGTGGCCTGACCCAGGACGCCGTACGCCGGATCTTTTCCGTAGAATTCAAAGGCGCCCTGCAGGACTACCGCTTCTCCCGCTACGTGAAGGACGCCACCGACCTGGCGGGCAATTTCATTCCGGGGGTGCCGCGGGCAACCCTGACCGGGCGGATCGAAAAGCACATCTGGCGGGGGATCGATGCAACAGTTTTGGCGAATTACAATGGGCGGACCTTTGCCGATGACGCCAATGCGGTCGCCCAAGACGGATATTGGCTGCTCAATTTTGAACTCGGACGGGGCTGGGCAAGCTACCGGCCCAATTTGCTGGGCGGCCCCGTGATCCGGGTAGATCCACCGTCCGCGTTTCGGGCGCGGGTATTTGCCGGAATCAATAACCTGCTCGACACCCAGTACACCAACTTCCTGGCCCTAAATGCCTTCGGCGGACGTTACTGGAATCCAGCTCCCGGGCGCAACTTCTACGCCGGAGTCCGTATCTTCATGTAACCATGTACATCAAGCCTGCTTAGCGGCAGTTTAAATTTAATTCTGCGATTTTGTTATGGCATCTTTTTCCATCCCTCTTCAGCTATTTTCTCGCCCATAGCTCGGGCTACGGACTCCAAAATGAGTTTCGAGAGACAAAAAATCTGCGCTAGCAAATTTCACAAACCAATTTTAAACAGTCTCTAAGGAAGTGGTCGCGATCCCGCCGGCAAAAAGTACTACTACTTCGACGAAGGTTCGCGAAAATTGGCCGGCAGCATCGTCGCGTTGAGTATCATTTCCATTTTGGTTTCCCTATTTTTGATGGGTCGGTGATCGGACGCCGCGTCGCAATAGCTATGCCCATGAAAATCGCTTTGACCACGGTCGGGAGTACCGGCGACACGCAACCCTACATTGCCTTGGCGGAGACGCTCGTGGCAGCCGGTCATCAGGTGCGGGTGGTGAGCCATCCCTTCCACGAAGCGCGCTTTCGGGCGCGGGGAATTGATTATGCGGCTTGTGGTCCGATTGTTACCCAGCAACGGCTGAATGAAATGCTGGACCGCATGCTGGCGACCCGCAATCCGGTGAAGCAACTGCGTCTGCTGATGGAGGGGGCTTTTTTCGAAGAGGGAGAAAAATATTTTCGCCAGGCAAAAGCGGCTACCGCAGGATTTGATCTGGCGGTCAGTCATATGGCGGATTTCCTGGGTCAGGAAGCGGTTTCCCAGAATGGTATTCCGCGGATCGGAGTGATCCTCGCGCCGGCGGCCATTCCGACGAAGTATGCGCCACCGGTGCTGGCCCCGAATCTCGGAGCTCCCCTCAACCGGGTTTGGTGGCAGATCATGACCTGGCTGCTGGCCGGGACCAGCAACCGTGCCATGCGCTTTTTGCGCTCATTGGGCGGTACGGAGCAACGGATCGTGCGGTTTTCCGCCCACGGTCCCGAACTTAACCTGATTGCCGCTTCGCCCCATTTGTGCCCTACCTTTTCCGATTTGCCCCCCGAGTTCAAAGTCGTCGGTCACTGGCGATTGCCCGAACCAGATTATGAACCCGATCCGGCATTGGCGGCCTTCTTGGCGAAGCATCCGCGCCCGGTAATCGTGAGCCTGGGTTCGATGGGCGGCACCAAAGGTGAAGCGCTCACAGCGCGTTTGCTCCGCAGCCTGGAAATCTCGGGTCAGCCCGCCATTATCCAGAGCGGTTATGCTGGATTATTCGCCGAAAAAGTCCCCGCCCAAGTCCACTTTGCCGGCTACGTGCCCCACGACTGGTTGTTTGCCCGGGGCAGTTGCGTCGTCCACCACGGAGGGGCGGGAACCAGCCATGCGGCCTGTCGGGCGGGTATCCCCTCAATTGTGATCGCATTCATCGCCGACCAACCCTATTTTGCGGAAAATATGCAGCGGATCGGCGTGGCTCCCAAATTTATCTGGCACCACCGTTTCACTCCGGAGCGGCTGGCACGGCGGATTCAGCAAGTGGTCCGCGACGCCGAAATGCAGTCCCGGGCCCACCAGTTGGGTGAAAAATTACGGGTAGAAAATGGACGGGAAAATGCTTTGCGGGTGATTGAAGAATATGGCGCGCACACCCGCGATAACCCCAAACGAATGGCGGGCGTATGATTGGAAAAATTGCCATCCTTGTGCTCATTGCCCTGGTCACAGTCTACACCATCATCAAGGCCCGCAAATACCTCGGGGGGTCGGACGATGAACAATAGGTTTATTCTCCTATGCTACAACGAGACTACTTTCTAAAATATCTGGAGACTTTCTCCAAAGCAATCGGCGAAGTGCTTTCCCGTCGCAAGGACAACCGGATGGATGAGGCCCTGCGCCTGATCAACGCTACCTTCGAAACAGACAAGGAAGTCGAAGAACTCACCCGGTTGCCTTTGGACGAATTCCTGGAAAAGGTCGACTACATGGAAGATTTTGACGCCCCCAAGTGGGTATTGGCGGCGGATTTGCTGTTCGAAAAAGCCCAAATCCTTGCCGAAACCGGCCATCCCGAGGAAGGACAAATCTATTACGTCAAGACCCTGCACTTGGTACTGGAAGCCCTTCTTTCCGATCCCGAAACCTACCGCCCCAAAGAAATCGCCCGCGTGAAGGAAGTCCTGCAATGCCTTGACCCTCATCCCCTCCCCGACTCCACCCGCAAGCTCCTCGCAGATTATCGAACTACGGAGAATTGAGCAATCTTTAATTTTCAATGGGAGAATTGGGCAATTTTCAATTTTCAATGGGAGAATTTCCAATTTCCAAAGGATCCCAGCGTTGCGCACTTGGAAAATCCTCGGGGGCCGTGCGGCCCCCGATCTCCGAGTTGTAGGGACGTTTGGCGACTGGAAGTGATTTTTTCATCGCGGTTTGCGCGTCCTGGACGCGCCAATTGAAAATTGGAAATTGAGGAATTCTCAAAGGAAGATTCCGGCTACCGAAGCGGACATCATGCTGGCGAGGGTGCCACCGAGGACGGCGAGTAGGCCGAGCTTGGAGAGGGTGACCCGCTGATTCGGAGCGATCCCACCAATGCCGGCAATTTGAATGGCGATGGAGCTAAAATTGGCGAAACCGCACAGCGCAAAGGCGGAAATGATCCGGGAACGCTCGCTGATGACGCCGGCTTCCGTGCCCGAGAGGCTCGAATAGGCGATGAACTCGTTGACGATGACTTTGGTACCGAGGAAGCTGCCCACCAGGAGGGTGTCCTTCCACTCAATTCCGATGGCAAACGCCAGCGGGCGGAACAACTGCCCGACGAGGTATTCCAGCGACAATCCGTCAAATGCGCTAACCGTTGAGCCATCGGCCGCAGCAATTTTGGTGGTTTCTTTGATGATGGTATTCAGGTTGGTGATTTCCCCTACCCAACCGAATAGGCCATTGACCATGTAGATGAGTGCCACGAAGGCGATCAGCATCGCGCCCACATTGAGGGCCAGTTGCAGGCCTTGCGAGGTCCCGTTGGCGATGGCATCGATGAAGTTCGCCCCGATTTTTTCCGAAGAAACGCTCAAGTCGGTGTTGATGGCGTCGGGGTTCTCTTCGGGGATGAGGATTTTGGCGACGACAATTGCCGCGGGCGCATTCATCAGCGAAGCGGTGAGCAGGTTCAATGCCATATCGGTTGTGCCGCCCATCATCTTGATGTAGGCTGCCATGACCGAGCCCGCGATGGTAGCCATGCCCCCCGTCATCAAGCACATCAACTCGGATCGGGTCATGCCCTCAATGTAAGGCTTGACCAACAGCGGCGCTTCCGTTTGGCCCAAGAAGACATTGCCCGCGGCCGAAATCGATTCGGCACCCGAGAGGCGCATCGTACGCGCCATGATCCAGGCAAATGCCTTGACGATTCGCTGTAAAACCCCTAAGTAGTACAGCCCGCTGGTCAAGGCGGAGAAAAATATGATGATCGGCAATACCTGAAAGGCAAAAAAGAAGCCCAGGCTGCCTTTTTCGGGTTCCGCGGTGCCTAGACTGTTAAAGACGAAGGCGGACCCCGCTTCGGCGTAGCCCACGATTGTGACAAAGCCTTCGGCGATGCCCATGAAAAAATCATCTACGTAAGGGATTTTGAGCAGCAGGAGGGCCGCGATGCTCAATTGCAGCCCCAGCCCGATGATGACCAAACGCCAATTGATCGCTTTGCGATTGCGGGAAAATAGCCAAGCGATCATCACCATAGTGGTAACGCCCAACAATCCACGTGCGATGTTGATGGCAATGTCCAAGGGGGCTAGTTTTCGGAACCTTCAATTTTCGCGATCTCGTCGCGCAGCCGGGCGGCTTTTTCGTAATCCTCATCCGCAATGGCCGCATTCATTTCTTTTTTCATGCGCTTGATGCGGTCTTCCTCGGTTTCTTCTCCGGACGACTCTTCCGCTGACGGTGGATCATCTTCGTCCGAGAGGTACTCTTCCCCTTCGTCTTCTTCGATTTCAGAATCTTTCACCTCGATCCCGGCCATGGAAAGCACGTTTTCGTAGGTGTAAACCGGAACTTTGAAACGGACACCCACCGCGACGGCATCGCTCGTCCGCGAGTCGACCTCGTAGATTTCTCCATCCTGTTCAAAAACGAGGTACGCATAAAAGATCCCCTCTTTGAGATCAGTTATGCGCACCTCTATGAGATTGATGCCAAAGGTCTTGGCAATCGTCACGATCAGATCGTGGGTCATCGGCCGGTTGGGCTTGATGTCTTCCATTTCGAGGGCGATGGCGCGTGCCTGGTAGCCGTCGATAATAATCGGAAGGCGGCGGTTGCCTTGGACTTCCTTGAGCACCAGAGCAAAGTGCCCTACGTCCGACTGGCTTGAACTCAAGCCCAGTATTTCCAGCCTGATCTTTTCCAAATTCTAACTAAGATTATGCAGTTGCGGCTTTGACTTCCTTGATCGCAGCGGTGATTTTCGGCACCACGTCAAAGAGGTCGCCTACAATACCGTAATCGGCAATCTTAAAGAAGGGAGCTTCGGGATCCTTGTTGATCACCACGATGTTTTTCGAGGAGTTCACACCAGCCAAATGCTGAATGGCTCCCGAAATTCCGATGGCAATGTACAAATTTGGCGCGATTTGGATACCAGTCTGGCCCACGTGCTCGTGGTGAGGCCGCCAATCCATATCGGAAACGGGTTTCGAGCAAGCGGTTCCAGCTCCGACTGAACCCGCCATGTCTTCCAGAATATTCCAGTTTTCCGGGCCTTTGAATCCGCGACCACCCGAGATGACGATGTCGGCCTCGGTGATGGACACCTTTGAGGACGTGACGACCTTCTCCAAGAATTTGACCGCAAAATCAGCATCGGAAAGCTCAACTGCGAGGGAGGCGACGCTGTGGTCCACCGGCGCTTCATTCAGCCCAAAAGAGTTTACTTTCGGAGTAAATACGGCAGCGGCCCGGTGGGTCCGGTAGGTTTCCACTCCTTTGCCCGAGTTGGTCGGACGCTGACCGGTGAAGCCTTCACTGGTTGCCTCCGGAATGTTGTTCACCCCCGGGACAAAAGCCGCATCGAGGCGCACCGCAACCCGCGGTCCGGCAGCTTTACCGTTGTAGGTATTGGCGAGGACTACGGCTTTGGCACCGATGGCGCTGGCGGCGGTCGAAATGACCTTGGCAAATGCCTGATCACTAAAGGTGTTCAGGCGAGCGTCTCCGGCTTTGTGGGTGGTACCCACGCCATATTGGCCGAGTTTTTGGAGTTCCTCGTCGGCGATGTCGCCGGCGACGACGGCGTGCAAGGGGCCGCCGAGCTTGTCCGCCAGGGTTTTGGCAAAGCTGGCGGCTTCGAAAACGGACTTCTTGAAAGATCCGTTCCAGTGTTCTGCAAAAAGTAGTACTGACATTTTAGATCAATCCTTTGTCGTTAAGAATAGATACCAAGTGGGCGGCATTGTCGGCGTCGATGTACTGGCAATCGCCTTTGGGCGGCGGCAGTTCAAGCTTTTCCGTAGTGACCGCCGCGGATACCTCGGCGGCCGGAACCGCACTGAGTGGCTTGCGCTTGGCCATCATGATCCCACGCATATTCGGAATGCGCCATTCGGCGAGTCCTTTCTGGCAACTGATGACGCAGGGGATCGGTGATTCGAGCACTTCGTAAGCACCGGCCAGTTCGCGGTGCAGTGAAGCGACCCCGTCTTTGACTTCGAGCGAGGTGGCTTGCGAGATGAAAGGGAGTTCCAGGTATTCGGCAACCATGCCGGGCACCGCGGAACCATTGGTAGCAATCGATTCCTTCCCAAAGAAGATGAAATCGAAATCTTTTCCTTGAGCGTATTCGGCGACTTGCTTGGCGACGAAATTTGCGTCGACCGCATCGCCATCAATGCGCACTGCAGCATCGGCTCCGATCGCAAGCGCCTTGCGCAGCGTCGGCTCTACTTCCGCTCCACCAACACAGAGAACGGTGACATGACCCTGCCCCGTTTGCTCTTTGAACTCGATGGCCCGTACCAATCCGTACTCATCGTACGGACCGATCACGAAGGTAACACCGGTGGTATCCAGTGATTTGCCATCGGGCGTATATTTAATGTTGGTAGTAGTATCGGGAACGTGACTGATACAAACTAATGACTTCATTAATAACTGATTTTTCTAACTTTGGATTCAAAGTTATATAACCTTTTCTAGTATAGCAAAGCGAAATGAATGAGAGCAGGCTCGCCCAATTAAAGGCCCTCTTGGACGCCGAACCCAACGATCCTTTCCTCATCTATGGCATCGCCCAGGAGTACATCGCGGGAGGAATTTTCCCGGAAGCCAAGTCCTGGTTCGAAAAGTTGGTCGCCGAACATCCCGATTACGTCCCGGCATATTACCATTTTGGCTTGTGCCTGTACCGACTTGAAGAAGATGAACGGGCATTTTCGGTTTGGCGCAAAGGAGTGGAGGTAGCCCAGGCGGCGGGCAATCGCAAGACCGCACTGGAAATCAAAGAACTGCTGGCCGATCTTGCCGACGAAGAAGACGAGTGGTAAGCAGGTGGTCCGCAAGGTTTTTGCTGTTGGAATGTTGACATCTTTGTCATGCTAGGTTCCCACTTTTTTTCGTTATTGATTTATGCCAATCATGCGTTGGCCATTACGGAACCACGAGTGTTAATGAAGGGAATTCTTTTGATTTTATGGCTTCTACCCTCGATTTTGTGGGGGCAGAGCGACGCCGCCGCGCGGTTGAAGGCGCTCGAGTCCGAATTGGCCGAGTTGCAATTGCAGGAAAAGTCCTTGCTCAACAAAATCGAAGAAGTGCAGCTCGAAATTTTGCAGGCTGACCTCGTGAAGTACGGTCTTCCTGCGGTAACGGCCGGGCAGGAAGTCATACGCCACCAAGCCATGTGCCTCGTTTATTCGGAAGAGCATGAGCAAGCCGCTTGGGTAGCCCACATCATCCGCCCCGAAGTGCTGACCGGCAAAGTCGTTCGCACCAATGACTTTCGGGTTGATCCCCTGGTGGCAACCGGCTCTACGGTCGAAGAAGATTTCTTCCTGACTCAAGTCGCGGACGATGGGTCAAAAGTTTACGATGGCTTCGGGTATGACCGGGGCCATTTAGCCCCCTCGGCGGACTTTCGCTGGTCGCCGACCGCGCTTTCGGAGTCCTATTATTATTCCAATATGTCGCCCCAACGTCCCGATTTCAACCGCGGTATCTGGGCACAAGTAGAAGGCAAAGTGCGTGGGTATCTGGCCAACCATCCCGAGGTGCAACTCTACGTGGTCACCGGTCCTGTCCTCAAAGGTGATCTGCCTGTCGTAGCGCGGAGCATCAACCAGCCTTCGATCCCGGAGCAATACTTTAAGGTCGTCATGGACTTAAAAAATCAGCGAGGGATCGGATTTCTTTTGCGCAATGAAGGTTCCGACGACCCGGTCAGTGCTTTTGCGACGAGCATCGATCAGGTGGAAGAGGTCACGGGGCTGGACTTTTTCGTCGCGGTTCCCGATGTGATTGAAGATGGGCTGGAAAGCACCTTGGATTTGGAAACCTGGCTCCCCAAAGCCAGTGAAGGCGATGTCGTAGCGCTCAAACCCACGGAACTGCCCCGCAACCACTTCAACACCAAGCAAGCGAAGCTCTACGCGGGCCGCAATGATCGCGTAACGGTCTGCGGCAAGGTTGTCGGAGCGCGCACCAGCCGGGCGGGCAATGTCCTGCTCAACCTCGACAAACAGTATCCCAATCAGGTCTTTACGATATTTGTCCGCAAAGAAAATCTTAACAACTTTTCCTACGATGTCGAGGAATCTTGGAAGGGCAAAACCATTGCGGTGACCGGCAAAGTCGCCAATCTTGGAGGAACGCCGGCGATGTTTATCCAGCACGAAAAAGAACTGCGGGAGTTTGCTGGGCGCTAACCCGGGCTTTCCGGTGCGCGGGGAATTCCATCCTGTTTTGGGTAAACTGCCCGCGCCCCGCACAACAATCGGACGGCTTTGAATACGCTGCGGCACCCTGTGGAAACTGCCCGTTTCGAATCTCCTTTCCCTTTCCTAACTTCGTCAAACGGGTAAAACGACCCGATTGACGGTTATGCGCGATCAATTTCTGGACCCCAAAAACGAATTTGACAAGGAAGATGAAGCGGTTTTGCGGCCGCAGCATTTCAATGAATTTACCGGACAGCCCAAACTGGTGGAAAACCTGCGCATATTCGTCAAGGCGGCGGCGATGCGGGGGGAATCGCTCGACCACGTGATCTTGCACGGCCCGCCGGGGCTCGGCAAGACCACCCTTTCCTACATCATCGCCAATGAACTCAGCAGTTCGATCAAGTCCACCTCGGGACCGATCCTGGAAAAACCGGCTGACCTCGCGGGTCTCCTCACGAATCTGGAGGAACGCGATGTGCTGTTCATCGACGAGATCCACCGGCTCAGTCCCGTGGTTGAGGAGTATCTGTACTCGGCGATGGAGGACTTCAAAATCGACATCATGATCGAGGCGGGGCCACACGCCCGCAGCGTAGAGATTACTCTGAATCCCTTTACGCTGGTGGGGGCTACGACCCGGGCAGGGTTGCTGACTTCTCCCCTGTTGGCGCGCTTTGGGATCAACTTTCGGCTGGAATACTACGATGCGCTCACGTTGAGCAAGATTGTTCGGCGCTCGGCCCGGGTACTGGACGTGCCCATTGAAAAGGAAGCCAGTCTGGAAATTGCCCGGCGGAGTCGGGGGACACCCCGGATCGCCAACCGCTTGCTGCGCCGGACGCGGGATTTTGCCATGGTCAAAGGTGATGGTACGATCACCCTGGCAATTGCCCGCTTTTCGCTCGAAGCCCTCGATGTAGATGAAGCGGGGCTGGATGAAATGGACAACAAGATCTTGCGCACCATTATCGAGAAGTTCAAAGGGGGACCGGTGGGCCTGAATACGATTGCCACTGCCGTCGGTGAAGAGGCGGAGACCATCGAGGAGGTCTACGAACCGTACTTGATCATGGAGGGCTTTATCAAGCGGACGGCCCGGGGCCGGGTCGCTACGGAACGCGCTTTCCAGCACTTTGGTGTGACGCCGGGGAGCAGTGGGGGCGGACAAGGCGCTTTGTTTTGAAACGCGCCATCCATTATTGACCACACCGACGATTTGTATTTCCCACGCCCAAGCCCGATATTCATTTTGCTGTTGAACCCACAAAACGTCCGATCCGCATGAAGATTCGCCTCGCATTGGCCACTTTCCTGGCCGCTTTGTTGCTCCTCCCCTCCTGTGACAACCGCAATTCGCCCCTGCCGCAAGACGCCGATCCCCGCGGGACCATCGTCAGCACGCAACTGGTGAAGGAATGGACGGTAGATGAAGTGAACGATTTGATCCAGTCGGTCGATCCCTTTTTGCTGTTGTTTGTCCAGGGAAAGTACGAAGTGCGGCAGTACAACATCATCTACGAAACCGTTGACGTGCTGGGCGCGCCGACAATCGCCTCCGGTGCGGTATGCATTCCGGTGACGGACACGGCGGGAAAGGCATTCCCCATCGCTTGTTATTCGCATGGCACCACGCTCCGCAAGGAAAGCGTTGCCACCCGAGGTGGGGGCCAAATCGAACTCGGCGTCATTTTCGCTTCGGAAGGCTACATCGGGGCGTTGCCGGACTTCTTGGGGCTCGGTGACGGCCCGGGCTTGCACCCTTATATCCACGCGAATTCAGAGGCGACGGCCGTGGCGGATATGCTCCGAGCTACACGAGACATCGTTGCGACGGAAGACCGCTCGGCCTGGAACGACCAGTTGTTCCTTTACGGGTATTCGCAAGGTGGGCACGCCACGATGGCCGCCCATCGCTATATTCAAACCAATCTCCGCGACGAATTCACGGTGACGGCTTCGGCGCCCATGTCCGGGCCTTACGATGTTTCCGGCGTGCAAGAGGAAGTTTTGGTGAGTTTTGATCCGTATCCCACGCCGGGCTACATGCCGTACATCCTTTACAGCTACAATCTGGCCTACAACATCGTGCCCGACGTGACGGCGCTGTTGAAGCCGCCTTACGATTCGATTGTGCCTCCGTTCATGGACGGTTCCCGCAGCATCGGGGATCTGAACGATGTCTCAAATCCGGTTCCCCGGCTCATGGTCCTCGATTCGGTGATGAACGCTTACGAGAATGACCCCAATCATCCGCTGAAGCTGGCGCTGCGCCGCAACGATCTCTGGGATTGGGTGCCGCAGACTCCGGTGCGGATGTACTACTGTACGGCCGACGATCAGGTTTCCTACCAAAATGCGCTGGTCGCCTACGACCGCTTCCTGCAAAATGGTGCTTCGCCCGACATCGTTTCCCTGGAAGAACCCGATCCCAATGCGAATCACAACGACTGCGCCCAACCCTGTTTCCTCGCCGCCAAAGTTTGGTTTGATAGTTTACGCGCCCTATGATTCCTGATTTCCGATTGAGCTTCACCAGCGAAACAGTTTATCAGAAACCGGAAATCCCTAAATTGTAACGTGAAGGCAGAACTGACACATCGGATCAAGGAGCGGGCCCGGGAAATGGGGTTTGACTTGGTGGGGATCGCGCAAGCGGGGTTCCTGGAGCAGGAAGCGCGGGATCTGGAAGAATGGCTACGGCGGGGACTGCACGGCAAAATGGCCTGGATGGAAGGGTATTTTGACAAGCGGGTGGATCCCCGTCTCTTGGTGGAGGGCGCAAAATCGATCATCAGTGTATTGCTGAATTACTTTCCGGAACCAGAGCATGGGCAACCGGACGATGCGCCCAAAATCTCGCGCTACGCCTGGGGCGAGGACTACCACAAAGTGATCAAGCGGAAGCTTTACCGCGTGCTGGAATTCATCCAGGAGGAGGTCGGCGAGGTCAATGCCCGGGTGTTTACCGATTCGGCTCCAGTCATGGACAAAGCCTGGGCGAAACGTGCCGGTTTGGGGTGGATTGGCAAAAATACCAATCTGATTCATCCTAAGATGGGGTCTTGGTACTTTATCGGGGAGATCATCGTTGATCTGGAACTGGACTATGACACCCCGATGAAGGACTACTGCGGGACGTGTACGCGCTGTCTGGACGCCTGTCCGACGGATGCCCTGGAACCCTACCGGATCGACGCGACCCGTTGCATCTCCTACTTGACGATCGAGTTGCGAGAAAATATGCCGGCCGAGCTGCGGGGCGCCACCGACGGCTGGGCCTACGGCTGTGACGTGTGCCAGGAGGTGTGTCCCTGGAACTCATTTTCGATACCGGCTCATTCCGAAGATTTTACCCCGATGCCGCACGTGCTCGAATTTTCCCGCCGGGACTGGGAAGCGATAACGGAAAAACAGTTTAAGAAATTGGTCAAGAAAAGCGCCATGTCCCGCATCAAGTGGGTCAAATGGCAAGACAACCTGGATGAGGGTGAAAACGAAGAATCGCGGTAATGCCTTGGCCCAATGATCCCCAATAACCTGAGAGGCTGTTTAAATTTAATCCGGTGACTTTGCTATGGCATCTTTTTCCGCCTCTCTTCCGCTATTTTCTCGCCCATAGCTCTGACTTTGGACTCCAAAATGAGCTTCGATGACAATTTCACAAGCCAATTTTAAACCGCCTCTGAGACTACGGATACCGAAGGGGGGCAAATCTCCCGAAGCAAATCAGTGAATGATCAGCTTGCCCGTCTGGGCCTGGCCGTTGAACTCCACGCGGTAAAGATACATCCCGGCGGGTACTCCGAAAAGAGTTCCGGTTAGCGTGTGCATTCCACCAGACAGGCGACGCTCTGCTCCCAAAACGCGCACCGTACGTCCCTGCAGGTCCAGCAAAGTCGCCCGCACCCTAGCCGGCCTCTCCAGGGAAAACTGCAAGCTAAACTCGTCCCGCGCAGGGTTCGGATAGGCAATCAATTCGCCCAACTCCGTGATGTACTCCGGAGCTGCACTCACAGCACCGTCGGACCGGACCCGAAGCAGGAACAGATCCTCGGATCCATTCGAAACCAAACTTGCCTGGCTGAAAGTCGCCGTCGCGTTAAAGGTGCCCAACACATAGGCAAATCCGTTGGGTTCGTGAGAAACGGCTACCCCGGCGTCCAGGCTATTGCCGCCCCCGCTGCGCAGCCAATTGTAGGCTCCCTGAGGTGATACAGAAAGGAGATAGGCTTCCTGGTCGACCGAATCAATTCCGGTGGCCGAGAGATTGGCCAGGGTCAAGCTGCCCTGGAAATAGCCGACGACCAATAAATCACCGGTGACCGGATTCAATTCGAGGTCACGGATTCCGTCAAAGCCTTGATCACCAATATTTTGGGCCCAGGCGACATTGCCGCTGAGGTCCATTTTGATCACAAATCCATCCAGTTCGCCATTGCTGGCGAGCGTGCCGCCGGGATAGCTCAGGGTATCCGAAAAGGTGCCGGCCACGTAGATGTTGCCACTGGCATCGGTTTCCATCGCCCCGATGATTTCGGTGCCGGGACCCCCGATTTGCTTCACCCAGCTCAAGGCGAGGGTGTCGTCATAATAGGCAACGAAGGCGTCGTCGTTGAAGTCAGTGACGAGAAAAACCGTGCTGTCTTTGAAGTAACAAGTGTCCTGGAACACGCCGGCTAAGATGTAGTTTGAATCGTTGACGATTTCGACTTCTTGGGCCCGGTCAATGAATGCGCCCCCGCCGTGCTGCCCGGTGAAATCACCCGCGGTGTCGTACACCATCAGCATGATTTCGTCGTAGCCTTTGCCCCGGACGTCGATCCACTGGTTGTAGGTCCGGAACATTCCGGCAAAGATCACGAAACCGCGATCATCAATTTCTACGTCATAAGCGTTTTCGGAACCAAACCAGCCGTCGGCCACGACGTTGACCTGGTTGCCGTTCGGGTCTACCCGGAGGATAAAAATATCGTAAGTCTGAGCGTAAGGCCCATACCAAAGGGTATCCAGCGAGAAAATGGTATCGTTGGTGAAAATGGTCGAATCCTGGTACTCGCCCACCATGACCACGTTACCGGCAGGATCAAACCCCAGCGAATGGGAAAATTCATTTTCGAACCAGCCGTAGCCCCGCGCCCAGGCAACTTGCCCGCTAGCGTCGTATTTCGCGAGAAAAACATCGGTGGCTCCGGCGGCGGCAAGGGAGACGCCACTCCCGAAGTCTAGCGTGTCGCGAAAATTGCCACAGACATATACATTGCCCGCTGCATCCGCCAATACATCTTCGGCGTAGTCCTGCAATGGCCCCCCAATGCTGGTCGCCCAGGTGCCGGGTTGAGCATTGAGTACAATGGGTGTAAAGAGAGCAATGATCAGCGCAGCAAGCAGGTTGAATTTCTTCCGTCCTTCGATCATTATTTGATAGTTACCACTTACACTAAATATAGGGCATCAGAACGCAATATCAAAACCGAAGGGAAGTAGGCATTTGGCTATACCTTTCATCTTCAGCACCTTGCCTTCTTTCCCCTGCATCAATACTACAATGTCCTGGCCGACAATTCGTTCGTATTCCAGCATGACTTGCCGGCAGGCTCCGCAGGGAGTTACCGGCTGATCGATCACTTTTTCCAGGCTATTTGCCCGGATGGCCATTTTGCGCAACCCCGGAATTTTATTGTGGGCGCCCGCATAGAACAATGCGTTTCGTTCGGCGCACAAGCCCGACGGAAACGCCGCATTTTCTTGGTTGTTCCCCCGGATAATTTCACCATCGGCCATTTGCAGGGCGCACCCCACTTGAAATTTAGAGTAAGGGACGTAGGCCGATTCACTGATTTCCAACGCTTTTCTCAGCAGTGACCGCTCGTCTTCGGGCAATTCGTGCGCTTCAAGCAGTTGAAAATTGATATGTATAGAATCGTCCATCCGGAGCATCCATCAAAGGATGTAGTGGCTGAGGTCTTTGGTCCGGACGATGCCGGTGAGGCGCTCCTGCACGAATTCCTCGTCAATGGTGAAATGATTCTGGGTATTGACATCCGGCACTTCAAACAGGATTTCGTTCAGGAGATTGCTCATAATGGTGTGCAAGCGGCGCGCTCCGATGTTTTCGATGTCCTGATTGACTTCGAAAGCTGTGGAGGCAATCGCGTCGATGGCGGCATCGGTAAATTCCAGCGTCACATTTTCTGATTCCAGCATTGCCTGGTATTGCTTTGTCAAGGCATTGCGCGGCTGTTTGAGGATCTTAACGAAGTCATCCTGGGTCAGGGAGTTCAGTTCGACCCGAATCGGAAATCGGCCCTGCAACTCCGGAATCAGGTCGCTCGGTTTAGCCACGTGAAAGGCACCCGCCGCGATGAACAGGACATGATCCGTCTTGACCACGCCGTGCTTGGTGTTCACGGTACTGCCCTCGACGATGGGCAGCAAATCGCGTTGCACCCCCTCACGGGAGACATCCGGGCCACTGCGCTGACTGGCATTCGCGGCGATTTTATCGATTTCATCCAGGAAGATGATGCCGCTGTTGCCCGCCCGTTCCAAGGCTTCCCGGGTTACCGAATCCATGTCGATGAGCTTTTGCGCCTCTTCTTCGGTCAAATACTCGCGGGCGTCCTCGACGGTCATCGTGCGCCGCTTGGTCCGCCGGGGCATCATATCGCTGATGAGGTTTTGCAATCCGTCAATGCCCTCCATCCCACCGGGTCCCATGATGTGGACTTGATGGCCGGACTCGGCGACGTCCAGTTCGATTTTGCGGGCGTCTAAATCACCGTTGCGCAGTTTTTCCCGGAAGCGTTCCCGGGTGCGCTCGTTGCCTTCGGTCGCGGAGGCATCTTCCTCGCCCCCCTCGCCCTTGTGCAGGTCATTTGTGCGGGGCACTGCCGGAATCAAAATGTCCAAAATGCGCTCATTGGCATTTTCGGCAGCTTTGACCATGATTTCTTCCTTCTTCTCGGCCTTGACCAGGTTGACCGCCTGCTCGACCAGGTCCCGGATCATGCTCTCGACATCCCGACCGACGTATCCGACTTCGGTAAATTTAGAGGCTTCAACCTTGACAAAGGGGGCATCGGCGAGTTTGGCCAAGCGCCGAGCGATTTCGGTCTTGCCCACTCCCGTAGGTCCAATCATCATGATATTGTTGGGGATGATTTCTTTTCTGATGTCCTCAGCGGCGTTCAAACGGCGCCACCGATTCCGCAATGCAATCGCCACCGATTTCTTGGCATCGGTCTGCCCGATAATGTACTTATCCAGCTCTTCTACGATCTTGCTCGGCGTGAGGTAGGCATTCATGCTAATTACGCGGGTTAAATGAGCGTCAAAGATAAGGAATTGCCACCGATAAAAATAGACGCGGATCTGCGCTGGGTGGGAGTTCTACCCACATTTACCAGGAAGAAAAGCGCAAGTAAAAATGCTGCTTGCGCTGGGGACGGCGAATAAAGGCAATTCCCAGAAAGTACAGATCCAGCGAAACGCTCACCTGGGGATGGGCGGCGATTTCGCGCCAGGCAGCTTGCATTCCTTCCGACCAATTGATGTCGTCCAGGACCACGATGCTCCGATCCGCCATCCGGGGCAACAATTGGGTAAAATACGCCACGGTCGGCGCGTAGCGGTGATTCCCGTCCAGCAATACGTAGTCAAATTGCAGATCCGGCGCTGGCGGTAAACGCTCCAATTGTGCGCTGAATTCACCAACCCGCAGATCCACTTCCAGCCCAAACCGGGCAAAGTGTTGCCGGGCGACTCCCGCCAAACTCGGGGCCCCTTCCAGGCTGATAAAACGGCTCTCCGGCACCGCACTGGCTTGGTAGAGACCCGAGAAACCCAGATTGGTGCCGAATTCCAGGCACACCTCGGGCCGATAATGGGCACAAATCCGGTGCAACAATTCCCCTTCTTTGCGGCGTCGGGCCGAGGAGCGCACCACTTGGTCCATCCGTTTGGTCATGCGGGGATGCGCTTTGCCGCCGTATCCGGCCCCGTAATCCGCAATCTCCAATCGGGTTTGGCGATCCCGGCTGAGTTCGCGGCGCCGGGCTTCGATGCGGTCACCCCACTCGGAATTGCGGTGGGGCAGCACTTGGGTCACGAACTCGTAGACAAAAGGTGAATGCACCCGGTAAGCGCCGCGGGCACGCCATTGGTGGGAAAGAAAACGAGCCGCCGGGAGGATCATAGTTCACGCAAAAGCCTTCGAAATCGCAGGTTGGGACTTCGAAGGCTTGAGTAAATGGCGGGGACACCGCCGGTGGTATCAGTCGTAAGAATACTTGTAATCAAAGGTCATGCAGCCACAGCCGCCTACGCCTTGCGTGGATTTAATCCGGAAGGCGGCGTAGTGGGGAAGGTTCGGCAGTTTGAGAATGACCACGTCTCCCGGGCTAAGGGGATCGGTTTTGTTGCCGATGCGGTTGCTGGTCACAAACGCTTCCCACATCGTCTCGTAGTCCAATTCGTCAAAGTTGAATACGCTTTCGGTGGTGGTGACCAAGACAGAATCGGTCATGCTCCAGATCGGAGAGGTCAAGATGTGGTCGATGGACGGCGGAATGCTACTCTCCCGGAGGTATTGATTGGCCGGGTTCGGCATGGTGATGTCGTTGCCAAACTGGCGGTTCAGCAGGTCGAAATTGTAATTTGTACCGGTGGTGATGCTAAAAAGCGTATCCCCGCTGTATTCCTGAATTTGGTATTGCGTGGTGTCATTGATGTCCGGGATCACGTTGATGCGGAACCGGGCCACCGCGCGCTTGCCTTTGTTATCGGTAGCGTAAGCGCGAATATCAATGGTCGTGTAGACTTGAATGGCTTGGGTCGGAACCGTGTAACTAATGGTCCGGACGGTGTTGGTTGTCGACAGAACCGCAAATTGTCCTTGGATCTGGGTTTCCGGAAGCACGTTGGTACCAGTGACGGAGGTCCATTCTTCGGTCGCTTCCCAAAGGGTCAACTGCTCATTGTCGTGAATTTCAAACGAGATGTTTACAGTTTCGCCCCGTTTCGCGAGGGCGTAACCATTGTCGGGAGAAATGAGTGTGACGACTGGATCGCTGTCCACGGGGGCGGGATCGAGTTGTCCATCATCCTCGGGATCACAACCGGAAAGAAAAAGGAGGGCAACAAGTGCAAATGCAGAAAATAGTGCAGAAAGTCTGTGATGCATCATGAATCGTACTAACAATTGTACAGGCAATATACGCTTTTTTTAAATCCATGGAAAAATTCCCACGTGGATAACCTGAATTTGTCCGTAAAAGCAGTCACTTAGCGGTTTCCGGGCGCTCAACGCCGAAACGCTGCCTGGCAGACTACCTCATTGGATCCGCCGGGATCAATGCGGTATTCCAGGCTGATGATCTGAGCGGTGGTATCCAAACCGCCTGCCCCCTGAATCGTTTGCTGACCCAGTATTTGGTCAGGAATCGTGAACGATAATCCGTCAACCACGGCGCTCACCGGAATGTCTTGCTGGTTGAGATTGTCAATGGTGACCGCGTTCGGATCAGCCCCGGCAGTAATCGACACATTGTATACGGTCGAATTTTGCCGGCAGATGTCGCCTACCTCCCACTCGCCGAGTACCCGTAATCGGCTTTCCTGCGTGCAGTTCACTCCTTCGGCCCCCGCGTCACAGACACAATTGCCATCTACGCAACTGCCCATTAAGCAGGTGGCCGGGGTGCAGGTGTCTTCCGCACAGCCGCCGATCAGCAGTCCCAGAGCAACAAGTAGATTCCCGGCCCGGGCCCGGCATTTTTCAATGAAAAAGTGAAGGAACCTCATTGGTAAGTGAGGTTACAGGTGTCAAAGGCATTGGCGGCGCCTGGTTCATAGACGCGGTAATTGAGGTTACCTGATTCCAGGGAGGAGCCGATCTCTCCGGCACCTTCGATCTCCTTGCCGGCGTAGGCTTGGCGGGTAATGGTAAAACTGAAGCCGTCGTCGGCGATCTGCACTTCAATCGTATCGCGGGGCTGGTCCCACAGTCCAATAAAGCGAAGACCGGTGTTCGAACCTTCAATCACCTGGACCTGGATTTCATAGTCGTCGCTGCCGGCCGTGCATGCCTCTTCGGTGGTGAAGGTTCCGACAAATTTGGCATTGACGGGGATGTCGCAGACCGCACCTTCGTATCCGGCAGTGCAGATGCAATCACCGCGGTCACAGCTTCCGTTGACGCAGTCCACTGAGCGGCAGGCATCACAGGAAGAAATCGCAGTGGACACATAGCAAAGCAACACAAATGCAACGGCGAAGAAGTGGCGATTGGGTGGGAAAATCATTGGTCTCATGGTATATCGACCGGATTGAGAATTTGTCCGGAGCCTAAAAATAGAAAATTCCCGCCAAAAAATAGCCCCGTGTCGGTGACACGGGGCGAGGTATTTTGAAGCTCGGCTATTTGCTTACAGACGGGTAATCGTACCGGTGCAGATTTCGAGCACGTCGCCAGTAGCATCGTCATAGATCGTGTAGTTGATCTGGATGCTGTTGCCGGTGCCATCAATGGTACCGGAACCGTCGATTTCGGCCGCGAAATTGCTGAAATCAGCACGGGTGATGGTGAAGTCGGTTCCACCTGTTCCTACTAAAGCGGTAGCGACCGCACCGGCTTCTTCATACAAACCGGTAACCACGATCGTGGAAGGATCGGTGCTGGAAGCGGTGATGGAGATGGAGTAAGGCACGTTGCCCGGGCCTGATACGGAGCAGTTTTCGGCGGTCATGTTGAAAGTACCATCAAACTTGGCGTTGATGGCCGTTCCACAGTCCGCGCCTTCATAACCAGTCAAACATACGCAATCGCCTTCGACGCATTCGGAACCGTTGAGGCAGTTGACATCGTCGCAGGGATCCGAACAACCGGTCACCATCATGCCAAGTGCGAGGGCCAACGCAGCAAAGCCAAATTGAATCTTTTTCATAACTTTTTCGATATTAAATATTAATGTTAGAAAATATGCTCAACAATCAGCAGCAAAAATAGAGAAAATAATAAACTTGCAAAAACTATTGTTTCGGGAGATTCCAAATTTTAGTTACCTTTACGGCGATTTATCAAAAAAAATTTATTCAGATTTTTAAAGCAATTTACCGATCATGAAGAAAAGTTTAGTCTTTACATTGGGGCTTTTCGTAACCATTATTGGCATCATGTCTTGCGGCGGTGGCGCTGACGAGGCGGCCCGTGAGCAAGCCATCAAAGATTCGTTGCGCAACGATTCTATCATGCAGGCTCAAGCGGCGGCAGCTCTCGCTGACTCCCTCCGCAATGATTCCATCATGAAAGCGCAGCAGGCTTACGCTGATTCACTGGCGGCTGAATTGGAAGCATCGGGCAAAGCGGCTCCGGCTGCTCCTAAGCCGAAAGCTTCGAACCCGGGTGACAACACTCCTCCTGCCACCACGACGCCTACCGAGGAACCTAAAAAGGAAGAAACCGGTAAGAACATCGTCAAGAACCGCACGGAGACCTCGACCACGGGCGGTAAAAATGCCATCAAAAATCGCAATGAAACCGGTGGCGACAACAAAACCAACACCGGTGGAAAGAATTCGATCAAAAATCGCAACAAGTAATTGAATTGCGATTGGGAAAGACTTATATGATGAGGCCGCCAGAGCGCGGCCTTCTTTTTTGGGGTAGAATTGAATAAATAGTTCGTAGTGGGCCGAAAGCGCTGGTTTGAACCACAAGCTTGGTGTCCTGATCGGCGACGCACGTCACAAAATCCTCGGTCCGCAGGACATTTGATCATTCATCCTCAACCGTCGAGAAGAAGATTGCATTAAATAAGCCGGGATTCCTTCGTGCGGTTTTCCTCTTCTTTAAGAGGCGGTTTAAAATGGGTTTGTGAAGTTTGCTAGCGCAGATTTTTTTGTCCATCGAAGCTCATTTTGGAGCCTACAATCAAAGCTATGGGCGAGAAAATATTTGAAGAGGGGCAGAAAGCGATGCCATAACAAAACCACCGAATTAAATTTAAACAACCTCTCAGATCAGAAGGGCACGCCCTTCATTTACATGCTGCCATTTGCTTTCCCAAAAGGCCAAAAAGCCGAAGCGGGACTCAAATCTTGCGATTCAAATCCCGCTTCCAGATCGCGGAAACCGTAGTCTCCACCGTCCGACAGGTTACAGTTATTGCGGCGCTGCATCAGTCAAACGGCCCGTTGAGTCGCAGCCGCACGAATGCGACCTCTTCTCAGCAGCCCTTCCGAGCAACGTCTCCCGAATCTCACAAGCGCATTGTCCGTAGACCAACACTTGTCGCTGTTTCACCGTTCTGCCCGCCGAAGCGGATTTCAAGATCGAGGCCGAAGCCCCGCCCTCCTTAGGGCCGAAACAACTTGAGCTTCGAGTTTCCAACTTCAATCCCGAAAGATCGTCGTCGGCCTTTTATCGCTCGCCTGCTGATACAAAGATGCAGCAAGGCGGTATAATCACCAAACTTTCAGCGACTTAGTTACCCACAAGATATACACCGATGTTATGAACATTTGTGGATTCGATTTTTGGAACTTCATATAATTCGATTTAGAAATAAAATTTAACGTTTTTGTAACGTAGCGAAAGCCCTTCTGCGGCTTGGAGTTATCCACATTTAACCGAAAAACCTAAATCTCATTTCTCCGAAAAGTTAATTTCGCAGCACTATGAAACACCTCGACACCCGCAACATCATTGGTTTGGTGCTACTGGCCATTTCGCTTGTGCTCCTTTTTCCCGGACTCAATCAGGATATCCTTTCACTCAACGTCTCCTTCAACGTCCCGTTTTTGGGCGCCCAGGATGTATTTGACGAAACCCGCAGTATCATGGGAACCATACAAGGTCTTTTTGAAGAAGACAATGCCATCGTGGCCGTTCTCATCTTGGTGTTCAGTGTCGTGGTCCCCGTTGCCAAAGCCCTGGCCTTATTCGTTGTACTCCTCCTCCCCCAACTGAGTATCCGCCGGGGACTGCACCGATTTGTAGGACTCATCAGCAAGTGGTCCATGGCCGACGTTTTCGTCGTTGGTGTCTTCATTGCCTTCCTCTCCACCCGGTCGAATGACAACGTAGGTGCCGAATTACACCGGGGGTTTTACTTTTTCCTGGGCTATTGCCTGGTTTCTATTGCCGCCGTACAGGTCATCCGCGTACCGGACCCAGTCAAAAATGCAGATTGAACCCAAGATTGTTCAAAATGGGGAAAGCATCAAAGGTAAAGGTTGCTGAGGGATAAGGCTCCGATACCAACTCCTGGGCACTGCTCGTACTGAACAATCCACTGCGTTGCGTATGCACCGTGGTGCCCACCCCGATGATCATTTGGAAACCCGTCTGCGCCGTAAAAGAAAGGTGACGACTGACCGGTATTTTGATCCCCAAGACCGGACTGAAACCCGCGATCGCTTGGTCGGTGTGATAGATATTTTGTACGTAATCCGATGAATCAGGCACTGGAATATCGCTGTCAAATTCCTCAAAGTTGCGGTAGCGCTTCTCAAACCCCACCCCCAAATCAAATCCGTAGAAAAACAGGATGCGCTTCGTGACATTCAGATGGCGTTCATAACCCGCGCGGCCCATGATGACCTCAGAGGTGAAGAAATTGGCGTGAAGCGAGGAGTCAGTCGTAAAGGTATGGTTTGAGTTGGTCTTGTAATAAAATATACCGGCGCGAAAAGCGTGTTGGGTGTGGTGCCGCTTGTAAATGAATTCGTAGCGCTGCAACGGATTCGAGCCGATCAACTGGGCCAGCAAAGGCGTCACGTTGACACTGATTTCGTGAGCGTACTGCTTGTTCCCGGGCAGTAGAGTATCCGACGAAGTGATAAATTGCCCCGACATTTCGGAATATACGGCCCACAAAAGTACCCCAGCGGAGATGATCTTTTTCATCATGCACATAAATTTAGCGTTTACACCCCGGCGAAAAAATGCAAAAATCCAGCCCTCATGCCGCCTTCCTGGCCAAATGGCAAATCGCCCCCCTCCCACTCTCTACAGAAGCTCGTCCGCTTGCCACATTATGTCTTTAAAATTCCGACGAAATCCACTAATTTGTTTGGAAAATTTTACCAAATTACTGCTAACGAAGCTCAAATAATGCAATTGTTACATCAGACTGAATCCCTTCCGCCAGTTCGACTGAGCGGTTGTACCCGTTCTGAGTTGAAGGCGTATTTCGTCAATACCTGGGAATTGTACGAATGGCTGTTCAGCAGCATCCGTTCGGATGATTCCCTCTACATCAACCCCGATCCGCGCCGTCACCCCTTGATCTTTTACCTGGGGCATACGGCCGTTTTTTACCTGAATAAGTTCAAGGCCGCCGGGATCATTTCCGCGGGCATCAATGAAAAATACGAACACCTCTTTGCCGTAGGCGTGGATCCCGAGTCCGCCGGGGACTTAGAGACCCGTGATTTGTGGCCAGCGGCAGAGGATGTACGTGCGTACCGCCGTCAAGTCCGGGGACGGATCCTGGAAATCATCGATACCGTGGAGATTCCGGATCGCCCGACCTGGGATTCTCCAATCTGGTCGCTTTTCATGGGCCTGGAACACGACCGGATCCATTTTGAGACGTCTTCCGTACTGATCCGCCAGTACGACGTCGACCTGGTGGAACGCCCGGCCGGCTGGATGTACGCCCCCACGACCGGCGTAGTACCCGAATTGGAGATGGTTGACATCCCGGGCGGTACCGTCACCATGGGCCGCCCCCAGCTTTCCGAACTCTACGGGTGGGACAACGAGTACGGCCAGATGAAAGTCGACGTTGATCCCTTCGCGGTCAGCAAAAACATGGTCACCAACGCGGAATTCCGGGAATTTGTACGGGATGGCGGCTACCAAAATGAGCGGTACTGGACGACGGAGGGCTGGGCTTGGCGGCAAAAATATGCGGTCGTACACCCCAGCTTTTGGATTTCCGGTGCCAATGGATTCCGCTACCGCGCCATGTTCGACGAAATCGGTCTGCCGGAGAGCTGGCCGGTGGAAATTACCTGCCACGAAGCCACCGCCTATTGCGCCTGGAAGGGCTCCGAATGGCGGCTGCTCTGGGAACGCGAGTGGAAACTCCTCTCGAACGATGCCCCTCTGCTGCACGACGATGTGATTTTTGACCGGAATAGCAACCTGAATATCCGCTACGGATCGCCCTCCCCCGTCGGGAGCATTTCTGCCGGTGCAACCCAGCGCGGGGTGCTCGATGTCCACGGCAATGTCTGGGACTGGCTGGCGGATGACTTTTATCGGCTGCCCGGTTTCCGGGTCCACGATTACTACCAAGACTTTTCCGACCCCTATTTCGACGAGCAACACGGCATGCTGGCCGGCGGAGCCTGGGCTTCTTCCGGCACCTCGGGAAGCCGCTATTATCGACTGTGGTTCCGGCGCGGATTCCTGCAGCACGCCGGATTCCGCCTTGCGCAGAGCCGCTGATTCATTAATTTGCGGCATGAAAGATCCGCATCAGCACAAACTGATTGAAGCGGCGTCCCGGCTCGGCATTGAGGTGGAAGATTTCGCCGAACGCTGGGGCATGGACGCCGTTTTCTATCGATTTAAAGGCAAATCCGCTCTGGTCATCGACGGGCGCATCTATCCCGGTTTGACCCATCAGACCGATCTCCTCATTGAGAATAAATTTGCCACCAAGCAGCTATTGCAGGAACTCGCGATCCCGGTTCCGGCGGATCACGTATTTCGTTTACCCGCGGAAGAGGATGCGGAGCCAAGCGAAAAGTTTGATCTGGAAGGTGAACTGCGGCAATTGTACCGAGACGGCCAGACCTACGTGTGCAAGCCCTTGTACGGCACCGATGGCGACGGAGTAGGTATGCACCTGCAATCGCTCGACGCGATCATCGCCCACATCGAAGCCTGGCAAGAAGATTACGCGACCTGGATGCTGGAAGAGCAAGTAGCGGGGCAGGATCTCCGCATTCAGGTGATCGGCGGAGAACTGGTGGCGGCTTGCGTGCGGGAACCGGCGTTTGTGACCGGTGATGGGGCCCATACGCTGGATGAACTTATCGCTCAGCACAACGAAAAAATCCACGCCCAGAATCCGAAAAATCACCTGGTAATGGATGGGGCCACGCGGAATCTGTTGCGGCAGCAAGACGTCTTTCTGAGCAGCGTGATCGAAGCGGATCGAAAAATTGTCCTCAAACAGGTCTCAAACATGGGGCAGGGCGGCATAGCCCGCGACATTACCGATCAGTTGCATCCGCAGTACCACGCCTGGATGCGGGCGGTGGCGGAGCGGTTTCAATTGCGGACCTTTGCCTTCGATGCCCTCAGTACCGATCCCAGCGGAGATCCCCGGGAGCATACCCAGGTGATCGAATTGAACGCCAAGGCCCAATGGATGCACCATACCTTCAGTGAGGGCCGGCAACACGACATCCCCGCGCTGGTATTGCGGGAAATCCTCGATTTTTAGCGGCGGTTTAAATTTAATCCTGTGATTTTGCTATGGCATCTTTTTCCGCCTCTCTTCAGCTATTTTCTCGCCCATAGCTTTGGCTATGGACTCCAAAATGAGCTTTGAGAGACAAAAAAATCTGCGATAGCAAATTTCACAAACCAATTTTAAACCGCCTC
>JBCCQH010000069.1:0-39547 GCA_039024435.1 Bacteroidota bacterium
AGCGGCAAGAATTGTTCCAACGCTTTGTCTGAGGATGACCACTTTGTCTTCTCAAGGACTGCCCGTAAACAACGAATTTTTGGCCTGAAATTCAATGATCATTGGCTGAATGATCGGCCCGGGTCCAGGTTGGCGAAATACGCTGTACGTCCGCGAAGAGAGTTTCGCGGTTGCGGCAGGTAGGATTCTATACAAAAAAACAACCCCGGACCCCCATCCTCCCAATCCGCCCATCCCCCCAAAAGAGAAAGACCCCGCACCGGGCAGGGTCTTTCCATCGTGAATTCAACATCCGTCACCACTTGATCTTGAAGTGCTTCCGGGCAACCCGGTAGTCGTCAAAGACAAAGAAAGGATCCTCGCGATCAAACATCTGCAACATCATTTCCCCGATCAGGGGGATGAACTTCGCCGCCCAGCCTACGGTGTAGACGACAATGTTCTGGTAGCCTTTGATGTTGTCGGCCACGTAGTCCAGCAGGATCTCCTTGGAGTTTTCACTCAGGGCGATCAGGCAGGTCGAGGTAAACTGCGGATTGGCGTCCAGGCCTTCCATGTGGTTGGCCACCCATTGATTGTTCAGCGCCAAGCTCTTCGGACTGGGCGAGCCCGAGCGCTGCGCCGGGTCGCTGATGATGCGGTCCGGGATGTCTGGGGCGACCCGAATGTACCCGGGGTGGGACCAGTCGACTTCGGGGAACCCGTAAAAAAGACTGGTTTCTTGCGGTTCCTGGAAGACAAACCACGTCGGGAAGTTCACCTCGGGATGTTCCTTCCGGTAGTAGGCCGAGCTCATCTCCCAGATGTACATCTGGATGGTAAGCTGCAGGGGGGCCAGCACCTCATTGACAAAGGGGCCGGGGGTGATCGCCAGCTTAGCGCACTGGTAAAGGTGGTTTCCCGTGGCATTGCTCGCCATGACCGCCACCCCGTCCTCGGCGGGAACAATATTGGTTACCTGCTCGTAGGCGTGGAAATCGACCAACCCCGATTCCAGGGCCACATTGTACATCGCTTCCTGCGTGGCTTTGAGGTTGATGATCCCCCCATCGGCCTGGAAAAAGCCCGAATAATCCGCGGGAATATTCTTGAAGTGGTACTGGTCTTCAATTTCCTGGGAAGTGAGCTTGGTGTAGGGAATGCCCAATTCATCCATGGTTGTTTCGGCGGCTGCGATCCCGCCTTCTTGCGAACTTAGGGCCGGATCGCCAAACCACAGACTTCCCACTTGCCCGATCAGGGTTTCCTGGGTGTGGAGTTGCAACTCCGCCCAATAGGACTGAGCCGACAAGGCCAGTTTCGACATGTATTTCTGGGCGTACTGCAAGCGGAACTGCCGGGACATCCCGGCCGAGCTACCGGCATTGTTGAGAAAGCCAAAACGCTCAATCACCAAGGTGCGCAGGCCCTTTTTACTGGCGTGATAGGCTGTGGAGAGCCCCATGGGTCCCCCACCGATCACAATCAAATCGTAGTTGTTGTTGTGCTGATTCATATCGATTGCTGTTTAACCGCAGATGAAAGGATATTGATCGTTGATGGGGTTTGCATTGACCTCGGGGGTAGCGACGCCCAGGAAATCTTCCAGGACGGATTCGGCGGTGCAGAAGGCACCCTCTACCCAAGCCTGGTCATTGGAATAGGCCGAGCCTACGATGAACAAGTTGGCATTGGTGGCGTCATCGTTGAGCAGCAAAGTCGGTTTGCGGATGCGCTGCATGACATCCCCGATGTCGTAATGCGCGGCCCAGGCGTGGTAACCGGCCCGGAATGGCTTTTGTGACCAATCCATGAAGACCGTTTGTAAAGGATGCGGTACTTTATCGATGCTGGAACCAGGGCCCCAGTGCACCTCGGCCAACTGTTCCCGGAGCATGCGGACCATTTCCGGTGTGGCCTCTTGCGGACCTACCAATGGCTGGGTCAGCCAACTCAGCGGCTCGGTGCGCAGTTTGTGTACACTCACCTCCATTTCCTGCCAGAAACGCACAAAACGCTCATCGTCGTAGCTGGCCAGAATGCCGTAGACCTTGGTTTGGGGATCGTCGGCTGCCGGCAATCCTGCCCCCGGGTGGTTGTCGCCAAAATAGTAGATCTGGCGAATGGGCAGGTCGGTAATTGTGGGACCGAAAACATTGGGGATCGCATTCCCCTCCTGATCGATACCGTTCAGTTTGGGCATGTAGCGGATATCATTGTCCTCCCCCTCGCCCTTCCACCACTGATTTTTGAAGAACATGGCCACCTTGTACGAAGGCTGAAGCAGGACCGATTCCCGGTACAGGGCAACTTGTTTTTGGTTGAGCACGTCGATGATCGGCCCTTCTTGGTAGCGGGAGCCTTCCGCCACGATCTCCAGCGAACCCGGAGGCATGGCCAGCCAGGCAAAATCGGTAGTTCTCACCGGCCCGAATTGCCGGAACTTTTCCCCAAACCGTCCGAGGGTAAAAGTAATGGCATTGTTGTTGTTCTTGTCCAGGTAAATGGAACGCAGACGGGTGTGCGGATGGTAATGGAAGGCAATTTCCTGGCTCGCACACGCTTCCTGAATGGCCGTGAATAGGGCCGCGAACAACGACGAATACCCATCCTTGAGCGTTTTGAAGCTTCCCCCCGGCGCAAACTCCCCGTTGTAGACCAAAGCATCGGCCGCATTCCAGTTGATCACATTCGAATTGTAACCCCCACCGGCAGCGGCATATTCATAGCCTTCGGTGCCCAACTGATCGATGAGCAGGTTCCAGTAACCGATGTTCTTCAATGGATCTCCGGTCCGGTAGACCGATGACTTCAGCGATTCCGGAATCGTCCCATTCTGATAAAAATTGCACTGTTGCGCGCGGGTTTTGATTTGCTGGTTGCCCGTGGCATCGGTGGAGACCTCCGCGATGGCATCATCGGGAGGATTGGTCGCGTTGAAGCGGTTCGCGTTGTAAGGAGCCGGGGCAAAAGAGGAAATCTGACTGCTGTAGAAATTCTTTTGCCGCAGGTAAAACAGCGGGTCGGAAGTGGTATTGAATGGCTCCGACTCACCGGTAAGTCCCAACTGGTCGATGGTCCAGGTCACCAGGCGGTGGCCATCCCCATCGGGCTGGCCATCCCACTCAATGTAGCGCATGCCGCCGACTTCAATGTAACTGTTTTCCGGATTGCCCCGGTAGTGGTAGGTGCAAATCCGGCCCGCCGGTTCGCGGGTGCCTCGGTCGTCACTGGTGAAAGCGTACTTTCCCCAGTCGTAGAGGTTCAGGGTATCCTCAGAAGTGAGTTTCCCCGATGAAACGAGGCGCCAGGCGGTGTACAGTCCACCCGGACCGGCGCCAAAAATAGAATACTTTGCCATAATAAAAACCCTTAAAATTAAACCAGATACGGGGTGTATCTGACACAAAATAAGGAATTCATACGTTGGGAAAAAGATGCCACCACAAAATCGCCAGATTAAATTTCAACCGCTGCTTGTAGTATCATAAATGGGGATGCGGCTGACTCACCGGGCATCCCGAAAGATCCGAGAACCCTTGATCGCGGAGTACAACCCCAATGGGATAATGCGCCCCGGTAATTTTTTTGCATCCTCAAGCCATTGAGCCTCCAGGCCGTATTGCTGGTGGGATTTGGGGCCGTACCAACTGGGCCTTCAAGCTTTAATATGATCAATCCCGGATATTTGACCCCCCCCAATTGTCCGGAGTACGGCAAAAAGGGCCCGTTAACTTTTTTTGGATGCAAGGGTCTGATTATCAATGAATAACTGATCGTCGGGACCAGAAATCCCATTAACTTTCTGCTGAATATGTACACAAAACATTGCTCCCGGTTTGTTTTCTTGACCGTTAAATGGAGTTTCCCGAAAATCCAGAATTCAAAAGAGTAGGGACGATGAAATGCACAAGAAGAGATGTCAACAATTACCGGAAGTGATTACGACCAAGATAGATACCGCACGCCCATTACCGATCCCCCGGGAGATATCCCCGCGGGTGCGATGACCCTGACCCTCAGGGTGCCCCCCATCGGGCAGCCCAATTTCCGGGTAGATCAAGCAACTGTTGTGATCACTGGTCCCGACGTGAACCGAAGAGATGGAGTCGTAACTCAAGTGTTTGGTCCATCGCAGTACGGAGTAAATTTAGGGTAGGAAACGTGATCGGATCAAACCAATTTATTCCGTTTAAGCGCACAAATCTCGATTCTGTGTGACCCAATTAGATTGCGGGCTCGAATAAAATTCTCCGCATCGACCGATTGGGTGTTTTGATGGTTTCTTCATCAATGCCCAATCGGTCGCCCGCAATTTCGGAATACCCCGATTTCCTAAGAGGCATTTTAAATTTGTTGGTGAAATTTGCTCGTGCAGATTTTTTTGTCCATCGAAGCTCATTTTGGAGTCCATAGCCAAAGCTATGGGCGAGAAAATAGCGGAAGAAGGGCGGAAAAAGATGCCATAGCAAAATCGCAGAATTAAATTTAAACAGCCTCTAAGATTCTCCTGAAATCCTGCGGCAGGGGTCAATTCCGCCATGACCGAACAATTTCTCAGGTGTGTTCTCCGTTTCCTCGTTGAGTACAGTCCAGCGGTAAAGTTCCGCTTGGTGTGGGGATTGTACTTGTTTACTTCGCGAGTGACTTTGTGGTGTTTCAATTGTCCGGCGAGAGAGGAACTGGTTTTTCCTCCGAACTTTCTCACCGTCCTGCTTGGGATCATTTTTCGTCCCTGCCGTAGGTTGGGAAGGCCAAAGTAAGCCGGGACGGGCGGAAAAGCCTCGGCTCCCCAACTTCAGAAATCTCGCATTGGAATGGATGCTAAGGAGAGCTGCGGAGCAAAATGGCGGGTGCTGGAAAGGACAGTCTCCGACTGGTACACTGCGGTGCCCCCTTGATTGATGCTGTAAGATTTTATCCACTGGTTGTTGTCGGTGCTCCTGAGGTCGTTTTGCCCCCGCTTGACGTCAGAAAGCCCCTGGACCATTGGGAGTGATACTATTTTATTGTCAGCGGATCGTGACATTATACGCTTGGTTGCTTCCCTGACCACGGCGGAGAAGCGTTACTTCAAGCGCCAGTTTACCTCGGGTAGCACCAATTATGTCCGGCTGTTTGAGAACATTTTGCAGAAAGGGCAAAATCTCGATCAACAGACGGAAGGGGCGACGCAATACTTTTTGTATCGGAAATTGCTGAGAAGTCTGCGTCTTCAGTACGAGGGGAAAAGTGTGCTCTCGCGGATCACCTGCCGGCTGTGCGAGGCGGAGATTTTATATGCGAAGCGATTGTACCCGGCAGCAGCTTACATCTTACAACAGGCCCGGAGGTTGGCCCTGGAACATCACCGACTCACCCTGCTTCCTGAGATCATGCACTGGGAAGTCAGGTTACAACCCCATCTTGGGCCACGGCCGGTGGAGGAAAAATCGGCACCGAACCTAACTGCAATTACCCAGGAAACACGATTGAGCTATGTATTGGGGCAGGTACTGGACCTACAAAGCCGGCAGTACAAAATGAGCCTTCCGGAACTGAAAGCTGCGGTGGAACCCTGGTTGGGAGAAGTGGAGCACTTGGCGAAAGAAAGCGGACGGCTGGCATCGTATTACCGTTTTTGTATACTGATTCGTTGCTGTGAGATCAGTGGCGACCTGGAGGGGGCCAGCGCTGCGGCTCGCCGTGGTGCAGCCTGGGCGGGGGCAGCGGAGGGGTTGGTGGAACACTATCCTGAACTTTACCAAAACCTAGTTGCCGACGACTTGCGCCTGCGACTCGTCTGCCAAAAGTCATTTGCTCCAGAGTCGTCCCTGCGTCCCTTGCTTACCCTTAGCAACCGACGCGATGCCCCCCAGCCTAAGCCCGATGGCCGCGTAGAACTTTTGTGGCGTGCCTGGGAAGTCGTGTTTGAGCAACCCTACCCATCCGCAGATGATTTTTCCTCTATAGCTCCGGATAGAGCGGCTTTGGGGACCGATTGGCAAGAATTTGCCGAACGATTAGAGGTGCTGAGAGAAATTTCCCGGGCCAACTTTCTGCTGGCGCAAAAGCGACTGACCGCTATGTTGGACCGCTTGCCGGTCCGCAGCTTGCATCCCCACAGTATACAAGTCCGGCTATTGCTGCTGATCTGCTATTACGAGTCCGGAGCCCCCTCGCTGTTTGACTCGATGTACCGCAGTCTGATCCGGAAGCTGAGTCCACGGCGCCAGTTTTGGCCGTACGAAATGTTGCTCTTGAACTACCTGGCCAAGCTGAACCAAGAAATATACGCCCGCGATGCGGTTCAGGTCAGCCGAAAATTTCGAAAGAAATTTGCGATGCTGGAACAAGCGGCGGGAACGCGGCCGAAAGGGCTGCTATTGATTGCTCAGGAAAGATGGCGGGACCGAAAACTGAAACCCGGCCACGAAATTTCGCAAAGCTTGAACTGGTCTTGAACAGTAGGGCTTCAAGTGGTGAGTTTAAGGAGCTGTAAATCAGCCGAATGAATTGTTTGGGGCATCTGCCGAAACCGTCTGAGGCGTTAAATGATCCGTGATGATTGGTTATGGATGCCCGGCGTACCAGTCTAGCTTTACGTCAGGTTTATGGGACTTCACCTAGGTAAGAAACGAAGTCCCGGTCTCACTCATTTAATCCAATATTTTTTTGTTATGGCAACGAATAACACAACGGTCCACCTCCGACTGGTCAACGAATCCAACGACCGCAACAACACTGAGTACGTCATTTTTCAGAAGAGCGTGGCTACGTCTTTTGACAGCTTGGCCGTCGCTTGGCGCGTGGTCCGATTTTTGGGCACCAGCAATTACCATCCCTTTACTTACAGTTACGATCTGGAAGTAGGGGCAAGTGACAGCTTTGGCAATCATACGCCCTCCATGGATGCCGCGGCGGGCCAGCGGTATTCCATGGTATTGACCGACTCGGGGAATGAACTGCAGATGGGCGGGTCGGCCGCATCCCCCAAGGACGTAGAAGTTTTCAATGGTCTGCCTTCCGGCGCGATCAATGCCAATTGCTACCGGGATGGTAGACTGCTGTCCACAAAAACCTCCATCGCCCCGGCCCAAAAAGCGGTTTTCCAATTCAAGCCTACGATCTTTATCGGAGCCGCTTCCCAGATTGTGGAAGGGGAGGTGCTCAATTCTGCGATTCTGACCGACATCAATACGCAGATTTCCTTGATTGGGATCGCCAGTGCCGACATTGTCATCACTGGGGGAGGTCCCGGAGTTGGGTCCCAGGCATTTAACTTCCGCCTGGAAAATGTGAAATTCTTCTGATCCGCACTTCCAGTTTGCGGTCCGGGAAGCCATTGGGAACCCGGACCGCACTTTTCTTGTCCGCCTATTGCCGTAGATGATCTGATTATGTCTGCAACCCACCTGCAACTCATCAACGAGACGTCGGAACGATTTGGTCCCAACGTGGTCGTTTTCTTCCCTCCCAATTCGGACAATGGCGCCGAACCCATCTATGCCTGGAAGGTGATCCAACGGCTCGGGGTCTATCTGCGCCATCCGATCCGGATCGACCAGGGCTTTACCTTGCAACTGGTCGATCCCTGGGGAAATTATCTGCCGCCCCGCACGCTGCGGCAGGGGACACGGTACCGAATCGTACGCCAGGAAGCCGACCTAAGTGTTCAGGAGGAAGCACTGCTTGGTTTAGGGGGAATTCAGGTGCTGAATGACCTAAAGGAAGGAAGCATTGGGATCAAGATTCAAAACGACGAAAAAACGGCTTTTGGTCGGCCCTCCCTGGGGCCTGGGCAACTGGCCAGTTTCCAGCTCTCCTCTACCATCCAGTTTGCTTGGAGTGTAGCGGATCTCAAGCCCGGGAGCGTGCTCAATCCTCTGACTTTGCATTCCTTCTCGCAGGTCATTTCGCTTTCGTCACTCTCATCGGCAAACGTACTGATGCAAGGTGGGGGGCCGGGCCCCGGGGCCCAGCGGATCCGCTACCCGTTGACCCAGATTAAACTCAGGAATCCAGCAACAACTGAATAAGACAATGGCAGATACGATTACCTACCGATATACCACGGGGGATCTGATCCTCACCTTCGTCGCAACCGTGGACTACAGCAAGTGTACCGGAGACCCTCGAGAGTCATTCGAATGCCCGCGTGTCACCGTAGAGATACGCTGCAATCGGGGAAGTTTTTGTACTTCCCCCCCACCCGAGACCCGCTTTGTCCTCGACAACTCGGGAACGCCAACCCATTTCTCCATCTTCGGAGTACCCGAAATTTGCCAGGTAAGCGGGAAGATGAACATCGTATTCCTGTCGCACAGCATTCTGGATCGGGGCATCCATGTCTTCGTCGACTACGCCGAAGAATACGAACGGAATTTCCAGGGCCTCATCGTTTTGTACCCATCCACTGATCCCCATCGCTAATTCCTGAGGTTATGAACAAAAGTAGAACTTACATTGATGAATGGACGTCCCCTTATCGTCAACTGACGTTGCGGGTTTACCTCGAGAACGTTCCAAAAGACGCACGCGAGGTGATTTCGGTGCACTTTATTCACGAAAACAATGCCTCAGATACCCACGAAGCAACATTGCTGCTGCCCAAAGATGAAACGAAGGTCGAGTTTACCTTCGCAAACAATTTCCAAGCTTTTGGCAGTATAGCGACGATCCCCCGTGGATCACACGGTTCTGGGCTGTTTTTGGATTTGAAGTATGGGTCTCGGCCCAGCCGCCTAGCCCATGCCAACGGCATATTTCTCATGATTCCCCATTCGGTGGCTCCTGGGCCCATACCCCCGGACCCGGATCCCCCGATACCCCCGGCCCCGGATCCCCCGATACCTCCGGCCCCGGATCCCCCCCTACCTCCGGATCCCATCATTACCGAGGAGCACGATATATTTCCCTACATCTCGGTTCGGCTGTGGCCTGACATCAATGCATACGATCTCCGCACCCAATTCGTGCAGTATGCGCCCCTCCTCCAAAGTCCGCCGCGCACAAGTCTTTTCACCGAGTTGGTCGCTTTGCGGGCGAAACTCCCTACGGATCCAGAAACGAGAATCAAGATGGAGGAAAGGGCAGTCGGCTACATCGATAACTCCCCGCAGTACATCTCGAACCTCACGAAATTAGAAGGGACGATTCGCCGTTTTGCCAAGCTGTACGAGGTGCTGCAAGGGGTGAAGGAATACAATTATGAGACCTTGCTGGGAGTTACGGAGACGATATTGGGGGCCGATCAAGCGACGTTGCGTGACTACCTCCGCAGCCCCAAATATCGGCGGGAGAGAGACCGGGTATGGCAGAGCTATTTTGCCCTGGTGGTCGTGCTCGGTTACAATTACCGGCTTCTCCGGGAGTTTACCACTGTATTGGTCACCGCCAATTTTCTGGATGTTCTGTTCTTTGACCTGCGGCTTGCCGCGAAACCCTCGGCGATGCGTTCTCTGATCAAAGCAACCATTATCCTGCCTATATTCCACGATCAGTTGCAAGTGGGAGCAGAACAACTGTTCCCGCTACCCCCTGTACTTACCGGTCAACCTGTACATGTAAAATCAAAGATTTCCCCCTTTGCCATCGGCGACCTGCAGGTAGTGCGGCGCTACTTCCTGCGCTATGTCTTGGGTGACTTGGCCCACATTGAAAATGTACTGCGCGGTGAGCGCCGACAAACCCACCGCAGAAAGCTCACCCGGGACACCCAGTCCCAAAATGATACCGAGTACAAGGTTGTGGAATCCCTGGATACACGAGAGGAAAGCAATGCCGATTTGCAGACCGCGATTCAGCGGATCTTGGCCCGGAACAGCCTCACGGGGGACTACCAGGATCTCAAGACGACCTATGGTCCACCTACTTCCGTGACCTTCGGCGGGAGTGTGACGTACACCGAAAATCCCGACAAGGACTCCCCCTTCATGGAGGACCAGACCGCTTACGCAAAGCAGGTCTTGAACGAATCTATCAGTCGCATCACCCGCGTCGTGCAGCAACAGCGGGCATCGACTCACTTCACCGAATCTGAGGAAAGCGTTACCAGTGTCTTCGACAATGTCGGAAAGGATAAAAATGTGCGGGGGATCTACCGCTGGCTGGACAAAATTCTTTCCGCCCGGGTCGTGTGGTACGGTTCTCGCATGATGATTGAATTCCTGGTGCCGGACCCCGCCCGTGACTACATCCTCTCCGAGGCCCGGTTGCGCGGGGTCAATTACCAGAGACCGGCCCCCTTCCCGTTCCAGAGTTTTGCGGAGGTCACGCCGGAAAATTTTGCCGCTGCCGCCGCCCAGTTCAATGTGCGCGACATTGAGCCGCCTCCTGACCCAAGAATGGTTGCCGACAGCATGCAGGGAGAAGGCGAACTGCAGATCGCGATCCCGCCGGGTTTCATCGCAGAAAAAGCTTGGTTGAGTTACGCGTTGCCCGAATCAGTTCCGCTGACCCTCGATGGGGCAATCGGACGGCAGCCTTTCCACCTCCCCCAGTCCGACGAAACCGAAGGCACCCTGCCCATTGCGATGAATAAAGAAGACTCGGCGGTAAATGTTGTGGTGACCGGTAGAAGCCAACTGACTTCACCCCCGTCCGCCCTCATTGATTTTGCGTTGAGTGTGCAGTTGCATTGTGTACCTTCTCGCCAGCGCATGCAGGCTTGGCAGATCGCTACCTACAATGCGATTCGGGCCGGTTACGAGCGGGAAATGGAACACTATTTCAACCGGACCGGCAGCCGGGATCAGATTGGACAGGCGCAGCACCGTCCGGTACAGAACCGCAACATCGAACGGCGGGTCCTGAAACGGGAGTGTATCCTTGCGCTGCTCGCCCGGCGGGAGGAACGGGTAGGTCCGTCGCTCTTGAATCCCGATGGGAATTTACCCGGGAGGGAGGGCATATTCAACGCGCCCGCCTACGTGCAATTCCTGACCCAGATTTTTGAATGGTCGGCCATGACTTGGACTTTTTCTGTCTCTCTGGCCAGTCCGGAATTCAAGGAGAAATTCGCTGCCCCAAGGTCGATGGACTCTTCCCAGAAAGGCCGCCTTTACGAGCTGCTACCGGGGGAGGAAGCCTTCACCACGTTCTTGCAAGCCTCATGGGCACGGGTGTTGGTGCCCGTGCAGCCCGAGCGGAACCTGGCATTGCTCTATTTTTTGAGCAGCGGCATGGCCTGGAACATTGAGGACCGATTTGCCCCCGTAAATCCCGCAGATGTCACCCTGGCCAGCGAACTCAAGCGGTTGGCTGCCCACGCAACCGCGCCGGAATTGCGGGGCGAGTCCTGGAAAGTGCGGGTGCCGACCTCCTTCCTTTACCTCGATCCGAGCAAAGGCCTTTTTAAACGCAACGGAAACCCTAAATAGGCGATGCCAATAAACATGTCTCCTTTTCCCCCAATGGGCCTGGGAAATTATACCCTCCCTGCCGGAACCGTGGTCGCCTACGCTGGCCGGGTAGTCGGACCGGATGGCACGCATGAAGAGTTGGGCATCGCCGAGGTACGAAAGTTTGGCTGGATGGTTTGTGACGGCACTTCCCTGGACAAGAACCAGTATCCCGCGCTGTACATGGCCTTGGGGGGCTTGTATGGAGAAGATGAAGCCACCTTTAACCTCCCCAATTACTCCGGCTACTTCCTCCGGGCGACCAATGTCCGGGAAGGGAAGGATCCCGACCAAAGGGACGCCCCTGAAGGTGGAGCCGAGAACGATCCCGGCTCCACCCAGGGGTTTGCCTTGCAAGCCCACGAGCATACCTACACGATGGCACAAGCCGGGACGGTGGGGAGTGCCCAATCGGCTGCCGCCACGGCTGTGCCCGGCCAGCAGACCACCGGCATCTTACCGGAAACGGTCAAGACCAGCGACAACGAGACCCGCCCGGTCAACATCTACGTGCATTACCTGATCAAATTCATTTGAGCCATGGACCAAAGCAAAACATTGCGCAACGTACACGCCTGTTTGGTCCACGAAAAACCGGACATTGTGCTGGATCTGGTCCGCAATCTGCGTTGCCTTGACCCCGACTCCGTCATCTTGCTCTACAACGGTGGCCAAGACCCGGACTTGCTGGCCCGATTCCCGTTTGCCCGTTATGGAGCCGTGATTCATCCAGCTCCCCGTCCCATGGCTTGGGGTTGGCTGCACGACTTTGCCCTGGACTGCATGGCCTATGCCCTGGACTACCTGGACTTCGCCGCCTTGACCATCGTCGATTCCGATCAGTTGTGCCTGCGTGGTGGTTACTCGGCTTATCTGTGCGAATATCTCCGTGAGCATCCCGAGGTAGGTTTACTTGGGAATGCTCCGGAGATTCAGCCTCCCGATTCTGCGATTCATCCGGTAGTCACGGCGATGGAGGAAAGTGCGCGCTGGCGGCGCTGGTTGCGCAAGCTGCCGGGGGGAGAAGAAAGCTGGTTGCGATGGACCTTCTGGCCTTCCACGGTCTTTTCCCGTGCGGCTTGTCGGGCCTTGGTCGATTTGTTTCGTACCGATGTCCACCTCCAAGCATTGTTGGCGGATACCCGGATTTGGGCCAGCGAGGAGATTTTGTTTCCCACCTTGGTCAGCGCACTTGGCTTTGCGGTGCAGCGCAATCCCTGCAGCTACCAATGGGTGCAGTACAAGCAGGATTACCCTGAGGGAGAGGTAAATCGCGCTTTGGATTGTCCGGATGCATTTTGGATGCATCCGGTGCCCCGGGAGGCCCGTGATCCCATCCGCAAGCGGGTGCGGGCCCACCACCGGGAATACCGATCTCCGAACACCTTCCCTTCGGCGCTTGCCCCGCAAACGGCTACGCACCGCTTTCTTCTGAATCGCAGTGAGATATTGGCCCGGATGGAACCGATTGAGGGTTGGTTGAGTCCGGGAGAGGCCCACTTGCTGATCAGTGCTACGGAGCGCGTACTCAACTTGCCCGGAGGCGGAGAATTCATCGAGGTGGGAGCCTATTGTGGGCGGGCCACCGTGGTGCTCGCTTCAGTACTGGCAATGCGGGGGCGGAAACAGAAAGTGATCGCCATTGACCCGCACGACGGGGTTCTTGGCGCTCGGGACACGGGATTTCAGCACTTTAAGCCTTCTGCGGATCGGTTCCGGGAAAATGTACGCCGGGCCGGAGTCGCCGCGCAGGTCCATCCCCATTGCGGGACGGCAGAGAGTTATCCGGCGGCTCGGCCGGTGGGTTTTTTACTCATCGATGGCTGGCACGATTACTACAGTGTAGTGGCAGATTTGCTGCACTTTGCGGGAAAGATGGCACCGGGGGCTGTAGTAGCCTTTCACGATTATGCCCCCTATTTCCCCGGTGTTATGAGTCTGGTGGACGAACTGTTGGCTTCAGGAGCGTACCGACAATTGGGATTTGTCGAGTCGCTGATCGTACTGGAAAAGCTGCAGTATTCGCCAGAGGCCGTGGAGTTTACGAATCAGGTGGGCAGGACAATGGCACCAGGGTAACGCAGAAATTTCCTAGGATTTTTTCCACTTTAAGAGGACTAAAAAAATTTTGAAAAAAATCTGCCTTGGCGAAATCGCAGGCTCCAACTTAAATTCTCAAATCTCCTGGGCAACTGGTTATCAGGCCCCCTAAGCGCTAATCTTCCCTACCAAGAAAACCTCAACCGCATAGCACCTACCTCAAAGAACCCCGAAAAACTCGCTCAACTATCCGACCAGAAACTACTCCTTGAAGCCACCCCCACTCCATCACCCCACCCCCAACACATACACCTGCTTCATCGACCAGGGCAAAAACGGTGTTTGCAGAAAGTCGCCGTATTTATGCCGCACCGTGAACCCATTGTAGCGGAGCAGCGCATCCATTTCCACCGGGAAATAACAGCGCATGTCCACCGGTTCTTCCCGCACCTCACCCGCGAGTTCGATCCGCCACTTGACCCGATTGACTTGGGTGTGGGGATGGTAGGTAAATGACTGGTGGACCCGGATCGGCCGGCCATCCGGCAGATGTCCCTCCCGCAGCAGGACGGACTGCTCGCTGTGGTGGGTGAGGTAGGCCGGATTGGGGTGAAGGAGGTCCAGAACAAAAGTTCCTCCAGGGCTCAAGTGCTGGCGGACACTGCCAAAAATGCCCTCGACATCTTCCAGCGCAAAGAAATGCTGCAACGAATTGAACGGAAGAATCACCAGCGAAAAGCGTTGGTTGAGGTCCAGCGCCCGCACATCGCCCTGCACCAGCGGGAGCTGGACCCCAGCCCGTTCACCCTTCGCCCGGGCGCAGGCCAACATCTCAGCCGAGACATCCACCCCCGTGATCGGAATGCCCGCCTGTGCGAGGGGCACCGTCAGCCGTCCCGTCCCGCAGCACAGTTCCAGCACCGGCCCGCCGGCCTCCCGGCAGCGCGCGCGGTAAAACTCCAAGTCGTAATCAAAATTGTGGACGAAGTCGTAAACCTCGCCCGTGTGGACCAGTGACCCGACCCGATAATCTGCTTGTGTTGAGGACATAGTATTTGCGTTCAAAGTCCGAAAAATTGCCCCTAAACCAATTGCGATTCCACCATCGCCACCGCCTCCTCTCCGATGGCCGGGGCGAGGCGGTAGCCCGATCCTCCCGGTCCCCCCGCCACGACGAGCGGCTGTGGAGGTTGCAGCGCAAAGATGAGCGGATTGCTGTCCGGAGGATAGCCATCACAAAACACCTGTGCCCCCGCAATCCGCGGCGGCAAGTTGGGATTGCGTTGGCCGAGCAGGTGCGAAATGACCTCCCGGTCCCGCGCTCGGATGCCCAGTTCCCCTCCTTCCGGATCCACGTCCCACTCGTCGCAGCGGTAACTGACGAGCCAACCATCGACCTCGGGCCGGGGCAAAAAGAAAAGGTCCTCGTGGAAAAAATACACCGTAGGCGCACCCTTGGGAACTGGTAGATCCAGGTGAAACGCCGCGACCTTTTTGATGCGCTGGCGTTGCTGGATTTGTGCGCCCGCGTATCCTCGGTTCAGCCAGGGTCCGGTCGTCAGGATCACTGAACGTGCTGCTACCGGTTCCGTCCAGGGAGTCAACAAGTGGAAGACACCCGATTGCTCGGCGATATCGAGGACCGGGGTCGACTCCCGCAGTTGAAGGCCGTGGTGGCGGACCAGGTGCGCGATCAAATGGAATGGCGTTTCCGCATCGGCTGCGCGAAAACAAGTCGTGCCGGTTAGCCCCGCTTCTTCCTCCCCGAGGTGCATCCAGGGCAAAGCCGCTTGCAGCTGAGTTATCTCTTCGGGAAGCGCTTCGCGGACCCCGGGAACCGTGTAGCACTGGCGCAGCGCCGCCAATTCCGCCCGCCGGGTAAACCCCCAAAAGGGCATCTCTACCCGGGAAATCTCCGGCAATTCCCGCTTGAGCTCGGCGAAACACCGCTGGCTGAACACCGTCATTTCCCGGCGCTTTTCCGTGTGGCCGTAGGGCAAGTCCAGATTGGCCGCGTAAAAAGAAGCCCCCCGGCCCACCCGGTCCTTTTCCAGTAAGACAATGTCCCAATCGGGGTGCCGGTGCGCCGCATGGTAGGCCGTCCAGGCCCCCACGATGCCTCCCCCGACGATGGCCAGGTCAAACATTACGTTCCCGGAGCATTTTCCGCTGGCCACCAAATCGAAAACACCGAAATCGGCTCGGTCGAGTCATTGATCAACTCGTGGGACTGCTGGGAATCGAAATACAGCACATCGCCCGCGCGTACGGGCACGTCTTCTCGGTCCCGGTAGCGCAGCGTTCCCGTACCCGAAGCGATCATCCAACACTCCCGGACCGAATGCTGATCGACCGGGGAGCGTCCGCCGGGAACGACGGTCCAGCGGGACATTTTGACCGGAACCGGTCGGTCATCTTGGTCATTCCAAAAAGCTTCTTCCAAGGACATGCCGCTCGCCTCTTCGACGGCGGCCCCAAAGGCAAGCAGGGGGAGATTCTGAGTATTCATAACTGGATTCAATGAAGCGTGAGGTGCGTGGGCAGACAAGGTGAAAGGTCAGAGTAGCTCACCGGCTGGAACCAATTCGGCAATTCGAAGTGGTCTTGCGGCGGGGTGGGCTCGGGAAATGCTGCCAGGGTGGGGACTCCGCGCCCCCCGAGCGTAGCCCAGAGCCATTGGGCGGTAAAGGGCAGAATCGGAGCGGCCAGCAGAGCGAGGCCCTTCAGCCACCAATAGTGCTGCGTTGGCGGAACCGCTTCGGCATCTTCCCACCATTCCCGCAGCGGTGCCAGCGAGCGGGTTAGCGCTAGTTTCCCCGGGTCCAGGTGCATTTGTTGCTGGACGATGAGGTTGCCGAGGGCCTGGGCCAAACGATCCGGTAGAGCCGCCGGGACGGAGCGGTCGAGCGCCGGCAAGTACGCCAACATGCGATGCTGTAGGCCGTCGACCAGATCCTCGCGAACGGTGGCGATCAGTGCATCGACCAGGAAATTGCTGCTGCGGTATTCTGGATTGACCTTGACCAGGAAATAGCGCACCGCATCGCTGTGGAGCGGGGTCAATTGCGAGACCTCCGACGCCCAAATGGCGTGGCGGCGGCTGGTCGAAAACTTTTCTCCTTGTAGATAGGCAAAGTAGTTCCCGATCAAGTGATTGTAGGGCCGGCAGTAGTCGGTTTCCCGGGCCACGCCACTGTGGCCCACGAAGTAAGGCACCGCATTGTCGATCCCAAAGCTCGCCGAAACGATGGCGTCCGATTCCCGGTGCATCGGATGGAGGCGCAAACCTCGCTGCGCTGCCCAGATTTTCCCGCAGAAAACCCCGAGCCCCAGCATGTGGGTATAGCTGAAAGCAACCTGCGGCGCCGCACTGCCTGGAACCGGCCAGGGAAAGCCCCAGCGGTCGGGATTCGTGAGGCGAATGTAGGGCCCCTGGTGCGCCAGATAAGTCGGGGCGATCTCCTCCATCCCCGGGGGAAACTGGATATTTTCCAGATAGCCCAGCAACCCGGGAACATCGCTGATCTTGAGCCAGAGGGTCTCCAACTCGATTTCCCGGAGCTGCCCCGGCTCATGATCGAAGTTATAGGTCGGGTTGCCGAGGTCCATCGCCCGGTAGTGGGTGCCGCAATTTTCGCAAACGTAGCTCCCACTACCACTCTGGCAGACCGGGCACCGGCCGGAGATCCAGCAACCCGTTCCGTAGTACTTTTCCTCGGGAGCAACGGCAAATTTTTCTTTTCTCCGGATCACTTTGCCGCTGCGCAGCACTGCTTCCTGGAAGGACCGCATTTCCGCTTCGAACGCTTCCTTGTGGTCCGAGCCGAGCGGATCGAGGTAGAGCATGTCGAGATCGAGTTGTTCCAGATCGGAACGGATGCCCTTGTGAAATTCGTGGGCGACCACTTCCGGATGTTCCCCGGTTTGGAAGGACCGCAAGGTGACGTAGGATTCCGGCGAGTCCGAGCACGAAACAACCCCGGCAGTGTGCCCCGCGCGGCGCAAGGACCGGGCGATCACATCCATTTTTAAGAAAGGCCCCGAGATGTGCCCCAAATGTAGCCGGCCATTCGGCGTGGGCATGCCCGGCAACAGCAGGTGGGTTTGGGGATGATCGGGTTGGCGAAAGAGATCCATGGTCATTGGCGGTGGGGTTGAATTTCAATTTGGTAGAGCCGGGCGATGCCTTCACACGCGTGGCCGGGCCGGGCCCAGAATTGTCCCTTTTCCGGGGCCATCACGACCGTTGCCACCGTATCGCTGCGGCGTAGATTGCCCTCGGCGTGGGCGCACAGGCCGACCGGCCAGAGCGAGTGGTCCCGAAACGCGTCCAGCAAAGATTGCGGAGTCCTGGGCAGATCGTCCGCGAGCAGAGCTTCCAGGCAACTTTGCCGTCCCCGCGAACTGTTCATGAACAGGAAGTGCATGCGTTCGTCCGCCCGGCGTTCCGGGATCAGGTAATGATTCGTGTGGGCCACTCGCTTCCGGGCCTCGATCGAGCAAGCCTCCGGCGTCATTTCCACGATCCGCGATTCGCCTCCGTAGGTCAGGGTCAAGCAGCGCGAACTCGCCAGCGGAAGAGCCCGCAGGCGCCCCAGCGCCGTTTCCAGATCGGAGCAGGCCAAGACTGCGCGCACCGCGAGGTAGGGAGAAATCCCCGTCTTCCAGCCTTCGGACTGTACAAAGTTGATGTTGACCGCCAGCCCACAATCGTTCATCCCCATGTAGCCAAGCAACCCGGCAAACCCGTACATGAGGATTTCGGAAACCGCCCCCTCCGTCGGACGAATCCGAAATACCCGCCCCAGTGCCACCATGTCCCCCGCCAGGTCGATCGTCTGTCCGGTAAGCATTCCCCAGTCCGGCATCGGATAGGTCAGCGTGGAGCATTCGCCATCCAGTGGCAGCCTATTTTCGAACTCAGTGATCTCACGCCGGTATTGCAGCACCGCCGCCTCATCCGGATCGATGTCCGCTCCTTCCGCCAGGCCCAGCAGTTCCTCGTGGAGTTCCGGCACGACCCGCTCTACGACCGCCCGGTGGGCCCGGGCCAGCCCGAGGATCTGCTCGTCCGCCAGCGCCCGGTGGCGCATCCGGTTGATGCGGGCCCAATCGTCGCGCAAAAACGCGCGGATCACCTCCCCGAGGAGTTGCCCGTGTTGGCGTCCGCGTTCCCGGGGACCGCCGGTCAGGATGACTTCCGTACCCGTCATACAATCTGGATCGAGGGTAAAGAAGCGGCTTCCGCCCCGTTTTCCATGGCTTTGAAATCGAAGGGACAAGCCTCGTCAGCCAGGTCGTACACCTCGCGGCCCACCAAGCTGTTGATGATCGTGGCGCTGCGCCAGGCGAGGAGGCTGAGATTGGGATCGGCGACCCCCCGTACGTGGCGCGCGCCGTTCAGCAAAAAGATTGAATTCCGCTCGGAATTGGTCCACTTCAGTGAAAAATCCTTGCGAATGACAAACTTGTCCTCCGCCATGTGGATGAAAGGCAGGAGTGAATCCAAAAACCGCGGAATGGCAAAGCTGAATCCCGTGGCCAAAATCACAAAATCGGCCGTGATCGGCATTTGGTGATCGCCTTTCTTCAGATGCAAGCTGAAGAAATCCTCCTTGCGGCTCATGGTGGTGCACTCCACCCCGGGCAGCAGATGACAGAAATTCTTTCGGCCCCCGAGGTGCCGCAGTTCGTAGAGCCGCTGGTAGATATTGGTCAGCGTTCCCCCTTCAATTCCGTCACTGAACAAGGTCTGCTGTTGGATCAAGTTTTGCTTTTCGTGGTTCGGCAGACCGAAAAAGTAGTCGCTGTACGGCGGAGTGAAGTAGTCATTGGTAAAGGGGCTGTCGTCGATGGGGGAGAAATATTCCCGTTGGCTGACCCAGTGAATGCTTTTCGGCAACCGGTCATCGTCCAGCACCAAGTGGTACAAAATTTCCGCTCCGCTCTGGCCTCCGCCGATGATCGCGACGCGCTTGCCCGCAACGTTAGGCGCTGCATCCAGGTAGTGTACCCCGTGAAACACCTGCTTGCCCCGGTGAGACTGCGCGAACGGGGGAACGGCCGGGGTCAGACCACAGCCCAGGCTAAAGTTCCTTGCCCGGATCACCTGATCACCCGCGGTGATGTGAAACAGCCCGTCTTTGTACGTGACGGCGGTGACCTTAGTGTTGAAGTGCAGATTGTCCAGTTGTTCGCACACCCAACTGAAATAGGCATTGAATTCGCGGCGCTTGATCTTAGCAAATTGCGCATTCAGGAAGTGGTACAGTCGCTTTTGCGAGCGGAGATAAGCCAGAAAGGAGTAAGGATTGGTCGGGTCGACCAGGGACACCAAGTCCTTGAGAAAGGAAACCTGCAACGTAGCCTCGGGGAACAACATGCCCGGGTGCCAGCGGAATTCGGGTTTCTGGTCAAAAAAGATCGAACTGTATTCCCCTTCGAGGGGCTGCAGCAACGCGGCCACGCTGAGATTGGAAGGACCAATCCCAATGCCCGCGAGGTCGTAGATTTTATCCGATGGTTGTTTCATTTGTACAAATAATTTGGGGTGAGAAAGACGTCGGGCCGGTGCTCATGCGGGGGGTTCATGCCGCAGGTCAAAAGAAATTCCCGAGAAGATGCGCTGGCGAATCTCCTCCCATTCCTTTTCCAGGATGCTGTAGTAAATCGTGTCTCGGCGGCGATTTCCGGGCATATTGGTGTGGCTGCGCAATACGCCCTCTTCGGTGCTGCCAATGCCCAACAGCCCCTTGCGGGCAGCCGCATTCAAAACATCGGTCTTGAACTCGACCCGCAGCAGTTGGGCGTACCGGAACGCAAATTCCAGCAGCAGAAACTTTGCCTGCCGATTGATTCCGGTCCGTTGGAACCGGGGGTGGATCCAGGACCAACCGATTTCCACCCGGCGGTCCGGCGCGGAGTAATTGCCGAAGCTGCTCGAACCGGCGATTTCTCCGCTTTCCTTTTTGATGATCGCAAAGGCGGCCCGTTGGCGGACCGAGCGCTGGGTGATGGCGTCCATGACCCAGAATTGCAAGTCGGCTTCGGTGGTGATTTCACTGGTGAAATAGGTCCAAATCGACGGCTCAAATACCAGGTCCCGGTAGGCGGAGATGTCCCCGGGGTAAATGGGGCGCAGGCGGACCAGGTCGCTTTCCAGCACCAAGGTGGGCGAAAACAGATCGGTGGACGTATCGCTCATGAGGATTGGGTTTGAATTTTGGCTTCGAACAGGCGCACCACATCCCCCACCGTGTTCAGACCGATCAGGTCCCGGTCGCTGAAGGACAGAATGCTGACTTTGAGGGCGCCGGTCAGGCGGGTCACCACCGATACCAGGCGGATGCTGTCCAGCCCGAGGTCTTCGCGCAGGTGATCTTCCGCCCCAAACGGCTTTTTGCTCACCTTTTCCAGATGTTGGTGGACCACTTGGGCCACGCTCGGTACGGATTGTGGATCATTGCTCATAGAGTGCTTCTAAATTTTCTTGGTACAACTGGATAATCGGCTTGCGCCGCAGCTTGTTTGACGAGGTCAGGAGGCCGGCTTCCTCGGTAAATGCTTCCCGCACGAGGGCAAATCGCAGCACCCGGTCGTGGGGGCGAAGTTCCCGATTGGCGGCGCGGATGACTTCGCCGATGGCTTCCCGCGTAGCCGCCGGATCGGTGGGAACGATGAGGGCCACTAGATAGGGCTTGCGGTCCCCGTAGACCATGCATTGGCGGATCTCGGGGGCATTCAGCAAGGTTTTCTCGACCAGATTGGGGTGGACCTTGGCTGCATTTGAAAGGACGATCAGGTCCTTGATCCGCCCGGTGATGTAGAGATAACCGTCTGCATCCAGGTGCCCGATGTCGCCGGTCGCGACCCATTTTGGCTTGATGAAGGTCGCCGCGTCGTCCTCGGGCCGGGCCCGGAAGTAGGCGTTGGCGACTTCGTGCTCGCTCCGCACCAGGATTTGCCCGTGCGCATCAAAGGCGATTTCCTTGCCCGGAAGCGCTTTGCCCGCACTGCCCGGCCGGTCGTGTCCCGGGTAGTTTTTCGTGGCAATGCAGATTTCATTCATTCCGTACCCCTGGTAGATCGGCGCGCCATTGGCATTGAAAAACAAGAGGAGATCGCGGGAAATCGGCGCCGAACCGGTCCACAAGTAGCGGATGTTTCCCCCGAGAATGCGCTGGACTTCCTCCCGCACCGCTGCCGCATCTTGGGGATCCTCGACTGCGGTCAGGGCCATTTTCTGAATGGCTTCGTAGATGTAAGGCACCCCCATCAAAACCGTCGGCGCCTCCGTCTCCAATGCGTAAAACACCAACGACCGTGGTACCAACAGCAAGTCGTGCTCGTAAACCACCGCTGAGTACAGCCAAAGTCGCATCTGGTAGGTCGACATCGGCAAAAAGACTATGATCGTATCTCCGGGGCCGTGGTGAAACAGCCCTTGCACGTGGGTGAGGGCTGCATCGACGCTTTTCTTGAGTGCCCGCATCGCTTTGGGGCCAGAAGTTGAGCCCGAGGTAAATTTGAACGAAACCGGATCGTCCGGCGCGTAGACGTGTGCGGTCCAGTCCACTCCGACCGGATCTGCGTCCAGCATTTCCCCCAGTGGCCGGGTCAATTCGCCGTCGGCTTCGGGGACATCGGTCAGCCAAAAGCGGATGTCGTAGCGCTCCCGAAACTCGGCTACCGGATACGCCGCGGCCGGATCCAAAGGAACCGTCACCAGCCCACAGGCCAGCGTTGCCAGGTCAAAAACGACCCATTCGTAGCCGTTTTGCGCCTGGATCGCCACGTGGTCCCCCGCAACGAGGCCCTGCTGCCCCAAGTAATTGCATGCCCGGCGTACATCCACCCGCACCTCCGGCCAGGGAATCGAAATGCGCTGGCCCGCCCGGTAGGTCACCAGGTTGCCTTGGCTTTCCGCCAACTGCTGAAACATGCGGTTGACCTGGTCCCGGACCATGACCGATTCTTGATTCATATTGCGTGGATATTTAAAACCGTACCGATGTAAGAACCCGCCCAGCCGGTCCCGAACGCGAGGATGTTGTCCCCTTGGGCCGCGGTTTCGGATTGCACGTAGTCTTTCAGATTGACCGGAAAATCCAGACAGTCCAAGTGGCCGTAGCGGCTGAGATTCTCCAGAAAAATCCGGGATTCCTCGATGCCGAGCGATCCCACGCAGGGCGTCACCAGCATGGGATTTGCGTTTTGGATGATGACCTGGTGGATGTCTTCCGGCGCCATACGGGCCGTTTCCAGCGCTCCCTGCATCGCCTGGGTGTAGTACTTGAGGTGGAGGAGCGATTCGTCCTTGTTCAGGTCCACATCGTGAAAGTAACCATTGTTGATGGCGCAGGTGCCGAGCAGTTCCAGCGGACCCGGTTCGCGGGACACCACCATCGCCGCCGCCCCATCCCCGATGACTCCGTAGGTTCCGACCAGGCGGACTTTGGGATCGGTGACCCGGACTGAACCCAGTAGGAGTACCTGCCGGATCCGTTCGTCACCCCGGAGCAATTGCGCCGCCGTTTGCAGCCCAAAGTCCAGATTGGCGCAGTGATTTCCGCTGATTGTCATCAGTTGAGCTCCCGGCAAGTCGAGTTCGTACTGGACATATTGGGCGAGGTTTAACTTTTGCCGCTTGTCGTCTTCCTGGGCCAACAAGATGACATCGATTTCGCTCGGATCGACCGTGCCCTCGTCGAGCATTGCTTCGAGCATTTCGGTGACGAAAACCTCTTCGGGCAGTCCATCTTCCACCCGGATGGCGTCGAGATCAAAGGTTTCCCGCAAAAATTCTGTGTAGGCGACCGCTTCCGGATAGGCGCGCGGCAGATCGCTAGGATCAACTTGGGCGAGCAGTTCCGGAATCCCCAGTTGGGTTTCCGGAATGCGGTAGTGAATGGATTGTACGTGAATCGCTTCCATGGATCAAAGGGAATTTGCGGGCAGTTGAAGTTCAATGATTTCCCCCCAGTTGTCGGGCGGTTGGGGCAATGCGGCGCGTACCCAGCGGATCGCTTCCACTTGGCGGGCCATCTTCGCGACGGTGCGGATTTGGAAAACATCGCGGAAGGTCAGCGCCAATTGGAAGGACTCGTTCAGGCGGGAAACCAGGCGCAGGGCCATCAAGCTGTGGCCACCCGCGGCAAAAAAGTCGGTTTCGACCCCGAGTTGTTCGTGGCCCAGTACTTTGCGGTAGCGCACCAGCAGTTCGGCTTCGAGTTCGGTGCGTGGGAGTAGCAGGGCGTCGGGAGCAAGGTCGTCCGGCGGGGGAACCAGTCGGGCCAGGGCCCGGCGATCCGCTTTTCCGCTGTAGTTGAAAGGAATCGTTTCGATCACTTCTAGGTGGGTCGGAATCATATAGGGGGGCAACGATGCTTCGAGATCGGTCAGCAGTTGTGCCTTTTCGATGGGGCGCCGCAAGCTGATGAAGGCAACCAACTCTTTGCCCCGCTGGCCCCGCTCTACCGCCAATACGCAAGCGCCCGAAACTGCCTCGTGCAGACTCAGGCGCGCTTCGATTTCCCCCAGTTCGATGCGCTGACCCCGGATTTTGACCTGCTGATCGATACGCCCGTGGAAGACTAGCGCCCCCGAAGGCAAGCGGTGGACCAAGTCTCCGGTGAAGTAGCTCCGCCTGCCCGCCAGCTCCACAAACCGGGCGGCGTTCAGTTCCGGACGGTTGTGATAGCCCCGGCTCACCCCGGCTCCCCCCAGTACCAACTCCCCGATGAAGCCGACCGGCAAGGGTTGGCCCGCGCCGTCGAGCACCAGGGCGGTAGTATTGTAAATCGGATAGCCAATCGGCGGATGGGTCGTGAGATTTCCGTTCAGTTCTGCGGTCACCGACATTACCGTAGTCTCCGTCGGTCCGTAGAGGTTCAGGATTCGCTCGATCCCGGGCAATTCCGCCAGGGTCCGCACGAGGCCCGGCGGCATCGGCTCACCTCCTAGCCCAATGGTGCGCAGCTTGTCCGGCAGTTGCCCCAACTGCACCAAGGGCAGGATCGCCGAAGGAACCGAGGCAATCGAGGTGATCTTGTCGCGGTGGACCGCCTCCCCGAGGTCGAGCAGGTTGTCCAGCACCACAACTTGCCCGCCCGAGCACATCCAGGTAAAAAGCTCGTGCAGCGACAAGTCAAACCCGATGGAAGCCGCCAGCAACCCTACGTCCTGGCCTTCGGGATTGAACGTATCCGTCGTCCAGGTGATGAAGTTGAGGAGATTGCGGTGGGTGACGAGCACGCCTTTGGGCTTGCCCGTCGAGCCGGAAGTATAAATTGTGTAGGCCACGTCCTCTGGCTGGATGATCGGAGGCCGAAGCTTCCGGCGCCGCGTCTTGCGGTACCATTCGCCCGCCGTGACGAGCAGGCGGACGGGAAGATTCTCCCATTTCGATTGCAGGTCTGGATCGCACAGGACGACGGCCAAACCGGCATCTTCCACGATGAGCCGCGTTCGCTCCGGTGGATTGGTGGGCGCGAGGGGCACGTAATTCAGGCCTGCTTTGAAGATTCCGAGGATCACCGCGGGGTAGCGCGCGGTCTTGTGCATCATCACCCCAATTGGCTGGCCGGGTTCCAGTTGTTGGCTTTGCAGGAAAATAGCGACCCGCTGCGAGATTGACTCTAGCTCGCCGTAAGTCATTGTTCCGGTATCGTCCAGAGCGTAGACTTGGTCCACGCGCTGGGCGACCTGTTCCGCAACCCGTTCCAAGACCGTTCCCGATGCATCCAGGGCGACTTCCCGACCGTATACGCCCTCAGCTTCCGCCAGGGCCGTGTCCCAAGTGGTCAAGGGGATGCGGTCAACCGGCTTGTTTGGGGCGGCCAGACAGCCGGCCAAAAACTGACTGAAGTGGGTGGCCCAGGATTCGATGCTTTCCGGCAAGAACAGCGCTCCGTCGTATTCAAAAGTCGCCACGAGTTCCTCCCCGATCTGCGCAAAGGAAACCACCAGGTCAAATTTGATATCGGTGGGAAGGTGTTCGTGCAGAGTAACCGTTCCGGTGCTTTGATCATCGGCAAAAGCTGTATTGGCATTTTGCAGGACCATCATCACGTCGATCAGCACCGAGCGGGAAGGATTGCGTTCCGGATTGAGGTCGGCTACGATCTGTTCAAAAGGATAGGCACTGTGGCGTACGCCATCGAGGAAGTTTCCCCGGGCCATTTCCAGGAGCATTTCAAAGTTGGTCTCGGTTTCGGTTAGGAACCGCAACGGCAACGTTTTGACGAAAAACCCGATCAAAGGCTCGAACTCCGGTCGGTCCCGTCCGGCTTGGGGGATGCCGAGCAGGATTTCTTCCTGCCGGGAAAGCCGCTTGAGGAAAGCCACAACGCTGGCCAGCAAGCCCATGAACAAGGTTGCATCCCGATCCTGGGTGAACTGCGCGAGCTGGCGGGAGGGCTCCCCCCCGATGGGGAAGGAATAGGCGTAGCCCTGATTTTGGCGGGTAGCGGGACGGGGGCGATCCGTCGGCAATTCCAGTACCGGAAGGGGACCGGCAAGGCACTCCCGCCAATATTCTTGGTGGCTGCGCATCGCTTCCGGAGTCTCCCGCTCGGTGAGCCACTGCGTGTAGTCGCGGTACTGAAAGGCCAATGGTTCCGGCGGCGGCGCATCTGGATGCTGGGCGTGTTCCAGCAGCGCGCGGAAGTCGCGTTCCAGCACCCCGAGCGACCAGCCATCGGAAATGATGTGGTGCATGGTGATTTGCAGAACGCAGTGGTCGGCAAACTGGGCGCAGGCAGCGCGCAAGGGGCTTTCGTGTTCCAGGTCAAACGGCTCCGCTCGGCGGACCCCTCCGATTTCGGCCCAGGTCTTTGCCGGATCCGGCTGGGCGCGTAGATCGTAGAGTTGGATCAGCGGGATTTGCGCGTCTTCGGTGGGCTGAATCTTTTGGCTGAGTTCGCCGTGGACAATGACAAAACGGGTCCGTAGGGACTCGTGGCGCCGAATCAACGCGGTCCACGCCTCCACCAGTCGTTCCGGGGGCGTGGTCGGCGGCAGGGTGATTTCGTGTTGCATGTTGTAGGCGGTGGATTCCGCCTCCAATTGCTGCAACACCCACATGCGCTTCTGGGCGGAGCTGGCTGGGAATTCAGCTTGGAATGCACTGGAAGTCAATTGATCTCCGGCGAGATCGGGACTTTGCTGGGAAAGCAGTTTGGCCAGGGTGCGCAGCGTGTCATATTGGAAAATATCCGCAATGTCGAGTGCAAGATTGAGCTGTTGCTGGATTCGGGCGATGACCCGCAGGGCTTTGATCGAGTTGCCCCCAATGGCAAAAAAGCGGTCGTCCAGCCCGATGTCGTCTGCCTCCAGGATGTCCACCCAGACCTCGCGGATCGCTTCCTCCAGCGGGGTCAGGTTCCGTTCCCAAAGTGCGGCCAAAGCGTTGGTATCCGGCACGCCCGCCGAATTGCGCGGAATCTCCGCCACGGCGTACACCGCCGGTTGGGGCAAGACGACCGGCAATTGGTACGCCAATGCACGTTCGAGGTCGGTGCCGTCGCCTTCCGTTTCGACAAACACGATTGCCTCGCAGTTTCCGGAGCGCAGCACCACCGCTTCGTGTACCGACTCCTGGCGGCGGGCAAGGTTCACCAGAAAGCTCTCCCATTTCCCGTGCATCCACTCCGATGCGGTTTCCGTTTGGGTCAGGGCAAGGGTTCCCGCACCGGTCCAGCGCGCTCGCATCCCGGTATCCGCCATCTTGCCCTGGGAAGTCCGGTTGAGGGACGGCAGAACGTTCCGCCGCATCCCCTTCAAGACGTCCCCGCCGATGAACAAACTACCGTCGATTCCAATGGGAAGCGGCCCGCCTTTTCCTCGGTCGGCGAGAAGGGCGACCTCAAGGCCGGGCAAGGTCTGAGTGAAATGAACCACGCCCTGGGCATCGGCTTTTCCGTATATGCCACCGTCCCCCAGGATGCCCGGTCCCTGGGCAAAAATGAGTTGCGTCTGGGGCAATTGCGCCACCAATTCGGCAATGATTTCCTCGGTGGGGGGGACGCCTTCAAACAGCACTGATTTCCAGTTCGGTGCCTCGCCCCCGCGCGCGAGTTCATCGGCAAGGAGGATGGCTTCCCCATTCGTCAGGCGCGCGGCGCTTGCCTCAGAATCCGTTCCGTTAAGTGATGCGGCCTCCGTGAGGCGCAGGCAAATGCCGCCGAAGGGAACCGGGACGTTGCGCCAAGTCGTCTGCAGGACTTCCGTGCCGCTGACCGCCCCGAGTTGTTGGTGGTCCTCCTGCATTTTTGCGGTGAGGAGCGCGGCGGGCACCGGTCCCCAGGTAAATTGGCCCTCATCGTCCCCTTGCAGGTGGTAAGTCGCCACGGGGGGCAAGGTTGTGGCGGGCAGATCGGTCCAGACGCCGACTTGTCCCGCGCGCCCTTGGGGGAGCGATTTGATTGCTGAGGCCGCATAGGAATGGCCGCCCAGCCGGAAGACTTGGGTAGAGAAATGGGGCAGATAGCGTTGCAGGTCGGCCTGCAGGTGTTCGGGCAATTGCAGCACCACCGCGCCGGCTTTCCAGGCACCGATTTGCGCCAGAACGGCTTCGGTGGGGTCCATTTCTGCCATTACGACCAGGTTTCCGGACTGGCAACCGGCGGCTTGGAGTTGCTCAGTGTACCAAGCCGCCCCCGCCGCACAATCTTCGTAGGTGTAGGTGAATCGGTCGACCCGCAGGGCCGGATCGCACGGCTCCGCCTCCAATGCCGCGATAAATAGCTCCAAAGGATGGTCGACAGAGCTGTCCGTTGCAGCTTTGATTTGCCGGTGGAGGCCGTGCATTTCTTCCGGCGAATAGATCTCCAACTGCCCCAGGCGCGCCCGGGATTGCCGGAGCAAGGCCCCGCCCAAATTGTGGAAGTGCTGTATCATCTGCTCGATCCGCGCCTCCGTAAACAGGGGTGTATTCCATTCCACCGTCATGAGTAGGCCATCGGGTTTTTCTACCACGGAAAACAGCAGGTCAAACTTGCTTTCCAGGTACTTTGTGTCCAATTGCTGGGCCGATGTTTTCTCGCCGGCGTCCTCGGGCAGCAGCATTTCATTGAAGTTTTGCAGTACCACCATTACGTCAAACAGCAGCGAACGTGCCGGGTCCCGGTTGATGTTCAGTTCCTCAACCAGCAGGCTCATCGGGTATTGTTGGTGGGCGTACATGTCGAGGGTATTTTCCCGCACCCGCCCGAGTAGCTTTTCAAATGTATCCGCCGTCGAGAAGCGGTTTCGCAGCGGCAAGCTGCGCACAAAGAACCCGATTTTGTCGTCCAGCGAGGCCTCGTCCCGCCCCGCCAGTGGCGTCCCAAAAATCATGTCCGTCTCACCGGTATAGCGATAGAACAAGGTGTGGAACATCGCGATGAGCAGCATGTACAATGAGGCATCCCGTTCGGTGGCGTAGGCTTTGAGCGGTTCCAACCACTCCGGCTCGAATTGGAAGACCCGCGCGGCGCCCTGCGGTTGCCGGACCTTGGGCCGGGGAAAATCGGTGGGCAGGTCGAGGACCGGGAGTGGTTCGCGCAATTGCCGGTGCCAATAGTCCCGGTGGTGGTCCCATTGGCCGGCTTGGAGTTTTTCCCGCTCCCAAGCGGCGTAGTCCTTGAATTGGATGCCGGCGGAAAAGGTCGTCGGCTGCTCACCTTTTACGACTTCATTGTAGTGGCGAAAAAGGTCCTGCAGCAATACCGACAGCGACCAACCGTCGGCGATGATGTGGTGGATGGAAAGCAACAACAACATGCTGCTGTCGGGCCGAACCGCCAGCGCACACCGGATGAGCGGCCCCCGCTGTAGGTCAAACGCCTGTAAACTGTCCTGCTTGCGCAAGAAATCGAGGGCCGTTTCCGGATCCGGGTGCTGGTGCAGTGGGTAAACCGGTACCGCGGTTGGAAAGCCGGCGAACGGCAGGATGCGCATGTGCGGGACGTCATCTTTTTCGACGAAGACCGTGCGGAGAATTTCGTGTTGTTCGACCAAGGCGGCAAAGGCCTGCCCCAAAAGTTCGGGCCGGAAGCCGGGTTGTAGGTCGAAGTGCATTGAGATGTTGTAGGCGACCGGATTTTCCTCTAAGTGGTGGAGGATCCACAACTGGCGCTGGGAATGGGAACAAGCGTAAAGTTCGCGCGGGGACAACTGCGGAATGGCTTCAAAGGGTTCCGCACCCGGGTCGTCCAGCAGGACCTCCAGTTCGGCGATGGTGGGGTGCTTGAAGACCTGGTCCACGCGCAGATTGGCGTTCAGTTGTTTGTTGAGCCGGGCGACTAGCCGGGCGGCTTTGAGGCTGTGGCCCCCGAGGTGGAAGAAATCCTGGTGGATTCCGAGGTCTTCCCGTTCGAGGACCTCCGCCCAGATGCGCGCGATGCGTCTTTGGATCTGGGTATGCGGTGCGACCCGCTCACCTTCGGTGGCACGGGCCGAAGTGGGGGGCGCGGGCAGGGCTTTGCGGTCGATCTTGCCGTTGGGGGTGCGGGGGAGTTGGGCCAGTTTCTGCCAGCGGCGCGGGACCATGTACTCCGGCAGGCGCTTTTCCAGCGCGGTTTCCAGTGCTTTTGGCGTTCCGGCATTTTGCCCGGTGTAGTACGCCACCAGTTCTACAGCGCGGCGGTCCTCTTTGCGCCCGACGACCACTGCCGCCTCGATGCCTTCTAATTCCAGCAAGCGGCTTTCGATTTCTCCCAATTCGATCCGAAAGCCGCGCAGTTTGATCTGGTGATCGGCGCGGCCACTCAGTTGGATGCTGCCGTCGGCATTCCAGCGTCCCAGGTCACCGGTGCGGTACATCATTTCGCCGTCTACCCAGGGATCGGCCCAGAAACGCTCATCGGTCAATGATGGCTGACCGTGATAACCGGCACTGACGCCGGCTCCCGCGATGAAAATTTCTCCGTCCATACCGAGCGGTTGCCGCCGCCGCTGTTCATCCAGGATGTAGATCCGCGTATTCAGCAAGGGCTTCCCGATGCTTGGATTATTGGGTTGTCCGGGTTGGGTCAAGGTCCAGGTAGAATAGGTCGTCGTCTCAGAAGGGGCGTAAAGATTGAACACTTCGCGGACATTTTCGGCTTGGTAGAGGGCATCGACCAGGGAAGCCGGCAGGGGTTCCCCAGCCAGGTTGATCGTGCGGACCGTCGCCGGAATTGCTTCGAGGGCGACCAGTTCGGTTGCGGCGGACGGCACGGTATTGATCAGGGTTACGCCTTGGGGCGGCGTATCGCTGGCCAGGGCCAGCACGTTGGGTACCAAAATGACCGTGCCCCCTTGCATCAGAGGCAGGAACAATTCGAAAATCGACAGGTCAAAACAGATGGAGGTTCCCGCGAGGGTGCCTTGCAGTTGGCTGCGCCCATAGTTGCGGCTGCCCCAGGCGAGGAAGTTGTGCAGATTGGCCCAGGTGATGCACACGCCCTTGGGTTTTCCGGTGGATCCAGAAGTGTAAATGAGGTAGGCGTGCGCTGCCGGCGGCGCGGCGATCAGGTTGCGTTTGGGCCGTACTTTCGGCGCGGTCCGGGGGGCGAGTACCAGGCGGGGCGTACCGGGGGCGGTCTCCCAATCGGCATTTCCGACGATCACCATGGAAGCTGCCGCATCGTCCTGGATGGCCTGGATCCGTTCCGCGGGATAGGCTGGATCGATGGGGACGTAGGTACAACCGGCGCCCCAGATGGCGAGGAGCACGGGCAACAAATCGGCATTGCGGTCCACCAGGACGGCAATTTTACTGCCGGGGCGATACGCGCTGTGTCGGGTGATGCGGGCGAGCATGCGGCGCGCTTCCCGGTCCAGTTCCGCATAGCTGAGGGTTTTGCCGTCCACACTGAGGGCGGGAGCTTCGGGTTGGTGGGACACCTGTTCGGCAAAGCGCACAAAGAATTCCGGCATTTCCACAGGATTCCGAATCGGACCCCGTTCGAACGCGCGGAGTCGGGCTTGGTCGGATTCGGTCAGCAGGGAAATGTCCCCCAAGGCTGCCCCGGGATGTTCCCCGGCGTGCAACAGAAGTTGGCGGATCCGGTCTTGCAGCGTGGTGACGGTCTCGGGGAAAAAGCGGCTGCGGTTGTACTCAATGCTGACCGCGATCTGCTCCGGAAATTCGGTCACCGAAACCAATAGATCCGACTTCGCATCCCCACCCGGATGGGCATCCGGATCGGTGAGATCGGGCTCGGCCTCCGAGCGCAGCACCACCAGCATGACCCGAAACAGGTCGGCGGTAGCGCCGCCCAGTTCCTCCACCAGGAGGTCAAGCGGATAATCCTGATTGCGGAAATCTCCGATTACGCCTTCCTGGACCTGTTTCATCAACTGGGCGAAGGACAAGTCGGCGGCAACCCGGGTTTTAATGAGCAAAGTGTTCAGCAAATAGCCCACTAACCCACTTAATTGGTGGTTTTCGCGGCCAGAGATCGGCGTGGCCAGATTGATTTCTTCCTGGCCCGAATACCGAAAAAAAGTCGCCGACAAAAGGCCCACCATCAGCATAAAAGTCGTGTATTCGCCCTCGGGATTGAGCCGGTGAAGGGCTTCCATTTCGGGACCTCCCCAGATTTGGACCTCGCGGGCGACCGCTTGTCCAGTGTGTCCGGTCACTTCTACCGGCAAGGCCAATGGTTCGGGAGGCGAAGGGAATTTTCCCCGCCACCAGGACCGTTGTTGTTTCCAGGCTTCGAGGTGGGGAGCTTGTTCCTGCCAAACGGCGAGATCGGTCAGGGCGATCTCGGGGGTGGGAAGCTGCGGGCGTTGCCCCTCCCGCACAGCGTCGTAGAGCGTACGGAATTCCTGGCCGAGGAGGTCCAGTGACCAGAGGTCAGCTAGGAGGTGGTGCCCGACGATCAGCACGGTGTGTACATTCGCCCGAAGGCGCACGATGACCACTTGCCAGAGAGGGGCTTTTTCCAGGTCAAATTCGAATTGCTGCTGGGTCCGGTACAATTCGTCGACGAACCGGTCGGCCTGGGGATTGGACGACTGGTCGACCACTTGGAGGGGCAGGGCAAACTGCTCGGGGGGGAGTACGCGCTGGAGGGGCTCCCCGTCGTGGGCCGGAAACTCAGTCCGCAGAATCGGATGGCGTGCGACGAGGAGGCGCACCGTTTCCACGACGAGCGGATAAGCCATTGGCCCGGGAACATCGAAGCGGAAGGGCAGGTTGTAGGCGCGGCGGTTGGCTTCCGATTGGTGGAGCAACCAAAGCCGCTTTTGGGCGTGGGTGGCCGGATAGTAGGGCCGTGCTTCGACCTTTTGAATTGGGGGCAAGGCTTGCTCGCCTTCCCAGTTGATTTGGCGGGTGAAATCGCCCAGGCGCGGATGCTCAAAGATGCGCGTCAGGGGCAACTGAATGCCGGTGCGCGCATGGACCAGCGCCATCAGGCGGGTGGCCAGCAAACTGTGCCCGCCCAATTGGAAGAAGTGGGCGTTGCGACCAATCGGGGCAATGTCCAGCAATTCTTCCCACAAGGTAGCAATGGCGGTTTCCAAACCCTCGCTTGGGGGAACGAATTCGGCGGGGTCCGCGAGGGCATTTCGGTCGGGTGGGGGAAGGGCACGCTTGTCGACTTTGCCGTTGGGGGTTTGGGGAATGCGTTCGAGGGCGATCACAAACTCGGGCACCGCATGGGCGGGCAATTTTTCCGCCAAATGCTTCCGCAGCCGTTCGGGGTTCACCGGATCGCCTTGCGCTTGCACGTACAAGACCAGCATCGTAGACCCAAGCGAATCTTTGTGCCCGACAGCGACTGCCTCCCGAATGCCAGGATAAGTCCGGGCTTGCACTTCGACACTGCCCAGTTCCACCCGAAAGCCCCGAACTTTAACTTGGTTATCGGTTCGGCCCAGCACCTGGATTTGTCCATCGGCCTGCCAATGGCCGAGATCCCCGGTTTGGTACATGCGCTCGCCGGGGGCCGCGAAGGGGTCCGCGAGATAGCGTTCCTGGGTAAGTTCGGGCTGGTTGAAATAGCCCTGCGTGACGCCCCGCCCGGCAATGTAAATCTCACCGGGCAGGCCGACCGGGACCATCTGCCGGTGGGCATCGAGGAGGTAAATCCGCGTGTTGGTGATGGGCACGCCGACGGATGGGGGAGCGGTCGATTCCCGGGGCACCCGCCCGAAGGTCGAGTAGGTCGTCGTTTCGGAAGGGGCATACAGATTGTAAACGGCTTCGATGTGGGGCAGCGCGTAAAGAGCGTCGGCGAGGTCCCGGGGCAAGGGTTCTCCGGCCAGGGCCACAGTACGGACAGTCGGTGGAATTGCGTTTTGGTAGACGATTTCCCGGGCGGCGGAGGGCACCGTATTCAAGAAGGTGACCGGAAGCTCGGGCGATTCCAGCAATGCCAAAATATCCGGGACCAATTCCAGTGCCTGACCAGCGTACAGGGGCAGAAAAATCTCAAATATGGATAGGTCGAAGCAGATCGAGGTGGCGGCGAGCATCCTTGCGAGTACTTTGGCCGGAAATTCGGTGTGGGCCCAGAACAGCAGGTTGGCGAGATTGCCGTGGGCGATGCAGACCCCTTTGGGCTGACCGGTGGATCCCGAGGTGTAGATCAGGTAAGCGAGGTCATCCATTTGCGGGGCAAACCAGGCAAATTCGCGTACGGTGCGGGAAAAATCCACCTGATGGATGTCTACGGTATGCCCCCGGAATTCCAGTTCGGCGGTGTGCCGGGGGGCGCCGATGAGCAGTTCGGCCTGGGAATCAACCAGCATATATTGCTGGCGGCTCGGCGGATAGGCTGGATCGATGGGTACGTAGGCGGCCCCCAGGGCAAAGACGGCCAGCAAAGTTGGCACCAAGTGTGGGCCGCGGTCCAGCAGGACGGCGATGCGCGTTCCCGGAGCAACTTCGCCGTGGGTTTGCCGTACGTGATCGGCGATGCACTCCGCGTGGTGGCGCAGTTCGCGGTAAGTGATTGATTTGCCTTGCCACCAAAGGGCGCTGGCATCGGGATTTTGCTCGGTTTGGGCGAGAAATTGGGCGGGGAAATCACTTGCTTTCGGGAGTTCCACCGGCGGCGGATTGAAGGTCTGCCGCATCATTTTGGCCTGCGCCTCGCTCACGAGGGGCAGTGCGTACAGGGGGGTACCCGGATGATCGGTCGCGGCGGTCAGCCAGGTGTCCAGGTGGGTAAGCAATTGCCGGGCGGTGGCGGACGTATAGAGATCGGTTTTGTATTCTAGTGCGACCATTAGACCGCCGTCTTCCACCAAGCGGAAATCAAAGGTGAGGCTGAATTTGGCTTCATTGTCTTGCTCTTGACCGGCAAACTGCTGGGCGACTCCCTCCGGAATCGGAAACTCGGGATCCTGTAGGATGACCATGATGTCAAACAGCGGATTGTATCCCGGACGTACCGCAACATTGTGGTCGTCAACGATTTGCTCAAAGGGGTAAATGGCGTGGGCGTAAGCGCCCAGTACCGTCTGACGCACCGACTGAAGCAGTTGGTGGAAGTCATTTTCTTGATCGACGTAAGTTTTAAGCGGCAAGGTGCGGATGAAAAATCCGATCATCGCCTCTAATTCCGGCTGGCTGCGTCCGGATTCCGCGGTGCCCAGCACCGGGGCGTCTTCGCCGGTGTAGCGGGCGAGCAATCCTTTGATCGCAGCAGTGAGTCCCATAAAGAGGGTCGCGTTGTGGTGGCGCACGAGTTCGCGCAATCGATTGACCGTGGCGGCGGGGAGAATCCGGAAGATTGTTTTTCCTTGTTTGCGGGGCACGGCGGGATGGAAATCGTAGGGAAACACGGCATTTTCTGCCGGAGTGCCGGCAATTTGTTGCTGCCAGTAAGCGCAGTGAGATTCGGCCGCCGCCCCAGTCAACTGCTGTTGTTCCCAGGCGGCGTAGCTTTTGTATTGGATGGGCAGCGGAGCGGGTACATCAGTTTTCTCGCCCCGGGCTCGCTCGTAAAAGCGTTGGAGGTGATCTTCGAGGATTTGGTGGGACCACCCGTCAAATACGATGTGGTGGACCACAACCAAAATCCGCGCGTTGGCGGCAAAGTTGAAGACGTGGAATTGGATGAGCGGGCCAGTCGACAGGGACATGGGGGTAGCCAGGGCTTGGGCCTGCTGGGCCCGGTAAATGGTTTCGGCTTGCGGAGCTGGATGGCCAGTGAGATCGCGGAAGTTGGCGATGAGGTTGGGAGGGAGAGCTTCGGCGATGAATTGCTGGGGGTGGCCTTCGTGCAACTGGATCGTGGTTCGGAGGATCTCGTGGTGATGGACCAGCGCGGAAACTGCCGCTGAAAATGCCTGAGGGTCCACGCGGAAGTTCCATTCGAACGGGAAGGCAATCAGGTAAGCGGTGGATTGCTTTTCCATTTGCTCTAGGATCCAAAGCCGTTTCTGGGGGCTGGAAAGTGGATAATGGGCGGCGGGAGCTACCGGAGGAATCCCGGTTGGATCCGGTACTAACTGGGCTTCCTCGATGAAGTCGCGGACGGCACTCAAGTTGTCTTCGACCCGTCGGCGGAGTTCCGGGGAGACCTTGCCCCGTTCGGAGAGGAGCCGCACCCCGGTTTCGGTTTTTTCCAGGTAGATATTTTGGTGGCGGATCTCTTCAATGATGCGGGCCGAGGAGTTGCGGTGCTGGGTCATATTCCTGGGGGCGTGAGGCGAAGGTTGGGGTTGAGTGGGTTTGGAAATAGAAAGTGGGACCGTCGGCAAGCGCGGAAATCTACTTTCCGCGCCCACCAGGGGCGTGCGCCGTCAAGTTTTAATCGGGGTGCTTCGGACAAGCAGCGTCAAATTTGCCCGCACTCGGGGCTTGATCGGACACGGATCCCGGGTCCGGGCCGCTTATTTAGCGGCGGTTGATTCGCCTTCGCCTTCAGTGGCTTCGGCCTCAGCAGTCCGGGCTTCTGGATTCGTTTCATCCTCTAGCGGGGGCTCGGTCGGCGTAGTCGGGACCGGCTGGTACATAGCGATGTTCTGCCAGTACCATCCCTGCGGGGTCTGCAACTGCACCGGCGCAAATCCCGCAAAGACGTATTGAAACGGCGGGGGGGCGGTGTCGTCGGCCACCTGAGAATCGAGCAGATTTTCGCCGACATTCATCAGTGTATTGAAGAGGGGATTGCCGCGCTTTCCCTGCAAAGATTTGGCCATTTTTAAGTCTTCACCCGTCAGGCTATATTCTTCCAATTTCAGGGAGCCAGTGGTCATGGCTTCGCGCAATTCGGAGTCGTGGACACACTTTACCAGCAGAGTTTCGAGGGGGGTGAGGTTATTTTCCATATTTGAACGATTTGGTTAGAGGTTCTCTAAGAATGAGACATATTTATTCCAATAAGAAAACAGTAATCTGTCACTCACACACTTATTGTAGCACTTAGCAATTCCGAGCCCTATTCGAAACTGCTTGATTCGCAATTTAATGCGATCTGTTTTCACAAATATATGCAATTATTGTCAAATGCGTACTTATGCCACAGCATTTATTCCATGAAGTACCATAAAAATTAACATTACACACCGATGGTCTTGGCCAAAAGCTGCAATTGGGTGCATTTGGGCGAGAAAAATTTGCGATAAGTTCACGTGGGAATGACAAAACGTTTTTTCCGGGTCGGGGCAATTTTTGCCTGAATGAATGGGTCAGTCACCTTGGGTCTGGATCGATTCCCGATCTAAGAAACGAACAATCGGTGCTGCTGAGTAGGGACTGCAAACCGCCAATGCGTACTCGGCGGGACCGGCCAGCGATTGCAGTTGCCAATCGGGGGAGCCAGGAAGCGCATCCTGCAGGCAATTGATTTGGTGCATTCGGGCCGAAAGCCCAGTCCCCACCGCTTTGAAATAAGCTTCCTTCCGCGTCCAACACTGGTAAAACGCGCGGGCGGAGTCCGCCGCCGATGCAATAAAGGCCTGCTCCTCGGGATGGAAAAAGGATCGCAAGTCGTCCATCGGGAAGTCGGCGTCCACCCATTCCAGGTCCAGGCCGACCGGGCGGTCCGAGAAGGCAGCTGCTACCATCTGGCGGGAGTGGGAGAGGTTGAAGCGGGGATGCCCGGACATTTCCGGCTTGCCGTTGGGCCTTGTTTGCCACTGATCCCAGGAAAAGGAACGGTCGCGGGCAAAGCGGCGCTTGATCAGCAGGCGCCCGAGCAGGTGATTGCGCCGGTCGCGCTCTTGCCGGTAGCGGAGATTGGCCCGGCGCTGCGCCGGGGACAACTCGCAGCGCAGTTGCGCGCAGTCGGCTGCGGAAAATAAGCCTGTATCGATGACCTCAATTTCCAGCATCTCAATTTGGATTCAGGCATTGGAGCAGCAATTCCCGGTGCTGGTAGATGAAAAAATGTCCTCCGGTTACGCAGCGGGTCGTGACGTGGTGACTGAGTTTTTTCCAGGCATCAATCTCCGCGCTGTGCTCTTCCTCCTGGCCCATCAGAGCCACAATGGGAGCGTGGATCAGTCCTACCTCCATCGGCCCGGCCAATTCCACCGCTTGAAAATCGGCGCGGAGGATCGGCAGAAACAGGTTCAGCAAGGCCGGTTCCCGCCACAGTTCCTCCGGCACCCCGCCCAATTGCCGTAGCGAAGACCGAAAATCGGCTTCGTTCATGCGGTGCCGGTTTTTGTTGTGCCGCACCAAAGGTCCCGCCGAACCGCTGACCACAATCTTTGTCGGCCCGGTTCCTATAGCTTCCAGTTCCCGCGCCAATTGGTAGGCCATCAGTGCCCCCATGCTGTGCCCGTACAAGATAAATTCCCGCCCCCGCGGCGGCCGCTGGATTTGCTGGAGGTAATGCTGCACTCCGGCGGCAAAATCGGTCAGCAATGGCTCGCGGATCCGGCGTCCCCGCCCCGGCAATTCCAACCCGTGAACGGCGAACCGCTGAGAAAGCTCCGGCTCCAAAAACTGGTAGGAGTAAGCGTTTCCCCCCGCGAACGGCAACAGGAAGAGATCGGTCAGTGGCATGGACGGAAGTTAAGCAATTGACCAGGAATGTCCATCGTCGAGTGGCGCAATCATTTCCGGTAAAATGCTTCCACGGCGGCGACCCATTCGGCGGGACTGCCCATCTGCCCGAAATGGCCCAGGCCGGACATGATCGTCAAGGTGGCCTGGGAACAGACCTTTTCTTTGAGATAATGGGCCATGGCGACCTTGGCGACGGCATCCTGATCGCCCCAGCACAGGTGCAGCGGCAAGGCCGTGCGCGCCAGGGCGGGCAACCAGCGGGTCTTTTCGAAGCGGGCCCGCTCCCGGTAGTAGCGGATCAGCCGGTAGATTTTTCGATGCCCGTCCTGCAGGACATTGCCCTCCCAAAGCGCCCAGATTTCCCCGTCGGCGAGGCGGTCATTGCCGTGGGCACTGCGGATCTGGTGCCGAAACAGTCGGTAGATGATGAAGAGGCGATTGAAGAAGCCGCCGTTGCGAGAAAGGAGCAACTTTTGCGTGATCCTAAGGCGGGCAAATTCCAGCACCATGCTGCCATTGGTGAGGGTGAGGCTCTGCAGGCCCACGGAAAACCATTTCGGCAGTAGATCTTGCTCGTGGCGCGCGAGAATCTCGGTCGCGACGCTCACCCCCATGTCGTGGGCCAGGACGTGTCCCCCTTTTACCCCAAAGTGTTGCCAAACGGCAAAGGCGACATCGGCGTGGACCATCAGCGAGTATTCGTAGGTCGCCTCCGGTTTGTCGCTCCACCCAAATCCCGGAAAGTCAAAGAGGATGATCCGTTCAAAGGTATTTTGCAGTCCGTCCACGACGGCGTGGTAGGTGTAGGAAGATTCGGGAAAGCCGTGGACGAGCAGCAAGGTCCGCTCGGCGGTTGCTTGGGGATCGCCCAGTTGCTTGACAAATACCCGGTGCGAAAACGGCCCGAATGGGATGTATTCGCCGGAAGAACCCCAGGCTTGGAGGGAATCAGCCTTCATAGTGTGTGCAATTTTGAAGCAGTGTGTGCCGCCCGGTGGCGCGGAAAAGGTTTTCCGGGAACCATACGGCAGGGCCAATATAAAAAAATGACTATCCGCTTCTTTGCCACACGTGATATTTGTTCCAATGCCGGAGTGAATTGCCCAGGATGGTCGCAAATCGGGTTTCCCCTTCGTAGCGTCGGTTCAGCTTGTAGCAGAATTCATCCAGGTAATTCTGCAAGTACTTTTCGCTCACACCGTGG
>JBCCQH010000070.1:0-39220 GCA_039024435.1 Bacteroidota bacterium
CGCTTTATCCTTTCGATTTCCCTTGTTATGCTCGGCATGAGCGCGTTTACGCCGGTTGCGTTAGCCAAGCAAGCCTCTACGCCTAGAGAGCTGTCAGAAGATGCAACGCTTCACGATTTGGTGTTGCACAATCGCGATCAGCGCAGTCAGAAATAGTCATCTGTTGTCTGTCGGGATTTATCGCTATCTGCGCCTCTTGGCGTAGCCACTTACACGCTATCAAAACGCCGAGGTTTACCTGCTAAACCTCGGCGTTTTATTTGCTTTTCTCGCATTAAATAAGATTTTTTTTTTTATAAGATGTAGTCTAGGTGAGCGCTAGTGTGTGTAATGACTTGCCTGCAGTATGAAAGCTATTGTTGTCGGGAGCGGTGGTCGCGAGCATGCCCTTGCTTGGAAACTGTTGCAGTCGCCCGATGTGACCGAAATAGTCTGCATTCCTGGTAATGGCGGGACTGCTTCAATGGTAGGTTGTCGCAACGTGGCGATGGCCATGACAGAGGTAGAGGGGATTGTCCGCTGCGCGCTGGTGAACAATATGGCGTTTGTCCTCAGCGGAAGGCTACGAGACTGCAAGAGGGAAGGCATTTAAGCGGACTACGGTGATGCGGTTGTTGGGGTGATTTTTCTCCAAATTTCTTGCATGTGTAAAGAATCAAACGTATTCACGATAGACAATTTTCAAAAAATACAACCAGAATTCACACACTGCTAGAGAAATCTCCAACAAAATGGTATTATAAAAGGGCGAAATATATTGGTGAATTAACAACTTTTCTACATGTCCGAATCTTCAACTACCAAGGCGGCTATCACCAAACTGATAGAATATATCCAAATCCTTAAAGGAGACGAAAAAGGGGAAGCGCAAGTGTTTTGCGACCGTCTTTTCCAAGCCTTTGGGCATCAAGGATATAAAGAAGCGGGAGCAGTTCTTGAAGAGCGCCTAAAAGGTAAAAAAGATCGAAGCACGAAATTTGCGGATTTGGTGTGGGGGGAAAGGCTATTGTTAGAGATGAAAAAGCGCGGAGCAAAGTTGGAAACTCATCGCGCTCAAGTATTCGACTATTGGTGGAAAATGCGTCCACGGCAGCCTCATTATGTTGTTCTATGCAATTTCGATGAGTTTTGGATTTATGATTTCAGTGTCCAGGACGAACCTTTGGACAAAATACAGTCGGATCGCCTTAGAGAAAGGTATTCCGCTCTCAATTTTCTTTTTCCGGAACCACTAGAACCTACTTTCGAAAATAATCTAGTTGATGTATCGCGTTCAGCTGCAAACAAGGTGGCTGAAACCTTCAATGCGCTCATCGCACGAGGAGAAGATAGAGAATTAGCACAGAAATTCATTTTACAAAGTGTCTTTGCGATGTTCGCCGAAGATTTTGACCTCCTTCCAAAGGATATTTATACATCACTTTTGAAAGAAGGGTTATCGAGCGGCAATACATACGACCTCATTGGAGGGTTATTCCAACAGATGGCCGCAAAAAAACCGGCTCGTGGTGGAAGATACCAAGGGGTCGATTACTTCAACGGTGGGTTATTTGATGAGGTCGATCCGATTGAACTAAACAATGCAGAAACTGACCTTCTACACCAAGCCGCAATTGAGAATTGGGCAAAGATCAACCCCTCCATTTTCGGAGGTCTTTTTGAGAGCAGTATGGACGAAGGCGAACGACATGCATTCGGCGCTCATTTTACCTCAGAACTCGACATATACAAGGTAGTTCACCCATGCATTATCCAGCCTTGGCGCGAAAAGATTGGAAAGGCAAATACGTTGAAAGAGTTGAAAGCACTCAGGCGCGAAATAATCAAGTATAAGGTACTCGACCCAGCATGTGGGAGCGGCAACTTTCTCTATATCGCTTTCCGGGAATTGAAGCGTTTGGAGATGGAAATACTAAACAAGATTTACCAATTATTCCCCAAAACTGCACACAAAGAAATTGGGACAACATCACAAGTTAGCGTTAAGCAATTCTATGGAATCGACAAGAATCCTTTCGCAGTCGAATTGGCAAAAGTTACCTTGATGCTGGGCAAAGAAATCGCAGCAGAAGAAACGAAAAACTGGATTGATACAGATCAACTTGCAATCGGATTCCAGATGGAATCAACTTTGCCTCTTGAGAATCTTGATGATAATATCATTGAAGCTGATGCGCTGTTCTCGGATTGGCCAGAAGTCGATGTTATCATCGGCAATCCCCCTTTCCAGTCCAAAAACAAAATGCAAGAAGAATTCGGTGCGGAATATGTTAACCTTCTCCATTCATCATTTCCCGAGGTCCCCGGACGAGCCGATTTTTGTGTCTATTGGTATTACAAGGCCCATAAGGTAATGAAGCAAGGTGGGCTTGCTGGACTGGTAGGGACCAATACTATTCGCCAAAATTATAGCAGAGAAGGGGGGCTAGATTACATTGTGAAAAATGATGGCCAGATATTCGATGCAGTATCTTCTCAAACTTGGTCCGGAGATGCCGTAGTATTCGTCTCTATTGTCAACTGGGTGAAGGGCGAATATTCTGGTGATCGGAACTTGATTGTTGAAGAAAATGGTACACTGAGAAATTACAGACTCGATTCTATCAATAGCAGTTTATCCCCCCGAACAGATGTTACCAGCGCAAAAAAACTTGAAACTATCAAATCCCAAAAAGTCGTTTTTCAAGGTCAAACGCACGGACATTCCGCCTTCCTACTCTCAAAGGAGAAGGCAAATAGCATACTTGACTCAAAGCCAAAATATTCCCGAGTGCTATCGCCCTACTTGATCGGTGATGAATTGCTTGGAACCTCTACCCCTGGTCCAAAAAGATACGTCATCGATTTATCTGAACTCGATATTTTCGAAGCATCCGAGTACAAAGAGCTTTTTCATATAATCGAGCAGGGCGTTCTTCCAGACCGCAAAATCAAAGCGAAAAAGCAGGAAGGAGAAAACCAAAAATTGCGTGAAAAGAACCCCAAAGCAAAGGCCAACAAGCACCATATCAATTTTTACAGGAATTGGTGGAAACTATCTTACCATCGGGCCAAAATGCTTGAAAAACTATCGTCGCTGAGCAGGTACATCGTTTGCTCTCGCGTCTCCGCACGTCCGATTTTCGAATTCGTCTCATCGTCGATCCGACCGAACGATTCCCTTTCGGTCTTTGCCCTTGAAGACGATTATTCCTTTGGAATAATTCATTCGAAAGTCCACATCCTATGGTATCAGGAAAAATGCTCCTCGATGAAAGGCGATCCGAGATACACAAGCAACTCAATTTGGGATTTCTTTCCTTGGCCGCAATCACCAAACCAATCGGAAATTGAAGCAGTGGTACGTGCTTCAAAAGAATTGCGAAAGAATCGCAAGCGTATAATGGAGACTCACTCTAAATCGCTTCGAGAGATATACCGCATAATGGAAAAGCCTGGTGTAAACCCCCTAAGGATGCTGCATAACACCCTCGATAAAGCAGTAATGAAGGCGTATGGGTTTGATGGAAGAAAGGATATTCTGACACAGGTTCTCGCGTTGAATCATTCCTTGGCAGAAGCAGAGGCTTCGGGAATGACAATTGAAGCGGCAGGTTTACCGAGTTACATTCAGAATCCACAAGAATATATCTCAGAAGACTGTATTCAAATCTAGCTTCCCCAAAATACCTGGGAATATTTTTGGTAAATATTCCCGTCCTGAAATCACCAATGTACCCTATTTGTACCTCCATTATACATTAACAACTTACAATCAACACATTAAGCCTCCATGAGTCATTTTGTATTGGGAAGTAAATATTCCCCAATATTTCTGCAAGCGCAAAAAATGGCCTAATTTCAACGTATTCGCACATTATTTCCGCCGATTTGTTACTCAGAGAGCGCGAGTAACAAAAATCAACCATCCTCTTCCTTCTTCGATTCGGCCAGGGCATAAATCTCTTCCATCTTAGCCCTCAACTTGCCTTCTGGAATCAGTTTTGTCTCGTATTCCGATACCAAATTGGGTGACATATTGCGACTCAGCGCATATTCCACTACTTGATCATCCTTGTCCCTGCACAAAATGATACCCACACTCGGATTCTCATGGGCCTTTTTGACATCCCGATCCAATGCCTCCAAATAGAAATTCATCTTGCCCAAGTATTCAGGTTGAAACTTGTCAACCTTCAATTCGATGGGGACCAGGCATTGCAATTCGCGGTGGAAAAAGAGTAGATCAATAAAGAAATCGCGGTTCCCGACCTGAATCCGGTATTCTTCTCCAACAAAGGTAAAATCGCTGCCCAATTCAAGAATGAATTGCTTCAGGTTCCTCAAAATGGCCTTCTGCAAATCCTTCTCAGAATGCCGCTCAGGTAGATTCAGAAAATCTAAAACGTAAAGGTCCTTGAAATGGGAATCGAGTTCCGGATACATTTCTGCCACCACCGGTGACAGTTTTTGATCGGAGGTCACCGCCCGTTCATAAGTCAAAGCATTGATTGCCCTTTCCAGTGCCCGCTTTGACAATTTTTCATTGATAGCCAACCGCAAATAGAATTCCCGTTCCTTCTCGTCAGAGGTACGCGAAAGGATAATGAGATTGTTCGTGCACGACAATTCTGTCACCAGTGGCGACAGTTTTGGGAATTCCGAATAAGTTTCGAAGAATTGCTTCATTCTCCACATATTCCTAGCTGAAAATCCTTTTAGGGCAGGATCTTGATTTTTGAGGAACAATGCCAAAGACTCAACAACTCCGTTTCCTCACTCTTCCTGCTCAACCCGAATGGAAATGTACGCTCCTACCTTCCAATACCGATCAATCAGCTCCTTGTTCACAGCGCGGAAAGCACGATCCCGAGCCCCAACAATCAAATCGTAAACTTCAGCAAATTGTCTCCTCACTTCCATGCAACAAACCTACAAAACACTTGTGCGAACACCATGGGGAATTACTTGATCAGATTCACCTGATACTGTGTTCGCTTAGTCTTGATCAAGCCCTCCATCTCTGACAATGGTAGCATTACAGGTGAAAGGGATTCTGGATGCAAGGAGACAAAACAGAATCGAAATTGATCACCAAGGAGACGGGCCAGATCCAACTCATTCTCCGTTACGCCAACAAAGAATCCTCGTGGGTTGTTGGGAAGGAACTTTTTGGTGGTTTTCAACTCGATGAGCGTGATTGCATCACCCTCTTTCAATTCCACCTCACCATTATTTGCCTGTTGACCATGAAACAGAATTAGATCAAAAGACCTGCGGAATCGATTCTCGAGACCCAAGAATTCAAGAACCGACTTTCGGCTCTTGCTATCCGGATGAACAACCGCAAGCCCCTGATTCACCAAGTACCGAATCCCGGATTTTTCAGTATCGTTGTTACGAAGTGTGATCGTATATGACTTCTCAGTGGCCATTTTCCAAGTTAGAAATCGCAACGAAATTTTCCTTTTCTTTCTCTCAACTTTCCCCAAAAATACGCCCCAACCGTGAATCCACCACTTAAACCCCTCACCCACAACCAACTAACACCTTCTGTATTGGGAAGTAGGCGGGGCAAAATCGGCCTAAATCGCGATTTCTGAGCCATTTCGTGGTTCGAAATTACAATTTCCACATCAGATCGGTTGCATATTTATATCACGTGGAACAACGCCCAACAAATTCCTTCGGAGTTCGTAAATCGCAGTAATGAGACTCGTTAGACATCTCTTTTGGGATACGGATCCGGCGAAAGTGAATCTGGAAAAGCATGCGCGACAGGTGATTGAGCACATGATGACGCGGGGAAGGTTGGAAGATTTCTTTGCCGCCCAGGATTACTATGGTTGGGAGCGAATCAAGAAAGAAGCCATGAAAATCCGCTCACTGGACATCAAAACCTTGACTTTTCTAAGCGGCGGTTTAAATTTAATCCTGCGATTTTGCTATGGCATCTTTTTCCGCCCCTAAGTAAAGTACGAAACGATTCACCCAAGCATCGCTAATCTCCACTTAGCCATCCTGCCGGGCATCCGACAGTTGCCCCAGCGCATTCCCCGCCAATTCGTTCCGGGATACCCATTCACTCCCCAAATTCATTATATTAATGGGGTGGAAACTTACGCATCAGTTCTCAATTACGCCATCCCCGGTTTTATCCTGCTGATCGCCATCGAGTGGCTGGCGGGCTTGGCCATGGGCACCCAGACCATTCGGTCCATGGACACCATCGCCAGCCTCAGCTCCGGACTGACCAACATCATCAAAGATGTCCTCGGACTCACGGTGATTGTCGTGGGCTACAGTTGGCTGGTCAGTAAGGTGGCACTGTTCGAGATTGAGGCAACTTGGATTGCCTTTGGGTTGGCTTTTGTGGGCAAGGACTTTGCCGGGTATTGGCAGCACCGCCTTTCTCACCGGATCAATATCTTCTGGAATGAACACATCATCCACCATTCCTCGGAAGAGTTTAATTTGGCGTGTGCCTTGCGGCAGTCCATCTCCACCATCGTATCTGCCTGGGCCATCCTCTACCTGCCGCTGGCTCTGATCGGGGTGCCGGCCAAGGTCATCGCGATTGCGGCCCCCATCCACCTGTTTGCCCAGTTTTGGTACCACACCCGGCTGATCGGCCGGATGGGGTTCCTCGAAGCCATTATCGTTACCCCCTCCCACCACCGGGTCCACCACGCCATGAATCCGGAATACCTGGATCGGAACTTTGCCCAGATCTTTATCATTTGGGACAAACTGTTCGGCACCTTTCAAAAAGAACTGCCCGAAGTGCCCCCGGTCTACGGCATCAAGCGCCCGGCGCGGACCTGGAATCCCTTTCTCATCGGATTTCAGCACCTCTGGCTCTTGGTAAAGGATGCCTGGCGCACCCGTAGCTGGTGGGACAAACTGCGCATTTGGTTCATGCCCACCGGCTGGCGACCCGCCGATGTCGCGGCAAAATATCCCGTCTCCACCCTTAACGATGTTACGACCCTCGAAAAATACAACCCCAAGGCCTCCCTGCCGCTGCTGCTGTGGGCCTGGAGCCATCTGATTCTTACCCTCGGGCTTGTGCTCTTCCTCTTCAACCACCTGGGGCAAATGACCTACCCCGAGATCCTCTGGTACGCCGGTTTCCTTTTTGTCTGGATCTTTTCCTACACGACGCTGATGGACCGGAGCCGTTTCGCCTGGATTCCCAGTCTCTTGGCCTCCGGTTTCGGGGCCGTCCTCTTCTGGAAGATGGAGGGCTGGTTTGGCATCGGGGAAGTATTTGGGTGGGGCAATGCCTTGGTCCTGGGCTATTTGGGGTTTTCGCTGGTGGCGGCATTTGCCTTTTCCTTCTTCGATTTTCGGCAAGACATGCGGCAAATGGCTTCTGCATAGGGACGCCGGGCTGCATGGCCCGCGTGAATGAGACGGCACAAAAAAATAAAGCCACCTGCGCGAACAGGTGGCTTTGTGGTTGGAAATTAATTTTTCGGTGCTATGGCTAGCGGCCTGATCTATCTTCGGAGCTAAATCTTGCTTTGGATGACTTTGTACCGATCAAGCAGTAGCCAGATCGAGGACATGGCCCCGCCGAAGAAGATGGTGTAAGGCAAGTCTTTGGCTTGAAAGTCAAATTGCAGTACACCGCTGATGATCGCTACGCCGCCAAATATCAAAAACCTAAGACAGATTCGCATCTTCTTTCAATAAAAAATTGCTTCCCAGGCACTGCCAATCACCGTACCGGTAATCGCTCCGACGACTGCCCCCCAGGGGCCACCTCTTATGCCACCAATCGCACCTTGTACTCCGGCCTCGGCATCTGCATCCAGAATCCGGCGCCCTTGCGGCGTCAGGTTACCATTGCTCATCGAGGCGGAGATGGGCGACCCGTCGGGATTGTGGGTCGACCAATGCTCGGCCGATGCTTTAGCGACATTGATCACCGCAATGACGTCATCAGATGCGGATAGGTTTGCGGCAACGTCGGCTTTGATGAGGTCCAGGTCACCTTGAATCCGACTCACACTGAACGAATTGTCGAGGGCACCCAAGATCTGTCCAAAGTAATTGATCCGACCACTGCATCCCTCAATCTCACGCCGGCGTTGTTGCCCAATCGTCCGATTGGGGCTCAAATTGGACGATTTTTGCACTTTCCTGAATGACCCAGAAGGGGAGATCTAGGTTTTTTTTGAGGATGACCGACAATGAATAATTGCCACCGGCCGTTGCGCACGCGGTGGTGCATGGGCCGGTAAGTCGGAGAAGCAAGGTACAGGAGCCGAGGGGCTTCGCGGATCCATATCGGCTTCGCTTCACGATCAACATGTCGCCCGATCAATTCGACCAAACCGCGTAGCCCTGACGCCGCAACTTCAGGGTCAGCTCTTTCTCCATCCGCAATGCTTCCGCCCGGCTGTCCATCGGCGGAATGTGGTTGTACAGACTTCCCCGGAGGTAAGTGCCGTATTTGCGGACAATACTGGCGGAAAGGTTGTGCCCCTTCCGGTTGCGGTGTCCGCGGCGATGTTCTTGAAACCGCACCTTGGGATCCTTGCTGGTCATGCCCACGTACAGACATTCCAGCATGCCGTTGAAGTGAAGGTTGGCCGCCCGGAACTTTGCGTTTTCCGAGAAGACTTGCTTGCGCAATTCGATCACATACACCCGATACTGATATCTGCCCATAGCCGCAAGGTATAAGGGGCGCTTGCCGCTGCACCGCCCTGCAAACGGTACGTACAAAAATGCGGGCGGGTTCGCCACACGCAAAGGCCATTTGGCTCCCAAGCGGGCCCACTCCCCACGGGTGAATGCCACCGGGCGGGCATTTACTCAATTTGACGCCGACCCGCAAAGGGAAATTTAATTTTTAAACCTAAATTCCGCAGTACGAATTCATAAATCTTGTCAACGATCCGCTATGCGCTTTAAATACCTCCTCCCACTTCTAATATTGATCATCGCTTCCTCGGGCAGCTACGCCCAGAAAAAGAAGAAAACTGACAAGCAATCCAGTGATTACTGGCTCAAATCCAGTCAGCTCAGTGGACTCAAGTTCCGCAATATCGGGCCGGCCCTGACCTCGGGACGGGTGGCGGACATCGCCGTGAATCCAAACAATTTTCACGAATATTACGTCGCGGTGGCCTCCGGCGGCGTGTGGAAAACGACGAACCACGGCGTGACCTACACGCCCATTTTTGATGCCGAAGCTTCCTATTCCATCGGCTGTGTCACCATTGACCCCAACCAGACCTCGACCATCTGGATCGGTACCGGGGAAAACAACAACCAACGCTCGGTCGCTTACGGCGATGGGGTTTACAAATCCTCCGATGGGGGCAAGTCCTGGAAAAATATGGGATTGAAAGCCTCCGAACACATTGCTAAAATCATCGTCGATCCCCGAAACTCAGATGTCGTATACGTAGCCGCTTACGGTCCCTTGTGGTCCGATGGCGGGGACCGCGGCGTCTACAAAACGGTAGATGGCGGCGAAAATTGGGAGCAAATCCATTTCATTTCCGACAAAACGGGGACCTGCGAGCTGGTCATGGATCCCACAAATCCCGACGTCCTGTACGAGGCCGTCCACCAGAGGAGGCGGCACGTGTTTACCTACATCGGGGGAGGGCCGGAGAGCTCCATTTACAAATCGACCGACGCCGGCAAGACCTGGAAAGAATCGATCAATGGGCTGCCCAAAGGCAAGATGGGGCGCATCGGTCTCGCGGTTTCTCCGGCGGATGCCAATGTCGTATACGCAATCGTCGAAGCCGGAGAGGACAAATTCGGTTTCTTCCGTTCGACGAATAAAGGCGCGAGCTGGGAGAAGCGCAGCAAGTACAAGACGTCGGGCAATTATTACCAAGAAATCTACTGCGACCCCCATGATGTCGACAAAGTATTCAGCATGAATACCTGGTTGCACCATACCGAAGATGGAGGGAAGACCTTCAAAAGGACGGGTGAATCCCAGAAGCACGTCGACAATCACTGCATCTGGATCAATCCCCACCATACCGACCACTGGATCGTGGGCTGCGACGGGGGCATCTACGAAACCTACGACCACGCCGCCACCTGGGATTACAAGGCCAATCTCCCGGTCACGCAGTTTTACAAGGTCGCCATCGATTACGATGAGCCGTTCTACAACGTCTTTGGGGGAACCCAAGACAACAACTCCCAGGGAGGCCCCTCCGCAACCATCAACAATGCGGGGATCCTGAACTCGGATTGGTACATCACCGTCGGGGGCGATGGCTACGAGACGCAAGTGGATCCGACCAATCCCAATCTCATCTACGCCCAATGGCAGTACGGCGGATTGGTCCGCTACGACCGCCAATCGGGAGAAAGAATCGGCATCAAGCCCCAACCAGGAAAAGGCGAAGCGGCTTATCGCTGGAATTGGGATTCGCCCTTGCTCATCTCTCCCCACGATCCCAAAACGCTATTTTTCTGCGCCAACAAGGTGTTCAAGACGGAGGATCGCGGCAATACCTGGCAGGCGATTTCTCCGGACCTGACCCGGCAAATTGATCGCAACCAACTCAAGGTTATGGGTGAGGTACAGTCGCCGGACGTAGTGATGAAAAACAAGTCAACCACTATTTATGGCAATATTGTGACCATCGACCAGTCCCCCATCGACGCAAATCTGCTCTATGCCGGCACGGACGATGGCCTGATCCAAATTACCGAAGATGGCGGGGCCACCTGGAAGAAAGTAGACGCATTTCCCGGGGTACCGGACATGACCTACGTCAACATGGTCTGGGCGTCCCAGCACGATCAAAACGTCGTCTACGCCGCATTCAACAACCACAAACGCGGGGATTTCCAGCCCTACGTCCTGAAGAGTACGGACAAAGGAACTACCTGGTCGCCCATCCAGCACGATCTTCCGGAGCGGGGCACGGTGTATTCGCTCGCGGAAGACCACGTCGATCCGCGGCTGCTCTTTGCCGGAACCGAATTCGGCTGCTACGCCAGTGTGAACGGCGGGGAGAACTGGGTGGAGCTCAGTGCTGGTCTACCCACCATCTGTGTGCGGGACATGGCGATTCAGAAGCGGGAAAACGACCTGGTGCTGGGTACTTTTGGGCGCGGCTTCTACATTTTGGACGATTACAGTCCGCTGCGCAACTTGACGAAGGAAACTCTGGAAATGGAAGCAAAGATTTTCCCAATCAAGTCGGCCCTGGCCTACGTCGAGTCCAATCCGCTGGGCCTGCGTGGGGTCGGCAGTCAGGGCAGTTCGGTCTATGCAGCGCCCAATCCGGCCTTCGGCGCCACGTTTACTTATTTCACCAAAGACCAACCCCAATCTCCGAAAGCGCAGCGCCAGGCAAAAGAAAAGCAAGCCCGGGAAGCGGGGAATGACCTTGTGTATCCCACTTACGCCGAATTTGTCGCGGAAGACAACTACGAAGCGGCCTACCAACTTTTCATCGTCAAGGATGCTTCAGGCAATGAAATCCGCAAACTCAAAACCCCCGCCGCCAAAGGGATCAAAAGGCTGACCTGGAATTTGCGTTATCCGCCCACTACGCCCATCCGCACCGATACCCCCAAGGTGGGCCGCTACAGCAATCCCGATGAAGGTCCATTGGTCATTCCCGGAAAGTATACGGTTGAGCTGTGGCAAGCGGACAATGGCATCCTCACCGAACTGGTGGGCCCCACTGCTTTTCAAGTCGTCCCGCTGGAAAACTCCTCCCTGGACCGGCAGACGCGCACCAACATTGCTTTCAAACGGGAAGTCCAGGAGCTTCGCCGCCGCATCAAAGGCAGCGATCAAGAACACGGTGAACTGAACAAGCGCTTGCAGTACGTCAAGCAAGCAATCCTGAGCTACCCCGGAGCCGATATGGGCTGGATGACGGATGTAAAGGCTTTGGAAAAAGTATCGCACGATGTCCGCATCCAACTCAAAGGGGATTTCCACAAACAAAAAAGGGACGTCGAAACCGTCCCCGGCACCGCCAGTCGGGTAGAAAACATCGTTTGGAACACCTGGTACTCGACCTCCGACCCAACGGCGACCAATCAGGCGCAGTTCGAACTGGCAAAAGAAGAGTACGCCCGGATCCGCACTTCCCTGGACGAGTTGCGTTTCAGCGTCCAGGCCCTCGAATCGAAACTGGATGGCAAAGGGATTCCGTACACGCCCCACCGCCCGAATTGGAAGGGGGAGTGATTTTGGGGGGACTTGAAGGCGTCCGTCGGTCCGTTGATGCTTGAACTTGCGGGGAAATTGCGGGGCTTAGCCTGCGATCACGGATGAATGTGTACCCGTAGCAGGCGCGCAATCGCGCGCTACGGGTAGTTTTATGACACTGGATGCCGGCGCAGCCAAGAGGGATTGGGGTTTGTCTGGGCATTATAAGGAGGATAGCATATATTCTCCGAATCATATCGAATCATACGATTTACAATGATTCTGGCTCTGTCTGACAGATTGACTCTTAAAAATTTCATCCTTGACGGAAATCCAGATTGTTTTCTGTGGGAACCGGCGCAACTCGGATTCCAGACAACGAAATAGTCACGAAAAAGCGAAAACGAAGCGGGTGTCCTTCACCAAGGAAACCCGATTCGTCGACCGTCAAACTTCTATAAGTGAGCTGATGATTCCCATGCGGGTAAAAATTGAGCGGGACTTCGCTAAAGTTTAGAAAGAATGGACGATATTATTTTATTGTGAAGACTGGAGCGTTCTTCAGGAGCAACTCATAATCCGCTCAAAACAACGTTTTAGACATGTTTTGAATAGAAACCGATGCGTGAGGGTCAGTTTTCATCTGACGATACAGGGAATTGATCGCATGGTGCGAGTACTCACCCAAAAAGCGAAAAGCAGAAGCCGATAGATAGGACTGATCTAGCTCAAAACTAATCCATCTCCGGTTCAGCTTTTCAGCAACCTCACCCGTTGTGTTCGAACCCGCAAAAATGTCAATAACCAGATCTTTTTCGCTGGTCAGAAACTTTATAAAAAACTCCGGTAGTTTCGAAGGGAAACGGGCAGGATGACGTTTTGCTCCATGCTCTTTGCACAGTTTCATGTACTGTGAGTTACTCTCACTATTTGGGATTTGAAGCAGGTTCGATGGGATGGCGCCACCATTGTCTTTTCCAAAACTCCGGCTAATGTCATGACCAGAAGGACGCTTTGCCGGCTGATAGTATTTGTCCTGATCTTGCAAAAGTTTTTTCATCCGCTCCGAGTATGGAGTCAGAACATTGCTCACATTTGCTTTTGGGAAATCCGATTTAGAAAACCACCAAACAGTATTTACCGAGTCCTTTGCGCGTATCTTTCTCTTGTTCACCCACTCTATCGGTGAAGGAAGCTTCGATGGATTAAACCAATAAAATTCTTCCGCCAAATTCCACCCTTGTTCATCACACATTCTAATCAAAACTCTAAAATTGTACAAAGACCGTACGGGCTTTCCTTTCTTGTACGCCCCTCCTAAATCCAAAACGAAGGATCCGTCTTCGGCTAAAACCCTCTTTACTTCTTTTGTAAATTTCAGTAGCCAATCCACGTATTCGTGTTGATCTTTATTACCGTATTCCTTTTTTCTCTGAAGAGCGAAAGGCGGGCTTGTCAATACCAAATTAACACTACCCTCTGGTAATTCTTGCAGGAGTTGCAGAGAGTCCCCAAGAATAGCCGCCCCATATTCAGTTGAGTATAAAGGGGGAAACTTTTCTAAGAATTTGCCACGCATATTTTTCACTTTCTGCCTTCAAAGGTACACATAGAAAATTGCATTCGAAGAAATTAATCCGAGCACTCTGCCGAATATATTCGGAGGCATTTGCCTAAAATCATAAAGAGATTTGGTGTTTTCATTGATGACAAATATGCCAGAAAGAAAAATCAGAGAAACTCTCAAAAACATCGGAAGTAATATCAGCCGGATTCGGATAGAGAAAGGAATATCGCAAGATGAACTCGCCTTCGCTGCTGGGTTAGATAGAACCTACATCGGATATATCGAAAACGCTAAAAATAATGCCACTATCGGGACTCTGATCAAAATTGCCGATGCGTTACATGTCTCGGTGTCTGAATTACTCGTTGAAACCAGTCAGGACCTTAAACCGATTGATCACCTCAACCAAATTTTTCCGTTTATTCGTCAGTACCAACTTCTAGCGGAATCCGAAGGAATTAATGATATTTTTCAAGACAATGGAGGAAAATTATTGCAGGTTCTTTTGATTACTGGACTGAGAAACCTCCCTGGACGCGAAGGAAACGACGCCGTGGACTCGAAGAGAAATGAGTACGAACTTAAATCTCTCAATCTGCGCTTAACAAAAAATTTCTCGACTCATCACCATTTGAATCCAGCAATCATCGCAAAATACAGACAAGTTGATTGGATATTTGCCGTTTACAATGGCATTGAGATCATAGAAATATACAAGCTGACTCCGCACGATCTCGAGCCATATTATAAAAAGTGGGAGGACAAATGGCACTCTTCTGGGGGAAAGGATATAAATAATCCTAAAATCTCATTGAAATACGTTAAAGAGGTCGGGCAGGTAATTTATACTTCTTCACCCGGAGGGCATATCAAAGAAGCTCCCATTGATAGTTAAAAACATTGGTGTGAATTTGGGCTATCTCGCCCCTCCCCCCATCAATCTCCTTCCGGTTCCTCAACCGCATGCTCCGCCATCATCACTGCGTGATCAGCATCCAGTTGGTCGTGCTCCGCGGCGGCTTGCTCGTGCTCGGCTTGCATCTTGGCGTGCTCGGCTTCCAATTCCCCGTGCTGCACCTTCAGCGTTTCGGCATCGATTTCGCCCGAGGCGTGCTGGTCGGTGAGCGCTTGGTGCCGCTGAATCAAGGCCGCGTGTGACTCAACCATCGCCTGGTGCTTGGCGATGATGGCGTCGTGCTCCTTTTCCATGGCCACGTGCGCCGAATCGGGCATTTCTCCCGCAATTGCGGCGTGGTCCTTCAGCATTTGCGCGTGCAGGAGTTCCATCTCTGAGTGGGCCTCCATCATGTTGGCGTGTTCCGCTTCCATCTCCTCGTGTTCGGCCATCATGGCCTTGTGTTCAGCCGAGTCGGCGGGATTGCTTTCGCAGCTCCACAGCGCCAAGGAAACAAGAAAAGCCAAACCGAAGATGCGGTAAATCGAATGCATAACGATAGATCAAATGGTGAATAAAACAATAAACGCCACAAATATAGCCCCTCCACAAGCGAGATCATAGCCCAATTGCCAAAACCACCCTTTGTGGCGGGTCACCCTCCGCTCACCGTGGAGAAAACCCGTTTGAAGAAAAGCAATCCACCCCCTATTTTCGTGGAAAATCAACCCGCGTCCGCGCGGCCGGAAAACAGAAAGTCAAACCATGGAAGTCTTGGGCGTAGACATCGGAGGATCGGGAATGAAAGCCGCCCTCATCGACACCATCACGGGCAAATTGCGTTCCGAGCGCATTCGCATCCCCACTCCCCAACCGGCTACCCCAAAAGCGGTAGCCCGGACCTTCAAGCAACTCCTCGCCGAGCTGAACTGGCGGGGAAAGGTCGGGTGCAGCTTCCCTACCGTGATCAAAAACGGGCAGAGTACCACCTATGGGAACCTCAGCCCCGAGTGGGTGGGGGTACAAGTCGATGCCTTGTTCGAGCGGCATGTCCCTTCGATCCAGGTGGCCGTCTCCAACGACGCCGAAATGGCGGGCCTCGCCGAAATGCGCTTGGGGGCGGGGAAAGGAAAAACCGGAAAAGTAATCATGCTCACCGTCGGTACTGGGATTGGCAGCGGACTGTTCTACAACGGCGTCCTCGTACCCAACATTGAACTGGGCCGGGTCTACCACACCAACGGCGAGATTGTCGAGCGCCACGTCGCTGATTCCGCCCGCAAGCGCGAAGAACTCAGCCTCAAGGAGTGGGCCCAGCGCTTTGACCAGTTCCTGCACTACGTTGATACCCTCTGCTCGCCGCACCTGTACATCATCGGCGGGGGCCTCAGCAAGAAATTCGAAAAATACGCCGAGTACTTTACGGTTCCTGTCCCCATCGTTCCCGCCAAATTCAAGAACAATGCCGGTATCGTCGGTGCCGCGCTTTACGCGGCGGAAAAGCTGAACAACCGCGCTTCGCCTTAGCGGCCGCCGTCCCCATCAGTACTTCACCAACTTCAGCACCCGCCGGGCGCTTTCGTTGCGCACCGTGAGGAAATAGATCCCGGCACGCAAAGCCGCCGCATCGACTTGCCGGAGATCATCCGTCTCGGCAATGCGGGTGCCATCCACCGAGGTCAACACAAAATGTTCGTCGCCCCGCAGATTCGTTACCGAAATGCGGTCCCGGACCGGATTGGGGTAGGCCGTCCAATTGGGGCGGTCCGCTGCGGCCGGTTCCACCCCGACCATCGGACAGGGGTCGATCACCGACAACGCAAACTCGACCAAGAACTGAAACCGGTCATTGTTGGCCGTAAATTCGAGGCTGTGGATCAGCGTATCGCGGTTTCCGATCCCGAGTGCATTGTACCTGTCCATGATCATGAACCCATTGTTCGGATCGTGGATGTCATTGGTTCCCGGGGCGAATCGATAGACAAAGAACAGCTCTGGCGCCGTCACCTTGACCTCATTCGGCGGATACCACCAGGTCGAATCGGCCCATACCCCATCCGGAAGCGCATTGTACATGTAGAGCCCCTTGATGTTGGGATCGGCCCGGTGACCGTACTTCCAACTGAGAATCGTCCCGCGCGAAGAGCCTCCAATGATGAAATTCGTCGTATCAAAATTGTAGGTGGCCGCGTTCGCTTTGACCCAGGCAAACATCAACTCCGCATCGTTCCAACCTGTATCCACCTCCAGCGGCGTATTGATCGAGGTCAGGGACTCCCAGGATACGATGGAAATTCCATTGGCTTTCAGAGAATCGGTGATCGCATTGGGGAGGCTGGTATTGCCGCCATTCGAATGGGCATTGAAAAATACCGGCGTGGGGCAGGTCGAAGGCGCGATGTATATGTCGCAATATTGCCGGGCCTCGGGTCCGTACGGCACCTGGGGAAAATCGGGCGTGGCGGCAAACGCACCCGGCGTGGCCAGCAAAAGGGCAAACAATAGATGAAGAATTTTCATTTGCGTAGATTGAACAGTGAAATTGATTTTGCTGATTGGACCGGGGGGAGCGTGGAAGGTTTAATCTCCGAGAAGTTTTTGCCCCGTGTTCTGCCGATGGAGGTTCCACAGACGCAAGCCATCCCAAGTATCGCTTGCACCCGGTAACATCAATTGTACAATCAAATTAATCATCGTTGGCGAAACGGGCAAATTTGGCGCACAACGCGGCATTCGCTCGGAGAAGAACCCATTTATTCGATCCTACCCAGCAAAAACGCATTGGCGGTAACCCAGGGTTTCCAACCAATGCGAATGCTACACTTGCTGAACTTAATGGATGGGGCCATTGGCCCGGGAAAGCAATCGGTGGGGGCGGACGGTCAAACGCCTTTTCTCGCCCCCCTACTGAACCTATTGTGATATCAACGTCTAATTTTTCGGATAAACTGCCGGTAGTTTTTTACCAGGAGGAGGAAAATTCGTTCGCAGTTGTCGCGCGAGATCTCGCGTGGCCGCCGGCGCCCTTGTGGAGGTTGCAGAGCCGTGAACAAATAAGGCCTGAGTCCAAAGTACTCCGCTTACCCCCACGTCCTCGTATCAATGCGGTTGACCGGTAACCAACAGGGGTTTCGTGAGGTTAAGATTCCCTCCCCGCAACCGAATCGTGTAAAACCCCGCCGCGAGGTCGTCCACCCGAAACTTCTCCTGGTGCAGTCCGGGTGCCCGTGTCTGCGGCCCCGCAATCGATTTGACCGGAACCCCTTGGGCGTTGCACAAGTCGATCCGGAGGACCTGCTTTTGGTCGAGTTGGTAATTCAAGGTTATTTCAGCATCGCTGGGATTCGGATAGGCGATGAACAGCGGAGCATCCGGCGCTTCGCTGATCGGCTCGGTGCCGACCACTACGATATTTTCGTCGCCCGGTTGATAAGGCACAAACGCGATCCCCACGAGGTACATTTCGTCGGTGGTACCCTCGCCCCAAGTCACCGATTGCGGCGGATTGCTGGGATTGAAAGGATTGTTGATTGTATTGTCGTAGGTGGCCGAGGCGTGGATGACCGAATTTTCCGGGATCTTCTGCATTCGGGTAAAGGTATACGCCCCCTGCCAATTGAAGTCCCAATCATCAATGTGAATGATGTTTACGGTATCGTTTTGTGGGGTCACTGCGTACAATTCCCAGTCCTGGCCCAGATAATGGCTGTGCGGATAGACCGAAATCAAACTGATGTCCTCGGTTACCGACTTGGTGCCGTGGAAAGTCACCACTTGGTCCGGCGGGATGGTAAAGGTCGTCCACCCACCGACCAGATCCAGTGGCGTTACCGCATTGCGCTGCACCTCACGCACGATAGGATCATTTGTGTCCTTAAAAAAGATATTCAGTGAGGACTGATCGGTTTCGTCGGTGGGCAAGGGCGCGTAGTGGACCTGGATCAATATGTCCGCCCCCGTCGGCAAGGTAGTACCGATCCCCGGGGGGAAACGCACCGCTTGGATCCCCGGTGAATAACCGGTAAACGTCCCCTGCACCAATACCCCGAAATCGCCGAAGGACTCGTAGCCGTATTCCGCCGTTTGGGCATCCAAAGCACGCGCCGCCCCCGTGGTATCGTAGGCAATCAACGCGTGGTGTACTGCCTTGCTGTTGCCGGGACGAAATTCCACCGCGTCGATTTCCCGGCCCGAAGTGAGTCCCGAAGGCAAAACAAATACCCGATAATCATCTTGGTTGTTGCCCTCGATGAAGTACGGTTCATCCATGGTCAGCACCAAATCCGGGGTTCCCACCTGCGAACCCGAGGAAAAAGTCGGCAGGGCCGGTTCCCGATCGGGATCCCCCCGCGGTGCCCCGGCATCCACCCAGTCGGCGATCTTTTGGATTTCAGCATCCGTGAGGGTGTTTTCTCCGACGAAGGTGCTGTAATCCTTGTTGGGTTGCCAGGGCGGCATGTAATTGATCGCCGTGACGTACTTGATCATAGTGGCCCAAGTCGAAATTTCGGCGTAGTTAGTCAAGGCCATCGGCCCGATTTCCCCCGAACGGTGGCAGGAGGTACACTTGGTGTAGATGATCGTGGCAATGTCATCGGCAAAGGTGATGGGGCTTTGGGAGCGGGCAAACGGGCCCGCCAGCAGGCCGATCAAAATTAGGATAGAGATTCGCGGCATCATTCAGGGCAATCTTGGGTGGACAATTTTTGCTCGGCAATAAAGCAACCGATGGCTTGGGTTTCCCGGACGGGAATCGGGCGGTGGGCCACAATTGATTCCAGGACATCCCGCAGTTCGGAGGTCGTCGTAACCTGCCGGCGCTGACCGACCCGGAAATAAGTATCGTCAATTCGACCTTGGTACAAAATCTCTTCGCGCGACTCATGGTACACGACGACTTCGGGCGTCACCGTGGCCCCAAGTGCTTCCTTGCGGGCGTGGCAGTAATCCGTCTCTAAACCAAAGGGAATCTCGTATTCCGTCCGAAACGCCGCGATGCCCGCTGCTTCCGAAGACAGATTGGGAAACAGACCGATAAACTGCAAGTGCTCACTGGCAAATTCGGCGTGCAACTCACGCAGGGTGCGCGTATAATTTTGGCTGATTCGGCAGGATTCGTGCAGGAAAACGTACACGGTGATGAATTCTTGCTCACCACCCGGAGTGCCGGGACGGGCAAAAATCGGGGTGGCCAGCAACACCGCCATCAGAAAAAAGTGAACTCGGCTTCGCATACTGTAAAGTGTCGTTGGAGCGGCACTGTTCCGTCGACAAAATCCGCGAAGTGAACAAATGCGGCGGTGAATTGAACCGAAAAGCCCCCTCGCCCAGTCGATACGGCGCAAAGTGCCCGAAAAAGCGTCTCCGAAGCGGCTCAATCCTGGCCATCGGTTCCTCGACAAAACGGTCGTGAGCAGATTGAGCATTGCCCGGAAGCCGGAGATCACACCGGGACTGACATGGATCAAACACAATTGCGGGTACGGGCGCGCCATCGCCGACATCCACCCGCCCTCCGGGTGTTTGACGCACCGCTCGCCGCCCATCGTACCAATTTTATCCCACTTAAAAAATCCAGCCATGATCGAGGGACACTCCTCCACGGAAGCGACTTTGACTTCGCCCCGGACATACCCGATGCCCTAGATCCTCCGAGGCCGGGACCGGAAAAGGAAGCGGTCGAAAAAACCAATAGCGAGAATCCAACATCCCGTTCGCCCTAATTCCCTTGCAGCCATTCGGTAAAAGGTGTCACCTTGAGGCGGCTCACAATCGCTTTTTCCGGCAACGCAAAGTCCAAGGCCAATACCACCTTGCGGTTGAAGTAGGGCTCAATCTCCCGAATTGCCTCGCGGTTCACGAGCATCTGCCGGTTGATGCGGAAAAACTGCTCCGGATCCAGAGCGCTTTCCATCTCTTCGATTTTTTTGAAGATCGGATACTTTTCGCCCTTGAAGTTGAAAAGGTAAGTGATCCCTTCGTGGAGCTGAACACAAGCGACATCTTGGGCGGCGATGGGCACCATTTTTTCCCGAAAATGCACCAAAAACGTCCGCTGGTGCCTTTGCCGAGCTGCAATTACCGGTTCCACCCGCGCATTCGTCGATTTACCTTCCCCAACAAACGCCGACCGTAAACCCTGAAACTTGGCTAGGGCCTGCTGGATATCCATCTCCTTGCAAGGTTTGAGCAGGTACTCGATGCCATTGGTTTTGAATGCCTTGAGGAGATAGTCATCGTAGGCAGTGCAAAAGATGACCGGCACCCGGACCTCGATTTCCCGAAAAATTTCGAAACTCTCCCCGTCCGCCAACTGTATGTCCATGAAGATCAAATCCAGGTTTTCCTGCCGGTTCGCGAGGAAGCGCGTCGTCGCTTCGATGCTGTCGCAGATCCGCACCACCAGGTAATCCGATTGGTTTTCAATCAGAGTCCGCAACATTTCCGCCGTCTTTCTTTCGTCTTCAACGATCAATACGCTTGTCATGGGATGAGTTTTAAGGTGACCGAATAGACCGCAGGGTCCCGCTGAACCTGTACACCGCCGTCAATTTTCAACAAGGCGTACCGCTTCCGTAAATTGTCCAAGCCCACCCCAAAAGAAGTCACATTCTTTTTCGGTTGGTAGTTATTGGCTACGGTGATATGGTGCGGATCAGACTGCCAAATTTCAATCTTGAGCGGGCGGCTTTCGGAGACAATATTGTGCTTGGTGCAGTTTTCTACCAGCAACTGCAAAGCAAAACTCGGCAACTTGTAGCAGAACGATTCCGGCCGGGTGACGATCTCCACTTCCAGCGCATCGTCGTGCCGGACCCGGAGGAGATACAGATAGGCATTCAGAAACTCCAACTCATCGGCCAAGGAAACCTCCTGGGTCTCGCGGGTCTGCAACAGTCGCCGGTACACGTCCGACAGGTTGAACACAAATGCTTCGCTTTGCGCGTTGCCGGTGTGGATCATTGTTTGCAGGGTACTCAGCGAATTGAAGAGAAAGTGAGGATTGACCTGCCGCTTAAGCTGATCAAGTTGTGCTTTGTAATTTTCCGTTTGCAGGGCAAAGTTCTCGGTTTTAAGCCGTTCATTTTGGCGAATTGCCCGAAAACTGCCCTGGATCGCCACGATGGTCACCACCGCCAGTCCGATCCGGAAGTACAGCATCCCCAGCGGTTGCCCCTGGTTCCAATCCGGCTGCACTTTCTCCAGGAAGATAACCAAGCCAATCAGAGCCGCAAAAATGAGCAAATTGCCCCCGAGGATCCGCCAAGCTCGTCCGCGTGGGGCTCCAGAGTCAAACAGCCAGGCGTTTGCGTTCCACGTCCCAAAGACGATCATCGAACCACTCAACCAGCGAATGATTGTATCCCCGACGCCCATTTCTCTCAGGTATTGCGAAGAGGCAATGATATTCAGCCAGGGCAAAACCAGGCAGATTACGATAGGAAGCAATGACTCCCAACTGAAACGAAGGTACTGGTTCAACTTCATGAGATCGTGAGGAAGCGCCCATCGTGCCTCCACCCAATTAAGATAGGCATTTCCCGTTTTTGTGCGCAAGGAGAATTTTCTCACCCCCGGGTACAGGCAAAGCAAGAACCGGAAAAATTGCCCTTGCCCCTACCGATCCGCCCCCACCAATCCCGGCAGCCGCTCCCGCAACCACCGATCCGAATAGAGGCGCGACAGGTACTTGTCCCCCGAGTCACAGACAATCGCCACGATCAGGTCTCCCGCCGACTTCTCCCGGGCCAATTGAACGGCGGCGTGGACGATCAGCCCGCTGCTCATGCCGCAAAAGATCCCCTCTTCCCGCGCCAGTCGCCGCGCCATAACAAAGGCTTCCTCATCGGTGACCCGCAGGGCCCGGTCCACCGTGTCCGCCGCAAAATTCGGGGGAATGTACAATTCGTCCTGCCCCGCCGCCTCGACCAGATAAGGCTGGGAAGGGGCCACTTCGCCGGTTTCCAGAAAGCCCGCGTACACCGACCCTACCGGATCGGCCAGGACGATTTCCACCGCCGGATTTTGCTCTTTTAGGTAGCGTCCGGTGCCACTGATCGTGCCCCCGGTACCAGCGCTGGTGATGAAAGACGTGACCTTGCCCCCCGTTTGCTGCCAAATCTCCGGCCCCGTCGTCCGAAAGTGTCCCGCCGGATTGTCTGGATTGTAAGACTGGCTGATGTAGAGAGAATTTTCTTCCGCCTCCGCCAGCCGGTGCGCCGTGTTGAAGTAATGTTCCGGATCCTCCCGGGTGGCATCCCCGGGGACACGCACAATTTCCGCCCCAAAGGCCCGCAGCGTATCGATCTTTTCCGCCGCGACCTTGTCCGAACAAACGATGACGGCCCGGTACCCTTTGGCCGCAGCGACCATCGCCACCGCATAGCCCGTATTGCCACTGGTGGCCTCGATGATCGTACCGCCCGGGCGCAGCTTGCCCGCTTGCTCGGCGGCTTCGACCATCGACAAAACCGCCCGGTCCTTGAGGCTGCCGCCCGGATTGAAATACTCCAGCTTGACCGCGACGGTCGCGGCGACATCGCCCACTACACGGTTCAATCGCACCAAGGGCGTCTGCCCGATTGTCTCCAGGATGCTGTGATTCATATTCATGCGCACGACAGTTGAGATTGTCCGGGCAAGTTAATCACTTCGTGGAAATAGTTTGGGAAAACGAGACCAGGGAGGGGACAACAACCAGGCAAGGATGGCAAAATTGTCGGCTACCCCGGGACAAGTTTACTACTTGTTTACTCCTCCACCTCGACTTCGGAGCGCTTGCCCCGGCGTGAAGTGGTCTTTTCGCGCTTGCCAAACAGATCGGAAAACCGGTCAAAGTCCTTTTTATAAAACAAGCCCGTGCCCCGGGAGACATTGTTCGCCGTGTTGAGCGTGATGTCTTCGCGGTTGAAAATTTCCACGATCAACTGGCCGGCTTGCGGATTGGCGCGGGCCGAATCAGAAGCAGGCAGCACCTTGACCTGGACGCTCACGTCTCCAATGGAAAAACCACTGTTGTTGTTGCTGACCAATGCTCCATCCCGCTCCACCGTGACCTTGTTGTTGAAGAGCGAAGCCCGCAAGGCCAGTTCTACATCCTGAAATTCATTCGTATTGACCTCAAGTCCGAGGTTGGCGTTGTCAAAAGCCTGCGAAATCCAGTAATTTACTTGGTTTGAAATCAGCTCGGAGATCGAGGAGGTCACCCCCGCTCCGGCCACATTGTTCGAGCCGGTAGATTGGCCGGTAAAACGCCCGAACAGCATCAAACTCACCACCTGCTTGTTCAATTCCTGCTGGTCGTACTGAATGCTTCGGAAATAAGAGTCCAATCCGGTTGCCGAAGAGACATCCGATTGCGGGCGCAGGTCCAGATTGATTTCTGGCTGCATGAGTGAGCCGGTCATCCGCATCACGATGTCAATCGGCACCTTGGAAGTAGCCGTCGGTATGAGTGCCGTGACATCGGCTGTGACCGCGTACAGCGCTTCGAGATTGACTTGGGCGTCGTAGGGATCACCCGACCAGACGATCGTCCCGCCGTTCTCTACGGTGAATTTTTTGTTGATAATATTCTCCGCAGTAAAAAGATATTGGCCTTTGGACACCGTATACGGACCCGACATGAGAAAGTCTCCGTCCTCGTTGATGTCCATGGAAATCGCACCGCTGCCCCGGGCCTCGATGATGTCCCCGGTTTTTTCGTCAAAAATCATGCGGACCTTGGCGTTCTCGCGGGCATTGACCAGGAGGCGCAACTGAAAACCCCCAAGGTCCATCTTCGCGGAATCGACCCGGCCTTCATTTTCCCGGACAAAATTTACGAAGTCCAGCCGGCTCGCCGAGGTGTAATCCGACAGCGGAATGTCGAGCCAGCAGGAATCGCCCGTGTTTACCCAGGCTTCGAGCAGCGGCTTGGTCACCGGACCAGTCACCCGCGCCGAATCGCCTTCCAGCACCACGTGGCCGTAAAAATCCGGGTTTTGGCCCTTTCGGGTGTCCAGTACCGTGAGCTTTTTGATCGGAAATAAGTGAATATCGGCGATGAAGTCGCCATCTTCCAAGCGCAGTTGGCCATCGATCTCGGCGGTTCCGCCAAAGGTATCCCGCACCGCCAGGCCTTTGATGTTGATCTCTTCGTTGTTGAACTCAATCGTGTCGTTGCTCAGGCGGAAGACATTGTTCAGGTAATCCGCCTTGAAACCCGCATCCACCAGATGCAACTTGCCCTGCATATTTGGTTGGGTCAGCGGACCGCGCACCGTAAATGAATTGAGCTTGACCCGGCCCTGCATATCGCTCAGGACCCCTGTCACCAGTGGCTCGGTCCAGGACAACAAGACCGAAGACGGCTCGGCGGTCAGGTCCAGGCTGTCCCGCACCACGTTGTAGTCCCCTTTGACCACCAGCGAATCCTTGCCCCAGTGCCCCGCCTCCAGTTCCAGGCCCATGATTTCCCCCCGGCTGTCTTGCGGCCATCCGCCCCGAAACCGCACCCCGATGGAATCGCCCGGCTGGTACTTGAAATCTTCTACCTCAAGGTTCCAGCCCAAGGTGGGCCGTTTTCCCAGCAGGTTGATCCCGGTCACCCGTCCCCGACTGATGCGGCCATCGTAGTCGCCGGGTTGTTCCAGGATCTCCAACAGCGAGTGGATCCGCACATCGGCCAATTGTACGTTCAAACCCTGGGTGATGTCCTTCGAGACCTCCCCGTTGATCCGGATCGTCTGCCCGGAATTCGAGAGGTTTAAGTTCTGAATTCGGTAGCGACTGATCACCGAGTCCATGCCTTCCGTCAGTTGCGATGGACTCAGCGTGCCAAACGTCCGCTTGATCGAATTGCCCTCGGCAAACTTCCAGACTTTGCCCTTGACCTTCAATTCCGAGACGGCGGGCAAAACCTTCGTTGTCACCACTCCCCCCTTCTGAAACTCAGTTTGCGACTGGACCCGGTAAGTATTTCCAAGCTCCGACTGACTGGCCACCAGATAAATGTCCAGTTTGCGGTTATCGCCCTCCGGCCGCAGGATGACATCCTCAAACCGCAAATTCGACCCGATGGCCACCGTATCCGAATTCGCATCGGCACTGAGCAGCAACTCATTCATCGAGCCGTCCTTGATCACGTTGAGTGTCACCGTATTTCCGATCAAACTCGCCGAGGAGAACCCCAGCGAATCGCTGCTTATCTTGACGTCGACCATGTCGGTGATGCCGTGTTCCAAATAAAAAATCGCCTCGGTATTCGGCATGACGTACACGGGCGCCCTGAAAAATGCCAGCAAATCGTTCAGTTCGTGCTTGGTGCGAATCGTGTCCCACATGCGTACATCCGCCGGTTCGAGGATTTTCTGCGCATAGTAATTGGCAATAGCGGTGTCGTTGTTCTGGATGTAAAGCCCGATCTCCTTGGTCAGGCGCTGGGTCAAAGCCCAAGCTTTGCCGTAGTTGAAATCGCCCCGCAGCCCCATGTGGAACAAACTGCTTTCCAGGGTAATGTTGTGCTCGTGCCGCTCGGAAAGGCGCGAGTCGATCAAGAAGTCGGAAAGGTAAAGCGAGTCCGGCGTGCGTTGGCGGACCAGGGCCATGTTCAGCAACTCCACCCGACCGGTAAATTCTTCCACCGAATCCCCGCGGGCCGCGACGCTCACCCGAGAAGTGAACAAAACCGAATCGTCCGGCAGGATCGCATAGTGGGCCAGGTCAATGTTTTCCACGCCACCTTCCAGTTCCACTTCCCGCACCGAGTCGGTCAGCAGCACGGTAAATTGGAGCCGGGCATCGCCCTCGGCATCCTGAAGATTGATTTCCCCATCGATGGTCGAGCCGCGAATCTTGATCGTGTCGGTCTGTACCAGGTCAAACACGTAGCCTTCAAACTCGGTGTCGGTGAAGGTCCCGTCGATGTCCGCGTTCATGGTGCCAAACTCGGTACCTTGCCCTCTGACCTTTCCGTCAAAGTTCAAACGGGGCAATGCAAAGCCCAAGTCCGCTTGCAAGGGCAAAAGGTTTACGTTGCGCGTCTTCAGCCAACCGTCGTAGGCCAAATCCGGCACTTTGGGGGGCAGTGTCAATTGTAGATTGGCATCCACTTCCCCCATCGGCGACACCAACTGGGCGTCGAGCAGGAACTGCGAAATCCCCCCCATGAATTTTCCGTTGATTTCGGTGCGGCCCACCTGATCCAGCTCGCCCGGCAACTGCATGGAGGGCAGCAGTGCGCGCACTTCCCGGAACGCTAGGTGACTGTCTTTGAAACGGATGTCCATGAACAAATCGTCCCCCTTGGTGTAGTCGTACAGCCGCGCCCGAACCAGTAGATCGGTCTGCTCTCCGTAGTCCACCACGAGATTCCGGGTCCGCAGCAGATTTAAGTCCGCAATGACCTCGCCCCGCAGCCGCGCCAGTCCGGCTAGCGGAATGTCGATCCCCGGCAAAAACCGGCCCAATTCCTCAAACTGCACCTGCCCTTCGTAAATGTCCAGGTTGTAGCGCAATGCATCGGCATCGGTGTACTCCGCCAGTTCCACTCCCAGGTGCAACTCGGTCCGCTCGTACAGGCCGATGTGCAGCGAGTCGGAACGAATCTGTTCCAGATCCCCCATCACCAAGCCCCGCAGCCGGACAGGATCGCGCATGGGTAACGGCTGGCGCAACAAGTAATTCAGCGTCGAAAAATCAAATACTGAGGGCCGAAAGTCCGCCCGAAATGCCGGTGTAAATCCGCTCACGACCGAATCGGGGCGGGCATCGCGGAGTTCTCCGTCAAAATCCAGCCGGGTCCGGCCCGCCCGCAGCCGTGTGTTTTCCAGCCCGATGCGCAATCGCCCCGTGCTGTCGGCGGAGGGCTGAATCTCGGCATCGGTCGCCAGTTCGTTCAGGTAGAGCATCGCGTACTCCTCGGTGGCGGTAAAACGCCGAATCCCCGCTTGCATGGTTTGGTCGGGCAATAGATGGAAGGAAAAGTCGCCATTGATGCGCCGCACGTACAGATTGGCAAAATTGACCCGGCCCCGCTCGGCGAGCACCGTATCGCTTTTCGTCGAGTCCACGTAGGAAAATATCCCTCCGCGGATCCAGATCTCCGGCACTTCCAGGTCCAGTGCCAGCGGCGGGCCGCTCGTCGTATCATTGCTGCCCCGGAGAAAATCCAAGTTCATACTCGAATCCTGGCGGCGGCGGTAAAGATGGGCTTCCGGCTGTATAAGTTGCAGGCGGCTGATGCGCAGCCGCTTGGGCTCCGAAGACCGGAAAAGCAAGTCCCACAGCGAAAAGCTCATCAGGCTCACCCGAACTTCTTGAGCAGCAAACATTTTTTGGCCTTGTTGATCGCGCATAACCGCATCGCGCACCACGACCTGCGCCGGTAAATCCAGGTCCAAGTGCCCAATTTCCACGGGAACCCCGAGCTGATCTTTGAGGACTTCCGTGACGTAGGGCAACAAGCGCCGCTGCGCCCAGTCAGTCCGCAAAACCCACAGCCCAAACAGCACCAGCAGAGCGATGGCGATCAGCACGTTGCGGACAATCCGCAGGGTGGATAGCAGGACCTTTTTCAAGCACTGTAAATATACGATGGAAAATCGAGGGGTTTAAATTGGGGAAGCGGAGGGATGGACGACAATTTTACGCTGGGAATTGTTCCCGTCAGAATGTGTAGGGTGTTCCGGGGGAAACGCGCCGAGGTACGCAAAAGTTGTTGGGTAGAAGGGTTGCGTCGGTGCATTCCCTGGAATGAGTTCACCGATCAGGTTTTATAAACATGCCGGTATTCCTTTCGGCCCTGGCCGCCTTTAAATTGGAGAAATGGTTTGTCTCCCCCCATTCCCCCAACAAAAGCGGCCCTCCGTGCCGAAGCACCGAGGGCCTACGAGACTTAATTGTATCCGGATCTCGTTATTCTTGACGGACCAGCCGGAGGCTCCGGTAGGTGCCGTCGGCGAGTTCCAGGCGGGCGAGGTAAATGCCCGCCGGAAGCCGCTCCGCTTGCCAGGCAATCTCGGTGACCCCCGCCGCAATGGGTCCGTCCCAAAGGCGGGCGACGAGGCCACCGCGCACATCCATGATCCGCAATTGTACCGATTGACGGACCGGTGACGCGACCCGCAGCGTCGTGGTGCCCCAAAATGGATTGGGGTAGCTTTCCAGCGTAGCCCTTTCCTGAACCGACAATTCCGCGGTCTCGGCGGCCGAAGCGGACTGCTTGCGACTGCGACAGCCATTTCCTCCGCCAATACGGGCTTCCAGGGTCGCCCCGGAAACCATCGTGAAGTCGGACCGGAAAAGGATCGAACTGCCTGCGGTCAGGTCGAGATTGACCGCCGCGGTGACATCGACATTCGGGCCGACCGTGATCGTATTCGTCGCCGCAAGCGTCTGGGATACCCCAATGCTTTGGTTGGCGAGGGTTACATCCGCTGGGGTTCCACTTCCCCAGGTCTGCGCGGTCAAAACCGCCCGGTGAGCATTGATGAGGCCGTGGCCCGATTCATCGTCCACCCCGATCAGGCCGACATCCGTCGAAGTGCAGCGCAGGATCTCGTAGATGTCATCGTCGGTGAGGTTGGGATTGGCCGCCAGCATCAGCCCCGCCACGCCGGCGGCAAAGGGAGCTGCATCCGAAGTCCCGTAAAAATTTTCCACGTAGTTGCCGTCCGGAGTCGCAATGAAAAACGAACTGCCCGAATACCCCGGAGCCCCCGGAGCATCCGCCGCTGGCAATTGCGTACCCGGCGCCAACAGGTCCACGTGGGGACCGTAATTGCTCCCCCAGATGGAGGTGCTAAACTCCGAGCGGGTGTCCTCCTCACAGGAAGGGCCACCGGAATTGGAGCCCAACTTACGGGTCAAGCAGGGACTCGCCGCACCCAGCGCCATCACTTGGGGATAGGCCGCCGGGTATTCGGGAATCGTGCTGTCATCGTTGCCCGTGGCCGCGAAGATCGCTACATTATTCGCCCGGGCGTAGTCCAAGGCCTGCTCCACCGCGATGAATTCCGCATTGGTGAATTCGCAATCGGGATTGTTCGAATTGTTGCATCCCGGCTGGGGAAAGCCGAGCCGGAAACCGAAGCTCGCGGTGATGATGTCGGCGCCATTGTCCACCGCGTAGCGGATCGCATCGGCAAAGACACCTTGGTCCACGTTCCCGTTGCCTTTGACCACGCGAACAATCATGAGCCGGGCATTCCAGTCCACGCCAGCCAGTCCTTCCCCGTTGTTCGGCGTCGCGCCGACCAGACTGACCATTGCGACGCCGTGGGCAAGAGGATTCACACTCGGGTCACCGTTGTTGGCGGCAAAGTCGTAGCCGTGGCGGTCATCAATGTAGCCATTGAGGTCGTCGTCCACGCCATTTCCGGGGATCTCCCCCGTATTCGTCCAAAGCCGGGAAGTCGAGAAGTCCGGATGGGTAAAATCCGCTCCCCCATCAAAAATGGCAATCGTGACATTGGGCGAACCGGTGGTGATGCCCCAGGCTTCGAGAACGTCGGCATCGCAATCGTTGCAGCCGACTTTGCGGGCGGTGTCATTGTACACCGGCACCTGACCGATGTTGTTGTAGCCCCACTGCAAAGGGTACAGCGGGTCGTTGGGCGGGATTTGGGCACCGGCAGCAAGGGGCATTCCCAGGACCGCCAGCAGCAGCAAGGTGAGGATAGGGAATTTCATCATTCGCTCCTTCCTTACTTGGATTGTTCGGCTTGCAACTCGGTAATCTGCTCCCGCTGGGCTTTCACCGTCTGGTTGAGTTCGATTACGTACAGGGTAAGTTCTTCCACCTTGCGGAGCAGGGTCTTTTGCATCTCTCCGATCTCCACCCCGTCTTTCAGTTCAGCCGCCGAAGGTACATCCGGCAAGTGTTGATTGGCATCAATAAAGGCTTCCACCGATTCCAGATCGGCCAATTCATAGTCCGGAGCAAAAACGTAATCCGGCCAGTTGGTCGAGTTCTGCACTTTCAATTCTTCCACCAGGACTTTTCCGTCCACGGTCAGGGTGAAGCCATTCACAAAGTTTTGGTCCGATCCGATGTTGACCTGCTCCCGGAAGGTATTGAACTTGATCAGGTCCTGGCGACCGGCAAACAAGGTGCCGCCGTCCAGCACCAGGCCTTCCGAGGTGGCCCGCAATTCGGGGGAGGAAGTGTTCGCAAAGCGAATGCCATCGTCGGCGCGAACCGTACCCGCCACATCCAATTCGTAGCTGGGAGCCGGCCGCCCGATGCCCAATTTCCCGTCGTGAGAAAGCGACATCCGTTCGGTGGCCGCCGGACCGTTGCCGGTCACCCAACGGAAGCCATCCCCAATCGAATAAAACATCAGATCACCGTCAAAGGAACGCAGAACGGCATCCCCTTGTGCCGCCAGGGGGGAGAAAAACCCCGCGGTGGTGGCGACCGCCAATTGGGTCCGGAAACCCGATCCCGAAATAAAGACCGAAGGAACCGTCGGATCAGAGACGTGCAGGCGGGCCTGCGGAGCGGTGGTTCCCACCCCAACATTCCGCGCCGAGTTGATCGTCAGTGCGTTTTGGTTTGCGATCCGGAGAAAAAGGCTGCGACCGCTGGCTGCATTGAGGTAGGAATCGCCGGTATTGGCTTGCAGCAGGGCGTAACTGGTGGCCGTATTGAACTGACTTTGGTGAGCCACCGCGCCAAAGTTCCCATTGTTGGGCCAGGTGCCGATGCTCATCACGCCAAAGGTAGTGTCGGTTTGCGCCAGGGCGGCCCCTCCGTTCATCAATCCAAACAATAACGCAAAGAAAATGGTGAGTTTTTGAATGTTCATGTTCATTGTTAGTGGTAATTAATAATTTAAGTTTTAGCTCGACTTTGTTCGTTCTGGTTCCGTGGGTACACCGACCGCCCCTTTGCTCACGGTACACGGCGAATCGGGCGGATCAGCCCCGTAGTACTCAGAAATGGACGCAGTAGAACTGAGCTTGCGGGTTATATTCAATGCATTGGCAAGTCCAACCCTGCCGGCCCGAGCTTCATTGCCAATGCACTAGCGACAGTCCAATGATACACCGTCCGGGCCTATCATTTACCATTTTACTGCATATTTGGTGCAATTACTGATTCGCTACGTATTTCTACTGAGTGGACTTTGGCGTTTGGCACCGCCGCAGTGAGAAATCCTACCCATTTCTCCCCAACTTGCCAAAAAACAAGGCCGATGTAAGATAGACTGACATTTCGCTCCTCTGCGGGTAACAAATTCCTGTATTTTAGAAATATCGCTCAATTATGATTCAACAAAGCGCGCCAAACGACCTACATGTACCGCCACCTGCAACGACGCGTTGCCCTCTTTAATACCCACTTGCTCCACCGCTATCCCGAACCGGGAGTCGCCTATCGGCGTTCCATTTTACTCCTCCAAATCGCCCTGGCCGGTACCGGCCCCGGCATTATCCTCATGCCGATTTACATCTTCAGCGGGATCGCTGCTGGTTACTGTTTGTTCGGCCTGCACCTGCTGTTGCTGCCAGTTTGGCTGTACCTGGTGTGGGAGTTCCCGCACAAACAAGCCCGGACCGCCCACTTGTTCGTCCTGACGACGCTGTTTTCTTTTCAATACGCCATCTTTTTCAGCAATGGGCTGCAATCGCCCTTTTTCAATTGGCAGGTGCTCACTCCCTTGGCTGGGATATTGCTCCTGAGCTGGTCGGGCTTGCGGATTTGGGGCACCATCGGATTGGCAGCCATGCTGATGTGGTACATCTTTGACCTGCCTTCGAGCGATGTGATGCTGCCGGACCCTTCCTTTCGGGTCCACTTGCTCTCCAATCTCATGCTGTTTTTGGTGTTGCTCATCTCTTTGGTCCTTTTGATCGCCAATCAGCGTCAGATTTTTCGCTCCAAAGCCAGGATGGAGGCCGAAATGCACCACAACCAAGCCTTGCTCGGGGACATCGTCGCGGGCCAACTCGAAGCACGCAGCCGACTGCGCTACACGGTCGCGGAAGAACTGCAAGGACCCCTAACCCACCTCCGAGACCTGCAAACTGACTTTCTCAAGGACGCCCAACTTTCACCCCAGGACGTTGCCCTGCTGCAGCTGCGCCTGCGTGACCTGCAAACTGAAGTTGACCGCATCGTACACGACCTCGCCGAGCACCCCCTGGACAAGACTGGACTCCAAACCGCGGTGCAGAACCTCTGTCAGCACCTCGAACACGCGGCGGAGGTTCAACTCTTCGTCGATTTCCCCAGCCAACCAAAACTCCCGATGGACACCCGCAACCTACACCTCTACCGCATCCTTCAGGAAGCGTTCCACAACATCATCCGCCACGCCCAAGCCACGGAGGTGCGCCTTGCCGTCCGCATCGAATCGGCCCAGATCATGTCCATCCTCATCGAAGACAATGGGGTCGGCCTGCCGGTCGGAGCGGTCCGCCGAGGAGCCTCCGGCCAAGGCTTGCAAAACATCGCCGACCGCGTCGAGTTGTTGGGCGGCGAACTGGTGCTCGGCCCGCGCCCAGGCGGTGGCCTCCGCATTCAGATTTCCCTACCCCATTCCCTTTACCGTCGCCTCAAACTCCCCTTCCAATGAACCGCCTCAATGCCCTGGAAGGGGCACTCGCCCGCTGGTTGGCCCGGAGATTTGCCGGAGATGACCTCAAAATCCAACGCTCGCTGCTGCTGGTATACAGCACCTTTGCCGTGGTGGCATTCTGTACCGCATTTTTCCCCTATTACCACTACCATGACCTTTATTATGGCCGGTATTCCTGCTATTTAGGGCTGGCCCAGGCCACCGTGGAATTCATCTTATTGCTGGTCTTTCGCCGAGTTGTCCTCGCTGGGCACTTCTATTGCTTCTCCGTACTCGTCTTTTTTACCTTTTCGATCTACCACACCGGCGGGATCGCCTCTCCTTTTATGTCCTGGTTGGTGGTCGCCCCGATCATGGCTCTGTTCATGTTTGACCGCCAAGCCGCCCTGCTTTGGGGAATGATTGCCCTCAGCATCTTCGCCGCCTTTGCCTGGTTGCCCGCCCATCTTTTGGGGAATACTGCACCCTACACCGGCTACACCGACGAGATCTCCATCTTTGCCGGCGCGACATTTTTCTGCTTTGTCCTGGTGCTCATCTTTTTTACCGAGCGGGCCCGTTTCGATTTCCAGCGGTTGCAACGGCTGATTTTAGCCGATAAACGCCAGCAACGCACCGGTGTGCTCCAGATCATGCAGGGACGCGAACTGGAACGCCAGCGCATCTCGCGGGAATTGCACGATGGGGTCAACACCCAACTTACCGCCCTGCACCTTCAGTACCAAGCCCACGGGAAAGCCCCTACCCAAACGCAGCCCACAGAATTGCTGCAAGCCCTGGATGGCCTGTCAAACGCAGTCGGACAGCTCTCGCGGCACCTGTCGGTCCATGTCCTGCGGGACTTTGGCCTGGAAGAAAGCATTCACCACCTTGTGGACACCGTCTCCGAACGCGACGGCCAAGCCATCGATCTGTACTTTGATCCCAAGGTCGTACTCCCGGCCCAATTCCACCTTCCGGTGTACCGCATCGTGCAGGAAGCGCTGGAATTGAGTAGCGGAGCCCTTCGGTGCCCGATCATTGAACTGCAGGTGCTGGGCTTTCCCGGACTTCTCCGGCTCATGGTGGATGCCGAAGGGGCAAGCGCCCCCCTCCCACCCCAGCCGAAAATCGACGACTTCCCCGAAACCCGAGACTACCTGACCGCCTTGCCGGGGGAAATACTGCTGGAACCCAATCCGGCGGGCGGCTTCTCCCTCATCATTGAATTACAAATTGAACATGAAAAAGATCAAACTGATGCTCGCCGATGACCACGAACTGATCCGCTCCGGCGCCCGCTCCCTCTTCCAGCAAGCCCCCGACATCGAGATCGTCGGCGAAGCCGGAACCGGACGGGAAGTGCTTGGTTCTCTGCGGACGACCCCCACCGATGTCGTCCTCCTCGACATCGAAATGCCCGACCTCAACGGGCTGGAAGCGGCCCGGTTGGCCCTCGATTTGCAGCCCAATCTGGCGATTGTCTTGCTCACGATGTACAGCGATACCCATTACTTGCGCAAAAGCCTGGAAATCGGGTGTCGAGGGTACTTGCTCAAGCAATCGGATACCCACGAACTGGTCGAGGCCATCCGCCAAGTCGCCGCCGGCGAAATCTATTTTGGAGGCGGTGTCTCCCGGGAATTTCTCCGCATGTCGGTCAACCGCGGCAACCTCAATCCCCGGCTGGAATCCCACAAGCTCTCCCGGCGCGAAACCGAAGTGCTCGTTCACATCGCCGAAGGGCACTCTTCAAAAGAAATCGCAGATCGGCTGCACATCAGTGTTCGCACGGTGGACACCCACCGCTCAAACATCCTGCACAAACTGGAACTCGCCAATACCGCCCAGTTGGTCCGCTACGCCATCAAGCACAAGATTGTGGATTTGAATTAGGGGGTAGACAAGTACAATCCTTCTAGCGCAAGCTCTTTTGCTAACCTCACCGCCGTCATCAGAAAATGCGCCCGTAGCGCGTGCGAAATCTCGTGTGCGCGGCGGGCACGTACTGTCAATCAAAATTGTAAGCAAAACCACTTTGGCTCAATCGCAAAAACGATGACGGCCCCGCCACCAAAAGGTAGCGAGGCCGCTTGTATAATCGATTAGGTTACAGACTTATCTACGAACCATCAGCTTCTTGGTCATCACCAAGCCGCCTTTGGTTACCAGCTTCGCGAGGTAGATGCCGTCGGTCACGTCTTCGGGCGCGAACACCGCATCCACGGCTTCACCACTTTCCACCGGACCTTCGTACAGCGTCGTGATCATCTTGCCGCTCATATCGAAGACCACCAGCGTCACTTCGTCGGCTTGGGTGAGCTCAAAGCGCACCGTCGTCTCGGCTTCAAATGGGTTCGGGAAGGCGGTAAAGAGACCCGAGCGCTCCAGATTGGCTCCCGCGCTCTGCCCCATGTTGCCATCGGTGACCGGCGGCTCGGCAATTTTAGCATTGCTCGGAGCCGGGCCGTCGGCGCAGAAGTACAGACCGGCGACCGAACCAGAACCCCCCAGATTGATCGTCAACTTCTGGACACTGTCCTGCAGGATCGGAATCACGATGCGACCGTTGTCGCCCATGTTCGGGATCGGCATGGTCAGGGTTTGGCCGTTGTTCAGCAGGCAACTTGCCGCACTCCATCCCGTGTTGTCATCTACATCGATCAGCACGACCGAGTCCACGGTGGCCGTCGGATTGAAGGTAAAGGTGATTGAGCCACCCCGGGCTTCATCGTCCGGATTGTCCACGCGGCCGTTGTTGTTGTTATCGGTCAGGCGCTCGGCGATGATCAACGTGTTTCCTTCCGGAATGTTGTTGGTCACGCCCCCATTGCCGATGCCAGGTCCGCCGTACTGCTGGTTTGGCGTGCCCAGGTCGTGGTCGCCCCCGGTGGGGTTAGAACTGTCAAAGATGATCGCCTGATCGGGACCGTTGTTGCGGTTATTGTCCGTCTGGATCGTCACCCCAAAGTTCACCCACTGGTTGTCGATGTGCGTACCGGACAGCAGCGGGTTGCCATTGCCATCGGTCTCGAAGTCGAGTACCGCGAGGCAAGGCGTCGGGATGACCGGGCCTTCTTCGCAATAGTGCATCCGGGCGATGGCCCCCGAACCCGGGAAGCTCACGCTGACGGACACCACACTGTCCACCCCAATGCTAGCGGTGGTCTTCGAGTTGTCGCCTCCGCCGGGTACGGTAAAGGTGATCACACTCTGATCCAGTTGTTCGACCGCAATCGTTACGGGCGCATTCTCGTCGATGTCCACCAGGACAATCGAATCAATGGTGAAGGCGGTTTGCGTCATGGCAAACGTCACCGTACCACCATTCGCGTCGTCGTCCGGATTGTCCACGCGGCCGTCGTTGTTGTTGTCGGTCACGTTTTCGGCGATGATCAACAGGTTGCCTTCAGCGATGCGGTTGCTCGGGGAGCCTGCATTGCCGACGCCCGGGCCACCGAAGGCCTGGTTCGGCGTACCGAGGTCAGGATCACCACCGGTCGGCAGGGCACTGTTAAAGGTAATCGCTTCGTCGGGCCCTTGGTTGTTGTCCGCACTCACGCGGATACCTTGGTTCAGCCACTGGTTGTTGAGCTTGACGCCTTTTTGCAGCGGGTTGCCCATGCCGTCGCGGTTGAAGTCCAGCGTGCTGGCGCAGGTATTGACGTCCGGACCGTCGGGGCAGTAGATCAGATTGGCGATGCCCCCCGACTTCGGCATCTCTACCGTCAGGGCAACGACATTTGACAGGCCAATCGGGTAGTCAATGGTAGCGTTGTCCCCGATGGCGTTCACTGAGAAGCTGGTGGTGAAGCCACCCAGGATCTCAACCGCAATCGTCCAGGGACCGTCGTCCAGGTCCACCAGCTTGATCGAACTGACCGTGGCGGCGTTCTGGGTGAAGTCGAAGCGGATTGAACCGCCGCGGGCTTCATCGTCCGGATTGTCGACCAGACCGTCGTTGTTGTTGTCGGTCAGGCGCTCGGCGATGATCAGAATCAGATCTTCCGGGACAAAGTTGGTGCTGGCACCACCGCCACCGATACCCGGGCCACCATTGGCCACGTTCGGGGTACCCAAGTCAGGATCGCCTCCGGTCGGAGCCGCCGAGTTAAACAAGATCGCCTGGTCGGGACCATTGTTCCGGTTGTTGTCCGCACTGATTAGGATCCCGTCGGCCGCCCACTGGTTGCTGATCAGCATACCGGCCGCCATTGGGTTGCCCATAGCGCTTTCCTCGAAATCGAGGGCAATCGGGCAGCAGATCTTACCCGTCGTATCGACAACCGTCACCACAGCGGTGCAGCTTGCGCTGTTGCCGGAGGGATCGGTCGCGGTCAGGGTGACATTGTTGGCCATGCCTACGTTGTCACAGTCAAAGGTCAGCGGCATCGCCGTGAGGGTGAAGTCACAGTTGTCGCTGGTGCCACCGTCGACCATCATCGCGGTAATGCTTACGTCCCCGCTCGGCTGGAGCTGGACCGTAATGTCCTGACAGACTACGGTCGGAGCCGTATTGTCTTCCACCGTCACGACTGCCGTACAGGAATCCTGGTTGTTAGAACCATCGGAAACGGTCAACGTCACGATGTTGCCCGCGCCGAAGGCCAGCGAATGGCTTCCCAAACCGTTCAGGTCGCCCAGGCTGAAGACATCCCATTCGGAGGCCAACGTGGCGAAGCCCGCCGCACCATTGCCGAAGGGCGGATTCACGGAGACACCCGAGGTCACTGTCGCCCGGCGCCGCAGCGTCCGGCGATTGGTCCGGTAACCGCCCGGTGCGTTCCAATTGCTGCCTGGATCCTCGCCGATCACCCCAAAGATGTCGACCAAGGTTTGGGTCGTGACATTGAACAGGGCCAATGCGTCGTCACCGGTCACGCGCAGGGCGTTGTTGGTCACCGGCACGCCCGGTCCGGTTGCTTGTCCGTCCCGCAGGACGAGGACCGCACCATCCGCCAGCGTGCCACTCAAGGCAAAGCGGTTGTTGTTGCCCGAATTGGCGTTACCATTCGGGTAGCGCTGCAACTCGTAGTCAGCGAGGTTCACCGGTGCCCCGGTTCCGTTGAAGATTTCGAGGTAGTCTTCCCGGCCTCCCGCTTCAATGTATTCACTGATGATCAGGCCATTGGCCGATGCCGTACCGACATCTTCGCAGCCGAAAGTATCGTTGTCAATGCTCAGATTGATCGGACCACAGTTGTCGCTGCTGCCATTGTCAATGCCTTGCGCGGTAACGCTGGCCTGCCCAGTGGCGTCCAGTTGCACGGTCAAATCCTGGCACAAGGCCACCGGAGCGATGCGGTCGCGTACCCGTACCCGCGCGGTGCAGGTGGACACGTTGCCATTGACATCGGTCACCGTGAGGGTTACCGTGTTGTTGCCCAGGTTCGAACAGTCAAAGTTCGTGGGATTCGCCGCAATCGAGGCGATGGCACAGTTGTCGGTGCTGCCGCCATCAATGTCAGCGGCGGTAATGGAAGCATTTCCACTGGCATCGAGGTTGACCGCGATGTTCTGGCAGACGGCGTTCGGAGCCACGTTGTCTTCCACCGTCACCGATGCGGTGCAGGTCGAGACGTTGTTGGCGAGATCGGTAACCGTCAGCGTCACCGAATTCACTCCCACATTCGAGCAATCGAAGTTCAGCGGATTGGCGCTGATCGACTGGATGCCGCAGTTGTCACTGCTGCCGCCATCGACGTCGGCGGCGGTAATTACCGCCTGCCCGTTCGCATCGAGCTGTACCGTCAGGCTGTTGCATACGGCAATCGGTGCCTCGGTATCGTTCACCGTGACGGTGATCGAGCAAGAGGTCGTATTGCCGGCCGCGTCACCCACCGTGTAGGTCACCACCGTGGTGCCCACCGGATAGAAGTCGCTCGCGTTGGCCGTATTGTTGTAGTCATTCGTGAGGAAGACCACACCGCAGTTATCCGCCGAAGCCGGAGTTGCCAGTTGGAGCTGGGCACCACACTGACCCGGATCATTCGATACGGTCACGTCACCCACCAGACCCGGGCTCGGCATGCCCATCGTCAGGCTGGCAGCGTCGAAGAAGACTGCGCCACCCG
>JBCCQH010000071.1:0-38331 GCA_039024435.1 Bacteroidota bacterium
AGAGGCTGTTTAAATTTAATTCTGCGATTTTGCTATGGCATCTTTTTCCGCCCCTCTTCCGCTATTTTCTCGCCCATAGCTTTGGCTATGGACTCCAAAATGAGCTTCGATGGACAAAAAAAATCTGCACTAGCAAATTTCACAAACCAATTTTAAACCGCCTCTAAGGACTCGGTAAAACAAGACGACGCCGCATCGGGAAGGATGCGGCGTCGTTATTTCTGGAAGTGCGAATGGATCAGCCTTGCAGCACGCGCGGAGCGGCGGCGAGGATGGCTTCACTCGCAAACTCTTTGTAGTTGTCAAAGTTGCGGTTGAACTTTTCGGCGAGGTCGTTGGCCTTAGCGTCGTAAGCTGCTTTGTCCGCCCAGGTATTCCGGGGGTTAAGCACCTCATCGGGTACGTTGGGGCAGGTCGTCGGCATGTTCAAGCCGAAAATCGGATCGGTGGTGTACGTAACGTCGTTGAGTTCACCATTGAGCGCTGCGGTGACCATCGCGCGGGTGTACTCCAGCTTCATCCGGGATCCGACCCCATAAGGCCCCCCGGTCCAGCCGGTGTTCACGAGCCAGACGTTCACGTTCTGCTCTTCCATCTTTTTGCCCAGCATCTCGGCGTATTTCGTCGGGTGCAAAGGCAGGAAGGGCGCGCCGAAACAAGCCGAGAAGTTCGGCACCGGTTCGTTGATGCCCGCTTCGGTCCCGGCGACCTTGGCGGTATAACCGGAGATGAATTGGTACATGGCCTGGCCCGTGGTGAGCTTGCTGATGGGCGGAAGCACACCAAATGCGTCGGCGGTCAGGAAGAAGATATTTTTCGGGGTTGCCCCCATGCTCGGCTCGACCGCATTCTCGATGTGGTAGATGGGATAAGCCGTGCGCGTATTCTGGGTAATTGAGGTGTCGTGGAAATCGACTGTCCGGGTACCCTCGACGAAGGTCACATTTTCAATCAGGGCCCCAAACTTGATCGCGTTCCAGATTTGCGGTTCTTTCTCGGCACTCAGGTCGATGCACTTGGCGTAGCAACCACCTTCAAAGTTAAAGACGGAATTGTCAGTCCAGCCGTGCTCATCGTCACCGATCAAGTCACGGTTTGGGTCAGCGGAGAGGGTCGTTTTACCAGTTCCCGACAGTCCGAATAAAACGGCCGTGTCTTTGTCCTCCCGTCCGATGTTTGCGGAGCAGTGCATGGACAAGACACCATTCATCGGGAGAATGTAATTCAGAACGGTAAAAATGCCTTTCTTTATCTCGCCCGTGTAGGCGGAGCCACCGATAATGATTGTCCGCTCGGTGAAGTTGACCATCGTAAAGTTGTGCTGTCGGGTGCCGTCCACTTCGGGATCGGCGTAGAAACCAGGAGCGCAATAGATGGTCCAATCCGGAACAAAATTCAACTTTTGCTCTTCCGATGGACGGATGAACATGTTGTACACAAAGATGTTTTGCCACGGATTTTCATTGAAGACGCGGACGCCAATGCGGTGGGCAGGATCGGCCCCGGCAAATGCATCGCGGACCCAGAGGTCACGGCCTTGCATGTAAGCGAGGACTTTTGCCTTGAGGCTTTGAAACTTTTCGTTGGAAATGGGCTGGTTGATCTCTCCCCACCAGCAAGTATCGCGGGTCGTATCGTCTTTCACGACGAATTTGTCCTTGGGGGAACGACCGGTAAACTCTCCGGTCATGACAACCAATCCACCCGAATCCGCCAATTGTCCTTCGCCCCGTTCAATGGCCATTTCGGCCAGTTTCGCCGGGGTGTAATTCCAGTAAACGGATCCTACGGTCCGAACCCCTGAGAAATTGAGGTCGGCTTTTTTGGATTTAATCCCAAACTCGTTCATACGCAAAGTTTTGGTCTACAATAATTACTAAATTGGGCTGTAAAGTTAGTGCAATATGTGGGGAATAGAAAAGATATTTATCAATAGCGCCGGATTGACGGCGAATGATACGCCCGGCCCATGACACCCTTCCTTTTCCGCCATATCGATGAGGATTTTGCAGTCCTGGAAGGGGAAGAAGCCCGCCATGCGCTCAAAGTCATGCGGAGCAAGCGCGGAGATCGGCTCGTGGGCATCGACGGAAAAGGCGGAATGTACCTGGGAAAGATCACCGAGATTACCAAGCGGGAAGTGACCCTGCGCATCCTGGAACGCCACCCAAACTGGGGCGAAAAGCCGCAGCAAATTACCCTCATGATTAGTCCCCTGCACAAAAATGACCGATTCGAATGGCTCATCGAAAAAGCGGTGGAACTGGGAGTGACGCGCATTCAGCCTTATTTGTCTAAGCATACGGTCAAAACTGGACTGCGGCCGGACCGCCTGGAGCGCATCATGGTGGCCGCGATCAAGCAATGCTTGCGCAGCCGGTTGCCGGAATTGTGCGAGATTGCCCCGCTGATTGATTTGCTGACCCGTGTCCCCGATGAGATGCGCCTAATCGCCCACGGACCCACCGGAAAACCAATGACCACTTTTGGTCCTAAACTTAGCAACATAAATGCAGTTCATTTATTGATCGGCCCCGAAGGTGATTTTGCTGAGGAAGAACTGCGGGCTGCACAGGACGCCGGATTCGAAACCGTGGCCCTCGGCCACAACCGTTTGCGCTCCGAAACCGCCGCCATCCACCTGTTGGGCTTGGTCAAGCATTACATGGGATACTGACGCAAAAGGAGCTTGATGCGCTTCGTTAGCGGTTTCACCATACAAATCTGTACGTTCAGCCGCGGATTGTGCGGTTTAATCGAAGCTGGATAACCCTGCAGAGATCAAATTCGTATTATCAACGGAAGCAAAAATTAGTAAAACGAGTTTTTAAAACTTATTTCCATAGTTTGGTTTAGTTGGTTACGAGTCTCACGCACCTCAAGCGTGAGGCTCGCTTTTTTTGTCAAGGCATCTTCTCTCCCCAACTGGCCATTTTCGCGAAATTTGGCCCCTTTCTCCCTGAAGACGAAACGACTCACAAAATTCCACACAACCCAGCAAAAACCGTCCACCTCAGCGTGAAAGAATTTACACCGAACGTGCCGATTTTTGTTCCGTTGAATTCCCCCATCTTTAGTAGGAAAGCCCGGCAAAGGCGTCTTGAGTCAGACAAAAAATCTGACTTGCCATCGTTCTGGGGTAGAAAAATTTCGCATCCACCGGATCAGCACGATTTGTTCATTCGCCGACCGGTATGCTGATTGCGCATTGGGACGCGCAACGGATGAAAAACGGGATTACTGAGCCAAGCGAGTATCGTGAAAGCCGAAAAAGAAAAAGCTCGGACCTTAGGCAAGTGGGAACCCAGGTACCGAGCTTAGCTCATTGGTTGTTGGAAAAAATTTGGTTGTGTTCGATTGGATGTAAGGCAAATATAGAGCGCCGGCTAAATGCCACAAAACTATATTCTCAGGAATCTTAGTAACTCAAACCCAATCCGGGTCCGGAACAGAAATCATTTGCGGGGGCAGTCCCCGAAAAATTGGTGTAAGGTTTGGGGAGATTCTGACTTTTTTGCAGGTAGAATTTTTGTGTTTTTTGATTGAACCCGGGTCGTTGATGCGTACAAAGCCCCGCGGTTTCGGTGGATAAGTCCACCGAAGTTTCAAGATCATAGCGTTTTTCGCCTGGATACTCTATGCATTTTTTGTCCATTCTTAGCAAGATATCCACAACCTTTAGACTGACTTTCATAAAATTAACAGCCTCAGCCTGAGTGTCCACGTACAAGTTTAGGGACAAAGTGGTAAGCGATTGTTGAAATATGCTGCGCTCAAATGGCAGTTAAATCCTCAAATTAGCATCGGGTTTTGTTGAATAAAATAAAGTTGTAACGCTATGATTTCTAACACATTAGCAGCAGCATTCGTGTTGCTTTCCCTGAACTTTTCCAATGTTTCAGTTTCTACTTCCGTGGGTGAGCCCACCGTCATTGAGGCACCGGCCATGGAGGCCCAAAAGCTTAGTCAAGTCACACTTCGTAAAATCCTCGAAGATCATGCGGCCCCGCACTGGAGCCTCAGCATGACTGAAGTTTGGACGGCTTACTACGATGGGTTGCTCTCAATCACGGAAATCACGCCAGAAGAACACTATTTTGTACATTACAACAGTGGTATTCTGGAATTGGTGCTGGAGCAAGACCAAGGCTAACGACCAATTGAACCATTCGTTTAAACTACTACATTTTACTGTTAAGACATTTTGTCCTGATCACTCCGCCGCGAGTGGTCAGGACTTACTTTATTGGAGAAAATAAACCAATTAACCAATTTTTGACACAGTGAAGCATTGGCCGGGGAGGTATTCTGGTCCCCAAAACCAATTGTCTTTTGCGTATACAACGGTTGGCAAGAAAATTGGTCGGAATCAGCAATCGTTGCGCCGCAATGAACGGGGTGACTTGTATCGGTCATTGAGCCTCGGGCTCCCCAATCCCGGTCCGCGGACACGGAATCTTAAACCGGGGCCGCACCGGTTCACCTTAACTGAACGGTATACAGGAGGGGTAAAAACAATCTGCGAGGGGACGGTAAGTCGGAGTGACGGCCCGGTTCAGCCACCGTTTTTGTGGAAGAGGAGCAAATCAGCGCCTGGGCTACATCGAGCCCAATCTTCCCGTCCAAACTTTGGTTCTTGATCCGTAGCCTGCGTCCCGTATTGTGCCCGATGCCTTGCAATTTTACGTGAACACGGCTCCCGAGCGTTCAATTGCCGGGGCACAAGCGGAACGGCTTTTCGCAATCGGAAAAACTGGCCTTGGCACCACTCAGAGGCGGTTTAAAATTGGTTGGTGAAATTTGCTAGCACCGCTTTTTTTGTCCATCGAAGCTCATTTTGGAGTCCATAGCTGAAGAGCGGCCGAAAAGCACCTAGCAAATTCGCAAAATTAAATTTAAATCGCCTTTCTGGCAAAATGGTCGGGGCGACAGCGCCCCCCTACCGTCAATCAAGCTTTTGCACGCCTTCGGCTTCGGACTGGACGAGTTGCATCATGGAGGCCTGTTGCTGCCGGCTCTTGATCCAGGTTACCACATCGAACAGATTCAGAGCCTTGCGTTCGAGTGGATCGATCAGGACTTCTTCCATTTCGGCGGAAAATTTTACCAGCAGATCGCGGTCACTGTCGTCGGGGCCCAAAGCGGCTAGATAACGCAGGTACTTCAAGATGATCCGCTCGAATTTGTAGAGGCGGTCCCGATTCGAAAGGAAACGCGCGGTAGACTTCAGATTGTATTCCACAAAATCACGGTTCCCCAGCTCGAGATGAATGATCAGATTGAGAATTCGCGCCATGCACTGGATGTCCGTGCGCAGTTCCGTCTTGGGCTCATTCAGGATGTGATTCACCCACGGAAGCGCTTCCGAGTGATCACCCGCCATCACAAAAAAATTGGCGACAAAAAACGAAATCGCCAATTCGATGGACTTCATGATCTGGCCTTCGACCGCTTTGAACTCCTTGATGAAGCTTTCAATCGTGGCCCGGCCTTCCTCTTCAGCGCCCATTTCGATGCAGAGGGCGATCTTGAAGTGGTAGTATTTTTCGAAAACCCGCAGCTTCTCGTGCTGGCTATAGGTTTCCAGACTTTTCATTTTGCTCAACATCGCAAAGGATTCTTCGCGATGTCCCAAGTAATAACAAAAGATACCCAGGTTGCTGACGGTATTGATATAGCGGAGATTTTTCTCCTTGCGGATGGACTCATTGTCCTCGTACACTGCCATGATCCGCTTGGAAACGTCTCGGCAAGCGGCAAAGTCATGCTTGAACATGTGGCACTCATTCAGCGTGGCCAGCATTTTAAGTTGAGCGCGCGTCGACAACGCTTGGTCCTCGTCTTGCAACAGCGGATGGCTCAGAATGGTATTCACCTCGGTTACTTCATTCTCCCCCCGGGCGGAATTGGCCCGATTGAGAATAACGTAGATCTCGTCGTAAAGGTGCTTGTACTCCTGGAGATTCTGGAGGCGGACGATTGCTTTGTTTTCTTGCTCTTGAACGGTCGCCAAAAGCGCCTCGTACTGCTTCATTTGCTGGGTCCGGTGCAGGATCATGCGCTCGTATTCCAGCAGATACAGTGTTTCTTGGAAACGCTCCTGACGCTCGGCAAGATGCTTCGCCTTGCGCACGAGCTTCCGGGATTGGTCGTAAAGGTTTTTGCCCATGAGGATCTGAATCTGATGCATGAGCGTACTCAGCTCCGTATACTGATCCTTGTGAAAAATGTGCAGGGTTTTTAGGATGTAATTGTAGAGATAGTTTTTCGCGACCGAGAATTGCTTGGTGAAGCGCTCCCCTTTAAATTGTTCCAACAGCTTAGGCTCATCGTACTCGCTTTGCTTGTCGATCGCGTCGAACAATTGCACGTATTTCTTATCCCCATCCTGGAGCCGAGCAAACAACTTGAAGTTGCGTCGGTCCCCCTTCGTCATCGCTTTAATAAGTCTAAAAAGGAAATCTGAACTTCTCATTATTCCTGCGAATCCAATTATTTTCCAATCCAATATTTACGGGTCGTAAAGTAGGACTTTTAACCGACTAACACCAATTTTTTTATCGTTTTCTTCCAATTTTATCGATTTATCTTTCTAAGAATGGCTCGATTTTGCACTTCCCTTTTGTTTGGAGGATTATATCTTTGTGTATCATAGTCTTACGACTAATGCGTTAATTTGAAATAGAGGAGTGAAGGGTCGGAACAGATCGTTCTTTATTGAAAAAATGGTAACTGACACACATTTGTTTGAACATTCCGGCCATTCCTCCGAGTCATATACAATGCGACTTAAATATTTGGCGACAAAATCGACTGATTTCTAAGTGACCAACCTAAGAACTTAGGCCTCGTTTCCTGCCAATGAGCCGCAAAGACATTTCCTGCTGCACGCAGGACATTCAAATCGGTAGTTTAAGTTTGCTTAAGAAAAGTTTGTTTTTTTACGTTCGTTAGTTTGCAGAAGAGAGTCCTCTGACCAGGGGACTCTCAGTTTTTTGGCCCCCTTGCGTGCACATCTCCCTCCCCGATCCCGAAAACAATGCCGGTGCTCCCCGAATCGAGGTTCTGGATCTCTTCTTCGATTACCGGTTCAGGATCTTCGTGCTACTTTGCCAAGTTTGCATTTCTGCCCAACCTTCCTCCTACATATCTTCGCGATGCGCGACAAAGGAGATCGCGAGAAATACGCCGTGATCGTTAGCGGGGCTGCTTTTCCGGCTCAATGCGGCACCGCCCAAGATCGCTACTTGTCCATCGCGATCTCCTCACGGCGCGTTGGCGAAGACGGATTGGTGTTTATTGTAACCTGACAAAGTAGAATTAGGGGTGGTTTAAAATTGGTTTGTGAAATTTGCGATCACAGGTTTTTTTGTCCATCGAGGCCCATGTTGGAGATCATAGCTAAGGCAGGGGCGAAAAAATAGCGGAAGCGGGGCGGAAAAAGATGCCCTAGCAAAATCGCAGAATTAAAGTTAAACAGCTTAAGCCAGTGGCCCGGCTCAATACACCGTGCCGTAGCCACCGGTCGCCCGGTACAACTCAGAATTGAGCAACGGGAGATCACCCTGCAACTGCAACAAAGTGAGTCGGGCCTTGATCAGATTTTGTTCCCGGGCATTGATCAGGAATAGGGAACTTTCCCCAATGTCAAACTTTCGCACCTCCGCGTCGAGCAGTCCTTGGTAGTTGTCCACCGTACTGGTAAAAAGCTCAATCTGTACATTTGTGTTCCTAATTTTAGCCAGCAAAGCGTTGACCTTGTTTTCCAGCTCCCAAGCCTTCTGTTCTTGCTTGAGCTCGGTGTTCTGAATCTCGATATCGGCCAGGGCCAATTCTCCCCGGGCCTTGCGAATGAATACCGGAAAAGCCACCGAAATTCCCACCGTGTTGTCTTCGTAAAATGGGCGATCACCGAGGTTCGTTTCCGGTCCCGGCTGCAGGAAAGTGCCCGCTTTGATGGCGACTTCCGGTTTCAACCTTTCCGCCGCCCAGCGGCGATCCACCCGCAACTGCTCTTGCTTGTACTCCAGGCTCAACAGCTCGGGATGTTGCAGCAGCAGATCGGGGATCTCCGGCAAGGAGTCGGCCAGCGGTGCCTGCGATCCGATCGGCTCCTCGGGCGGTTGCACCCCATCCGACAGTACCAGCGGCACCCCGCTGTCGTCCCAGAGCAGACTCGACAGAATAAAAGCCGCCTGAGCGTACTTCACCCGGGCGTCATTCAAGCTGAACTGCCGGGTCTGCAACTGAATGAATGATTCGAGGGTATCCACCGCCGGCTCGTCCCCAGAGAGGTAACCCTGCTTGACCCCGCGAAAACGAATTTCCGCCAGGCCTACCGCATTGTCGTAGACTTCCATTTGGTGCCAGGCCACCCACCATTTCCAGTAGGCTGCGGTAGCCTCGACCACCAGACTGTTCAAGACGATGCGGCGTTCGGCTTCGGTGATCTGCGGATACCATTGCGCCTTGAGCAGTTCGGCCCGCCGCTTGTCGATCAGCAACCCCCGCCCCAAATTGAACTCGATACCGGCTTTGGCAAGTCCGACGTCGGGAACATCGGCTTCGGGATTCAAAAATTCTCCCGCATTGTTTTCGTAACCGCCGAAAAACTGGATGCCAAACCAGGTCGGCACTTTGACTCCCGTTTCCAGCTTCTGGTAATAATTTTTGCCCTTGAAGCGCTTGCCCACGTAGTCGCCGTAGATGTAGGGATCAAAAAATCCCCGCGCTTTGCGCAGCAGGGCTTGCCCCTGTTCCGGCAGCAACTCCGCCCGCTGAGCAATCGGGTGGTAAGCCATGATCTGGTCCATGAACTCTCCGTAGGTCAAAATCCGCCCCGACGTATCCCGCGCTGTGGAATCTGTCTGGGCGTGCATCGCCCCAAAAGACAGGGACAAAAACACTATGACGCAAAAACTACGCATTATTTTGTGCTTGCTGTCTTGGTGTTTTTGTCGGTGGAACCGGGTTTGCGATTGCCTTTGTAATACTGCGGCGGGAAGCCGTTGAGCTGGCGCCAAATCTCGTACCACACCGGCACGTCATTCAGCATTGCCAATCCTTGGGCACCCGATCCGATCCGGAGTGCTTGCGGCCAAGGGGCGTTTTCTTCATCCGGCACCACCAACATTCGGTACTTGCCATTTTCGCTGATAAAGTTGTCAATGGCCACAATTTCTCCCGCAAAGGTACCCGTCGAGACACCGGGCCATCCCGAAAAGACCAGCGCCGGCCAGCCATCAAACTGCATCCGGACTTCCTGACCGATTTTCATCAAGGGCAGGTCAAATGGCTCGATGAAAAACTCGACCGCGAGGTCGTATTGCGCCGGCATAATGCTCAGGATCTCGTCACCGGCCTTGATCGTCTCCCCAAGACCGGTAACAATGGCCTGGGTGATGTAACCACTCTGCGGGGCCAGGATGTAGTGCATCCGCCGCCGGGCTTCGAAGTTCGAATATTGATTGTAGAGCTTCGAGACCGTCGCTTCGCCATCGAATCGATTCGACAGGGAGGCAAACTTTTCCGAAGATGCTTTGGCGATTTTTTCGTTGTATTCGTTGCTCAGGTTGGTGAGGGCCACCTGGGCATTCAGGAATTCATTCTGGCTGGTGAGCAGCTTATTTTCCTGAGAGATTTTTTTCGCCTGGGCATTTTGCAGCTTCAAACGGCGGTTTTCCAAGTCGGTCAGCGACTTTAGCCCTTCCTTGTACAACTGATCCGTCCGATCATACTGTCGCTCGGCGATTTGCAAATTGGTCTTGGCCGCCTCCAGATCGATGCTGTCCGAACGCACCTTTAGGATCGTCTGCTGGACCTTGTTCCGGCCCTGTTGCAATTTGAGACTCAAGGTCGCTTCCAGTGCCGAAATCTGCGCATCCAGGGCAAACACCTTCTCTTCGTAAGCATTCACTGCCATTTCTTTCGAGCGGATCTGCTCTTGGGTCCGACCGAGTAGGTTCGGATCGAAGTACTTGTCCTTGATCTCGCTGATGTGCAGAATGGTATCTCCCTTGTCGACGTACTGTCCTTCCCGCACGTACCAGGCTTCAATCCGCCCGTCGATGGTCGAGTGCAAAGTCTGCGGGCGCTGTTCCGGCCGCAGGGAGGTGATATTTCCTGTGCCGACCACCGTTTGGGTCCAGGGCAAAAAAAGGATCGCAAACAGCAATCCCAGAATTCCCAGGATAATGCGCGCAAGTACACGCTTTCCCCGGTGGCTTTTTACCAAGTGGAACGAGGTGTACCGCTCCACGGTAAACTTGCCATCGATGGAATTGTCGGATATGTTAAGCATGGTAGATCGTCTATGATTTATTAGGGCTGTCAATCGTGCCGTTCTTCATTTCGACCACCCGGTCGAATCCTTGCGCGCTATCCGGCTCGTCCAGCGTCATGATCACCGTAGCGTGCGGCATTGATTCGGTGATAAATTTTCGCAACTGGTCCCGCTCACCTTGGGTCAACCCGATAAACGGCTCATTTAACAGCAGTAAGCGGGGCTTCGACGCCAGCGCACGGGCGAGCAGTATCTTTCGGTAGGCCGACTGGGGCAATTTGGCCTCCTCCGGCGTGATCCGTTTCTCAAATCCCAACGGTTCGTTGTCGATATAATTTTGCAGGCCGACAACTTTGATGATGCGCAGCACTTCATCGAGACTGCAACTGCCGCGTCCCAAGGTGATGTTTTCCAGCAGCGTTCCATCAAACACTGACTGCAACGACGTAAAACCTCCAATGTGGCCCCGCAGGTTGCACAGATCCAGGTTCCGCAGGGGCATCCCATTGACGGTCACCGCACCGGTGTAATCTTGGTAGAACCCCGCCAGCAGACGCAGCAGCAGTGCTTTGCCCGGTTCGCTTTTTCCGGAGATGCACAGCTTTTCCCCGGCGGCAACTTCCAGATTCACGCCGGCAAGGATCTCGGCGCTGTCCGGCAGCCCAAAGTGCAAATCAGCAATGTGAATCGCCAATCCGCGACCGTCTTCCACAGGCACAAACTTTTTGGCGTTGGGTTGCTCCAGAGGAATGTCCATCACGTAGCCGATCTTTTCCAGGGCGGTCAAGACATCGTAGACTGTCTCAACGCTCAGGATCAACTTTTCCACCGAATTGATCAGCAGGATGATCACGATCTCAGCGGCGACGAACTGCCCGATGTTCATTTCATTCTGTACGACCAGTACACTGCCGATGATCAGCAGAGCGGCAATGATCAGCACCTTGAAAGCGACCATAAAGCCGTACTTGGTGAGCAAGACCCGAAAGTGACGCTTACGCGAGTCCAGGTAGCTGACGACGAGACCGTCGGTACGCACCATCGGCAGATCCGGCGGGCCGGCCATTTTAAAGACTTCCATCGAGCGCGCCAGTTCTTCCAGCCAGTGAACCACTTGGTACTTGTACTTGGACTCTTGCAAACTGGTCCGGAAACCCATCGGTCCGGTGTAGCGAATGATCATGTACAGCAGAATGACCAGCGCGATGCCGAATAGGATGAACAGCGGGTGGTAGAAAGAGAGCAGCGCCAGGCCAAAGATGACCTGCAGCGTCGAAGAACTGAGGTCGATCAGAATTTTGGAGAGCCCCTTCTGCACGTTGAGGGTATCGAAGAAGCGGTTGACCAATTCGGGGGCGTAGTGGCGGTAAAGGGATTCGAGGCGCATCCGCGGTACGCGGAAGGCAAATTCGAAAGCCGAATTGGTAAAGATGCGCTGCTGAATGATCTCGGTGATGGACAACTGCATGATTTGCAGCACCCCATTGAGGGCCACGCCGAGGATGACAAGAAATACCAGCACGCCCCAGGAGGTGGTCAACTGCCCACCGGCGACAAAATTGACGATCGCCTGAATACCGAGGGGCAAAGAGAGACTGATCAAGCCCGCCAGTACCGCATAAATGTATAGAAAGGTGATGTCCCGGCGTTCGGCGCCGATGAGGCGCCAAAAGCGCCGCAGGGGATATTCCGGAAGTCCTGAGGTGATCTCTGTCATTACCGCTTTCGTGCTAGGTCCAGTAAAATCGCCTTCTATCACCGGCGAATCTTAGTATTTAACTAAGACATAATAGTAATACTTTCATATTTAAAACGAAATTTTCGGCCAATTGTTCAAAAAAAGTGCCGGCCGGAGAGCGGTCAGCACTTTGTTTAAATTATTTTGAGTTGGCGAAAAATTGCGCTCAAAAGATCTCAATTTCCGCAAAAAAGAAACGTCCTTCCCGCAGGGCGTTTTCGTCCGAATCTGAACCATGGATCGCGTTGGCGTCGATGGACTTCGCGAAGCGGTTGCGAATCGTACCTTCGGCGGCTTTCGTGGGATCGGTGGCACCGATCAGGGTGCGAAAGTCTTCGACGGCATTGTCTTTTTCCAGAATGGCCGGAATGCAGGGACCGCTGGTCATAAAGGCCACCAAGTCCTTAAAAAAAGGACGGTCCCGGTGGATGTCGTAGAAGGCACCTGCGGTAGTGTCACTCAAGTGCACCAGCTTCATGGCTTTGACGGTGTATCCCGCTTCGAGGATCTGATCGATGATCTTGCCCGTGTGGCCGTTGCGCACAGCGTCCGGCTTGATGATCGTAAAGGTAAGTTTTCCGCTCATGTTTTTGTATTCGTTAATAATTGCCGACAAAACTAGGGTGACGCCCCTTCTGTTTCAAGTTGGGTCGTGTCTTACAAATATCTTCATGCGCTCGGCCCAGCAATCTTTGCCATTGGATGGCACCATTTTTTTTGCGAAAGCGGTAATCAGGACTCAAAAAAGGCGGTTTGCCCAACAAAAAAATCACACCGCACCACGAACCCCAAACATTTGGTGAGCCACAACCTGATTTTCCGTTGCGCAACTTTTTGTACTTTTCACACTTAAACGATTTAGCTCGTCTGCAAATTTGGACCGTTGGGCGGTCCTCCCCGGGAACTCATCGAATTATCCCCCTAATCCATCCCCAATCGGCTATCTTGACGGTGCTCAATTAAAACTTTGGTAATTCAATTCCCTACCCCTTACTTGTAATTGAACCAAAAACAGGGTCTTCCCACCAGAAGACCTTTTTCTTTTTTAGGGATGTACGGCGAACTGGATTGCCGCATTGTCTTCGCGCGGCATTTTTACCATTCCATTAATGAAAACAGTTCCTAAATTTGCGAACTATGATCAAGGAAAAGCAAACTCAGCTGAGCATATTTAAACAGAGCGAGGTCGACCGCCTCATGAAGCGACTCACGCGCACCGACAACATCGTCATTACCACCCACCGCAATCCCGATGGCGACGCGATGGGTTCCTCTTTGGCCCTGGCTCTGGTTCTGCGCAAAGCCGGCCACAAAGTGACCGTCCTCACCCCCAATCCGTACGATTACTTCCTGCACTGGATGCCCACCGTACGGGACACCGTATTTGCCGACCGCGACATGGCCACAGCTTCGGAAATCATCAACGATGCCGGACTCATCTTCTGTCTCGATTACAATGCCTTGCACCGCGTCGGCGAGATGGGGGATCTGATCGGATCGGCGGTGGCCCCGGCCGTGCTGATTGACCACCACCTGGAGCCGGAAGATTTTGCCCAATACAATTTTCACATCGCCGGCATCTCCTCCACGGCGGAACTGGTCTACCGACTGCTCCTGCAATTGGGCTATACCCATCACATCGATGCCGACGTGGCTACCTGCCTCTACGTGGGTCTGATGACCGATACTGGCTCTTTCCGTTTTTCGACGACCACGGCGGATGTACACCGCATCGTGGCCAACCTGCTCGAACACAACATCGAGGTCGGGGCGATCCACAACCGCATCTTTGACAACTACAACGAAAGCCGGGTGCGCTTCCTCGGCTACGTCCTCTACCAAAAGCTGCAAGTGCTCCCGGAATACCACACCGCCTACATGACCGTCTCCCTGGACGAAATCGAAAAGTTTGACCTGAAAGCCGGCGATACCGAAGGCTTCGTGAACTACGGCCTCAGCATGCGCGGCATCAACTTTGCCGTCCTCATTAAGGAGTCCATCGACGGTACGAAGCTGAGTCTGCGGAGCATCGGTAGCTTCCCCTGCAATACCTTTGCCGCGCACTTCGGCGGGGGCGGACACCACAACGCTTCCGGTGGTCGCGTGGACATGTCCCTGGCGGAAACAGAACAGAAGTTTCGGAGTTTGCTGGAAGTATACCGTTCCCAACTGAAATATTGATGCGAAACAAGTTCACTGGACTGTGGCTTTTGATCGGGCTGGTGCTCGGCCTGAGTGGTTGTGGCGGCGGAGACCGCAGCGATGCCGCCCCTGAGGCCAAAACGCAACCCAGCCGGGATTTCCAGCCCTACCAAATTGCCGATTCGAGTGCCATTATCACCTACCCCAACGGATTGAAACTTTACGTGGTGCAACAAGGTCCGGGCGAATTTGCGCGCGAAGGAATGGACATCGTATTGCACTACCACGGGATGCTGGAAAGTGGCGAGGTGTTTGACAGCACCTTTGAACGGGCACGTCCCTTCAATTTTCGCCTCGGTCAAACGGCGGTGATTTCCGGCCTGGCCAAAGCGGTGGAAAAGTTGCGTTTCGGCAGTAAAGCCGTCGCAATCATTCCCCCAGCCCTCGCCTACAGCAACCGCGAGGACCGCCCGGCCAACATTCCGAAAAATTCTACGTTAATATTTCATATCGAATTGCTGGGTACTTTCTAGTCCCCCGGTTGAACGTAATGGATTGAATCAGTAAATTAAGGAATGATCAAGCATTTAATTATCGGCCTGCTCTGTGGATTGCCCTTCCTCGTTCATGCACAGGAACGGAGCAAGAAGCCTACCCGTGGACTCGCGTTTGGGCTTTTTGCGCACACCAATGGCGTCGGTGCGGAAGTGCAATATCATGTCTACCGGGATGGACTGGACTTTGTGGCCGGCCTTTCCCTGGCTTCTCTGCGCCATCCCCAGCAGCTCAAAATTGAGTCGGCTTACGCCGACCAGGGCGGCAAGCGCTACTTTTACGACAAGAAGAACTACGGCTTCGTCCTGGCACCGACATTCGGTATTTCCAAGGTGCTGATCGGTCGGGATGACTACAGCCGCATCAATGTCCGCACTACGCTCTCCGGCGGTCCGGTACTCGGCATTTTGAAACCGTATTATTTAGAAGTGGCCATCCCCTTCAACGGAAATCAAGCGTACGTGGAAGTGGACAAATACGACGCCAACCTATATAACTTCACCAATATTGTCGGCGAGGCCGATTACTTGCTGGGAATCGGTGAGTTGAGCGTCGTCCCCGGCATCAACGGCAAGTTTGCCACGATGGTGGATTTTGCCGGCAAAAATGACCTCATCCGGGCGGTAGAACTGAGCCTCTACGGAACTCTGTTTGTCCGGCCGTTTGATTTGATGGATCTGACCGAAGACAAGTCCTTCTATCTGGGCGGTCAGATTGCGATCTTGTTCGGAGATAAATGGTAAGACTGAGACAATGATAGAATTACCGGTCATCACAAGAAGTACCAACACGGCCAGTGCCATCGCGGCCCCGACGACAAAAAATGCGCCGGGGAACGCAAAACGGCCCAACTGGCTGCGGGTGAAATTGCCCTACGGCAAAACCTTCACCAACGTACGGTCGATTATCGACGAGCACAAGCTGCATACAGTCTGTGAGAGTGCCCGCTGCCCAAATATGGGCGAATGTTGGGGCGCCGGGACTGCCACCTTTATGATTCTCGGCAATACCTGCACCCGCTCCTGCGGATTTTGTGCGGTTGCGACCGGACGCCCGACCGAACTGGACCGGGAAGAACCGTATCGCGTGGCCGAAGCCATCGCCTTGATGGGGGTCAAGCACGCGGTCATCACGTCGGTGAACCGCGATGAACTCACGGACCGCGGCATGGAAGTCTGGGCGGAAACGGTGCGCCAGGTGCGCATTCAGAGTCCCATCACGACCATGGAGACGCTCATTCCCGATGTCAAAGCAAATTGGGGTGCGTTGCAGCTCATCCTCGACGAGGCACCGGAAGTGGTCTCCCACAACATGGAAACGGTCAAGCGCATGTACCGCCGGGTACGTCCCCAAGCCCGTTACGAACGCAGTCTGGAACAAATTCGCCGCACCAAAGAGGCCGGAATCCGCACCAAGTCGGGCATCATGGTCGGTCTCGGGGAAACGGTCGAGGAAGTCTACGAAATCATGGAAGATCTCCTGGAACACGGTTGCGATGTGTTGACAATTGGCCAATATCTGCAACCAACGAAAATGCACCTGCCGGTGAGCGAATTTATCCATCCCGATCTCTTCGCTCACTACCGCGAACGCGGGGAAGCGATGGGCTTCAACTTTGTCGAGAGCGGTCCCCTGGTGCGTTCCAGCTACCACGCCGAGCGCCACATCTGATCGGCAAAGCGTGTAATTGAACCATTCGATTCTTATCCGCCGAAGGCTCCGCCTCGGGCAGATTATCTTTTCTGGAAGGCATCTAATTCTACTTTTTCAGGTTTGCATTTCTGCCCAATCTTCCTCAAATGTGTCTTCGCGACGCGCGACAAAGGAGATCGCGAGGGCTACGCAGTGATCATTAGCGGGGCTGCTTTTCCGGCTCAATGCGGCACCGCCCAAAATCTTTCACTGCGCCCTGGCGCGTTGGCGAAGACGGGTTGGTGTTTTTTTAACCTCACAAAGTAGAACTAACCGCAAACACCAGGGCGTTACTGCGTAATTCAAACAACAAAATCCGTATGGTCCCTGGACCCTGGACCATTATCTTTATTGAGTTGCAGTATTTGACCGCTTGCGGAGTGATTTGCGATGCGAATCCGCCCGGCACTGCTTGCTTTTACGATTTGAGCGCTCCGGTGGATACAAGCCAAAACGCGACGTTCGCGGAAAAAAAACACCTAAGGTTTGTATCGCACCTTATAGATTATTTATTTTAACAGGTTGTATGACACTTAATCTGGGATTATGAGAAGATACCTCTACGCAGCCACTTCTGCGCTGATGATCGTTGCTTTTACATTTGGGCAAATTTCCGCTCAGCTCAATATATTTTGGGAAGAAGCCGGCCCGAACAATATGGGCAACCATACCCGTGCCATGCTGGTAGACGGAAATGGTGATGTCTGGGCGGGTTCGGTCGGTGGTGGCCTTTGGAAATCCACCAATCAAGGCTTCACTTGGAGTCAGGTGACCGGACTCGACGGGACTTTGGCCGTTTCCAGCATTGCCGCCAGTGGCAATCGCATCTATGTGGGCACCGGGGAAAAGCTTTACTTTGAGCCCGACAATGCCTACATCGGCAATTTCAACATCAACCGCATTGACACCCTCAAGGAAACGTTCCATCAGTTTTCCGGGCAGCCCGGGGAAGGCGTATACGTCTCTACCGACGGCGGGATGACCTGGGACCACGACAATGCGACCTGGGGTCCGAGCAATCCGCCCTACGAGGGCGTATTCAGCTCGATCCAAAAAGTTGCCACCAACGGCAGCCGGACCTTCATTGCCACGGTTGAAGGAATGTACTGGTCAGACAATGCCGACCTCAGCACCGTTACCAAGTGCACCGGCTCGACTGATTTTGAAGGCGATCCCATCGTGGACGTAGAGTTTGCCGCGGGCAATGTCGTCCTTGCCGCCACACAAGACACGCTTTACCGCTCCACCAACGGTGGTGCTTCCTTTATCTCGGTGACCGATAGCATTCCGGTGGGCACCACTCCGCCGAACAACCGCTTTGCCGGGGACCGCGTGGAAATTGAGGTGGCGCCTTCCGATCCCAACATTTGCTACGTCGCCGGTGCTTCCGGTATCAATGGCAACTGTACTGGGGTTTGGCGCTCGACCGACGCCGGGGAAAACTGGGTCCGCATTGCTCCTTTTGAATCGGCTACCTTCCAGCCATTCCAGGGCAACGGTCTTTACTCGTTGGTTTTGGCGGTTCCGCCGAATGACCCGCTGGCCGTAGTTCTCGGGGGCGAAAAGCTCTACAAATACAGCGAAAACACCGGTTGGAACGACGCGGCCAGTCACAGCAACATTCCTGGATTCACCACGGATTACGTACCGACCCCGATGCTGTCGATCGCTTTTGATCCCACCACCGACTCCACGCTCTACATCGGTACGGACCAAGAGATTGTGCGCTCGACCGACCTGAGCGGTACCTACTCGATCAAGACGAAAGGGTTCAACAACGCTTCCCTCTATGGGGTTTCTCCGAATCCGGACTTCAGCCTGTTGCTTTCCGACCGTTATATGGGGCTGCTCTATCGTGTGCCGGATTCCGCCAACAAGCAAGAATTTACCGATATCTACTCGGCCGCCGCGACCCGCACGGGAATCGCGCGCTTTACCACCACCAACCCGAACTATATCATCGGCCAGGGTGCCGATGGGGGTCTGGTCCGCTCCTTTAACAAAGGGGAAGCCTTTGAGCAGTTCTACGGGGTGCCGATCGAGCCGATCCACCCGTCCTACGGTAGCCCACCCGACTCGATCTTTGTCGACCGCGCCAACGCCACTTCGGGTAGCGGTGGCCTCTACGATGTTCCGACTCTACCGGTCAATGCTTGGTGCCTCGATGAGTACATCCCCCCCACTGCCCTGAGCAACGACACTTCCATCCTGGAAACGCCGATCTGGCTGTACCTGTGCTCCCGCCACTTTGTCTGGGTCTGTACCAATCCCTTCGGTGGGGTCGACTCCCTCCCGAACTGGAACCGGATCACGCCGGACCTCGTGCAAGACTTTTTCGGCAACGGCCAGCGTGAGTACTACAGCGCAATCGCCGTCTCCGGTGACGCCGACCACGTAGTGTACGTCGGTACGAACACGGGCAAGCTCTTCCGCATCGAAGACGCCAACGATCCCCTGAACATGGACCTGACCACGAAGATCATTCGGGTCGACACCATGCAGACCTTCGCCATGCCCAACCGCTGGATCTCCGACATCGAGTTTGCTCCGGGCGATCCCAACAATCTGATCGTGACCTACGGGTCCTACGCAAAAGGCGACGATCGCGTCTTTGTCACCAACAATGCCAAAGCCGCCAGTCCGACCTTCCGCAGCATCCAGTCCAACCTGCCCGCAGACCTGCCGGTGTACACCGCCGCTTTCCACCCGGATGCCAATGTAACCGCCATCTTGCTCGGAACCGACGAAGGTGTCTACGGCACGGACAGCGATTACGGAAATGCCAGCGCCACAATTGCCTGGAGCCGCGAAAGCACCAATATCGGTACGGTACCAGTGACCGACATTGCTTTCCGCCGCTACTATCTGAATCAGATCGACCCGGACAACTATTCTTACGCCCCCGACTACCGCGTATTCGTCGCGACCCACGGCCGCGGAGCGTTCAAGAGTTCGACCCTGGTCAACCGTCCGGAAGAGACCACCGCCAGCGCTGCCGGCATCAAGATGGACCTCGCGCCGAACCCGACCGAGGTAACTTCGACGATACAGTTGCAGCTTGACCGCCCGACCAAGGTGACCCTGGAAGCCTACAACCTCGAAGGCCGCCGGATCGCCCTCATCCGGGACCGCCGCTACCCCACCGGCAACTACAACATCCCGTTTGATGTCTCGGACCTGCCGACCGGAGTGTACCTGGTAAAAGGAATCTTCAGCAACAGCCAAGGGATATCTCAAAAGACCATGAAGCAAGTCGTCGTGAAATAAGGCTTGCCCGAAATACCAGCAGTTTACTGCGGAAAACCCTGCCCCCCGGCAGGGTTTTCTTGTTGGCGGAATTGTGAAAAATTTTTCCCGGAAACGTAACCCGGCGTTCCCCTGATTTTGTCCGTCGGAAACACTGTTCCGGTATGGAACAACGCATTGTTTCACTCTGGAACAGTGAAACACTGCGCCCCGGATCCACCTCCCCCCACGCCACTGATGATCAATACATTGCACTGTTGGCACAGCGTTTGCCACTTAGAGTGTGAATTGGAAAAGAAAAATATTTCCCGTTGGACGCAACCAATTCACTCGCTAAAACATCTGACGGTAACAGAAACGAATTCTGGATACACTCGCTAAAACAACTTTATCATGAACACCACGCAAAACATCCGCAAAACCTACCGTCGCTTCATCGTCCTGCCGTTGATGCTCCTCCTGACCGTCATGATGGTCCAGGCCGGTCCCGGCAGCACCAACAAGCAAAAGAGCCGCCTCACTTCGAAAGTGAAGAAGATGGTGGAAAATGTTGATGCCTCCAACAAAGCTACGCTCACCGGAGAGGCAGTTGTGTTCTTCCGCGTCAACGAAAAAGGCCAGGTCATGGTCAAGGGCGTCTTCGGCACGAATGACGACCTCATCGAGCACGTGGAAACCTCTCTGCACGGCGAACTCATCAAGATGGATGGACTCGATCCCGAGCAGGAGTATCAGGTCAAACTCCGTTACGAGGACCTGCGCTAAACGGTACAAAAATCAAGTCCTGTTACAACAGGCGTCGTTCTTACACTTAATTTTTTGGTTGTCTAGTGATATGACCCCCTCGTTGGCCATAGATTTGACTCGAGAGTTACCTTCTCATACTCCTGAAAAATTTCGCTGACGGGGGGCGAATATCCTCCCCAAATCCGTGCGGAAAAGGTATCTGCCATCGCCCCTCCCAATCGTGGACGTAAGCCGGACCCAATCTCGCTAGAAATCGCCCGGACCAAATGCATATCACCGACAACCCAGCATCTTGGGCACACCCAATGAGGCGGAAGGAACATCAACCCTGCAGAACCGCATTGCGGAATCATCCTCTGCAACTCGGGTCCAAAGTTCGCTTTTTACCGAGGTTCTTTTTCCCCTCATTGGCTGTGATCGAGAGGCAAAACACTCGGAGGCGGTTCGTAATTGACTTGTGAAATTTGCTAGCGCAGATTTTTTTGTCCATCGAAGCTCATTTTGGAGTCCATGGCTCGAGCTAAGGGCGAGAAAATAGCTGAAGAGGGGCGGAAAAGATGCCGTAGCAAAATCGCAGAATTAATTTTAAACAGCCTCTTGACAGCAAGAAGTGGTGCGTAGCCCTTCTACGGCATCGGCGGTATGGACACAGATGATGGATCCGCCGGAGCAAAACGTAGAACGCGACGCACCATTTTTCTTTTGTCCCCCCAAAAAGGCTAAATTTATCCCCATGATTCGGACCCAGGCGCTCACCAAACGATACTTTACCGACGAGATCGAGACGATCGCCCTCAATGCGGTCGACATCGCGATTGAGCCGGGAGAATTCGTCAGCATCATGGGTCCGTCCGGCTGTGGCAAAACCACCCTGCTCAATCTCTTGGGGATGATCGACCGGGCGACCTCCGGTTCTTACCACTTGCTCGACCGCGACGTTTCCCGACTCAGTGAACGCAAACGCGCGGCTTTTCGCAAGGAAAATATCGGCTTTGTCTTCCAAAACTTCAATCTCATTGAGGAATTGAACGTCTACGAAAACGTGGAATTGCCCCTGATCTACGCTGGGATGCGCTCGGGTGAGCGCAAACTCCGGGTGGTCGAATTGCTGGAGCAGTTGAACATGATGCACCGCCGCTTCCACTACCCACAGCAGCTTTCCGGCGGACAGCAGCAACGCGTCGCGGTCGCCCGCGCCATCGTCACCCAACCCCGGCTCGTCCTTGCCGACGAGCCGACCGGCAACCTCGACACCACCAATGGCGACGAGGTTATGCGCCTGCTGACGGAACTGAACGAGGACGGGACCACCATCGTCATGGTCACCCACTCGGCCCGCAACGCCGAGTACGGACACCGGATCATCCGCCTACTGGATGGCCGGGTCGTAGCCGAAAATAAGCTTCGCAGCTACCATGTTTAAGATCTACTTCAAAGTCGCCATCCGCAATCTGCTGCGCAACCGCCTCCACGCGGCCGTCAATATCCTCGGGCTGTCGGTGGGCATTGCGGTGTCGATCATCGTCTTTCTCTACCTCCAAAGCGAACTCACCTACGACAATTACCACCGGGACAGCGACAACCTGTACCGCATGGCCTCCAACTTTGTGACGAATGGAGACCGCGAACGCACCGCAATTTCTGCGTCTGGCCTGGGGCCCCTGCTCAAGGAACAAAACGAGTTCATCGCCGGCTACACCCGGACTTCCTTTCTTTCGCGCTCGCAGATGTCCTCGCCGCACCACCGAAGCTTCGAAGAGGATCTGATGGCGGCGGATGAGCACTTTTTTCAGGTGTTTGACTATCCAATGATCCAGGGAAACCCACACACTTGCCTGGCCCAACCGCGCAGCATCGTGCTGTCCCGCTCCCTCGCGCGGAAATACTTTGGCGACCGCAACCCCATCGGGCAGACGATGACTTCCAGCACCAAGCGCAGCTACAGGGTCACCGGGGTGATTGAAGATATTCCCCGAAATACCCACCACTACTTCAATGGCCTCATCTCGCTGAGTTCAATTCCGCGGAAGGACCTGGGCTGTCTCGAAGGCCAGGACTTCAACTTGTGGGCGGCTTCGGTCTATACCTTCTTGCGGCTGGAAGATGGATACACGCCCGAAGACTTTTACGTGGACTTCCCCGAGTTCTACACGCACAACATGGCGGCCATCGGCAACAACATCAATGGATTCTTTTACCCGTATTTACAACCCCTGCGGGACATTCACCTGGACCCTCCGCTGGACTACGACAACTACGACAGCGGCAATCTGCTCTACATCTACGGATTTTCCGCCATCGGGCTGTTTTTAATGCTGCTCGCCGCAATCAACTACACCAACATGGCCACCGCCCGCTCGACCACCCGTGCCCGGGAGGTGGGCCTGCGCAAAGTCATGGGATCGCGCCGCCGCCAGTTGGTCATCCAGTTTCTGGGCGAATCCCTCCTCACGTCCCTGATCGCGCTGTTGCTCGCCCTCGCCCTGGTCGAGGTCACTCTGGAGCTTACCAATTTCAATTTACTTTTGGGCAAGGAACTCAGTCTCAAGCTGCTGGAAAATCCGGGACTGGGGCTAGCAATTGTGGGGATCACGGGGGTGATCGGATTGCTTTCCGGACTGTATCCGGCTTTTTTTCTGTCCGCAACCCTGCCTTCCCAGGCCCTGCGCCCCCGGGGACGCCAAGCCGGTCGCGGCCTCAATTTGCGCAAGGGCTTGGTGGTATTTCAGTTTACAGTTTCTATCGGGGTGATCATCGCGACCTTTCTGATGAAAAACCAGATCGATTACATGCGCAACGTCAACATCGGCGACAATGGAGACAATACAGTGGTGCTGCCGCTGTACGATACCACTTTTGTACCGCGCCTGCCCACCATCCGCGCGGAAATCGAACGACTGCCCGGGGTGGTAGCCACGACGACGGCCCGCCACCTCCCCGGGGGAAGCATCGCGCGGCTCATGTGCCGCATCGAAAAGGACAACGCAATCGGCGAGGCCATCACCGATTTCATGGAGGTCGGCTACGATTACCTTCCGGGGATGGACCTGAAAATCGTCGCCGGAAGCGACTTCCCTTCCCGGGCCCGGGAAGATTCCACCGTGGAATACATCATCAATCAGACCGCCGCGCGGGAATTTTTCGGTGGGGATGCCATCGGCAAGCGGATCATGCCCGAAATTTACCTCAAAAAGCTCAAGCCAAAATTCGGGAAAGTGATCGGCGTCGTGGAGGATTTCAATGTCCACTCCCTGCGCTACGAGATGCGCCCGATGGTCCTGAAACCCGAGTACCCGGGCAGTGGCTTGCTGCACGTGCGCCTGGAAGCCGATCAAGTCCTCGGCACGATGGAAAATCTGGAACAGGTGTGGGCCGAACTCACCTCCACCCAAACCCCATTTACGCCGTTTTTCTTCACCGAACGGTTCGAAAAACTCTACATCGCCGATGACCGCCTCAGCGGTCTCATGCGGATCCTGGCCAGCCTGTGTGTGCTCATCTCTATCCTGGGGCTGCTGGGATTTGCCTCGTACAGCATCGAACAGCGGAAAAAAGAAATCGGGATTCGAAAGGTGCTCGGGGCCTCGATCATGCAGATCGTCACCATCCTCTTCCGGGAGGTGTTTTACCTGGTGCTCTTCAGCATTGGGCTAGGCTCGATCCTTGCCTACCTGGTTTTACAGGTGTGGCTGGAACAATTTGCCTACCACGCGGACATACCCATTGCGACCTTCTTCCTGGCCGGGATCTTCTCGCTGCTGCTCGCTTTGGTGACGGTGAGCTACCATTCGGTTCGCGCGGCACTGTCAAATCCGGTACACGCATTGAAATACGAATGAGCGCTCCCTGCACAAACCGCAACGTTGCCTTAATTTTGTAACAATTCGAACAACACTCAATACGGTAGATCCATGATGAAGCTCCTTTGGAAATTCCTGACCGCGGCAATCGTGCTCGGTGCCAGTTCCCCGGTTTTGGCGGACGGTTACGCGTTCAGCATTGACCTGAACCAAGTCGAAAATGACCGCCTCATGGTCGAACTGATCACGCCGAAAGTGGATCAGGCGACGATTGAATACCAAATGCCCAAAGTGGTGCCCGGCACCTACTCCATCTCCGATTTCGGGCGCTTTGTGCATGATTTGAAGGCTTTTGATGCGGCGGGCAATGAGCTAACGGTCTCCCACCCCGACGCCAATCGCTGGAAAGTCGAAAACGCTACCCAACTGCACCGGATTACCTACTGGGTAGAGGATACCTGGGACACCGATCAGAAGGGCCGCATCTTCGAACCGGGCGGCACCAACATCGAAGCAGGCAAAAACTTCATGATCAATACCTTTGGTTTTTTTGGCTACCTCGAAGGCATGAAGGAAACCCCGATCAAGCTCACCGTGCGCCATCCCCGGGAATTTTACGGGGCCACGGCCCTGGTTGCTACCGATGACGAAGACGGCGTCGACGTGTACGAAGTAGAAAATTACCACGTCCTTGCCGACAGCCCCTTGATGTACAGCAAGCCCAACAAAGCCAGCGAGCAAGTCGGGGGGGCGGAAGTACTGGTCGCCGTGTATTCGCCCAACGAACGCGTGGGAGCCGAAGCCGTCATGAAAGAGTTATCGGCGGTATTGGCCGCGCAAAAAGAATACCTCGGGGGACAGTTGCCAGTGAAAAAATACGCCTTTCTCATCTACCTCACACCGGGCATCGGAGGGGGAATGGGGGCCTTGGAGCACTCGAATTCCTCGATGTACTACATGCCGGAATCCGAAGAGCAAGCCGCCGCCGAGATGATGGTTGACGTGGCCGCCCACGAGTTTTTTCACATCGTAACGCCGCTGAACATCCATTCGGAAGAAATCCACTACTTCGACTACATCGATCCCAAGATGTCGAAGCACCTCTGGCTCTACGAGGGCATGACCGAGTACTCCGCGGGCCTCGTCCAGGCAAAGTATGACTTGATCCACAAAGGGGCTTACTTGCGGATGCTGCAACAAAAGATCACCATGGCCAGCCTCTTCAACGACACGCTGCCCTTTACCGAATTGAGTAAAAAGTGCCTCGACGAGACGAAAAGTCAGTACATCAATGTCTACCAGAAAGGCGCGCTCATCGGCCTGGCGCTGGACATCCAGTTGCGTGAATTGTCAAATGGGGAAATGGGCATCCAGGAATTGCTCCGCGAACTCTCAAAGACCTACGGCAAGAACCAGCCTTTCAAGGACGAAGAACTCTTCGACAAGATCACGGAACTGACCTATCCGGAGATCCGCGAATTTTTCCGCCGCCACGTAGAAGGCCCTACGCCTCTCCCCTATGCGGAAATCTTTCAAAAGGTGGGCATCAAGTATGAGCCCTTCGCCAACCGCAAGATTCTCAGCTTCGGAAAAGTCGACGTCAACTGGGATGCGGACGCGGGCTATTGGACCGTTTCCAATGCCAGTCGCGCCAATAAATTCGGTAAGCAACTCGGCTATCAAGACGGCGACCAAATTGTTTCCTTCGACGGGGAAGAACTCACCTTTGACAATTTTGATGCGGTACTCTCCCGGTTCCGCAAGCGCCGCAAGGAAAAAGACAAGATCGTCGTCGAAATCCGGCGCGAACAAGAAGACGGCAGCCGCAAGCTCGTCAAAGCCAAAGCCAAAGCCATCACCGCCAATTTTCGCGGGGTCAACCGCCTAAGCTTCGATCCGAATGCCACGCCGGAGCAGGAAAAGCTGCGAGAAGCCTGGCTGGAACCCCAGATTTGAGTGTTCTAGGGGCAGTTTAGCTTACAAGATTCAACGCCAGCGGCCTCCGGATATCCCCCTGGGCCACGGGCAGTTGCCCGGTTCCAATTTGTGACCGTTCGGAAAGCCTTTCCCCGTCACGCGCAGCGGGGAAGTGCGTGGATGACCGGAACTTTCTCCCCGCAAAACCAGTTTCCCCCGCTGCCACAAAAACCTCCGTCCGCATTTTTCGTATGCCCCTTTACGTTGGTGAGGGAAGTGCCTCCCCCATCCGTGTCGCGTCCAGGATAGGAAAAATTGCTTGCACATGTTTTATTTCCCCGTTTTTGTCAATCAATCACGGTTTCACTATTGCAAACTGATGCCGCCCCAGGCCGAGCTCAATCAGGTTGAGTTCAGCTTCATCGTGCAACAGGTACCGGGCCACGCCGTGGAACTGCTCCGCATCTACAAAGGAACCCGCTTCATTTCCGCCCGCGGATTTGACTCCGATTTGAAGTTTTCCGCCCGTGAAATGGCCATCCAGACCGAACTCAACGCCCAAGGGGTTCCCGAACTTGTGGTTCGCATCCAGTCCGAGCGCACGACCGAATCCGAAACCGAATCTGCTTCCGCCTTGGCCGAGGCCGGCTTCCAGTGGATCCAGGACCAAGGCGACCTCCGTCTGCAGTTCCGGGGCATGGAACCGGGTCCGGTGCGCCTGACCTTCGTTCTGGACACCGGTGAAGGCAACACCTACCGCGGCAGTTTCCTCCTCGTGACCGCTCCACCGAAGAATATCTTCGACGCGGTGTTCGACTTTGGATCGGAAGCTTCGCAGATCGCCGTCCACCAGCGCGGCACCGAGCCGAACTGGGAACCGCGGATCAACTTGCTGGACCGGCTCCTTTTTGACTTTTACGCCCCGGCGCTGCACCGCGGCCACCTCACCCGCTACGAACCCCAGGACGAACCCTCCCGGGTCACCCTCTCCAGTGCGAAGCGGGAGCGCTTCATGGCCTACGACCACCATCCCGGCGGCGTAGCTAACCCTCATCTCTTCAATTCCAGTTTCTTTGTGCTGCGGAACTACCACTGCGACGAAGCAAGCGGCCCGGCACCCGACATCAGCGCAGCTCCCTTCGCCGAAGGGGACCAGGAGTGGGTCAGCCTTCTCGGCGACACGAATGACCGGCGCTACATGGTCCCCAAACACGACCGCGATTACGAGATCGTCCCCAACCTGAAACTGGCCGAACTCGGAATCACCCGCGACTTTACCCTTTGCGTGGAAGGGGACCACGTCAGTTTTGCCCAGCAGCGAATCCAGGCGTGCATCTTCCGCCGGGTACTGAACCAATTCTTGCACTTGCTGCTCCGCGAAATCGAACTGAATCACCGCGACAACCGGCACAAATTGCTGAAGCTCACCGTGCTGGTGCCCAATATCTACTCCCAATTGCGGGTCTCCAAACTGATCCGAGACCTGTACCGGGACCTGCGCACCATCGTGCTCGACAACGACTACGGCTTCGTCGGGGTCGAAGTCCAAACCCTCTCCGAAAGCGACGCCGCCCTGCTGGGCTTGCTCACCGATCCGGGTGTGGAAGGACTGGACCACACCCACCTGCGGCCGGATGAGCACTGTCTGGTCATCGATTCGGGCAAAGGCACCACCGACATCTCCATCGTTTCGGTAGGGGAAGACAAGCAATACAGCAGTGTGTTCCGCTCAGGGTTTGCCGGAGCGGGCAACGCCTTGACCTATGCCTTTGCCGACACCCTCTTTGCCGCGATTGTCGGTCCGGAAAAAAGATCGGAACGGGAACAATTCCTGAAGCAGTTCCTCGAAACGGCCGATTTGGCCACCCGCTACGAGTTCCACCAGCACCTCGAAGCGGTCAAGCAGAACTACGGCAAGCGCCACGCCCCCGATTACACCTACACCCGCGAGGAATTCACCCGGATGTTTGCCGGAATCGACGCCCGCAGTGACCTGACCGTTCTCCGGCAAAAACTTGAAGAGCAGTTCTCGCGCCCGGCAAAAACCATGCAGGACTACTTCGGGATCGTCAGCGCGACCATTGACCGGCTTGTGCAAATGGCGGTGAAAAAAGTCCAAAATTCCCAAGTGGACCAATTTTCCATAGTGGTGCTCTCCGGACGCAGTTTCCTGATGCAGGACTACCGGGACCGCCTGGAAAACGCTTTGCGGGAGAAATTCAACATCAAGCGGGTCATCTTCCGTCCGGCCAATCTCAAAAGCAGTTGCCTCCTGGGACCACTCAACCATCCCCGGGGCATCAACCGCAACTCCGACCTGATCGGCACCCCGATCTTCCACACCGGAGAACGCCGCCTCGCCAGCTGGCTCGAACGGATCCGGGACCGTATCCCCGGGGCCCGCAACCGCCCCAACTCCACCAACATCAACCTCCGCTACTTCTTCCTTCAGGGCGAAGATTTCGATCCGGGCGCAGAGTCAGTCACCATCTGCGGCCGCGAACCTATCCTGGACGGCATCGCCAATGACGAAGCCGCCAACCTGGTCTACGTCGGGGAAGACTTCCTGCTCCGGGGCAAACACAGCGGTGCCCCCTTGCGCTTCGGTCATCGAACCGGCCAAAGTCTCAATTCCGATCCGCTGGCCTGGATGTCGCTGTTTCCCCACGTAAAAGGCCCCGGCTACGTCCATCTCATACAACCCTCCGCCGCCCACAAACCGGCCCGACCTGCGAATGCGTCGGACCCAATTCCGCGACGCGAACCGCAACCGCCGACTTCCCCGCCACCTTCCCGGGAAAAATCCACCGATGACGACATGTGGGATTATATTTGATCCGCAAGACCGCTCCGCAACTATGGCCCGTACCCCAATCCAATACTTCGCCCGCCGCCTCGCTCCGCTGTTTGGTGCGTGGCTACTCGCCGGACACCTGATTGCCGATACCCTTCCGCCCCCGACCCAGCCAGTGAAAGATTACCTCAATCGAGCCTCCGCGGGATTTTCTCCTTTCACCGAGGATGTCATCGTGCGGCAGGGTCCGCACCTGAAAGCCTACACCACCGTCCAGTCGATCTCGGTCATTATGCCGGCCGAACGTCCCCAGGACAGCACCGGATTATACATCCACGCCGGAGATAGCCTGGAATTCCTGCTGCAGCCCATGGAAAGCGGCGCCTCCTACTTTGATTTTCCGGACGATTCGGCTATCTCCGCCTACCTTGCCCGGCACTTTAAAGATCTGCGCATCCCAGTGAAACGTACCGAGGGAACTTCGCACTATACATTTCCCTACGCGGATCAAAATGGCGCGCAAGGCTATCAATTGGAGTACATCCTCCCGCAGATGGGCATCCCCCTGGCCGAAGATGGAAACTTGGCGTACGCAAATCTACCCGAAGTCCGGGATGCCATTGCTTCTTGTCTGGTCCAATGGGTGCTGCTCGCTGAGTCGGGCAACGTGGTCCCCACCCTCCAAAATGGCCGGGTGCGCCCCTTGCCCCGTTACCAGGTTACGGAGCTCAAAGCCGGGGAAGCCCTGCTTGTCGGCACCGTACAACCCGAACAACTCGCTGCCCCCAATGAATCGCGCACCCATTACCTCTGGCTGTTCCTCGGTCTGGTCGCCGGGGTGGCCATCATGGGGGTCGTGGTACTGGCGCTCGGCAAGCGCAGTCCCAGAGTACCGACCGGAACCAACCCGGACGAATCGGGCAAAGTCAAAGAGCAGACGCCGGAGACTCCACGCGCCGAAGGCGGGCCTCAAGCCGAAGACACACCGCTGGAACCGGACGACATCACCACCGACGGCATGAAGAAACTGCTCCGCGACGCCGACGATCACGTGCTCGCCGAACTCGGCGCTTGGCTCGGTAACGCGGTCAAATCAGAAGCCATTCCCCTCAACGATTGGCTGGTCGGTCACCTCAAGCGGATCGATGCCCTGTCCGAACAGGCGCCCGACCCTGTGGAAGCCATCGCCATCATCAGCCGACTCCTGCAAGAGCTTTCCGAAATGGCCACCGCCCTCGACCACCCGCGCGGGACGGAGTACTTCCGCACCTTGCAATCCCGCCAGGCCGAGGCCGCGGTGACCCGGCGCATTCTGAAAAGCCTCCAAGACGGCCAATCCCTGACCCAAAGTACCGAGCAGATCAACCAATTCCGCCAGCAATTGGCGGAGCGGCCTGAGATCCCCACCGAGGCCGATGTCCATTTCCCTGCGGAGCAATATGCACTTGACCTGGGCCGGCGCCTGCAACGCCTGGAAAACGACGCCGCCCGCCCGGACCAAGCCCAAACCTACCTGAGCCGGCTGGACCAGCGCCTGGGCCGCGTGCTCGAACAACTCGGAACGATGGAAGATCCCCCAACTCCCGCCCAGCACGCCGCAATCCTCAGCACGCTATTCGCCAAAGTCCTGCACCTGGAAGATTTCCTGCGCATCTACCTGGGTGCCGCCCATTCGGAAGCAACCCGCACCAATCCCGACCTCATCGAGCAAGGCCGCCGCATCGGGGACCTGGATCCCAAAACCTACCGCCACTTTGAGGAGGACATCTCGCGGGTGCCGCGCTCGGTGCGCAACCTGCGGGCGGTGGCCCGGACCGCCGGCGTTACCCAACTCGACGAGGTCCTGGTCGATGGCTACTACATCCCGCCGAGCGCGCTGCAAGCCAATCAAGATCCCCAATGACGATCAGCCTGTTCTTGTTGCTGTGCTTGGGGGCAATCCTCTTTCTGGTGGCGCTGCCGGGAGGGTCGGTCGTCCGCCCCGGGCAGGCACCGCAACGGCGACGGGTATTTGTCCTGATCTGGACCCTGCTTGCCGGGACGGCCATCTGGACGGTCAACCGCTACATTTATCCGGCGGACAAGGTCAATGTCTTCGGCAATACCGATTACCATGTTCTGCGCCACAAGGGCTTTCAGTTCCGGGATTCGCTCATCCTCGCCGACCGGATGGCCCCAGAAACTGCTCTTTGGGACGATCTGGATGGTTACTTGACTGTGGGACAAGCACCCTTTGCACTAGCGATGGACAGCTTCTTTCATCCATTTTTCCTGCGAGAAGAAGGAGGCAATCGCCTGAAAAACAACATTTACCCAAGCTTGGATGCCCGCGAGGGCTTTGAGCTGCGCCAAGGGGACAGCCTGCTGCTTGCGCTCCGAATCGCCCCCTACGAAAGCGGCGATTCGTTGCAGTACCGCGTGCGCTTCGGGCCGAACGAACCCGAAGCCTTGAGCGATTTCAACCGGCCCATTCGCTACGGCTATCCGATTGCCGATATTTTGCGCTATACCCCTGGCTGGCAGACGCACGACAGCATCGTGAACCTCCTCACCGGCGCTTGGCTCTTGCGTACCGAACAAGGAGAGTCCGAGAGTGCCCTGGCGCTGTTCCCCTCCCGCAAGCTCTACCGGATGCCCGAACTCTACCTCGCCGCGGGCGGTAAAACCGTGATTGGCACCACTGGATCCCTGGCCTTTCGCATTCCGGTTGCCCCGGAGCAGGACTTTTTCACGGGTCTGGGCCTGAGCAAAAGCCCCGTTCTGCACCTGCGCGACGAAGAGCGGGGTGGACGTTTGGCCTTTGACTTTCCGGAGATGTACCGACTGGCCCACGATCCGGAAAACCAGCTTTTCCTCTGCTCGGACCTGCGCGATGTCGCCCAGAATGTCGTACAGGGCGGATTTCTCCTTTCCCAATTTGCCGAGGCGGACAACCACCACCACATCAACGCCAGCCTGCGCTATTACCACGGCAGCGCCCGCGAACGCCTCCAAATTCAAGTAGCCGACCACTACCGGCCCGGCAATGACCGCGCCGCAACCATTGCTGGGGGACAAGAGTTTGCGTTGCAGATCCGCGACCCCGGAACGCCAGTGGAATGGATCATGGAATTGAGCGATCTGCGGTCCTCCAATGCATTGGGACGCTGGCACCTGATCGGATTTATTTTTGGGTTTTGGGGCTTGGTTCTGGTTACGGTCGAATGGATCGGGCCACACCGCCTGAACGTCATCGAGATGGCGCTGTACGTGGTGATCTTTGGCTTTTTACTGGTTCGGCTCTTGCTCCAATGGCGCATGGGGGCTTTTCCGCCGGTAGAAGATGCGGGGCCGCGCACCTTTGCCCTCTTGCGCAGTTTGCGGCACTTCAATCTCACCGTGGGTACGACCCTGGGATTTTTTCTGCTGCGCTGGACCTTTCTGAAAGAGACCGACCACCTGAACGATGCATTGGAGGGGTTCTGGCGGCGGGCGCGACGGATGTTTTCCCGCCAGCAAAGGAGCTTAAATGAGCGCCTCCAATTCAATCTGCGCAAGCGGTGGACCAAGGCCTGGCGGCACGGCCGTCCGGGCGCATTTTTCCTGGCCTACCTGGCTCCCTGGCTGGCGGTGCTGCTCGGGATTGCCCTCATCAAAGTTCTCGATCTGGAACGCTTGGAACGATTCGTGAACATTGCCGCCCCGGTGGCGCTGTTTTTGTTCGCGGAGTGGACAATCGAGCACCACCGCAACGAATCCCAGGACCGCTACCTGGGCCTGAATCCTTACTCGCTGTTTAATGCCCTGCTGGTCCTGGTCCTTCTGGCCATTTCCGATGCCGGATTCGGAATCATCTTTCTGCTGTTCAGCCTGATTTTTCAGATGTACCGGACCTTGTTGCGTCCGGGGATTTCCACGCGGCGTTCTGGTTTGCGGCGCAATCTGGGGCCGGCCCTGGCCGCCGGAGCTAGCTTTGTTTTGGTGCTACTCGGTGCCGACGACTTCATCAACTTTGTATTTGCCCGGACCAGCCTCTTCTACTGGGCGCTGCTCGGGCCGGTTCTGCTGGGCAGCGCGCTGTACTTTGCCGCGGTCATTGGGCGGGATTTCCGCCCGCAACGCCGCACTCTGGTTTTGGGGGGAACTGCCACCGGAATCGCCCTGCTGCTGGTGCTTTTTTCTGGACCGGCGATGCGGGCGGTCGAAGGTTTCAGCTACGTAAAATACCGGGCCGCCATCCACCACGACAGCCCGGACGCCATCATCCAGGAGGAAAGGTTTGCCTCGGGAAGCATCGGGGAAATCATGCGCGCCGCCCAAAACCAATGGCTGATCAATACCTACCTGCGCGCGGCCGAGCCAGAAGAAGGCCGGGAGGTCCGCTATTTCCAACTCCGACCCCATTTCAACAAAGGCTCCAGCTATACCACCCAAACCACCGACTTGGTCGTGACCCGCTACCTGATTTCCGAGCATGGCGTCGGGGTGGTCATCTTGCTGATCGGGCTGTTGCTGGCGGTGACGGCGATTTACAGCTTCCGCATGGATCTGCCTCGGCAAGTGGGCTTCGTCCCCTTTGGCGTGTTGCTGCTGCTATTTACCATTGCGCTGTTCATTTGGCTGACCGCCACCAACCGTTTCATCTTCTTTGGGCAGGATTTTCCGCTAATCAGCCTTACGAGCCTGTTTACCCTCGTTTTCACGCTGGGACTCTTCCTGGTGGTTATCCGCACCCTGCCCGAGGACCGCAGTGGCCGGATGTGGGTACGGGATAGGGGAAATGAACGCCGGCTCGCGACCTCACTGCCGCTGTTGCTCCTCCTCGGAGTGGGGCTGGCTCTGCAACAAAGTCGGCGCGAACTGAACGAGGCCAATTTCAACTTCAATGTCTCACTAGATCAAGCCCGCGCCGATTTCAATGAACTGAACGGTGAGTTCCGCGCCTTCCAAAATACCGTTCCCGAGGGCCTTGCCCCCGATTCTCTGGTCGCCCAGTTTCACCGCTCTCGCCGGGACAGTGTTATGAGTCGACAGGCCTTTACCCAGAGCATTTACGAGAACTTTGTCCGGGAAGAAAAAGACAAGATGAACCCGGACCACTTGCTCTACCTCGTCCAGCGTCCCGAAAGGGGCCGGCTGCGCTACCGCTTTGCTCTGAATCCGACCTACTACCTGATCCGGCCACCACAAGAAAATCGGCAAGCGTGGAGCGGCAACCTGTTGGCGGCGGAAGAGCTCACCGGCGGAGTCTACCTCGTGGGGCAAGAAGGGGCCCGGCTGCGGGTCCGGGGTGACTCGGCTCGGGCAGGACTTGAGGTAGGTTTACCTCCGCACCAAAATCCCTTGCGCCTGGCGGCCATTCCTGCGAGTTGGCTGCGGGCAGAGCGTCCGGCCCTGATCGTCTGGCTCGGCCAGGGGAATCGGGAATCGGCCGAGTTTTCGATCACCGAAGCGGACCGTGGGAACCTGGAGCAGCGCATCAACCTGAAAGAGCCGGCTACCCGCCTGAAGCCAGGCGAGATTCTGGGCCTGCAGGGACCAAAAGGCGGGCAGTTGCGGTTCCGCTTTGAGGAGGATTTCAAGGAATTCCTCGCCAAAAACATCTGGCTCAACGGTGACCAGCGCCTGTTTTATCCCTTGGGCGATCAGCTTTTGTGGAGCTACTACTACGCGGAGGCGGTCCGCAATGCCTTCAGCAATACCCCGAAGCGCAAACGGGATCAGCGCGTATCGATTGACCTGGGCCTCGCCCACGATTTATACGAAATCGCCGAAGAACATTTCCGCAAAAACAACTGGAATCGGCAACGGCTCGGACTCACGGTGCTGAACAGCGCGGGGCAAATCCGGGCCTTGACCGACTACACACCGGTAGATGCAATCAATCCGAATGACATCGATGAAATCCATGAGAAAAACCGCGAATTTCACTTGCGCCGCAACAACCACGACGAACGCGCGACCTTCGGCAACCTCAACCTGCTGAAACTGCCGAATGGTACCGGATCGACAATCAAACCGATCATCTACGCGGCGGTGACCTCGCAGTATGAGTTGGGCTGGGCCCGGTTGCGGACGATTGGGATTCCGGTCAGCCGACGGGACAAAATCCGCGATCCCGAAGCCGGAATTCTTCACTACTACGGCGGAAAGCGGGTGGAAATCGCCTGGAGCGGCATCGGCGACCAGGACTTTGAGCCGAAAACAAACCGCGACTACCTCGTCCAGTCAAAAAATCTGTACCACTCCCTAATCATGTTCCTGGGGGCGTACCGGCGAGCCGAACTCGCGCAACAAAAATCGGTGAGCCGACGCGATAGCGAGGATGGCACCATCTTCATGCCTGCATGGGTCAAGCGGGACTCGGTAGATTTCCCGGTACTGGACTTGGGGGACGGTCCGGTGACGTTCCGTCCGGAGCGCTGGCCGCGCAGCAATCTCCGCGGTGATTCCTACTTCGGGGATGCCGGTTCGCTGCTCGGGGACGGTCTGTTCCTGAATCTGGGTCTGCCGACCTACCGGGTGCGCTCGGGGCGGCGGCGCGATTATGTCGACATCGATCCCGCCGCGGCGACAATCTACGCGAATGCGGGACCGGGCAACCGGCTCTACGCTTATCCGGAGTTGCCACATTTCTATCAGCAAGACCGCGCGTTGGCGCCGAGCAATCCGCTATGGTTCATCCAGGGGATGCGCCAGCCGGCGGCCGGCAACGATCCGGTCGTGGTGACCCCGCTCAAAATGGCTGAAATGTCCGGGCGGCTCTTCAGTGGAAATCGCCTTTTCCGGGCCACCCTCGCTGATTCGGCGAGCTCGGAATATGCCCCGTGGCGCTCAGACTCTATTTCCTGGGGCACGCAAGGCTTCCACGCTTTCCGGCGCGATCACATCTTTACCAGTCTGCGCGACGTGATGACGATGGGGACGGCCGCCCGCCTGGGACGCAAGTTGCGCCGGGGCAAGCCGCCTTGGTACTATTACGGCAAGACGGGGACGATCGGCGATGCCGAAAATCCGGACCGCAATCCGGACAAGTTGCTGATGCTGGTCATCAGCCGGGGTGACGTCACCGAAATGGATCCGGCCGAACTGGCGGACAACCGCTTCTATGTGCTGTATTTTACCGGAATCGAGTTGTTCGAAGAAGGCAAGATGGAGCCGGTCTGGGAGATGCTCGCTGAGCTGACCAAAGCGGTGGAAAATTCTTATTTGTTCAATTCATACATGCAAGATGCCCCGACGGAAACGAAATAGACGCGCGGCCGGAGGTCAGATTTTGCGGCTGGGCCTGCCGGTCCTGCTGCTGACCGCGGTAGTATTGCTCTCGCCCCGCGAGGGCGAAGGGACTACTCCGGAACGGGCGGCGGTTGCGGCGCGGGCGACGCTCGAAGCGGGTCGCCACTACGACTGGATGGTGCGGGACAGCGTCCTGCAATTGATGGAGCAGAGTGATCCGGGTGGGGTCCGGGTTCCACGCACCTTGACCAAGGACTCGCTCTCGCTGTTGATTCCGAATGAACGGGCGGATGCGCAAACTATGCGGATCTTTCTGAATCAGCGCGCCCCCGAAGACCTGGCGGAACGTGTGCCCGCAGAGGCTCCGTTTCGGATTTACCGCGCGGGGGCACGGCATTTTACCTTTAGTTTTGCGACGCGAGAAGATGAGGGCACGGTCATGGTACCCATGCTCTACGATGTCCTCGCCGGGCTGCTCAACGAGGCGGAATTGGATCAGAAAACGGCAAAATGAGTCGGTTCACTCTTCGGGGCGAATCGCCACCCGCTTGCCTTTGCGCAGGGCCACCACAAAGGCGTCCGGAAAGCCATCGGCACGCAAGGCCTCACAACGCTCTCGGGCAGGCGCCAGTTCCTGGTCATTGCCCATCACGTACATGAAGCGGCCTTCGCCCGCCGGAAGCACGTTCAGATCTACCTGCCGATCACCTAGGCGGACGAGGATCTGATCGTTGTGCGCGGTGGAAAACAGCCCGATCTGCACCCCATACTCCAAAGGGGGCTCGGAAGGTGGTAGCTCGATCCCGGCGGTTTCGAGATCAGGCTCGGCCGGGGGGGCTTCATTGGTGCGGGGCACGGTGGCAGTCATGCCGGCCTCGGGGGTGGCGTCCGGCGGTCCATTGACCCACCACCAAGTTGCAGTAAACGCCACGAGCAAGCCGATTCCGAACAGAATTAGCAATCGCCGCCGCCGGCGCTTTTGGCCACCGTACTTCTGATGGATTTTGGCGATCAATTCCTCTTCGCGGCCGGCAAATTTTTTCAGCAGACTGTCCACCTCCGCGACTTTGGCGGGGTTGTAGGTGCGAAACAGTTCTGTGAGGATTTTATTATAGTTCTTTGCCGGCATGTCCTTCAGCGTCGATTTGGGGTCATAGTATGATCGGGGGCAAGCCCGGAATCCGAATGGTGTCCCGCGGAACTTCTTCGGTCACGGTGAGGCCTTCATTTTCTAGCAAGAGTAGGTAATCAGGCCGGGTGCCTTGGGGATCTTCGAGCAAAATGCCCTGCTGGGCGGGATAATCGCTATCCTGCCGGAAAAAACGACTCCATTCATCACCTTCGCGCGGGAATTCCCGAATGAGGCGATCTGGATATTCTCCTAGATCAAAGGCGGGGTGCAGTTGGGCCTCTTCTGCGGCGTCAAAGGAAAAAACCAGGAGCTTTTCCTGCGATAGATCGGCCAGGGAGGTGATCGTCACCGCGAGATCATCCGGGCGGGTCGGGTCGGCTTCGGCCCGGCTGAACTGCCCCCGGGCCCAAACGTTCAGATCGGAGGGTTCGTCTTCAGCAAAGATCTGCCAAACTTGGGGATCGCGGTCGGGGCCAGCGATGCTGTCTTTCCAGGGCTGGGCGAGCGATCCCATCACCCCATTTTGGCGGAACCAGACCCGTAGAGCCCGCTTTTCGAAGGAATGGCGGATCTGACTCCGGGCAGCATCGTTGCCAAAAATGGCGTCAATCTCGCGAAAGACGATTTCGGGGACGAAGTATTTTCCGGGAAAGTAGCGGGCGCCGCTATCCGATTCCAGGACGAGGCAGTCGTCCACTACAGAGTAATTGCGCAGTTCGCTGCCGTAGCGCAGGATGTCGCGGCTCTTTTCGCGGCCCTGGCACTCGGTGCGGGCGTGAACGGCATTGGCGAGGACAAAGCGCGGCGGCAGGGGAGCCGCGGTAATCCCTGCTCCCTCATTCAGCGCAAAGGGCGTCCATTTTCCCGTCACCAACTGCCAACCTGCGTAGCTGAGGCTACCGACCAGCAGCACTGACAGCAAGACCCAGGCGATGCGCCGCCAATTGAGCTGGGTACGGACTTCAACTACCTCAGAAGTGGGACTGGTCCGCGGCACTTTGCGGGCGAGTTTGGGGGATGAAGGTGGCGGCTTGAGGGAACGGGGGGTGTGGGGGGATTGCGGCACTGGGG
>JBCCQH010000072.1:0-38258 GCA_039024435.1 Bacteroidota bacterium
CCGGAAACCTACCGGGGTAGAGTTGCGGTCGGTGGAGGTATTTGCCCGGGAAAACAACCGGCCCAGACGATCCAGTAGGCCTTCGTGCCATTCCGGGGAAAAGAAAATGGTCACTACAAAGATCATCACCAGAGGGAAAATCCCGATTTGGAAGAGGATGCCGGTGAGCACGTGGAAAATGATCACCGCGATGTAGGCCAGCCAGCGGGTTTTTTTGAAGAGCAGGCCACCGATGATGAAGGTGTCGAACAGCATGCCGGCCCAACTGAAAAGGTACGCGGTGGCTTTGTACTTGAAGATAAAGCCGATCACCGGGAGGCTGGTTTTGGCGGGAAGCCAGATTTTCAGGGGCAAGGCGCGGAACAGCCAATCGTAATTGATTTTGGCAAGGCCGGCGTAGCAGTAGACGATGGCGATTTGCAGCTTGAAGATCCCGATGCACCAACGGCTGACTTCCTTGGTTCGAAGCTCGGGGCGGCGGCGGACATCCAGGGAAAAATAGCGGTGGGCAGGAACCAGCATCAGCAGAAAAGCGACGATGCTCACGAAGTAGTAGTGGTTGAGGTAGTAAGTGATGTCAACCAGTTCCACGTAGGTAAAGCACAGGAAAAAGACGCTGGTGAAGAGCCGGTAGAACCAGCCGAGGGCAATGGCGAGGCAGGCTACCGCCATCGTGATGAAGATGGCATACATCCCTAAGCGTGGCAGGGGTTGTACCCAGTCAAATCCGTAGTAGCTGAAGTGGAGGATGGGGTCGACCAGTTGGGTGTCTACCCAGCCCATGTACATGTAGCGCAGGGTGCTGAAGAGCATCACCAGCCCAAAAGCGATGCGAAAAGTAACCAATGGAGCAATCGAAATCGATTGCTCCATGTAGGTTTTCTATTTCTGGTAAAGGTTGAACTTCAAATGCGCGGCGGATAATCAATCCCCGTCTCCGGAATTGAAGGTGATATCGATGCCGAGCAGGGAACTCGTGGAGCTCTTGAAGTTGGCGGTATTTGCTTGCAGTTCATCGCGCAGGGTTTCCACCTCGGCACTGGCGACATGGTCAGCTAGGCGGCCGGTGGGCAGGTTGGCGATGGCGTTGTCGATGCGGGTAACGGCTTCACGGGCCTGGGTGACCAGGTCCGGACCGCCAACCACAGTTGCGAGGTAAGCTTCAAATCCGATGATGTCCTGGCCCGCACGTGAGCGGCCGGTCCAGATGTTTTTCGAATTGGTGAAGTGCTCGACGACCAGATCGCGGGAGATGCCACTGTAAAAGGCCTCGACCAGGGAACCGTCGGGACCGGATTGTCCGGCGGAAAGTCCGGCGGGCAGTTCGAGTTTGAAGTTCTTGAGGTTTTCGTAGTCCTTCACGAACTCGTTGTAGTACAGTGAGATCGAGCTACCGGCGGCGGTACCGTCACTGGCGATAAACTCGTCGCGGTAGCTGGACTTCCACTCGCTGACGATGTTGTCGATGGTGGTTTTCAGTTCCGCGGTGATGAGTTGCAGGAAATTTTTGCGGTCTTGATTGAAGCCGTCTACAATTTGGGCATCGGTGAAACCATTGCCGTAGATCAGGTATTCTACCGCGTAAAATCCACGGATATCACGGGCAAAACTATTGGCTAAATCCAGGTTGGCATCGAGCATAGCTTGCTCAATGCCTGTCTCACTGACCGGAAATGCACCCAGGACTTCGGCGTAGGGGCCAAGGAACAGCTCAGCGGGTCCAAATCCGAAAGCGGAAGTGTGCTGATGGTCGGTCACAGCCTCCACCCAGGCGTTTCGCAGGGAGATAAGATTCAGTACGGAGGTAGTCTGGACAAAGCTGTCCACCGCCACCGAAACCGCATTTACACTCGCTTGGAGCGATTCAAAGTTGGGAATGATGAGATCGTCCGCGACACTGGTGAGCATCGGAACCCGGTCAAATCCCGGATCGGTCATATCTTCATCTGGGTCACAAGAAAAAAGACCCAGCATAGCCACCAGGGCGATCAAGAACAAACTTCTTGATGTCCTGCCTTCATATTTATTCCACATAGTCATTTTCATCCCAGTTTAAATTACGCTGCAATCTCGTCCCAGCCGGGGCCAGGACGAGATTGCAAACCGTTGTTTCAATCGATATGATCGGTAAAGATCAAGGATTGTTGTTCACGTAGAAAGAAGTGACTTCCGCAGCGGTGAAGCCGTAGATGCCCTGAATGTCGGAGATGACCTGATCAAAGTTGGAGAGCAGCGAAGCTTCGTTGAGGAAGCGGTAGCTGGTCGGGGTTTGACCGGCCGGAGCGAGCAGCAGCGCGAGGATGCTGTCGATCTGTGCGTCGGTGATCATTTTGCGGCTGATGCCACGGAAACCAGCGGCGAAAGCTACACCTTCAGCGTAAGCGTGCATGGCGTTGCCGAGGGCGTCGTCCTTGGCCTGGCCATCCGGCAGAGCAGAAGCGTCTTGTAGTCCCGTCTTCGCAGCGTTGCTGTAGTAGATAACGGTTGCGAAGTTCGACTTTTCCCAAGCCAGCAGGTAGTTGTCCAGCGAAGTGTTGAGATCGGTGACAAAATCATCGTCGTCACCACCTTGATCGATGGCCGCCTTGGCGGTGATCAGAGCATTTTTGATGTCAAAAAAGAAACCCGTCTGAGCGTCGAGGTTCGAACGTCTACGGCTGTAGGTAGCGGCAGCGGTCGTACCGGAAACATCAAAAGAAGCGTCGGTTCCGTGGATTTCAACCAGTTTATCAATGGCCGAGCTGTTGCTCAAATCGCCGTTGATTACCGTCAGGGCGTGGTTGTACAGTGCGGCGCCGAAAGAACCTTTTTGGATCATCTGCTCCAGTTCAAGGCCATTTTCGTCGAGAAGACGCGAGCCGAGAAGACCACCTTCTTCACCCATCATCGGAGAATCACCGACGGCTGGGGTCTGGAATCCAGTGGTGGAGTTGGCCGCGTTCACTAGTTGGGTCAACCACTCACCTACCTTGGCGCGGTAGTTGGCTTCGGTGACACCAGAAAGGTTCGTCGGGTAAGAGATCGCAGCAACGGTCGAGCTTTGGGCATTCGACTCTGCATCATTGGCGGCAGAAGTCATGGTGGACAACTCACCGATTACCGTATTTTCGGTCGCGACGTTTGCTTCATAGGAAGCGGAAACGTAGGAAGTAGGGACTTCCAGGACCGGATCCTTGCAACCCACGGCCACTACCGCGAGCGCAATTACTAAGTACCAAGCTTTAATTTTCATATTAATTTCGTTTGAATAGATTGATTCACTTAAAATTCGGAACGCTATTTACGACTTTTTGTTTAGAATAATTCTAAATAAGGATTCGCAAACCTCGTTGAAGTACTCAGAATGGACATTCTAAGGCGGTATCTCGCTGGCTTTCAATCTATTCTGAAAATTAAAAATGTTCGCCTGGACGGCAAAAATTTCTTTCCCGGAAGGGCATTTTGGGAGTTGGAAACTGAGGGAGAATGGAGCCACTCATCTGCCCCTTCAATCGGGCAAATGGCGAAGGCGTAATGGCCGGTCATACGGCGGTGCGATTACACCCGAACGACCTCCGAGCGCGTGTGCGACTCATTGACGCCGTAGAGGTAGTTTTGAGCGTTGCACCACGTCACCAAGTTGCGATAGAAGTCCCGCGATAGGTCAACCGAAGCTGTGGACAGCATCCGGATTTTGCCGGCATTGTTGGCATTTTGGTAATTATTTCCGGCTACGATTTCGTTGCGCTGGTTGATCCAGGCTTGCTGGGTGGCGTCTTGGGTCGCGATGATTTGGTTCCGGACCTTGTTTGTGTAATGGGGTTTGATGACCCGAACCTGTTCCGGGATGTTGGGATGGTGCAGACTGGGCCCACGGGGACCGTCGACCACGACGCCGAGTAGATTGATCCGATCCGTGAAGGCATGGATCGCAGAGTTTTCCACCCCCTGTCCCGAAGAACAGTTGAGAGAAATGATATTTCCGCGGTAACCTTGGGGCAATCGAGGACGAACAGCATCGGCCAGATCTCGTGGATCCTGCACGCCAATGTTGTCCGCGCGACCGTGCCCGACCAAATAGATATTTTCGTTTTGCCCCAGGCCCCCGTAGCCGCCCAATTGCGACAGTTCAATGATGTCCTGCCCATTGGGACCGTGGTTCAGGGCCACCTGCAGCGTCGAGGACGTGATCCAGCCCGCGTCGCGATTGACATCGTCCAGCAGCGACCCATGTCCGGTGTGGACGACCAGGCGCTGCATAACTCTTGGGGTGCGATTGCGGGAAAATGGCGCGGATTTTTGAATGCGCACAAGCTGAGTGCGCCCGGCAGCCCGTCGAACCTGAGGGCTGCGATCCGCCAATTGTTGCCATTGCCGCAATTGGTGGGTTCGGGAACTGTTATGCAAAAGCTGCTGCAGGTGAGATCCCGCTTCCACCGCCCGCTCCGGCAGGCGACTGGTCGCCCGGGGGGACCGCTGCACCACCGCATGGGCGACCGCTCGGTGGGAAGAGGCTGGGGGAGATGTTGCCTGAATGTTATTAATGAGAAGCGCCATTTGTTACAATTTACAATAAATGCGCGAAAATCGCTGTCGAAAGCTCGGATTTAGCCCACGCTACCGATGAAGTCGGGCGGAACCATTCGATAGGCAATCTCAATAACACAAACGCCCACGCCGCCCGGCAGCCTTTCACTTGACATGAGATTGCTGCACCCAGACGCGCGTGGGCATTTAATCAACGCAAGCCGCGATTGCTCAATGACAGATCGCTGCGATCACGTAACTATACATTTATATGGAGCACTGCAGAGCCACGACTTCACACTGGCAATTCAAGTAGACGCGGGCTACCGGGATCTCCGGTCCCCCGGAGTTGGGCACGTAGGAAAATACCGTGATTTCCTTGCCCGGTTCTTGCCCGGGACCGCAGATACCCACCGGGCGCACCCGATAGCCAAACACGTACGGATCGCCCGGAGCGCCGCTCAAACAGGCATTTACCCCATCGTCTTGGAACAAGGTCTGAATGGCCGCTTTCTGGCCGCAGGACGTTTGGCGAGCCACCGATTTGGCAACTGCTTTTTTCATTTCGATTTTTGAAGAAATCGCTTTTCGGGAGGAGGTTTGTGCGGAAACGTTAGAAAAACTGAAGACAAGCAATAAACACAAGGCCGACGCAAAGGCGGTCAAGTTTTTGTTAGGCATTACTAAAAGGTGTTTTGAGAGTTTTAAATAAAGTTTAAATATTTGATTCAATTTGTAAACGGCGTCGAGCCAGGCAAAGTTTGTTCAAACACCTATTTTCGTTCCCTATACCGGGCATTCGTCGTCTGGGCGGCACGATTCCCTTGACCCGTGTTCCGGGAGTGGATTTGCGGGCGAAATCGAGTGGTTTACGCCCTCCTCGACCCGGGCCAAGTACCCGACTGCTTGGTCCGTACAAAATCCGGTTAAGTGTTAAATGCCACCTTCACAATTCTTCGCCCAAACTCAACAATTCGTTACTTTTACGGTTGAAAAGCTGATTCATTTAAAAGATGAGGATTTTACTACCTACAATCTGAGTAAAATCTTAACGTGAACCGAACGATGCAAAATATCCGCAAATTATTGACCCTCCTTTGCGCCGTGGGCGCGATGCTGTTTTTGGGAGCGTGTGCCTCCGAGAATGGGAACACCGGTGGGGAAACCGGCGCTACCGGCAAAGTCGACGAGCAACTTGCCGCGGCCGCCGCCAATTATGCCGACATTGTCCTGGCCACCTATCAAGATGCCTACGACCAAACCGCCCGGCTCAAGTCCCAAATCGATGAATTTGTCGCCGCCCCCAGTGAGATAGGCTTCACCGCCTGCAAAGAGCAATGGCTGGCCGCCCGCGCCCCCTACGGCCAGACCGAGGCTTTTCGCTTTTACGGCGGACCGATTGACGATGAGGATGGCCCCGAAGGCCTCATTAACGCTTGGCCTATGGACGAAAACTACATCGACTATGTGGCCGACAATCCCGACGCGGGCATGATCAACAACCTCGAAGAATATCCTGAGATCACCAAGGAACTTCTGACCGAGCTCAATGAATCCTTTTCCGAAGAAAGTATCTTTACCGGCTATCACGCGGTGGAGTTTTTACTTTGGGGGCAAGATTTCTACGCAGAAAGCGCCGGTCAACGACCCTACACCGATTTCGTAATCGGCGGCACCGCCAAAAATCAAGCCCGTCGCGCCAACTACCTGAAACTGGTTGCCGAACTGCTGCTGGAGCACCTTGGGGCGGTGAAGCAAGAATGGGAAGTGGAGGGAGCCTACCGGCAAGCCTTCCTCGCTTTGCCCCAAAAAGAAATCGTGAGCAAAGTGTTTACCGCGCTCGGTTCCCTCAGCAAAGGAGAACTTTCCGGAGAGCGGATGTTCGTACCGGTCGACTCGAAGGACCAAGAAAACGAGCACTCCTGCTTTGCCGATAACACGATTGCGGACATCCACAACAATTTCCGCGGCATCGTGAACGTCTACCAGGGCGAGTACAAAAAGGTAGATGGATCCACCGTGAGCGGTACCAGCTATGCGGCTCTGCTGAAAGACATCAGCCCGGAAAAAGCCGGCAAAGTCGAGGAATCCATCGCCACCACCCAGGCCCTGATCGAAGCCATTCCCGCGCCATTTGACCAGGCCATCCTGAACAACGAAACCGAGATCCTTGCCGCGGTCGGCGCCCTGGAAGACCTGAGCGATGCATTTGCCGATGCGAGTTTGGAACTGAAGAAGTAAAGCGAATCTCCCGAATGAAACAAGCTGCCCTCAGTATCGTGGCCATCGCCATCGCGCTGATCTGCTCGGAGTGTGTACCCCGACCGGATTTCAGCGCCGAGGCTTTGGGGGGCGGAGCCAATTTCACCACCGATGCGGAGGGGGTGCAAGCATTCGGGAAAATGGGGCGCATGGACAAGCAGGCGGGACGGGAATTTTCTTCCGGCAACTCTTTATTCAAAAGAAACTGGGTGGAAGCGCCGGCTTCGGTCACTACCTTCGATGGGGTCGGCCCGCTGCTCAATGCGCGCTCCTGCGGCAGTTGCCACTCCCTCGATGGTCGGGCCGCTCCGCCGGATGAATTCGAAATTGAGCGCGCCGGCCTGCTATTCCGACTCAACAATGGCGAGGTGGGCCCCCACGGTGCCCCCGCTCCCCATCCCCGGTACGGCGGCCAGATCCAGGATGTCGCGGTAAGCCGGGTCAAGCCGGAAGCTCAAGTCGTCACCACTTACGATACGGTTCGGGGTGCCTACGCGGACGGCACGCCCTACGAACTCTACCGCCCGATTTACACCCTGACCGATTTGGCCTACGGAGAAATCGATCCGGCCTACAAGCTGTCGCCACGGATTGCGCCGCAACTCATCGGGATGGGGCTGCTGGACAATATCCCAGAAGCCGCGTTGCTGGCCCACGCCGATCCGGAAGACGGCGATGGCGATGGCATTTCGGGGCGACCCAACTACATCTGGGATGTCGCGCGAGAAAAAAAGGTCGTGGGGCGGTTTGGTTGGAAGGCCAATCAACCCACCATTCGCCAGCATACCGCTTCGGCTTTCAACGGTGACATGGGGTTGACCACCACGCTTTTCCCGGAAGATGAGTTCAATGCTTACCAGCAAGCCCGGAACGAGCCCAAGCCCGATGGCGGACAGCCCGAAGTGACCGATAAACAATTGGATCGGGTGACGCTCTACGTCAAGGCGCTGTCTGTCCCGCGCAATCGCAATACAGATACCGCGGCCTACTACCGGGGGAGGACCCTCTTTTACGATTTGAACTGCGAAGCTTGCCACAAAGCGTCGTTTACCACCGGTGACCAGGATGAGATTGCTGCGCTGAACGGGCAAACATTTTATCCCTACACGGATTTACTGCTGCACGACATGGGTGCAAGCCTGGCCGACGATTGCCCCGATCACGAAGCTTCCGGCCGGGAATGGCGGACGCCGCCGCTCTGGGGGGTAGGAAAAATTTCCGTGGTCAACGGCCACACCCGCTTGTTGCACGATGGGCGTGCCCGCGGGGTTGCCCAAGCTATCTTGTGGCACGGCGGAGAAGCCGAAGCCAGTAAAGAAGAATTTGTCCGTCTGTCCGCCGAAGAGCGCGCGGCGCTGATCTTTTTCATCAATAGTTTGTAATGCGGCCGTACCCCGGCTGCCTACCCACAACCTTTAACCATGAAACATTTGTCTAAGCTGTTCGCCTTGGTCTTGGGAGCAACGCTCCTGACCGCATGTGGCGGATCGCCTTCCAACGATCCATCTGAGTTGCCGGAGTTTGACCGGAAAGAATTCTTGCGGCACTACGCGGAGGAAATCATTCAGCCGGCGGTCGGTGAGTTGTCCGTCCAAGCAGCGGCGCTGAAAATCGCCGTGGATGCCCTGGTGGGGCAGAAAAGCCCCGAGCAACTGGCGCGGGCCCGGGAAGCCTGGGACCAAACCTACCGGGCTTGGGTCCGGGTGAGCATGCTCAATTTTGGGCCGGGGGGTACCGAAGGCCGCCGCCGCACCCTATCCGAGGAAGTCGCGGTATTTCCGGTCAGCACCCGGGGCATCGAGAACAAGATTGCCGCCGCCGAATTTGTGTTTGACGATGCCAAACGCAATACCCGGGGCTTTTTGGCGGTGGAGTACTTGCTGTTCAATCCGGCGGCTTCGGAAACGCTGCTCGAACCGTTCGACGCCAACCGTGCGACCTACTTGCAGAAAACGGTGGAACATCTGGTTGGGCAGATTGAGCGGTTGCGGGGTGCGTGGGAAGGCGAATACGCGGCGGCATTCATTGCGAACGACGGCACCGATGCCCAAAGCTCCACAACGCAGTTGTTCAATGAAATGGTGCGCAACTTTGAAGATCTGCGTGACAAGAAGATCGGTATTCCGCTGGGATTGATCGCCGGCCAGAGCACTCCGCAGCCCGATCTTGCGGAGTCGCCGCACAGCGGGAAGTCGCTCGATTATCTGCTGCTCAACTACGCCACGGTTGTGGATCTTTGGCGGGGAAAAAAGCCCAATGGTGAGGATGGGCCAGGCTGGGAGGAATATCTACGCGCGACCGAGGGCGGAGCCGCCTTGATGGACACCATCGACCGGCAATTTGCGGCCATTGATGCCATCGTGGCGCGCATTCCCGAGGACCGCAACCTGCGGGAATTGGCCCAGGCCCGGGAACCGAGTCTGGTGGAGTTGCACGGCGCATCCCAGACTTTGACCCGCTACCTCAAAGGTGACGTCAGCAGCCTCTTGGGCCTTGCCATTACCTTCAGCACCGGGGACGGCGACTGACTTTCTGGCCCCAAAAACGGGCTTTTGCCCGGAACCGCGCGGGACTCCGCCCCGGAAATCACGGCTCGCTAAGCGACTTCCCGATGGAGACCGCTTCCCCGAACAGATGTTCCATTTATCTGGACCCATTAAACAATTGGCCCCTATCTTTGCCGAAAATTTTCATCTTCCAGAATTTCGGTTCTGGAATCCAAATCAAATACCATGAAAAAAATCATCTATATATTGTTCCTCGCCGTCGCGATGACCGCCTGCCAGGGTGAGACCAGCGAAGGGGGAGAAACCACCGAAAAAACCGATGAGCAAGTCGTCAATGTGTACACCCACCGCCACTACGACGTGGACCAGCAGCTCTTCGCGCAGTTTGAAGAGGAAACTGGTATCAAGGTCAATGTCGTCAACGCCAATGCCGACGAACTCATCCAAAAAATGGAAGCTGAAGGCGAAGCGTCCCCGGCGGACGTACTGATCACCGTCGACGCCGGTCGTTTGGCCCGCGCCAAAGACAAAGAACTCCTGCAACCGGTCCAGTCCGAATTTTTGGAGAAGACCATTCCCGCGCATCTGATCGACACCGACAAGCAATGGTTTGCCCTCACCAAGCGGGCCCGGGTCATCGTCTACGTGAAGGAAACCGTGAAGCCGGAAGAGTTGTCCACCTACGAAGCCCTTGCCGATCCGATTTGGAAGGGCCGGATTCTGATCCGTTCCTCCTCAAACATCTACAACCAATCGCTGCTGGCTTCCTTGATCGCCAATCTCGGTGAGGATGCCGCCCGGGGCTGGGCGGAAGGAGTGGTCGAGAACTTTGCCCGCACCCCCAAGGGCAATGACCGCGATCAGGTCAAAGCCGCCGCGGCCGGAGACGGCGACCTCGCCATCGTGAACACCTACTACTTGGGCCGGATGCTCAACTCCGAAGATGCCGTAGAAGCAAATGCGGGCAAAGCAGTGGGCATTTTCTTCCCGAACCAGGAGGACCGGGGGGCCCACATCAACATCAGCGGCGCGGGAGTGGCCCGCCACGCCCCCAATCAGGAAAATGCGGTCAAATTCATCGAATTCCTGGCCTCGAAGGAAGCCCAGGAAGTGTTTGCCGAAGCGAACTACGAATATCCCGTCAATCCTGAGGTGGAACCGGCAGAATTGTTGCAGTCATGGGGCGATTTCAAAGAAGACCAACTACCTTTGAGCCAGCTCGGCGAGTTCAACAAGCTAGCCAACCTGACCTTTGACGTGGTCGGATGGCCCTAAATCGCGCGGATCGTCGGGGTGATGTCTGACCTTTACCATGGCGGCTCGCTTCCAAACATATTGGCAAAAGTTTCGCAGAAATTTTGACCGATGGTCGGTGGTCGCGCTGCTGTTGACCCTATTCATCATCGTCCCGACGGTCTTCTTGCTCCTCCAGTTGATCGACGGTCCGGGGGAGTCCTGGGGGCATTTCGTTGAGAATTTATTGCCCAAATACCTGCAAAACTCGCTCTATCTGGCGGTGGTTTGCAGTGTTCTGACCCTCCTCTTGGGGGTGAGCAGTGCCTGGTTCAGCACGCGGTATGACTTTCCGTTGCGCCGGAGCCTGGAATGGCTGCTGATTTTGCCGCTGGCAATTCCGTCCTACATCACGGCCTACGCCTACGCGGGGGTATTTGATTACGGTGGCCCGGTGGAATCGCTGCTACAGGGACTTTCTCCGGAGGCGGCCAAAGTGGACATCATGAACATCCACGGCTTGGCTATGGTGCTGAGTGTTTCGCTGTATCCCTATGTCTACGTGGCCTGCCGGGCGTTTTTTCTGCACCAGTCGCAGAGCCTGATCGAAGCGTCACAGGTTTTGGGGCAGAACCAAGTCCGGAGCTTTTTTCGGTTGATTCTCCCGCTGGCGCGACCGGCGATTGTGGGTGGGGTGATCCTGGTCCTCATGGAGGTTCTGAATGATTACGGCGCGGCGAAGTATTTCGGGGTTAACACGTTTACGACCGGAATTTTCAAGTCCTGGTTCGGCTACGAGGAGTTCAATACTGCAACCTACCTGGCGGCGCTGTTACTGGTGATTATTTTCAGTCTGATCCTGATCGAGCAACGGCAGCGCCGCCGGAAGCGGTTTGTGGTGGACGGCAAGGGGGGAAAGCGCCTGGCGCGCATCCGTTTGCGGGGGACACGCGGTTTTCTGGTGACGGCGGTAGTGGGCTTGCCGGTAGTGCTCGGCTTTCTGATTCCGGTGGCGCAGTTGCTTTACTGGGCGGTGCAGGTGTATTCCCAAGTTGCCTGGGGCGAATACTTCAGCGTCGCCGGCCAGAGTCTCGCGATTGCGGGGATGGCGGCCGCCCTTTGTGTGATTCTGGCCACCGCTCTGCTGCTGGCCGGTCACTGGAACCGGTTGCGGTGGATCGGGTGGTTGACCAAACTAGGAGTCTTGGGCTACGCTATCCCGGGGGCGGTGATCGCGATTGGGGTGTACATTCCGGGTTTGGTGATCGACAAATGGCTGATCCGAACGGCTGAAGCGACGTTTTCCACCAAAATCGGCCTGGTGCTGACCGGGACTGTCATAGCGCTGATCTACGCTTACATCGTGCGGTTTTTGGCGGTGGCATTCAATCCGATTTCGGCGGGCAAGCAGAAGGTGCAAAATTCCCTCCTGGAAGCTTCGCAATCCCTCGGTAAGGGACCCTGGGCGACGTTTTTCCGGATTGAGTTGCCGCTGTTACAGCCCGCGCTACTGGGCGCGTTTATCCTGGTTTTCATCGACGTGATGAAGGAATTGCCACTGACCCTGATTCTGAAACCTTATAATGTGCAAACCCTGGCCATCGAGGCCTACCAGTACGCGAGCGATGAGCGCATCATGGAAGCGGCTTTTCCCTCGCTGACGATTGTGGCGGTCGGGGTGCTCCCGGTGATATTTCTCAATCGACTGATTCGACAAGACTGAACTATGCTGCTTACGATCAACGGACTGGACAAGAGTTTTGACCGGGGCAAGGTCCGGGCCTTGTGCGGGGTTTCGCTGCAATTGGCGGCGGGGAAGACCTATTCCATTCTTGGCGAAAGCGGTAGCGGCAAAACGACCCTGGCGCGGCTGATTGCGGGTTTGGAACGGCCTGACCGGGGACAAATTCACTACCAGGGAAACCTGATCAGCTCGGAGTCGCAACACGTGCCGGCGGAGAAGCGCGCAATTGGCTACATGTTCCAACACTACGCGCTGTTTCCCCACTTGACCATCGCCCAAAACATCGCCTACGGCCTCAAAAAATCACCGCGTGGCCGGACGGTGGTTGAGGAGATGCTGGCTCTGGTCAATCTCCCGGATTACGGCGGTCGCTATCCCCACGAGCTCTCCGGAGGGCAGCAGCAGCGGGTGGCACTGGCGCGGGCTCTGGCGATGAAACCGCGCTTGTTGTTGCTGGATGAGCCCTTCAGCAACCTGGACACCAGCTTGCGGGTCGACCTGCGCACGGAAATTTTCGCCATCCTCCAAACCACCGGGGTGTGTGCGGTATTCATCACCCACAACGCCGAAGATGCCATGGCCATTTCCGACGAAGTGATTGTGCTGAAGGCGGGGACTTTGCTGCAACAGGCGTCGCCGCAGGCCTTGTATGCGCGCCCGGCGCGGCCTTACGTAGCCCGCATCTTTGATGCTTTGTTGGAGCTTTCCGCGCCGCTGTTGGCTGAATTTGGCTATTCGGCGCAGGCCGGGCGGCAGTATTTTCTGCGGAGTCACCATTTGTCTTTTGCCTCGGAAAATGACTATCGCACTGCCGTCACGGTCCACAAATCGGCCTTCATGGGGAAGTACTACGAAATTGAAGTGGCGGTGGCGGGGCAGGTCTTTCGGGTGCAAAGCCCGGCGCCCGCACCGGAAGGTACCGGAGAACTGGGCTGGAAAGAATCGGATTTGCTGGTGTTTGGGGAGTGAACCCGGTGGGAGCCGGGCGCATTACCCCCGGAACTCTACCGGGCGGTACGGGCCATGGCCACCAGCGCTTCCCGGGCTTGCAGTGCATTTGCGATGGGTTGCTCGAACTCGAACCAAACCTTCTTCTTTCCGACAAATACGTCAAAGCCCTGGGCATTGATGCCGGCCATGCGTACGGCTTCCGGATCGGCCACTTTTCGGCTTTTGAAATGGGACAGGTAGTGCACGAGACTGTCCCGGTGGTCCTCATTCATGTGGTCGACGATGCGCACTTCGCCCTTGCCGTGAAAGGGATTGGGGTGGAGAAAAGGCTCCACTTCAATCCAATGAATCGCGCCGAATCCGCCGATGTAGCGCACTGCAACTGGATCCAGATAGTACAGAGAGAAGTCATGGGTGTCGTGGTAGCCCCGGGTGTGGGGAAAATAGCGGTAGTACCGTTCGGCCGTCGCGGTGGCTTCGGCGGGCAGCGCTTGCATTCGCCCAATCAGACCAATCCGCGCGTGCTCCTGTACATCGTCTTCCCCCAAGGTGATGGTCAGTGAGCAGCGGTTGTCCTGGGACAGGTTGCGGGTGTGCTGGGCAATGGTAGAAATGAGCACGACGGGTCTTCCCTGCTCGTCCAGGCAGTAGGGGACCACCGATCCAAAGGGAAACCCTGCCAATTTCACAGAAATGGTACTCAAAACGCCGAATTGGCCGGTGTATACCAGGCTGCGGGCTTGCCGAATGACTTCAGGTTTCATAGTGAGAGGGTTGGGTAAACAGGCGACTCAGATTACGGATATCGGTGGGGAATTGCAAATGCTTTAGCGGGCATTTATGAGTGATTTGTGAGATCGGGAATGGCAAAAGCGCAAGAATAAATTTAAACGTCTTCTAATATTGCGTGCGTGATGTTGCGGGGTTGGCAAGAGAAGGTTGCCCCGGCATTGCCGATCCCGGCAAATGCACCGAGTTTTGACAAAGAAACCGAAATGTGTTTATGAACATTTGGCAAAATGGGCTTTCTGGTCGCTGGAAAGGGCGGGCGCTCGCCGGGCTCCTGCTGTTGCTTATGGGGCCGTTTGCAAAAGCTGAGGAGGGCAGTCGGGCGCCGTTTTCGAAGGAATGGGCCAGGCAAAAAGTCGAACTGGCGGTTCGCTTGCAAAGTGAAGAAAACCGCCCTCTGGAAGCCCTTGCACACTGGCTGGAGCTATTGAGTTATCCCGAGGAACTGGCCCGGGACACGGCCTTGCACCGGAAGGTCAACAATAGGATCGCCAGTGTTCTGCGCATTCTTGGGCTGTACGCCGAGCAAGGCCCTTACCTGAGAAAATACGTTGAATTGTCCCTGGCGCAGGTAGACCGGTATCCGGTGGCGGTGTATTTCGCGATGAGTGACCTGGCGGGATATTATACGCGGATGCAGCGTCCAGACTCGGCTTTGTACCAGTACCGGCGGGCAAAAGAGGTGATTTTCAACGCAAAGGACCGGCGCCGCTATACACTCGAAATTTCTTCACTCAACAACATTGGGCGGTGCTTTTGGGGGCAGGAACAATATGATTCCGCGCGCTATTACTACGAGACCGCGCTGGTGGGTTTCCTGGACTCGGCGAGTCGGGACACGGGATTGTGGCTGGCGATCAATGACAATCTTGCGGAAAGCTATCTGCAAGAAGGAGACTTGGCGGCCTCCCTAGAGAAGTACGAACAAAATCTCCGGCTCGTGGAGCGGTACACGAAATCTCCTCCGGGAAGTGCGCGGGCGCGCTGGATCAAAACGGGGATGGGCATCGCGCGGGTTCGGGAGGCCGAGGGCCGGATCGCCGACGCCATTGCGATTTTGCATCGGGCCGAAGACAAGTTTGCTTCGGAACCGGGGCCCTTGTCCCCGCAAATACAAAATGAGGTTTACGGCATGATCGCCCGCCTGTACCGGCGGGTGGGACGCAACGAGTGGGCGGTCGCGTATCAGGAGCGGCAGTTGGCCTTGATGGGAGAAATCGTCGAGCAGAACCAACGCAACATGGGGATCTCGCGGCGGGAGTTGGGAAAATTTCAGGTCAATCGCCTGAACGAGCAGATGGCGGCGCAGAAACAGGCGGCTGAGGCGGAACTGGCGCTGGCGGAATCGCAGGCGGTGGCCCGGATGGCGGTCATTTCGGTGCTGGCGGTGCTCATCATTGGGGGGCTGCTGGTGCTGATCATTCGCCGGAGGCGGCTGCAGCAGCGCAAAGAAGACCGGCAGCGGATGGAACGGGCACTGATGGCCGCCGAACTGAAGGAAAAAGAGCTGGAAAAGCGCAATTTGGAGTTGGAGATCAGCAAAGAGCAAAATGAAAAGGAAAAGATCCGCCTGGCCTTGGAGTACAAGCGGAAGGACGTCGAGGCGATGGCCCTGGACCTCAGCCGCAAAAAGGAATGGGCCAAACGCCTCCTGGCTTTTACCCGCTCCCTGCGCAACATGCGTGAAGTCGACCGCTTGCTTTCCCTTTCTGACCTAGAAAGTGAGATCAAGAGCCAACTCCGTACCGGAGAACGCCAGCAAATCATGCAGGAACAGGTAGAAGTCGTCAACCACGAGTTCTACCAAACCCTTAGCCAGCGTTTTCCCAAGATCGCCAGCTCAGAGAAGGAACTGTGCGGTTTCATTCGGATGAAACTCACCAACTCGGAGATCGCTGTCCTCCGAAACATCAGCGAGGCGTCTGTGCGTACCGCCCGCTACCGGCTGCGCAAGAAATTGAACCTGAAAAAGGGAGAATCCCTGGACGTGTTTATCGAAGGGTTGACCTGATCAGCCGGGTACATCGTTGATGTACGGGATGGACAAGCCGCGCGGAAATGGTGTTTTTGGGTGATTTGCATAGACAATACATAGACACAGACAGTTTTTTCTTGCGGGTTCAATGGGTTAAGCCCCACCTTTGTGTCAACCGGTAGCACTCATCCGGTAACCGCCAACAAAAATATTGCCCCAACCGAATTAACAACGAAATACTATGCAACCACAATGAATAAGATCGTGATTGCCCTTGCAACTGCGGGACCAACCGGTACGGGTGGCATGCTCACAAAACTGAGTCCATTTGCAAGGTTGCGATAAGGAAGTAGCGCAATCCGATTCTCCAAAAGCATTTACTCTTACAACTGATTCTATATTTTTTCAAAAGGAAAGTCTTGGGGGGATAATCCCCGTAACTAAACTCTACAAATCAACTGTTTTTGACCCGTGAGCCTCGGGTCAATCTTTGACAATTCTACCCTCCGGCCTTGCAGTCGCCGGAGGGTGTTTTTTTGTGGCGATGCGATCCGGGACCGGGAATTCATCTGCCAAACCCAAGTCTCCCCCAATCTGCTTTTTCAGTTGCCTTTCCCGTCGAGCACCTATAACTTTGTTTGCGCTGATGTATCGATGCTTTCACCCTTATTACCAATATGACAAGAATCAAATTGCCGCATCTTTGGGTTCTCTTAGGATGCGCATGGCTCACCTTCACCCCGGCCATGGCCCAAACTTTCCGCATCGGGGTGATTGCGGACGAAACCACTCTGAACCGGGTGCAGCCGATGCTCAACCGCCTGGCTGCGGAAATTCAGAAGACCGTCGGGGTGTCCCGTACGGTAGAATTCGCTCCCGAACGCACCAAAAGCATCGGCTACGACGGGGAAAAGGCCCGGACCGTCTACCGGAACCTGGAGGGAAATTCCGATTTGATCCTGTTGGTGGGCACAACTTCTATCCGCTCGGTCCTGGAATTGCCCGAATTTACCACGCCAACCCTGGGCATTGGGGTATTTGATCCCAAGCTGCAAGCGGTTCCTTACACCACGAAGGGAACTTCGGGGCGGAAGAACTTCACCTATATTCTGACCGTAGAGGATCTGCAGGCCGATTTGCGGATTTTCCGGGAGATGGTGGAATTCCGCAAGGTGGCCTTTTTGTACTCCGGCCAGGTGAACCAAGCGCCGACGACCAAAGCCGAAATCGAGGTGGTGCGCGAGATCGAACGGGAACTGGACATCGAAATTGAATTTGTGGCGGTTGACGAAACCGATCTTCCCGGATCCCTCACGAAAATCGGGCCCGACGTCGAGGCGGCCCTGCTGGTGATTGCTTACGAACTGGATCGAACGGACGCGAAGCAGGTTGCCGGCTACCTGATTGATCGAAAAATCCCCTCGTTTTCCATCAATAAAACCTACGTAGAGCAGGGGATCCTCGCCAGCAATTCGGACGACAATGGGTTCCAGCAATTGTCGCGCAAACTGGCGGTCATGGTTGACGAAATCGTCCAGGGAGCGCCCCTTGCGGAAATGAAAGTCAATCTGAACTTCAACAAAGAAGTATTTCTCAATATGACCACCGCCCGGCGGATCGACTATTCGCCGCCGTTTGATATCATTTTCACCTCCAATTTGCTGGGCAGTCCCACTGAACTCGCCGATAGTACCTACTCCCTGATGGACATCATTAAACTGGGACTGGAACAAAATCTCGATATCCGGATCAGCCAGGCGGACATTGCTTTGACTGAGCAGGACGTGCGCACCGCAGTATCGCAATTTCTGCCCGACGCGGATTATTCGGCCACGGCCGCCGCTGTCAACAAAAACAACGCCAACGCGCTCCTGATGCGCTCTCAGTACTCGATTTCGGGCAGCGGCTCGGTGAGCCAGCTCATCTACTCGGAGCAAGCCATCGCCAATATCCGCATCCAAAAACTGCTCAACCAAGCGCAGAACTACGCCACGGACCAGCAGATCTTGGACGTGACCCAGGACATTACCGACGCTTACTTGAACATCCTCAATGCCAAGGCCAACGTCCAGATCCAGAGGGAAAATCTCGATAATTCCAAGGCAAATCTAGAACTGGCCCGGATCCGCGCCAACCTGGGCGCCGCCACCAACGCCGATGTCTTCCGCTGGCAAGGGGAGGTCGCGACCGGCAAGCAAAATCTGGTCGAAGCCCAGACCAGTTTCCTGACCACCAAAGCCAAACTCAATGCCCTGCTCAACGGGGAAACCGGCTTGAATTTCGCCGTTGAGGACGTGCTGATTGACGGGGCATTGTTCCAGTCCTTCGCCAATTCCCAGATGGCCACGTACGTCAAAGGACCGTACGAATTGGAACTGATCACTGAGTTTTTGGTGCAAGAATCGCAGACCATTTATCCTACGAAGAAACAACTGAACGCGAATTTGGATGCACTGGCGCGGCAGCGCATCCTGAATCGGCGGCTGTACTACACGCCAGTGGTCGCCGGGTCCGCCCAATTTGACAATACGTTTTGGCGGGGTGGGGAAGGCAGTACCCCAAATCCGGGCATGGAGTTCGTAAATTCGTCCTGGAGTGCCGGACTGAACGTGAGCATTCCGATTTTTGATGGCAACCGCCGCGCGATCAACCTGCAAACGACCAAGGTACAGCAGGCCCAGCTCGGCGATCAGATCATGAATTTGGATCGACAGCTCGAGTTTTTGGTCCGGGCAAATACCCTCCAATTGCTTGCGGCGACCACCAACATTCGCTTTTCCCGCGAATCCGCCGACAATACCGCGAAGAACTACGAATTGGTTCAAAATCTTTACCGCAAGGGCCAGGTCAACATCATCCAACTGCTCGATGCTCAAAGTGCGGCACTGAACACCAAGCTGGCCTACGCGCTATCGATTTACGAGTACATCCAGGCATTTATCCAGCTCGAAAATACCCTGGGGTCTTACTCATTTCTGTCGACTCCGGAAGCCGACGGGGAATTTTTGGACCGCTGGAATGAATTTTTAGACAACAAGAAGCAAGAAGACCAGGAATGAAAATTCTAAGCTTACCCCCCGTGATCTGCGCCCTCCTCCTGTTTGCGGTGGGCTGCGGAAACGATGCCGCCACGGCGGTCGACAATCCCATTCGTCCGGTAAAATCCAGTGCGGTATTCATGCGCGGTGGCGATCTGAGCCGTTCCTTCAACGGCACCTCAAAATCGGGGGCGGAAACCCGCCTCAGTTTCCGCAGCAATGGCCTGATCACCAGCCTCAAGGTAAAGGTCGGCGACCGGGTCAAGCGCGGCCAACTGCTCGGCAAACTCGACCAGCGCGATATGGTCCTCAACTACCAAAAGGCCCAATCGGCGCAGGAAAGTGCCCGGATTCAGTTGGAAACCGCCCGCTCCAACCTCGAACGGGTCAAGGAATTGTACCAGGCCAACAGTGCTTCCCTGAGCGATTACGAGCAGGCGAAAAACAACTTCGCCAACGCGCAAAACAACTACCAAAGCGCCCAGAAAAGTGTGGATTTGCAGGCTTCGCAACTGAGTTACGGCAAGCTCACTGCGCCCACCGATGGGATCGTCACCCAGGTCAACTCCGAAATCAATGAGTTCGTCCAGGCTGGTTCCCCGGTGGTGGTCATCAATGCCCGCGAGGGCGATATTGAAATCAACGTGGGGGTACCGGAAAGCTACATATCCCGCATCCAGGAAGGGGAGGGGGTAACGGTGACCTTTCCCAGCATCCCCGAGGCGAACTACTCCGGCATCATCACCGAAGTCGGTTTTTCCTCTTCGGGGGCGGCGTCTTATCCGGTCATCGTAAAGCTGACCGATACCGATCCGCAGATCCGGCCGGACATGCCGGCCGAGGTCAATTTCCTTTTTAAAGCCCAGCAAGATGTCCCGGCGCAATTGGTCGTGGACTTCAAGGCGGTGGGGGAGGATGAGCAAGGCAATTTTGGCTACAAGCTGGTGCCCGATGGTGAGGACCGCTACCAAGCCAAGAAGACGCGGCTTGAGATCGGGCCGCTGACGAACGATGGCTTTATCGTACTTTCCGGTTTGGAGGAGGGTGATTTGGTAGCTACCGCCGGATTGCGTTCGCTGTATGACGGTCAGGTGGTAAGTACCCTGGAAAACTAATCTGCGCCCATGAATCTGACACGATTTGCCCTCAAAAACGACCGCATCACGCTGCTGGCCCTGGCGCTGATCGCCATTTTGGGCTTGCTGAGCTACAATGAGTTGGCGCGGGACAGCATGCCGCCCTTCACCGTGCGCACCGCCAATGTCATCACGACCTTTCCGGGGGCCGGACCGGAGAAAATCGAGGCCTTGATCACGGACAAGATCGAGACTGCCGCCCAGGAGATTCCGGAGGTCAAATACATCGCGAGTACCTCCCGGACCGCTTTGTCGCAAGTGACGGTGGCGCTCAAAGACGACGTGCCCCCGGAAGATTTGCAGGCGATTTGGGACCGGTTGCGCCGCAAGATCGATCTTATCGTGGATGATTTCCCCGACGGGACCAATGAGCCCGAGATCAAAGATGAGGACATTGGGGTGGTGTACGGGATTTTTGTTGGCCTGACTTCGGATGGATTCGAGAATCCCGAACTGCGTGACTACGCGGACGACTTGCGCAATCGGATCATCCAGCTTGACGATGCGGCCAAAGTGGAGATTGGCGGGATTGTGGACGAGCGCATTTTTATCGATTACAACGATGCGGAACTGGCGCGACTGGGCCTATCCAGTGGGCAATTGACCAACACTATCGCTGCGACCAACATCGTAATTCCTGCGGGCAACATCACCCTGGCTGGCGAGGAAGTCGGCCTGGAACCTTCCGGCAATCTGGAGTCGGTGGAAGACCTGGAAAACATGCTCATTCCCCTGGCCAATGGCGAATCCGTGCGGTTGAAAGAGATCGCGGTCGTGCGCCGTGCCTACATCACGCCCCGTGAGGAAATCGTCCGGGTCAATGGTTTTGAAGGGCAGGCACTCTACGTCTCACTCAAGGAAAACGCCAACATCATCGAATTGGGCCGCCAGGTCGATCAGTTGCTCGTGGAGTACAATCGGACCCTACCAGTCGGGATCGAAGCCATTCGCCTCGCTTCTCAGGATGCATTTGTGGAAGGGAGCGTAAACGATTTCGTCAACAATGTCATCCAGTCGGTGATCATCGTCCTGCTGGTAATGTTTGCTTTTATGGGCGTGCGGATGGGGCTGGTCGTGGCCGCCCTGATCCCCATGACCATTATTTGTACCATATTCATGATGGACACCTTCAGCATCGGGCTGAACCAGGTTTCTCTGGCCGCGCTCATCATGGCGCTGGGACTCCTGGTCGACAATGCCATCGTGATGGCGGAATCCATTCTCGTCAAGATGGAAAAGGGCGTCCCCAAGCAGGAAGCGGCGTTTCAGTCGGGCAAAGAGCTGTTCACGCCTTTGTTGATTTCCTCGCTGACCACCTCGGCGGCGTTCCTGGCCTTTTTCCTCGCCGAATCCACGATGGGCGACATCATGGGGCCGTTGTTTTCCGTGATATCGATTGCCTTGATTTCGTCCTGGCTGTTTACCATGACCGCTATTCCCATGCTATCGCTGGCGATTCTTAAGGTAAAGCAAAAGAAGAAGGAGGAAAACGACGGCATATTTGGGGTGCTGGGTAAATACTACCGCGTCCTGCTGCTGGGCAGTCTGCACCGCCGCTGGCTGACCGTGGCCGTCTGTGTGGTGGGATTTGGCCTGGCCATCTTTGGTATGACCTTTGTTCCGGTGATCTTCATGCCGGACAGTGATCGCAACCTGGTCACGCTGGACATGAATCTTCCCCTCGGGACCAGCATTGAAACCACCGAACGCCAGGTGGACCTCCTGGAGACATTTTTGCGGGACAGTCTGATGGCGGGTGACGAAGTCGAAGGGGTCATCGATTGGTCCACCTACATTGGGAAAGGGCCGAAATCTTACGATTTGGGTTACAATCCGGGGGAACAAAATTCCGGCTACGCCCACATGCTCATCAATACGTCGACCGACCAGGTCAACGGTGAGCTGATTCGCCGCCTGGACAATTTTTGTTTCTTTAATCTTCCCGATGCCCAGGTCAAAGTCAAGCGCCTGGGAACGGGGGGCGGAGCTTCGGTTCCGATTCAAATCCGATTGGCCGGTGATGAGGCGGGGGATCTGTTTGAGGTTGCGGCCCAGATCAAGCGGCAATTGAATGCGATTCCTGGGACCAAAAACGTGGACGACAATTGGGGACCGCGGATCAAAAAGTTTTTCGTCCAGGTCAATGAAGACAAACTGCGCCGCAACGGCCTCACCAACCAGGACCTTGCGGTGTCGCTCCGCACGGTCCTCGCGGGGACCAATGTCGGCGAATTCCGGGAGGACAACAATTCCATTCCCATTGTGATGCAGGCCAAAGGTGGCGGGAAGCTGGACTATTCGACCATTGAGTCCCTGAGCATTTTTGCCCAAGCTTCGGGCCGCAACGTGCCCCTGGCCGAGGTGGCCACCCTGGTTCCGCAGTGGGAGTACGCCAAGGTGCTGCGCCGTGACCTGAAGCGCAACCTCACGGTAGAAGCCAGCGTCAACGATGGCTTCACCGCTGCGGGGATCATCGAACAGTTGACCTCCTGGATGGATGAGACCCAGGCCGATTGGCCGGGGGATGTGACGTACGAGTTGGGGGGCGACGATGAGAGCCGGGGCGATGCTATGGGCGCGGTCATGGAAAAATTGCCCCTGGCTGGCTTCATCATCATCATGTTGCTGGTCATCCAGTTCAATTCGTTCCGGAAGTCCTTTATCATCCTGGCCACGATTCCGCTCGGGATCATTGGGGTGACATTTGGGCTGCTAATCACAGGTGAAGTGTACAGCTTTACTTCGTTTCTGGGGGTGATTTCGCTGGCCGGGATCGTCATCAATGACTCTATCGTTCTGATGGACAAGATTGACATCCAGATCAACCGCTACAAAAAGCCGCCGGCGGAAGGAATTGTGCAAGCGAGCGTGGACAAGTTGCGGCCAGTAATTTTGACCACACTGACGACCTCGCTCGGTTTGATCCCGCTGTGGATCGGTGGCGGCGATATGTGGCGCCCGATGGCGGTGGGAATGATTTTTGGGCTGCTGTTTGCCACTTTTGTAATCCTGCTGTTTGTGCCGGTGCTTTACGCGCTGTTGTTCCGGGTCAACTACGGGAAAGGGGCCGCGCTGACTCAACCGGTTCCGGTGGCCGATGCTCCGGCCTCGGTAATTCCGCCCACCGAGGAAGCTACCTCGACCGGCTGATCGCTTTGCCGCCCCCTGACTGGATATTTTGCGAGATCAGGAAACAAAAAGCCCCCCGGTGAAGGGGGGAATCGACCATATAAAAAACTACAAAAACCTCAGTTATTTCAGTTGAGTTGGTGGCGTGCTACTCGGGCGGCAAGATGATGAATCGTTGGGGCATAGTTGAGTTAATTTAGGTGAAGGTGACTGCCGCACCGCCGGCGTTTTGTTGCTGCGGGGGGCGTTTGTTGGATATACGCGCGAGTGAGTGATTCCCCTACCCCCCTGGGTAAATTTGATTTTGTACCTGCCGAATGCGCCTCGGGCACTGTGCGCACGCGAGGATTTTCCAAGCCTCGCGTGATTGGCGTTCCCCCGTTACCGCTTCTTGGGTCACGGTTTAGAATGACGCATCTGGCGGAAGACCCAACCCATTTCCACTAAATGCAACATCGTTGCATTTAGTGGAAAATCGAATTAAATTGGTGCAGCTCAATCAGTTTCTGCTAAGTATCACCCAACGTGCTCAACTCGTGTTTTCCTCTTCTCATTGGCTTGCTGATTCTCCTTGCGGACGGGTTAATGGCGCAAAACAACCTCGATTTCCCCCCGCCGGATACTCCCCTGACGATTCAATCTCGCCGGGCCGAGGGGATGATCGTGGTGGACGGAAAGCTGGACGAGTCTGACTGGGAAAGGGCTGCATCCACCACCGATTTTTTCCGGCGGGAACCGCGCCAAGGGGGAGAGGCCCATTTTCCGACCACAGTCAAGTTCCTATTTGATGACAAGTACCTTTACGTTGGGGTGTTTTGTGAAGACTCTGCGGGGATCAAAGGCATCCGGGTCCGTGATCTCCGGCGGGACTTTGGTGGGTCCAGTGATCAAGTTGGGATTGCATTTGACCCGCAAAACCTCAAGCAATACGCCCAGGTGTTTGAAACGACTCCCTACGCCAATCAGAGTGACTTCCAGAACTTCAACGGGAACAACTATGATTCGGGTTGGAACACCCTGTGGAAGGTCCGGACCCAGCGAACTGAGCGGGGATATTTTGCCGAATTTGCCATTCCTTTTAAATCGTTGCGCTACAACAAACCAACCGCGGGAGAACCAGTCACCTGGGGAATCACGATGCAAAGACGGGCGCTCCGCGATTTTGAGGTCTCCTGCTTCCCCGCCATTCCCCAGTCCATGTCCATGTTCCGGATGACCTACGCTGCTCAGTTGGAAGGGATCGAGCCTCCACCTCCGGCGGCCAACCTCCGTGTTTCGCCCTATGCCCTTTTTCGGTACGACAACATTCAGACCGGAGGCGAAACCACCACCGAGCGCAGTGTGCGGTTCGGCGGCGATGCAAAGTGGGCCATCAATCCCCAGTCGGTCCTGGACGTCACGGTCAATACCGATTTTGCCCAGGCCGACGTGGACCAGGCGGTCAACAACCTGGAGCGCTTCAACATATTCTTTCCCGAACGGCGGCAATTTTTCTTGGAAAACTCCGGCATCTGGGCCGGAGCGGCCCAGCGATCTATCCGGCCATTTTTCAGTCGCCGGATCGGGTTGCAAGGCGAATTCAATGCCCGGCCTGCACCGATCACGGTCGGATCGCGATTCACCCAGCGGACGGAAAAGCGGGCCATTGCCGGTCTGTTTGTGCGCCAAAGGGCCACCGAGAACTCTTCGGCCGCAAATTTTGGGGTGTTGCGTTACCTCCGCAACTATGGCGCCGAGAACAACATGGGTATTATGGCGACCCACCGCCTGGACGAGTCCGATTCCCCCCTCGGGCTGAACGCCAACCACAATACCACAATCACCATCGACGGCCAAATCCGGCCCAACAACCGGAACCGCATCAGTTACCTGGCCAGTACTTCCATCGATGAAGAATCTGGCCGGGTGGGCTACGCGGGGCGATTTTTTGCCGGACACTCCAGCAATAAGCTTTCCCTGAACTGGCTGACGGAGGTCACCGATGAAAACTACAATCCCCGGATGGGATTTGTCCGCCAAAACAACGTCATCCGCCACAGCACGGGCGGTTACTACATCTGGCGACCGAAAAAGATGGATTGGATTCGGCGCTGGGATCCCGGCTTGCAGGTCGACTTCAACCACGATGCCACCAATCCCACCAATTTCCAGCAAGCCAGTATCTTTATCTTTCCGGTTTACACCTGGTTCAAGGACAACAGTTTCCTGGAGTTGGCCGTCAATCCGATCTGGCAGAACATCAATTTTGACTTTGCTCCCCTCGGTTTGCCGATTGCGGAGGGCAATTATTTTTACAACCGCTTTTTTGGCCAATACTACACCGATCAATCCCGCAAGCTGTCCGGCACGTTCTATACCGGTCTGGGGCAATTTTACAATGGCACAAATAGCTCTTTCGGCATTACGGGGCGCTACGCCCCGATCCCCCACATCGCCTTGTCGGTCAGCTACGACCTCAATGCATTGCGGGGAATCGGCATTGATGAGGAGGATTTGCGGATTCAACTGCTCACCGTTGGGTCCCGTTTTGCCCTGAATCCCCGCCTGCAACTCTCCACCTTTTACCAATTCAACAGCTTCGACCAGCAGGGCCGGTGGAACATCCGGGCGAGTTGGGAGTACCAACCGTTGTCCTTCATCTACCTCGTCTTCAACGATTCCCGCATCAACAACCAACTCGATCCCTTCCAGGAGCAACAGGTCATCACCAAAATCACCTACGTAAAACAGTTTTGAGTCCCCGTCCCGAAACTGTTTCTTCCCCGGATACCGCCGACCTGTATCGTTTACCGAATAGAAATACTGACCGAATCTCCTGCGGAAAATCGCCCCGTTCCCAATCGGTTCTTGTCATTTTGCCGCGAAGAATGTTTGGCATTGTGGTGAAGTGTCGGGAAGGTCAGGCGCCTAACCATGCAAATGCAAAAAATTATTATCTTTGGCCCCCGTAGGGCATGGGGGGCACGGTTTCCGTCCCCGGTGCGGGTTGACCGTTCGGATCATTGGCGGTCGGGTGGGCAAGCAGAGTCACCACAAACCGAGCGATTCCGCTGACCGGGCCCTGCGAGGAACGAGTATGGAAAAAATATGAATACAAAGTGGGTCGAGATCAGATCGGAATTGTCCGCCGGTACGCGAGGCGCTAGTATGGGGCCGGACGCGATGCGGATTGCTGCCTACAAGGTCAGCAAGGAGTTTTTTGAGCTCCATCCTACGCAACGCTTGCGGGACTTCAACGAATGGCTCTACAAGCCGATTGTCCACGAATGGGCGAAGCGGATTGAAGGCGTGAGCAAGGTCTACGACGCGATCATTCCCGAACTGCGGTCGATTGTGACCCGTGATGATCGTTTTCTGGTGATTTTGGCGGCGGCCCACGGCACTGCCGGGGCTTCGATCAAGGCGATCAAGAGTGCCTACCCTGAAAAACGCTTGGGGGTGGTTTGGATCGATGCCCACGGTGATTTGCATTCGCCCTACACCACGCCTTCGGGCAATATGCACGGGATGCCCCTGGCGATTGCTATGCAAAAGGACAACTACGAGCACCGACGACGCGACCTCCCACCGGAGACTGTCGACCGGTGGGAGAAGCTCAAGCGCATTGGGTACGACGCTCCGGCGATTGATCCGCGTGACCTGCTGTTGGTAGCCGCCCGCGACCTGGAAGTGCAGGAACGGTATCTGGTCGATGAACTGGGGATTCGCAACTTTCCGGTGCGGCGCTTTCGCGAAGAAGGTTCGCACGTGATTGCCCGCGAAGCCTTGGAAGCCTTGCAAGACTGCGATCATATTTATGTTACCTTTGATGTTGACAGCCTCGACACCTCGATTTCGGTGGGGACGGGCACTCCGGTCCCCGGAGGTCTGATCGCCTCCGAGGCCAAGGGGCTGCTTCGGGAATTGGTGCGCAATCCGCGCGTCCAGTACCTCGAAGTGGTGGAAATCAATCCCACCTTGGACGACAAAGGCAACGTGATGGCGGAAGTCTCCTTTGAAATCCTGCGGGATGTGGTGGACGTCATCGAAAGTGAGCGTTAATTTTATCCTGAAAATGAGCCTGTTACACGATGAAATCAAGCAGGAGTTGGCCGGACTTCTGCAGCAAGGACTCGCCCAAATGGGGGTAGAGGAGTCCCTCGAAGATTTATACAATAAGTTGGGCCAGGTGCCCAAAAATGCCGTGGGGCACGTGTCCTTTCCCCTGTTTCCCTACGCGAAACTCCTGCGCAACGCACCGCCCAAATTGGCCGCGGAACTGGCCGAGAAGTTGGGGGAAAGCACCCTGGTCGCTGAGGTGAAACCGGTCGGCCCCTACCTGAATTTTGTGCTGCAGCGGACTGAGGTAGGGCGCATTGTGGGGGACAGCATCCTGTCCGGGGCGTATTTTACGAAAGCCCTCACCGAGGATACCCCCAAAACGATGGTCGAGTATTCCCAGCCCAATACGCACAAAGAGATGCACGTGGGGCACATGCGGAACCTCGCGCTGGGCGATGCTTTGATCCGCCTGCACCGCTACGTCGGCTATGATATCCTCAGTGCGACCTTTCCCGGCGACGTCGGCGCCCACGTGGCCAAATGCCTCTGGTACCTCAAGTACCACAACGAGGAGCCGATCCCGGAGACCGGCAAGGGCGTCTGGCTAGGCAAAATGTACGTCTACGGCAATGGATTGCTGCGCGAAATCGAAGGCACCCAAGCTGAAGTTGAGGCCAAGGCCCAGATGACCGAAATCCTCAAACAGCTCGAAGCCCAGGCGGGCGAATTTTATGACCTGTGGCGGGAGACCCGTGAGTGGTCCATCGACCTGATGGAGGGCGTCTACAACTGGGCGGATGTCCAGTTTGATGTCTGGTACTGGGAGTCAGATGTGGATGCCGACTCCGTGGCCTACGTCAAAGAACAGTACGAAAAAGGCGTTTTTGTCGAATCGGAAGGGGCGATCGGGATGGATCTGAGCGAAGATGGGCTCGGTTTTGCCTTGCTCCTCAAGCGCGATGGCACCGGCTTGTACGCGACGAAGGACGTGGAACTGGCCCGGCGCAAATTCCAGGACTACGGCATCGAAAAGAGTGTCTACATTGTGGACACGCGGCAGGCCTACCACTTCAAGCAGGTTTTCAAGGTGCTGGAAAAGATGGGCTTTGACCAGGCGCGTAACTGTTTTCACCTGCAATACAACTACGTAGAAGGCAAGGAAGGCATGTTTTCCTCCCGGCTGGGCAACGCTGTGCCGATCATGGCGCTGATCACCAACCTGGAGGAGGCGATCCGTAAAAATTACCTCCTGCCCCAAGTAGAAAAAGGTGAGATGGACCCCGATGAGGTCGATCCCATCGCGCGGATCGTCGCCAAGGGAGCAATCAAATACGGCATGATCCGCATCGACCCGGCCAAGAAGATCGTCTTTGACATGCGTGAGTGGATCAAAATCGACGGGGATTCCGGTCCTTATCAGCAGTATACCTTTGCCCGGATCAACCGCTTGTTGCGCAAGCAAGGTTTTGATCCGGAAGCGGCCATCGACTGGAATCTGCTAGACGATCCGCGGGAGATGGAGTTGCTGGTCATGGCATCCCGCTTCAACCAGGCGGCCGTCACGGCTGCCGAGGGCTACAAGCCCAATTTCCTCACCGCCTACCTCTACGAACTGGCCCGCTTGTACAACAACATCAACAACTCAATCATGATCCGGGACATCACCGACCCGGTACGCAAGAATTCTCGGATGGCACTGCACGCAGTGACGGCAAAAATCATCGAAAAGGGCATGGCCATCATGGGCATCTCGGTCCCCGAGAAGATGTAAATCGGAACTAATTAACGATGTATAGAAAGCTGGCTCCGCAAGGGGCTGGCTTTCGCATTTTTGGCAATGGCTGAATTATGATGCCTGCTGTAGGGGTAAGGCTTTCAAAAAGCGGCCGCATGGGTGAGTCCCCTCACAAGATCCTCGGATTTCCAGGAGCCATCATGTCATATTGTTATAAAAAGTGCAGCATCGGCAATGATATATAGGCAAAATCGCCTTATGACTGCAATGATTGAAAATAATTTTAGAAATTTATGCACATATTATTTTCGCCATGGGTGATTCGGCATTTGCCGGAGAATCAACTGAATCGGGTGCGTCAAAATGACAAGAATGAAATATTATATGGATAAACTGTCTGTTGATAAATGTATTGTTTGCGTAGAGGTTGAATGGCAGGGGAGATATTTTATGCCGAATCAGACTTATCCACATTGGAATCGAGGCAGTCATTTGGTCCTCCGTACCAGACGCGCCATCTTTGGCGAGAAATTTAAACCTAAATGGCCGCGAATAACCATCGCGCAATTGAAACAATGCAACAACAACAATTTAGTCCCAGCCTTACGCAAGTCAAGCTGTCCCCGATCGTGGGCATCAGTGAGCTCGTCCGCCAGAAAGCGCCCGCCTTCAAGGCCGCTACCGGCGAAGATTTCATCTATTTCCAGCGAGGTGAGATCAATTATGCCACCCCGAATTACGTGGTGGAAGCTTGCCGCAATGCATTGGACCGCGGCCTGACCAAATACCCCAAATCGGGCGGTGAACCCGCTTTCAAAGCAGCGATTAGCCGTAAGATGGCGCGCATCAACGATGCTCCGGGAATCGAAGCCGACCAGATCATCGTTACCTACGGGGGCCAAGAAGCACTGGAACTTTCCTTCAAACTCTTCGAAGGCAAGAAGGGGGCTGGCTTTGCCCCTTGCTGGAGCTGTGTGTTGGAAAACTTTGTCCCTTACTGCCAAATCGACTTTCAGGAAGTACCCCTGAACCCCGATTTCAGCGTTGACTTCGAAATTCTCGAAGATACCCTGCGGGAAGTCGCATTTTTCTACCTGAACACCCCGCAGAATCCTACGGGAAAGGTATTCACCGAAGAGGAAATCCGCCGCATCGCCGATCTGTGTGAGCGCCACGGCGTCTACATCATTTCCGATGAAGCCTACGAGCGCATCGTGTACGACGACATCGAGTATTTCAGCCCCCTTTCGCTGGGCAAAGATTTCATCATTGGTTGTTACACGCTCTCGAAGACCTACGCCATGACTGGGTGGCGCCTCGGTTATATCATTTGTCGGGACAAAAAAATCGCCAAGATGTTGCGGCTCGGTGATTACAGTCAGACGGCGGGTGTGGTCACTTTCTTACAGTACGCCGGAGCGGAAGCCATCGACAACCTGGAAGCCGAGGCCGCCTATCTACAGCCGATCCTCGCGGAATACGAAGCGCGCCGTGACTATTTGTACCAGCAACTATCCGCCATCGACGGGCTGCGGGTAAACCGGCCCCAGGGCGCGTTCTACTTCTTCCCGGATTTTGGGGCCTTCATTCCGCCGCACCTGAAAGGGCAGGAGCGGGAACGCTACGTATTCCAGCGTTTTCTCGATGCCGGCGTGGCCACCGTATTCGGAGCGAGCTTTGGGAAGCACTTCGGCGACAATGTGCGCTTGTCGTTTTCCTGCACGGACATGGCCGCCATTGAAACCGGCATCGCCCGAATGCGCGAGGCCTTGGCGGGAATTCCCGTTGCGGTTTAAACCGCCTTCATAAAGGCGCCGACGACAAAGTAAAATGGAGATTTAGCGGGCAACTTCTCATCCTTGAGGCGTTGCCCGTTTTCATTGAGACCCCACAAAAAAAGCGGCAAGCCATCGCCCACCGCCGGTTGATCGTAGAAGCATTTATAGCGTTGCCCAGGAGTGAAATGAAATCACTCTCGGAGAGTTTTGTCGATAAGTGCGTTGGGTAAATAGCGTTCAGCGTTTGCAATTTAGGGGTAGGATTCGGTGAAACAAACGCAATTCACTGCGGAATTTGACAGGCGTTGCAGGGGCAAATCCCGGGGGCACCGGCGGTGGTTTGCGCAATTGCACCCTTCCAGTGGGGGGAGATGCCTCCCCCGGGAAAGAAACCAGCGTCCCCGAGTGCCGTAATCTTGCATGGCGGGATCGCCGAACGCCGAAAAAGCCAACCGACCGGAATCATTTCTCCCCCAAAATGCCCGCGAATGGCTACCCTGCGGCCATTTTTGCCGTCCGCACCGATTACGTACAATATCCCGCCAAAATTACACAAACCGCCATTTAAAGGTCTTTTTGTGATATCTTTGGGACAACGGTTGGCGCGGCCCAATCGATGTTTCTTCCGCAAAAAGATCAAGTATGGAAAATCAACCTGCAGTCAGGACGGGACCCGTCGGTCCCGAGGAGACCACTATGGGCAGTGGATTCGGCACCCACCCAATGGACGCAACGGGCGGAACGGGGGCGAGTGGTCCGCCCTCCATGCCGCCGGCCAATGCGCAATTGACCGCCTCGGGAGGCCAGACTGCTCCCGCCCGGGAAGCCACCTCTCCCGGGGAGGCTGAAACCGAGGGCAGGGGCGTGCTCAGTGCTCCCGTGGACCTGTCGACTGGGACATTTGCCCCGGCCACCGCCGAGGATGAGCAATTGATCGAGCAAGCGGGTCCGGCGGGACTGCGGGTCGCCGTGCAAGTGGCCAACTTTGCCCAGGGAGAAATGCACGTCATGCGCAACGGCCAGGGTTTCCAGACCCTCGGAGAAGGCCGAGTCTTCCTGCCGGTCAGCGGCGGATTTCTGGCGGACATCTTTGGCGGGACGGTGCAGTTCGGCATCGAGGCGGAGGTCCGGAACAATGCGGTCCTCGGGCAAGCGGTCATGCAGGTTGCCGGGCAAGTGGTGTCCCGCGATGGCCTGGGCGAAGTGTTCGGTGCCCTCAACCTTCCCGGCATCGAACTCGGGGAAAACCTCTCCCAGGCGGAACTGGTCAATTCCTTCGTTGATGGAGAATTTCGCCTGCAAGTGATCAACATCCCGATCGTGACCGGCAATCAGTTTTCCGGTAGCATCGACATCGGACTGATCGATGGGGAACCATCCCTGACCGGAAAGGCCGTCCTGAACGTTACGCCTTCCATTGTCGGGGAAGTGGAACTGACCTTCAGCGGAACCAGCATGTCCGGCGAAGGCAGCATCGCCTTCCTGCAAGGCCCCATTTCTGGAGAACTGGTCGTGTCCATGACCGAGGACAATGTCGTGATCGAAGGCCGTGGCACCGTTGCCACCGACCGCTTTTCCGGCGACGCGACGATCCTCTACGGGCGAAAGAGCTACGTGGAAAGTGTGATCGGGCCGCAATTGGCCGCTTTGCAAGCGGGGCAGGAAGCCGAAGCGCCCGAGGGCGGTTACGAGCCCGACGCAGGCACGGGCGAATGGGAGCTGGCGGGATTTGCCCAAGGCACCGTCCCGATTTCCGATCAGTTTGCCGCCAATGCCACCGGTATCGTCGATCCGACCGGCGGCGTGACCCTGGGGATGGACATCGGGAATTCCGATCAGATTCCGCTGACCGACGCCCAAGCGGGCAACTACGAAATGGAAGTGGGCATCCCCGTTTTCACCTGGGGATTCAAAAAAGTGGCCGGAATCTCGGTCAACATCAAGTTCTACTTTGACCTGGGCTACAAAGTGAGTCCCATCCTGCTGGAACAGGCGTCCTTGTCGGGGGTCTACTCGAATTCTTCCCATCCACTCGCCCCGGCCAATAGCCTCAACCTGGACGGAGAAGCCGCGGTAGACGCGCGGGTCGAAGTCGGTGGGGGCATTGGCGTCGAGGCCGAGGCGGATGTTGCGGGCAATCGGGGAGCTTTGGAAATTGGGGCCAAAATGAGTGCGACCCTGGATGCCGCGGCCCGGCTGGCCGCCAACCTGGGCATTACCGCCGGACCGGAAGGAATCGATCCCCACTTTACCGCTGAAGGGGCCGTGTCGGCCGCCTTGAACCTCAACTTGCAGGGCTACCTCAAGGCGACTTTCGACGGCTGGGGGGAAAGGTTTGACAAAGAGGTTACCCGATATTTCGCCAATGTCATCATCCCGGTCGGGGACATGAACCTGGAATTTGCCTACGATCCCGACCTCGATCCACCGATTCGTTTCGGCGCACCGGAGCCGGGGGAAAACATCTTCAGCTTCAACAGTTGGGACGAAATGATGACCCAAATGCACGAGGCCCCGGAAATGCCCGCCGGCAGCGTGGAAGGCTTCTCACCCCCGGAAAGCGACTCCGAAAATCCGGATGCAGACGGCCCGATCACCACCGAACAGGAAAGCGATGTGGTCGGAGTCCGGCTGGCCTACCAAAACCCCCAGGGAGAGGTCCACAACCTGGTCTACGAAGAACACGATGGGGAAGTCGAGATCTGGCGGCACAGCGAGGCCCTCCGGCTCGAAGATTACTGCGCTACCCTGATCCAGCACTACCAAGGCAGCGAGGACGCCGCCAAAGTCGAGCGCCTGCAAACCATCCAGGCGGAACTCGAAAACGAAGCCTGGAAACAGGACATGAAGCACGGCATGGAAACGCCGGAACTCCGCCAGAACGCCCTGGCTGCAATTCAAAGGATCACCCAAGAGTTGCGGGAGATCGATCAGACCGCCGGGGATACGCCGGAGGCACCGGATGGGCCTACCGCTACGCCGGCCGGTCGCCCCACCAAGGCAATCCTCGAGAAGTTGCACCGCAGCCAGGGGGTTGAGGGGGAAGCATCGGATGCCTTCCGCCTGCAGCGCAACGCCGATCCCCAATCTGACGGCATGAGTGCATCCTGGCGCTGGCTGGAACTCAATTTGCTCACTGGAACCTGGATCAAGTTTCACGTCATCAACCATCACCTCGGGGGAAAGGCCGATTCCAATAACCTCATCGCCGCTCCCAAGACGGTCAACTCACAGTTCAGCGCCAATTTTGAAGAGCATTTGAAAGCACTGTATCGAGAAGGGAAGGTGATCTGGATGGAAGCCGACATTGACTACCACCGCTCCGGATTGTTTGAAATTGGTCGCAGCGATTCCGTGCCCCGTGATACGGCAATTGCATTTCCCCGGAGTTTTTCCGCCAAAGGCGGGCAGATGACCTTCCAGGACGGAGAGTGGCGCCGGCTGGATCCCGCGGAGTTGCAATTTGACGCCCCCATTCCGCTCCCGCAGATGCTCCCCGAAGGAGTACAATTTTCCGTCAATGATCCGCTTGCTTATACCAAGGAAAACCTAAAAAAGTTCAATATTTGGAGGTCGAACGGCAAGCGTATGGAAAATGCGATTGCTGGAGGCAAAAGTTTGGTCGATGATTCCGAAAAATACATCGAGAAGATCTTTACCCATAAAAAAGTCGAGAAACGGGGCTGGTTTAGAGGGAATGGTTACGATCCCAAAAAATGGCCCGATTTCAAAATTAATGACCTACCGGAAGTCTCCAATGGTCTATTGACTATGTACCGGAATTGTGACAGTGGGAACTCATCGAAAAAACGGACAATCAAACACTTCCTGGTCATGATCAAAGATGGCCGCATCAAATTCTAATGACGACAGCATGAATTTCAAGCCCGTACTCAACGCCCTGGAGGCGCATCCCGAAATCGAAGTGACCCGGGGCATCCTGCTCCCGGGCATCTCCGAGACCGCACTGCGGCAGGTAGAAACCGCCTACGGCGGCCCCCTCAAGCCCGAAATTCGGGACTTTTACCGCCACCACAACGGCGTAGTCATCGAATGGATCTGGCAAGGGAGTGACCTCTACGAAGCTCCCGGACGTCCCCGCGAGGATGCCGAGTTGCCCTTTGTCCTGGACTTGCTCAACGATTACAGCCCCCCCCTGGACGGGCAGTTGATCCTGCTGCCCCTGGAAGAAGTATTGGTGCCCGACTTCGAAGAATTTAGCGCCCACAGCGACTTCGGAACCGAAATCGCCTACGCCGAATACCTGGAACCCGAAGACGCCTCGCTGGCGGGTCCCGCAGTCCAGTTTGGAGAACGCCGCTACCGCTCGGAAGAGGACTTTCGGGCCCAATGGCGCTACTTTGACTTTTATCTCCGGGACAGCGGGGCCGTGCTCCTCTACGAAGGCGGTCAGCCCGATCCTACCGTCCTGTTTGTGGAAACCAGTTGGTCCCGGTACGACCCCGCGCGGCAGCTTCCCCTTTCTGCGTACCTGAACCGCGTGTACCAGGACCTCGGATTTCGCTGGCGGCGGCACAAATATTTCGAAACCCCGGCCGACAAAGATTCCGATGCCTCACCCGCGGAGCGACTGGCCGAACTGTTGGAAAATTATCCCCTGCGCCGCAAGACTTAACTTCCCGGCGGCCCCCCTGCGATTATCGGATACAAGGGCAAGGCCCTTTGCAATCCCGGTTGTGATCCATTTTGCTTGAGCTTTTGGTATTGGTGGGGCGGCTACCGACCCGTCGGTACCAGGCTGTTCCGGGAGTTCGCGGTGCTCCGTCCCGCCTCATCGGCGCGACCCATGTCCCTCCCATCCTTGCCGCATGCCGCGCCGTCCCTCCCGGTTGGATCCCCACCCGGCTACCGCCCCGGGCCATCCTTCGGACCCCGCCCCGCTGCACCATTCATCCGCCCCAAAATCAGCCCACGTACTGCGCGTAGTGCTCAGCAAAGTCATTGATCGTCCGTTCGATGCCCTCTTCCAAAGAGATCCGGTGCCGGAAACCCAGCGCATGCAGCCGGCTGACGTCGAGCAACTTGCGGGGCGTGCCATTCGGCTTGTCCGTATCCCAACTGAGCTGCCCCCGGTAGCCGATGCTTTCCGCGATCTTTTCCGCCAATTCGCGGATCGTGACGTCTTCCCCCGTGCCAATGTTGACCAGGTGGCGATCATTGTAGGTGTGCATCAGGTGAATGCAGGCCGCCGCCATGTCATCCACGTGCAAAAACTCCCGGCGAGGAGAGCCGTCCCCCCAGAGGTAAACCGACTCCCGACCGTCCCGCGCCGCCTCAAAAAACTTCCGGATCAAGGCCGGAAACACGTGCGACGATTCCAGGTCGTAATTGTCATTCGGCCCGTACAGATTCGTGGGCATGACGTAGATGAACTGATCCCCGTACTGGTCGCGGTAGGCCTCGCAGAGCTTGATGCCGGCGATTTTGGCGATGGCGTACGGCTCATTTGTGGGTTCCAGAGGACCTGTGAGTAGCATGTCCTCGCGCATCGGTTGGGGAGCGAGTTTTGGATAAATGCAGGACGAACCGAGAAACATCAGCTTCTTTACCCCGTGGACGTGGGCCTGGTGAATCACATTGTTTTGGATCATCAGGTTCTCGTAGATGAATTCGCCCCGGTAGACATTGTTGGCCATAATGCCACCGACTTTGGCTGCGGCCAGGAATACGTAATCCGGCTTTTCGGCCGCGAAAAACGCCTCAACATCCGCTTGCACCCGCAGATCGAGTTCCTGGAACGTCCGTCCGACCACGTTGAAATAACCTGCAGCGCGCAGTTGCCGGGCGATGGCCGAACCCACCATGCCCCGGTGACCGGCGATGTAGATCTTAGCTGATTTTTCCATACCGTTGGATGGCTTTGGCTTCCGCCAAATCGTTTCGCATCATGATTTCCACCAGTTCTTCGATGCCCACCTGAGCTTCCCAGCCCAGTTCTTCCCGCGCCTTGGTGGGATTGCCGACCAAGAGATCCACCTCCGAGGGCCGGAAATAGCGGGGGCTGATTTCCACCAAGCGCTGCCCCGATTTTCGGTCCCGGCCGATTTCTTCCGTTCCCTCGCCCTCCCAGACCACATCGTAGTCGAGATACGCGCCGGCCATTTCCACGAAGGAGCGCACCGTATACTTTTTCCCGGTGGCAATGACAAAATCGTCGGCGGTTTCCTGCTGCATCATCTGCCACATCGCGTCGCAGTATTCCTTGGCGTAGCCCCAATCACGCTCGGCGTCGAGATTGCCCAATTGCAACACCTTGCGCTGCCCGCAGAAAATCTGGCTCAGGCACATCGTGATTTTGCGGGTCACAAAGGTCTTCCCGCGCCGCTCGGACTCGTGGTTAAACAAGATCCCATTGCAGGTATACATGTTGTGGGCCTCGCGAAAATTGCGGGTAATCCAGTAGGCGTAGACCTTTGCCGCGGCGTACGGACTGCGCGGGTGGAATGGAGTCGTCTCGCTTTGGGGGATTTCCTGGACCTTGCCGTACATTTCCGAAGTAGAAGCTTGATAAAAGCGGGCTTCCTGACAATGGTTGTACATGGCGTCGAGGAGGCGGAGGGTACCCATCGCATCGACCTGAGCGGTGTATTCCGGGACTTCAAATGAAACCTGGACGTGGCTCTGTGCGGCGAGATTGTAGATCTCGTCCGGTCGAATCGAAGAAAGCAGCTTGTTCAGATTGGCCGAATCGGTCATGTCCCCGTGGTAGAGTTTCAATTCCGGAATCTCCATCAGGTGGTCGATTCGATCCGTATTGAAGTTGCTGGCCCGGCGGATGAGGCCGTGGACCTCGTACCCTTTTTCGAGCAACAACTCGGTGAGGAAGGAGCCGTCTTGCCCCGTGATGCCCGTAATAAATGCCTTTTTCATCGGTTGTGCTCTGCTACCTAAAACAACACCCAGAATTCTGGGTCGCACAAAGATAATCAAATGGCCGGCCCAAGAAAGAAATTGCCGCGCGGTGCGGGACATTTCCGGAAAGTCAGCGGTGGTACCGCTTGATCGTCGTGTAATTTTCCCAAATCTCGCGCATTCCCACATTGGTCCGTAATCAAAGTGTCGGAGCCCTTCCCGTTGCCAGTGGACGGATAATCCTGCTGCGCAAACCGCTTTCGTAGCCCCCCCGAGCCGGGAGTTTCCGCCGGGCAAAAACGGCGGGGGTGGGGAATAAAGGCCGGATGCAAGGAGGCCGTTTTCCCCAGCCCCGCCAACTTGCCGGACCGAAACTCCCGGCGAAAACCTCAAACCAACCAAAAAGCCGGAGGAACAGGATCCGGAGCCAATGGGCCGCCCTGCGGAAACCGCTTGGGGAGCTGGACCACCGCCGTCCCTAGCCGGGAGTTTCCGCCGGGCAAAAACGGCGGGGGTGGGGAATAAAGGCCGGATGCAAGGAGGCCGTTTTCCCCACCCCCG
>JBCCQH010000073.1:0-38236 GCA_039024435.1 Bacteroidota bacterium
ACTCCAAAATGAGCTTTGAGAGACAAAAAAATCTGCGATAGCAAATTTCACAAACCAATTTTAAACAGCCTCTTAGGACAATTTAGGCGCTTCGGTGCCATCTCGGCACCCCCACCCCCCAAAATGCCTCTCTTTTACCGTTTTGAGCGCCTGCTTGTCCGTAACGTAAACTAAAATTCACCTTTCCGAAATGATTCATAAACTAATGTTGAGGGATTTCATAAAAAATTCTTAACTTTTCCTTAGTTGAATAACGCTATTTAAATCTCATACCGAAATTTTTATGAAAAGACAGTTTACTCGGCTGGGCTTGATGGCCCTGTTCATTTTGTTCCTGTCCGGTTTTGCGGTGGCTCAGTTTACCGCTACGGGCACGGTACTGGACGATGAGGGCAATCCTTTGCCCTCGGCCGTCGTTCAGGTCAAAAACTCGGCCAAAGGTGCCCTTACCGATGGAAATGGCGCCTTTTCCATTGATGTATCGGGATCTTCCGCAACCCTGGTAGTGCGCTATCAGGGATTTCGCGAACAGGAGGTCGAAGTCAGTTCCTCCAACTCCACGGTAGATATCACCCTAGAAGTAGGCGATAACCGCCTGGATGACGTGGTGATCAGCGGTCTGGCCTCGACGGTGAAGCGCAGCAATGCCGCCAATTCGGTGGCATCAATTTCCGCCCGACAGGTCGCTGGGGTCACGAATCAACAGACGATGGACGGCGCGCTGTACGGCAAATTCAAGGGCGCCAACATCAACGCGAACTCGGGCGCACCCGGCGGAGGGATTTCGGTGAAGCTCCGTGGGATCACCTCGATCAACGGCAATTCCCAGCCGCTTTACATCGTCGATGGGGTCTACATGGACAATTCGGCGGTCGCTTCCGGGATTGACTTTGTGTCCAATGCTTCCGGTGGCGGGAGTGCCACCAACCAGGACAACCCCTCGAACCGGATTGCCGACATTGACCCGGAGGACATCGAAACGATTGAAATCCTCAAGGGTGCTTCCGCTTCTTCGATTTACGGCTCGCGGGCATCGGCCGGCGTGGTGGTAATCACGACCAAGCGAGGAGCCCAGGGCAAAACCCGGATCAACTATTCGACTTCACTCGGGATCGCCCAAATGTTGAATCCCAAGGGGCAACGCACTTTTGATGCAGCAAGGTAGAAGCCGCTTTTGGGGCCTCCGAAGTGCCGATCTATGAAGCCGCCGTCGCCAACGGACAGCTTTTTGACTATGAAGATCTGCTCTTTGGGGAGACCGGCTTCCTGCAGACCCACCGCATTTCTGTGCGCGGGGGCGACGAGAAGACCTCATTTTTTGTTGGGGGAACGGTGAAAAGTGAAGACGGCATCGTGAAAAACACCGGCTACGACAAGCAGAGTGTGCGCATGAACTTGGACCACAAAGCCACCGACTGGCTGGATCTGAGCCTGAGTTCAAACTACATCCACTCCTCCACGGATCGCGGCTTCTTCAACAATGACAACTCGGGCACCACGATGGGGATTTCGCTGATCGTGACGCCGCCTTGGGCGCAGTTGCAACCGGACGAAAACGGCAACTACCCGAACAATCCCTACGGCGCGGCCAACTTCCTTCAGACCCGCGATCTCATGACCAACAATGAAAATGTCAATCGGATCGTGACCGGCTTCACCGCCAAGGCCCGGATTTACACCGCCGAGCAGAGTGCACTGCGCTTCATCCTGAACAGCGGCATCGACCACTACGACCTCACCACGACCGCGATTTTTCCGCGGGAGCTGCAATTCCAGAAGGATGGCAACGGCACCAACGGAGCCTCGCTCCAGGGCACTACGGTCAACACGAACACGAATATCTCCGGGTTCTTGGTTCACAATTTCTACCCGGGCAACGGCAAGTTGTCTTTCGAAAGCCAGGCGGGTGCGCTGTGGCTGGGATTTGACCAGAACACCATTCTCAATACCGCAACCGAGCTGATCGGGGCGCAAACGAATCTGGACCAATCCGGCTCGGTGGCCGTGCAGCAGACCCGGACGGAGCAGCGCGACATCGGCTACTACGTGCAAGAAGAAGTGAATTATGGCGACCAGTTGATCGGTACGCTGGGCATTCGCGCGGATAAATCGTCCAACAACGGCGATGTCAATCAGCTCTACTACTACCCCAAGGCTTCCCTCGCCTGGAACCTGCACAATTCCTTCGGATTTACCTCCGATTTCCTCAACCAGTTCAAGGTCCGGGTCGCTTACGGCCAGTCCGGAAACTTCGCGAATTTTGGCGCGCGCTTCACGACCTTGAACAATACCTTGATTCAGGGCAATGCGGGATCGTTGATCGCCACGCTGCGCGGCAATTCGATGGTTGCTCCCGAACGCCAGGCGGAGTTGGAAACCGGTTTCGACTTGCTGCTTCTTGAGGGTAAGGTGTCCTTTGACTTTACGGTGTACCGCAAGACGGTAACGGGTCTGCTTCTGAATGCGCAAACTCCAGGCTCGGCCGGTTTTGTGAGCCAAGTCACCAATGCCGCCGATCTGCAAAACCAAGGGATCGAAATCGGACTCTCGGTCAAAGCGTTTGACAAAGACAAGTTCAAGTGGACCTCGGGCGCCAACTTTTGGCTGAACCGTTCCCAGGTCACGCGCCTGGACGTTGAGCCATTTAACGTGGGAGCTTTCGGGGCTACCCTGGCGACCTTCCGCATCGAAGAAGGCAAATCGGCCACCCAAATCGTCGGAATTGGTCCGGCGGATCAGGATTCTGATGGCGACGGCCTCATCGTTTGGGGTGACGCCGAGCCGGATTTCCAGATTTCCTTCCCGAATACCTTGAGCTTCTCCGACTTTCAGTTGTCTTTCCTCATCCATTGGAAACAGGGGGGAGATAACATCAACCTGACCACGCTGCTCACCGACATCTTCGGGACGAGCCCGGACTACGACGACACGACGCTGGATCCGACCGGAACCACGTCCAACGGGGATTTCCGCCTCAATGCCCTCGGTACGACGGCGGATACCTGGGTGGAAGATGCATCTTACGTGCGCCTGCGGGAGATTGGGCTGTACTACAATGTCCCCCGGGACCGCATTTCTTCGCTCACGAACAACTACATCTCGGGAATCCGGGTGGGGCTTTCGGCCTACAATCTGATCAATATCTTCCAGTACAGTTCTTACGATCCGGAAGTGTCAAACTTTGGTGCCAATGGCATCTCCACCGGGGTTGAAGTCTTGCCTTTCCCCTCCGCGCGCCGCATCAATTTCCACCTTGGTTTCACCTTCTAAATCCTTCTGGTACAAAAATGAATATCACTTACAAAAATATCGGATGGCAAGGTGTCCTGGTTCTGCTGGTCATGTTGCTGGGCATCACCGGATGCCAAATCGAAGACGAGGGTTTCCCCAATGACCCTACTCTGGAAGACATCACTGACAATGCGACGGTCGGTGAGCTGAACAATCTGGTTTCGGGCATCGAATCGGGCATGCGCAATCGGCTGGGGACCTACGGTGACGACGTAGGGGTGATCGGCCGCGAATGGTACCGTTTTTCCGGTTCGGACCCGCGCTTTACCTCTGACCTCCTGGGCAAAGGCAGCGCCGTGCTGGACAACAATACCTTCTACCTCACCAATCCCTGGTACGAACGCTATCGGGTGGTGCGCAACGCAAATATCCTCCTGACCGCCATCGACAACACGAATGCGGACATCACCGATGAGCAGAAGACGGGTTACCGCGCTTTTGCCCGTACGATCACCGCTTACCAGTTGTTACTCAACGTCAACCTGCTGTACAACAATGGTATCCGGGTGGAAGTTTCCGATCCGGACAACCTCGGGCCTTTCCTGGACCTGGCCGGTTCGCTGAGTGCGATCAAGTCCCTGCTGGATGAAGCCGCCACCGAGTTGAACAGTGCCGGCTCGGAATTCCTCTTCAATTTGAGTTCCGGATTTACTGGCTTCAATACCCCGGCGACGTTCCGCCAGTTCAACCGGGCCATCGCCGCGCGGGTCGCCCTCTACCAGGGCGATCTCAATGGCACTTCCTCGGCGCTGGCGGAGTCGTTCCTGGACCAGATGGGCAGCCTGGACAATGGCGTTTACCACGTCTTTTCCTCCGCCGGGGGGGACGCTTTGAATCCGCTGTTTTTTGCGCCGGGCGCGACCGGTGAAGTGCGCATCGCCCATCCTTCTTTCATCGCCGATGTCGAATCTGGCGATGGGCGCCTGGGCAAGGTCAGCATCCGCATGGATACGGTTTTTCAGGATGATCTGAGCGGGAACTACGACGTGTTTGTCTTTACCAGCACCGAAGCCCCGATTCCGGTGATCCGCAATGAAGAATTGATCTTGATCGACGCTGAGGTCAAGGCCATGAACGGTGACGCCGGCGGCGCGGTGACCGCAATCGACATCGTGCGGACCGCCGCCGGACTCGGTGGCTACACCGGAGCTACCGATCAGGCCGCGCTGATGGACGAAATCGTAAACCAGCGCCGGTACTCGCTTTACGGCGAAGGCCATCGCTGGATCGATCTGCGCCGCCTGAATCGCCTGGCCGAGCTCCCAATTGACCGTCCGGACGACAACGTCTGGCTCGAGTTCCCCCGCCCCGCCAATGAGAATTGAGGGGGAGGGAAATAGTAAGTAAAATCTGAAAATGAGGCTGTCGCAAAAGTTTGGTTGGTAAAGCATTTCTCCAACCAAAATGACAGCCTCATTTTTTTGTATCCTTTCCCCCGCATTCCCGTTCCATAACCATGAGCCTTACCCGAACCATCTCCCACCTCACCGGCGTCCTGCTGATCGCTACGCTGCTTTCCTGTGTCGCCCCCCAACTGCCGCCCCGCGATTATCCCACCCTCAAAGCCGAGATCACCCAGACCCGCGACTCCCTCGCCCAACTCTACGCCACCGCCAATGCTACTCAGCGTTCGGCCTTGCTCCAGACAGCCCGGACCCGGATTGTGCAAGGGCTGACCCGCGATCTGATTCCGCAATGGTACGGTACCGAATGGGACTTCAACGGCACCACCCAGACGCCAGGCCAGGGCTACATCGCGTGCGGCTACTTTGTGAGTACGCTGCTGCGCGACGTGGGCGTGCGGGTCGAGCGGGTGCGCATGGCCCAGCAAGCCTCTTTGTACATCATCCGGTCGCTGGCCCCGCGGGACCAGCGCCGCGACTGGTCGCGGATCAGTACGGAGCAGTTTGCCGCGCGGGTCGCGGAGTTGCCCCGGGGGCTGTACGTCGTGGGGCTGGACATCCACACCGGATTTGTCCTGCACGATGCGGAGGGCGTATGGTTCATCCATTCCTCCTACGGCAATCCAGCAGTGGTCGTCAAGGAGAAGGCCACCGAATCGGCAGTGCTGGCCCAATCCAACCGATTTGTGTTGGGCCGGGTCGACAATGACTGGTTGCTGGCGAAGTGGTTGAAAAAGGAGAAGATCGCGACGGTAACCGGATAATCGGGCCAATTGGTCCGGAGAAATTGACCGGCAGAAGTGCGTAACCCAGGTAGAGCAAGTGATCATGTGGATACAGCATAAAATCGCTAGATTGTATCTGCTTTACACCTAATGTCTGTTTATGAATAAAATTGCTGCGAACAATGTTCGCTCTTGCTTGCAATGGACACCATTTTTTCTTCTTGCCACGTCCATTGTTTTACTTCTCATGCCTTTTTCCCTGAGAGGCTGTTTAAATTTAATTCTGCGATTTTGCTATGGCATCTTTTTCTGCCCCTCTTCAGCTATTTTATCGCCCATAGCTCTGGCTATGGACTCCAAAATGAGCTTTGAGGGACAAAAAAATCTGCGATAGCAAATTTCACAAACCAATTTTAAACAGCCTCTTAGCGCCCAACATCCGGGTAAAATCGTCCGCCCGGAGCAACTGTTGCCCCTGGCGCGAACCGGTTCCTTGCCTACGGCCGATGTTCCCGCCGCGGCACCCCAAAACCCAGCGTCGGCGCGGACGGCGGTGGCGGTCAGCCCGATTGCCATGGGACGGTCCTCCAACATTTTCAGTTTTCTCCGCACCGAGCAAAACCAAGTCTACGCGAATGACTCGCTGAACATGGTGGCGTTCGTACACCGCCAGGACGTGACCATTTTCGGGGGCGGTTCGGGCAATGCCGGACGCTTGCGCTACGACATTTCCACCGATGGCGGACAGAACTTTAACCTGGAAGTGGGGGAGTTGAATCCCAACTACCTCCTTGCACCGCGCTATCCCCAAATTACGGGGTTGAATCCGGCGAACGCCCTCAATCCCTTTTTCGCAAATCTGGTGTACACCGGATCAACACTTTCCGGGATCCTCGCCGGGGTTTCCGAAGTGTCGGTGGCGCAGAATCCCGTCACCACGGAAAACTATGTCTCAACCTCAAATTCGGGGGTGCCGGGGGGACTTTGCCCGGGATTGCCCGGCGAATTCTGGATGGCGGAGCAATTGATTGATACGGCGAGCAACTTGCGGGACACCGTGCGCATTCTCAAAGGAACTTACAATACGACCTCTCAGGATGTCGACTGGGTCGTCCACGCGAACATCGTCCCCAACTGGAACACCAGTTTCAACGGCCAGATCCAGGCCATCGGGCCGAACATTTCGTTTTCGCCCGACGGCCAAACTGGTTGGGTGGCCCTGCTCGGCGATCTGGTGGGTGGCCCCGATACGACTTTCAGCCCGATTTTCATCCGCTCTACGGATGCCGGGCAGACCTGGGGCGCACCGGTGGAAGTGGACCTCAGCACCAATCCCTGGCTGGCCGATTCCTTGCGCACGCTCTGGCTCGACAGTACAAACCTCCCGGCTTCCAGCGGAGAATACACCTGCGCCTTTGATTTTGACCTGACGGTCGACAGCGCGGGCAATCCGCACCTGGCGGTGGTGGTCGGTTCCCGCTCCACAGCCGCCAATCCCAACCCCGGATACGGCATCATGTCCGGCCTCTCCAAGTTCCTGGTGGATGTCACCAGCGCCAATGGTGGCACGACCTTCTTTGCGCGGGAAGTCGCCCCGGTGCTGACCTTCCGCACCCCCAGCATCGGAACCACGACGACGGTGACCATGGACAACCATCCCCAGATCTCCCGGAGTGCGGATGGCAACTACATCTTTTATACTTGGGTCGACTCCGACACCTCGCAGTTCACCGGATCGATGAACGGCATCGGATTCGGGGAATTCAGCAACCTGGCCCCCAACTTGCGCTACAGCGGCTACCGGGTCAGCGATGGCTTTATCACCTGTTACCGCGCCCTCACCGATGGCGATCTGGTCTGGGAAGGGCGCATCCTGTTCCCCACCATGGCCCCCGAAGTGCTGAGCAGCCCGAGTGGCGGTGGGACTTGCTTCCAACTGCCGGTGGTGTTTGCCGAACTGTTGCAGCAGACCATTACCGATCCGATCCAGTACCACTACCTCGGGAACGATGCCGCTTTCAGCTCGGCCGATTTCCAAAATCCCACGGCAGTCGATCTGAGTTGGGGGCAGACCTGCACCTTGAACTTTACCGCCTGCAGCGGCTCGACCAGTCAGAACACCATCAGCGGGCAGATTTGGAACGACACCAACGGCAACGGCCTCCAAGATCCGGGAGAACCGCCCTATGCGCTGGGCGTCGTGATGGCGATGCCGGGCCCCTGGTTTGCGAGTACGAATGCGGCGGGGAATTACAGCCTGTCGGTCCCGACCGGCAATTTTACCGTGTCCATGGCACCGCCGCTCTACTACAGCCAGACCTTCCCGGCCAACAACAACAGCCACCTGGTCAATTTTCCCGGCGTGGGGGGAACTGCTCCGGGGCAGGATTTTGGCATCCAGGGAATCCCCAACCAAGCTGATCTGCAGGTCGTAATCGCGAGTTCTCCGATGCGTCCAGGTTTCAGCCGGACCCATTACCTAACCCTGCAAAATGTCGGCACCACCACCGAAAGCGGTACGGTGACCTATACCTACGACACCTTGCTGAACTACCTCAGTTCGAATTTGAGTGGGGTCCACAATGCCACCAACTCCACGGCAACTTGGAACTTTGCGAATCTGGATCCCGGACAGTTCATCAATTACAATGTGACCATGGACGTGCCGTCCTACGCGATGATCGGGGATACCGTGACGGTGAATGCCGCGGTGAGCCTGCCACCCAATGAGCTTACTCCGGCCAACAATGTCGACTCAATCGACATCCCGATCCTCAATTCTTGGGATCCGAACGACAAACTGGTGATTCCCCTGGGGGATGGACCGGGCGGTTCCATTGCCAACGGCACCAAGCTCACCTACACCGTTCGCTTCCAAAATACGGGCAACGCCCCGGCGATCAATGTCCGCATCGAGGACACCCTCGACACCGACTTGGATCCGTCGACTTTCGTGATGCTGGGCAGTAGCCATCCCTACAATTGGTCCATGAGTGGGGCGGGGCACCTCACCTGGGATTTCCCCAACATCAATCTGCCCGACAGCAACAGCAACGAGCCGGCCAGCCACGGCTTCGTGCAGTTCCAGATTGATCCCTACCCCAATTTGTCCCAGGGCACCCGGTTGGAAAACAATGCGGCGATTTACTTTGACTTCAATCCTCCCATCATCACGAATACCGTCCTGAATACCATTGACTTTGTGATTGGGGCGGGCGATCCGGGGGAAAATGCCCTCGTGGCCTACCCGAATCCTTTCACCGATGAAATTCATTTTGTCTGGCGGGAAATGGGCGAGGGGCCGTTCGCGGTGGAGCTGATCGAATTGAGTGGTCGGGTGCTGCGCCGGTACGAACGCCTGACAGACGAGCGCTTTACCTTTTCGGCGGCCGATCTGGTCTCGGGGATTTATTTCTATCGTTTCTCCGACGAAAACGGGACCCGGGCGACGGGTAAAATTATCCGCCGCTGATCCCCGTTTGCGGAGAAAATCCAGTCCTTTTTATCCGGTGGGCCGCCAGAATTGCTTGCGGCCCATTCAGTCTTTTAAATTTCCAATTGCCTGATTTCCAATTTCCAATTGGCGCGTTGCGAACGCGCAAGCGGTGACTAAGTCACCCGAAACGTCCCTACAGCACGCGGATCGTAGCCGCACGGCACGCCGTGCGGCCCTCGCGGATTTTCCAGTGAAAATTTCCAATTGGCGCGTCCGGAACGCGCATCTAACAATGAATGAAACCTCGATCCTTCCCGTATTCGCAGGCAAACCTGTCGGTTTAACCCCCCCGAGAGCAATTGGAAATCCTCCCATTGACAATTGAAAATTAAGCGAAGCGTCCAATGGCAGTTCAGACCGTTTCCCCTTTTGCCTCGGCGAGTACGATCAGGTATCCGCTGGGATCATAAAAACCGAATTCGTCCATGCCGTAAAAGGTGTGCCGGATAGGAAAGGCAAGCTTGACCGTGCTTTGGAGCCGTTCGAACCACCCCGCAATGTTGACGACGTGGGCGTGGAAGAGCAAGGTGCCCCCGGTGGCTTCCTCAAGGTTAATCTTGAGATCATCGGAGAAATCACCGCGGGTTTGGAACATGAGTTCGACGGTGTCGTGCTTGAGCAGTACCCAATTGAATGGCGCTTGCTCGGGGACGGACATGGTGAGCTTAAAGTCCAGTTGCTCGGTGTAAAATGCCACCGTGGCGGTCATGTCATCGGTGATAAGATTTGCGACAAAGGTGCTGATTTTCATGGTGCAGTGGGTTAAAAGGGAGGACAGATTTTAGGCGTGGCAAACAAGTTGAAACAGGGCAATCCCGGCGGCCACCGAGACATTGAGGCTGTGCTTGGTGCCAAATTGCGGGATCTCCAGGCTGGCCTCAGACTGATCAATGATCGCTTGGGCGACGCCGTCAACTTCATTGCCGAGGACGAGGACGTAGCGTTCGGATGCGGTACGGACAAAGCTCGGTAGCAGCGTACTGGATTCGGTCTGCTCCAGGCTCAGGATGCGGTAGCCCCGGGATTTAAGGGCTTGCACGGCGGTGAGGGCATCCGTTTCCTGGCGCCAGGCGACCGATTGGTCCGCACCGAGGGCGGTTTTTGCGATGTCGCGGTGGGGCGGGGCCGGCGTGTAGCCGCACAGCACCAACTCTTCTACGCGAAACGCATCGCAGGTGCGAAAAATCGCGCCGACATTGTTTTTGCTGCGGATGTTGTCGAGGACGACCACGACCGGGTGCTTTTTGGCGGCGCGGTATTGGTCCAAATCCAGGCGCCCAAGCTCTTCCAGTTTCAGTTTTCGCATGGGGGTAAATTACGATTTCTGGCGAAAGAAAAACGCGCCTTGATCGCCCCGCCCGGCACGGTTGAGCTGCCCGGCCCGCCGCGTGTACTGCGCTTTGCGGTACTTGCGTTGCAGGAAAGGACCCAAGCCTTTCGGACGGGGGGCCGAAAGCGGGATGTCCGCCAGGTACTTCTCGCTGCCGGAAAACTGGAAGTGCCGGGAATCGTCGATCACCCGGTACAGTTCCAGCCCTACCGAACCGGCGAGGTGGCGCAGGCTTTCCGCCGTGTGGAGGAAAAAGTGCCGCGGTGCATCCAGTTGCGCCCAGTTGGTGCGGTAGTGTTCCCAGGCCCAAGAATCGGCCTTGGGGATGCGGATCAGGCAGACGCCGTGCGGCCGCAGCAAGCGGGCCACCTGCCGCATTTGTTCCAAGGGATCCGGCACATGCTCGAAGGCGTGGTGGTAGGTGATCAGGTCGTAGGCGCCGGTCATTTCGGCGATGCCCGCCCGGTGGATGTGCAGCCCGTTTGCGTAGGCAATCGGCTCGGCGAGGTAGGGATCGCAGCCTTCCACTTCACCGAACCCGATCTCGGCGAGGGGATAAAGAAATGACCGTCCGTTTCCGCAGCCCACGTCGAGGATTTGGGATTCGGGCCCGAGGTTTAGCCCGTGTAGCAGTCGGTAATCGGGGACGTCGAGCAGGAGGTTGAGCAGCATGTCCAGTGGACCACGTCGCCGGATCGCCGCACGGTACTGGGCCTTTTTCAGACCGCCGAGTGCGCCGCGGAACTTTTTGCCGTCGTAGGGTTGCAAGCTGTAGTAGTGAGCGGGATAATAGGGGGCCATTTCGGCCGGGAATTCCGCGATTTGCAGACACCCGCAGCGGGCGCATTGGAAATAGGCAAATTCCTCTCGCAGCCCGTACATCATCTCACGTGCGGTGTACCGCGCATTGTCGCGGGCATTGGTGCAGATGCGGCAGGTCATTTCCGAGGTGGCGGTGGATTTCACGGTCCGCAATATATTGGATTTTGGTTGGGAAATATCTACTGGATCGGGAAAATGCTCGGCGAGCAATCAGGGGAGTCAAATTTCGCCGGACGACTTCCCCGATTATTCGCCGGGGGAAAAATAGTAACGCCCATCCCATTCCGGGAGAATGTAGCGCACCCCGGCGGGGCCCTCCGTCTCCAGTGTGGTGATTTTCCGGCTGAGTCTGCGCAGTAGCGTACGACGGGGCGGTACGGTTTTGGGTTGGAAAAAATCCTCCCAATGGCAAAACATCACGTGGCGCGCCCCGAGGTCCCGCAGTACTGAGCGTTCGCCTTTCCGTTCGCGGTCGAGGAACCATTTGTGGAGGATCGCCACATCGATGGGATGCTCCGCCCGAATTGCCTCGGGAAAGTAACCGAAAGGATAGGGCGCGGACGAAGACTGAAAAAAGACCCGGTACTGGATGCCGCCATCCTCCGCCAGAAAATCGATGAGCCAGGCCAGGGTCAGTCCCTCTTGAAATTCCCGGCCCCATACCGGTGGCTCGGTCAGGGGCGCAGTGATCTGCTCGCCCCAGAGGTGAATGAACCAAAAGTGATTCGGATGCTGCCCGCGAATCGCCCGGATCCGAATGCGCCCGCTCTCCGTCACCTGAGGAGTTCCGGCCCGGCCGGTATCGGCGACGGTGGAATTGACCGATTGAAAGCGCGGTTTCAGGGCAAAGGGCGCCAGCAGATGACCGGAAGTTGTGCTGCCCAAAATCACGGTTTCCGGCGGGAGCTGGGGGGCGATGTACGGCAGGTCCAGGATGTGGTCGTAATGCCCGTGGCTGATCAGAACCGCCTCGATGTCCCGCAAGTCCGGCAAGTGCGGATCGATTTGTTGGGGGTCGGGCCGGAGCTTTCCGAGCATGACCCGGGCCGCGGGGAGATGGGTCCAGAAGGGATCGGTCAGGACCGCCACGTCGCCGACTTTGAGTTTGAGGCAGCCGACGCTGAAGTACTGGATTTCGAGCGCTCCTGTATCCACGGGGGGCGGTTCTCCGGGATGGGGGAGCGTTTGGCTCCAATTCGGACCGGCGATGGACAGCAACAATACAGTCAATACGAATCGGTGCATTGGGAAGATTTTCGAGATCTTTGCCGCAATTTACCGTAAATTGATTGGGAACTGAATCAGTACACGAAAAATTATTCCGCATGAACAACAAAAAATTGATCGTCGAGGAGCGGTCCCGGGACATCGGGAATTTCTTGGTGGGGCGCTTGTTGCCTTTCCGGAAGAAACGGCAGGTGGGGCCGTTTACTTTCATCGACCACATGGGGCCGACGGTCCTGGGGCCGGGTTCCTACATGGGCGTGGACCAGCATCCGCATATCGGTTTGTCCACATTGACTTACTTATTGGAGGGAGCGGTGGAGCACCGGGACAGTACGGGCGCGGTTCAGGTCGTGGGGCCGGGCGACGTGGGGTTCATGACGGCGGGGCGGGGAGTGGCGCATACCGAGCGGACCCCGGCCCACTTGCGCGATGGCCAGCCCCACGCGATGCACGGCTATCAGATCTGGGTGGCGATGCCCACCGACAAAGAGGAGATGGAACCGCGGTTTGACTTTGTGGCCCGGGAAGATTTGCCGCGCTGGGAAGAAGACGGTTTGCAGATGACCCTGGTGGCGGGCACTGGTTTTGGGCGCACCTCTCCCTTGCCTGTACATTCGCCGCTGTTCATGGTGGAAGTGTACGCGGCGGAGGCCCAGGAATTGGAGATTCGAGGTCAACTCAGCGGGGAAATCGCCGTGGTGGTTACGAGCGGGGAGGTGCGCTCGGGCGAAGAGCGCGTTGCCGCTGGGCAGATGTTGGTCTCGAAGATGGAAAATGAATGCGCTTTGGCTCTGGAAGCGGGCACCCGCTTGTTGCTGTTCGGCGGGGAGCCGTTTCCCGAGCCCCGCTACCTATTTTGGAATTTTGCCCATTCCTCGAAGGCTCGGATTGAACGGGCCAAAGAGGACTGGAAAAACTGGAATTGGCCCCGGGTTCCGGGGGATGAGACCTACATTGCGCTGCCGGGGTGAGGTGAGCGGCGGGTCGGAGAAAGACTTGCCCCCAACCTCCAAAAGCAAACCACCCATTCCCATTTCCAGGGCCTAGCCCTGGTCGCATGCAATCTTTCCCCTTCGCGATTTCCTTGCTATATTGAGCTGCAGGGAAAGGGGAAACCAGACCCACTCCCACGCAAAAACTTGACCGCATGGATGCACGCCGCCGCCGAAGAAAAAACATCATCCGCGATTTCAGTATCGGCTGGACGATTGGGGTAACTGTATTTTTTCTGATCAGCACGGTGCCCAATCGGGAATTTGAAGAGGCGGGAGTTCCAGTGTGGGGAGCTTGGGTGGGGCTTTTGGTGATGGCTTTGTTGGTGGGGACCATATCGGGGTACGTACAATACATGTGGGAAGAGCGCTACTACCGGCGGATGCCCCTGGCCAAGCTGGTTGGGATCAAGATCGGATTCACTCTGTTTTTTGTCTTGGTATTGGTCACCGTCCGCTACTTCGTGGCGCTGTACATATTCCGCATGCCGGTGGAGTTTGGTGAATTTATCCTGCGGGAAGAGAGCATCTCTTTTTACATTTTCTTCTTCTTTATGGACGTGATCCTTTCTTTGTTGCGGCAGGTGAACATCTTGTTGGGACCGGGCAATCTGCGCCGGTTAGTGCGGGGTGAGTTTTACACCCCAAAAGAAGGAACTCGGATCTTTATGTTCATTGACCTGAAGTCTTCGACCGAGGCGGCGGAAAAACTCGGACACATTCGCTACAGCCGGATGCTCCAGGAGTGCTTTGACGATTTGGCGGTGGTGGGCGACTACAATGCGGAAATTTACCAGTACGTCGGGGACGAGGTTGTATTGACCTGGCCCATGCAGAGCGGTTTCAAAGACGGAAATTGCGTCAAGGCATTTTATGCCTTTGCCGAGCAACTGCGCCTCCGCGAAGGGTACTACAAAGCGGTGTATGGCTGGGTTCCCTTTTTCAAGGCAGGAATGAATGCCGGTGAGGTGGTTGTGGCTGAAGTGGGCCGGTACCGGCGGGAAATTGCCTACCACGGCGATACCATCAACACCGCCGCGCGCATCCAAGGGCAGTGCAATGGGTTCAATCGGGCGTTGTTGGTGTCGGAGAAAATGGTCCGACGGCTTTCCCCCTTGCCCGGATACGAATTTGAGGGACTGGGGGAAATCAGTCTGAAAGGCAAGCAGGAGCAGGTGGCCATCTATGCGGTACATCCGGCGGGGGATTCGGCCCGGAGCAATTTCTCCCCTTCTACAACTAAGGTTCCGGATCCATCACCGTGACGGGTCCGAATGGACCTCCCGGAAAATGGCCCTGCCGTTCCCACCGAACTGCGGTCCCAATCCATCTACGAATCCCCCTCGCTCTCACTCGATACCCTCACCCTCTAAAACCCGCTTCCTCCGGATGACCCCGCGGAAGACCAGCGTAGTCAACAACCCCAAACTGGCAAATCCCGCCATCATCAGAAAGACATGTTGGTGGCCAGTGGCCCCCGGGGAACGGTCGAGTAGATGTCCCATCAACGGTCCCATAAAAATATCTGGAGTATAGCCGATGACCGACATCAGCCCAATTGCCGTTCCGGTCAAGGCCAGGGGCACTTTGCCTTCCTGGGTGAGCGCAAAGTACAGCCCGCGCAAGGCAAACAGCCCCGCGCTCGTCGCCAAAATCGTCAGCACAAACAGCCCCGGAAGCCCCGGATCCATCCCGCCGAGTCCGACTGCCAGTCCTCCGGCAATCATGACCGCAAAGCACACCAGGATCATCCGCGAGGCGCTCAATCGGTCCGCCAGCAGGCCCGCTCCCACGGTCGCCACCGGGCGCACCCAGAGGCTCAAAGTGCCAAAATTAGCGGCGCGGATCTCATCGTAGCCCATCACCTCCTTGGCAAACAGCGAGAAATCATCGGTCACCTTGTAGCCCGTATAGGCACACACGATGATGACCGCCTGGAGCCAGACATTGGGCATGCGCGCAACCCGGGCGAGGTCGGGGAGCGATATCCGGTGACCACCTCCACCAACGCCACTTTGCCGCGGGCGGAGGCCGATCCACACCAGCACCGCAATCAGCAGGACGAAGCTGGCCACAAAGAGGATGACCTGCCGAAAGGCTGCCCCGCGCATGTCGACCGTAGCGACTTCGAGGTCAGTGGGGAGGAAAAAGGCAAAAATCGCCACGGTAGTCGTCCCGATCACCGCGGAAATCAGCCCGCGTCCCCCATCCAGGAGTCCGTAGGCCGTGCCCTGCAGCCGATCACCGCCCCATTCGCGGGTCGCCCGCAACAGCGCCGCCCAAAACAGCAAAATAGTCGTAAGTCCCCAGCCGCCGTAGATCCAGCGCAACTGGTCGAAGCTCGGAATCGTCGCCAACAAAAATCCGAGTCCCGACGTCGAGGCCAGGGCCACCGCCATCAGTTTGCGGGCGGGAAACCGATCCGCCAGCGGTCCCCCAAACAGGTAGGCTGGAATCGCAACGAGGCCGTACACCGAAAAGATCAGGCCCAACTCAAAGTTGTTGATCCCAAACACCGCCAGGAAAGTAGGACGAAACACCCGGGCGAGCACAAAAGGGAGGAGAAAGATGGCCTCACCCGCCAGAATCAGCAGGGCCATTGCGATGGTACTCGCAATCCAGGGAGAACGTCCGGAAGCAGTATGGGCCATGTCCAGCCGGTAAGCTAAACATAATTTCCGGAGATGGCCCAAAAATAGTGGAGGCCGTTTCCGGGGGAAACGGCCTCCAACCTCAATCATAGTTTAGATTTGGATCTTACACTTGCAACAGCGTCAGCGAAGCACCCTTCACCACGGTACTTGTGCCGCCATTGAAGCTGCGGAAGAAGCATTGTACGGTGTAAGTAGCTCCCTGGAAACCGGGGAAAAATGCTACCAAAGTAGTTGGAATGCGCTGGCCTTTGGCCGCTACCGTGTAAACACCCTGGGCGATCACTTTGGTCGATCCGTCGGAGGAGTCGAGTACGCGGATTTCAAACTCAGTCCCGGCCCCTACGGTATCATTGAAGGTGTCCGGAACGGATAAGGTCGCCGAGTAGGAAACCCGAGCCGGCGCTTCCCTGTTGAGGGAGAGGATCTCTTGGTATTTGCCGGAATCGTTGTTGAAATCTTGGCTCGTAACCGCACGTGAAATATTGGTATCGGACATGAGAAAATGGTTTTGGTTTTGAATAAATGTTGTTTTTCCCGGTTGGCGGGAGGTAGATTTTGTGTTTCTGATTTCAATTAGCGGCTTAGGTCCGAGAGTTTTAGGCACATTTTTGGGGAAAAGTAAGCAGTTGAAATTGGTAAAATCGCCATTTAGATGCGATACAGGGGATATTTTCCCGGAAAAAGTAAACGAACGAGCAATCCCTTGGCTTCTCAGCGATGTCGTCCAGGCGTCATAGCTTCTGTGGATCACCCGTTTCGTTTTGCTTCGGTCACTCGGCATTTCCGTTGGTCATTGCGATAACCCAACCTCCTGGTCATTTCGCCAGCCCTCCCCTTTGTCATTTCGACGGTAGGAGAAATCTTTCCCAGAGTGAGTTTCTTGGTCTGAATCAAGTGGATCGTGAAAGATTTCTCCTCCCTCCTTCGTCGGTCGTCGAAATGATAAGTAAGGGGACCTTCGGTTATTGCGATGCCAAAGTAACGGGGACCTTCGATCATTGCGATGCCAAAGTGAGGAGACCATCGGTTATTGCGGTGCCAGGGCCAGTGGACGGTTCGGTTTGATTGCAGTGGGAGGCACTGGCCTGCCCGCTGCGATCAAACCTATACTTCAAATGCACATCCATCAGCCGAAACGGAACCGCACCCGGCTCGCTCCTTCGAGCAATTGGATGCAAAACTCCGCCGAACTGAAAGAATCGATTGGGACCCCGTTGCTGTGCAAGGTTTCCTGGATCTGCAGCGCCACTAGGTGGAAACTAACCGCCCGCTCGGTTTCGTTGCGGAAAGAGTTGGTGCGGTTGTCATTTAGGCTGAAATAGACCGCATCGCCTTCGCCGTCGGTCAGTTCCAGCCCATCCGGAGTTTTCAGAGACTTGCGGAAGTTCCCTTCCCCGATCTCATCGAAGCCGAAGTGGAGTTTTTCCGGTTTTTGGTGAATGTCCACCGTCTTGACTTCAAATTCGAAGAGTACCAACAGCACGCTGTCCGATAGGCGCACCGTGCGGTAGGGAGCCTGCTTGAGGTGGTCATACGTATTGTCATCGGTGTCAATGACCGTGTCGTAGCCCTCGATTTGCAGGTCCGGCCAGCCCGAAACCAGGTCGGAGCGCAACAAGAAGCCGGAAAGCACGGAACTCTGACTGGTCAGGGCGCTGCGCAGGGTGGTCTCGTGACGCGTGTCCGTAGAATTGGCCCGGCCAATGCTGAACGCTCCGTCAAACAGCGCTTCCATCCAGTAGGGATCCAGTTGGAAAAAGCGGATCGATTCGGCGGGAAGCAGTTTTTCGTCGGGTACCAGGTAGTTAAATGGCAGATTGGCCAGTGTGGCGAGGTCGGCAAACCAGTCGGCGATGTCGCTTGGGACGTCAGCGACCGAATCGGCGGTACGGGTTTTGAACGGCAGGTAATCGACGACTTCCAGCAGTTCGCTTTTGGAAGATTGGGAGAAACCTTTCTTCCAGTTGTAGAGGCTCCGGGAAAACCTCTTGTCGCGCAGGGCCAGAATCCTCCCCAATTCCCAGGCCGCGGCGTAGGATACGTCAAACATGCCGATTCCGGAATTGTACAGCAGCAATTCATCCGAAGTCAGCACCGGAAAATTCAGCGAGGCTACCGCGGATTCCTCAATTGTGTAGGCGGAACTGACCAGGGGGCCGTGGTACCACGAAGGTAGGGTATCGCCGTTGCGGAACCGGTGGGGCAGGGCCACCGAACCCAAGTCGAGATAAGCCTGGGCGGCGGAGGGCAGATTTGCAGGGGTGGGCAGTCGCAGGGTCGAAGGCGCTCGGTCCAGGTGGGTCAAGAGCCCGAGAAAAGTTTCGTGGACCGCCGCCTGCAGCAGTAGATTTTGGAAGTTGCTGACGATGGTTCCGCCGAGGATATTGTCCAGGGCCGCGAGGTAGGTGGTGGTGCCGGATACTTCGCCCAGATCCAGCAGTGCGGTTTTCTGCCCGCTGGTGAGTTCGATTTCGGTTTCGATGACCTTGATCGAGCCTTCACTGATTTTGTAAGCTTCCAGGCAACTGAACGACCAGTGGTACAGGCTCACCAGCCGGATTGAGCTCGGGGCCTCGCTGCCGCTCAGTGCTTGGTAGAATCCACTATTTTCGTAGTGGTTTTCCAGCGCTACCAGGTGGACGACCGATCGGCCCCCCCGACTCGGGAAACGATTGGCGATGACAACGGCGAATTCCTCGCTGGTGTCCGCTTCGGTGGTACCAACTGTCTGGCGTACGTGGGTGCCCCATTCCAGATCGCTGAGATTGGGCAGGATATTGGCCAGGAGTGAGCTTGGCACGTCGATGACCTGGATTTTCTGTTCCAGGCGCTGGCCGGCTTCCAGTTTCAGGATGCCAGTTCCGGCCGAGGTTGCGGCGTCGAGGTCGATCACCCGGGGAAATGCGCCCGCCTCACCTTGCAGCCCCGTGCCATCCGCCCGTGGCTCATTGGGATCGGGGGACTGCAACTGCGCCACGCTGATGGTCTTGATTTCGGGCACTTCTTCGGCCGTTTCATCGAAGACCAGCAGAGCGAGCCAGGGTTGGGCGACGCTGTCGTCCTCATTGGGGTTGGCGGAGCGCTCCCAGGGGAGCGTGCTGCGTTTCAGGACGATGTGCGGCAGGACATTCGAGTGGTCCCCAATGCTGCCGGCGGGCGGAAATACCGAATCGATTTCGGTGGGATTCAGAGCAAATCGTTCCCCGGCTACGGCAAATTCCTGACTCAGGGTGACCGGGATATCGACACTTTTGTTGTCGCCCGCCACGCTCAGGGAGGGAGAGATGTTCAGGGTGTATTCGCCAGCGGGAAGTTGCGGACGGTGCGAAGAAGAAAATTCGACTTGAGTGGTGGAAGCCATGAGATGGTTGATTTGGAGTTAGATAGAAGTGACAGAATCAAAGCTGGCGATTTTTGGTGTTTCCAGGAAGGCATTTTCCAGTCCCGGATGCACGTCAATGAACCGATTGGGTTGGTCTACGCCCAGCGCGCTCATGATGCTGGTGCGGGTGCTGGCCACGGTGGCGTTGCGCACGGTGCTGGCGATGCGGGACCGACTTTGATCGGTGTCCGCGGAGAAAGCCGGCGTATCCGTCCAGCCAAAGGCGGCGTCGATGCCCGAGGTGGAGAAGCTGAAATTGTCCTGGTTGATCGGGGCGGTGTGCGGTGCGACAAACGGCGCCGCGGGAGCGATTTCGAAACCGGTGAGCGTATTCTCGACGAAGCGCTCTCCGTTCAGATCAGCCGAAAGACCCGTGCCCCAAAGGCCGCGCGGCAGGTCCTTGCGGGTCGGCGTCTGCAAGATAAAGTCATCGCTGACGTCCTGGCCTGAGCGCTGCACCTCCCAATCGACGGTCGAAGCGAGGTAAGCCGTGTCCATCGGTGCGATACCGACCGCCGGTACACTTGTCGTAAGGGCCAGTCCTGCCGGCGCTTCGCTCAGCGGAATCACCGAATCAAAGGTGATCACCAGGTCTTTCGGATTGACCTTCCAGATCTCAGTGGCATCGTTTTCGGTGTCGGTTTTGAGGATTTCGACCACACCGCCGGTGGGACTCAGCGAATAGGCGTCAATCGTGATGCCGTCCTGTTCATTGATCGGGAGGAAGGAGCGCTTGAACTCGGCCCAGGAGATGGGATCGGGCTGCTGGCTGCCGCCATCACCAAAGGAGATCGTGAAGTCGACGATGCTGAGGTGGATATTGGCCTTACCGGAAAATTTCGGTCCCCAGATGTGCAGGTCCGCACTCAGGTCCACACTCAGGTGGTGGGTGCCAAAGAAGTGGTAGGTGTACTTCACGCCCATGTCCACCGAGAGATTTGCGTCGTAGTGGAAGGGCTTCCAGTAAAGGATGAAGTCGGCCGATCCCTTGAACCAGGCCGAAAGCGAGCCATCGTGCCAGTTGGCTTCGATGCTTTGGCCGGCCATGATCACGTGTGGGGTCAGGGCAAAATAGTTGCCTCCCTTGATGCTCAAGGCGTCGGTCACCTGCCAGTCGTAGCCCAGGCGCGGTACCGTCGGATAGTACTCTGGTACGGCAAAATGAGGGTGATAGCCGCCCACGCTTAGGACAAATTCGCCGGCGGAAATGCTGGGATTCGTTTGCTTTTTGAACCAGGAGTAGAAGGCAAACCCTCCGGTCAGGCGGCAATCCCGCGAGAGGTAGTACGAGTTGGGCGTCAACTGGGCTTCCACGCCGAGGAAACCTTCGGTGGGTTTGAAGACGGCCTTGAGGGCGAGTTGGATTTCGGCGAGGGCGGGCAGGTTGCTGTTTTCGTCTGGCACCGGCAAAATCGCCGTGGAGAGCCCCAAAAGATCGATTTCCAGCTCTTTGCCAAAGCTTACCGACAGCAAAGCAAACGAGTCGATCAGCTTGAAGCTGGTGAATTTGATGCCCACCGCGAAGAAGTACTCCCCGACCGTGGGCGGGATGTAGGCATTGAGCCGGGACAATTCCGATCCGATCCGCGTCGCGATGCCGGTCGAGCTAAGGTCACCCAGGGGCGAAGTTGCCGAAGTGGCGTCTTCGACCAGGGGAAAATTGGCGACCTGGGTGATGTCCGGAATCAGCAGGGAGCGGTTGTAGCCGAAGCCGGCGGCCAGTCCGGTCACAAAAAAGAAGGCCGGTCCCCCGATCGGATAATCGAGCACCGCATAGAGGAACAGCGAGGGCTCGTCGTTCACGTAGGCGTAAGAACCGATGGCGGAGATGCTCAGGTTTGGCGTCCGGAAGAGGGCCATGCCGTCGTATTCGTCGTAGGCGTCTCCGATGGCGGGGGTGATCCGCTGGCGAATGAGTCCGGCGGCCAATTCCAGCTCCGGGGTGGAATACGCTACCGCCAAGCCACTCAGGTCAAAGGTAGGATGGATGGGGGAGAGCGGCGAGGAGACACCCAGTCCCAGTAGGGAAATGGACAGCGGCCCCAGGGCGATGGAGGCGTCGAGCAGGAAGCTGAGCTTGCCCGAATCGTAGCGGATGCCCAGGCGCTGGAAGGAAATCGGTCCGAAGTTCTTCTGGATGTTGAACCACTTGGTGCCGTCGTCGGCGGTTTGGGGGGCACTCCCGGGCGAACTCACCAGGTTGCTACCGGTCTCGGTGGTGGATTCCTCCACGGTGCCGCTGCTGTCGTTGAAGGTCAGGGGCAGGTCCAGGTTCAGGTCCTGGTCGCCGATCTTGAGGGTGACCGCAAAGTTGATGCCTTTTGCCAGGACGGTGGTGCTGCTGGTTGCGCCTCGCGGGGTATCGGGGAGAACGGATACGCCATCCGGGGCCAGCGGCCGCAGCTCCAGCAAATCGCCCTCGGTGACGTCGGCGGAGGCCACGATGGGGGTAAAGGTGATGCGCAGCAGTTGGTCATTGTCCAGAAACTTCCCGATCAGGGGCAGTCCGGACAGGTCAATCCCGGCGTCGAGGTCCAGACCCAGGAGGAAGCGGGCGCCGGTGTTGGTGGTGGCTCCCCCTTCATCGGTGGGCACTGCCCCCCCGAGGTAGCCGAACAGGGCATCTTTGACAGTGATGGTCCAGGAAGTATCGCTGAGGAGGTTCGTTTCGGTGACGGCGTCCAGCAATTCGCTGATCGAGAGGCCTTCGCCCCCCGAGTCCTGGTAGCTGGCCAGGAAGGCGGTGCTGGTGCTGTCGTCGGAAAAGCGGATGTCAAATTCCCGGTCGGACAGGGTGAGCGTACCCCGGAAATCCTTGTGGTAGCTCTCTTCGGTCTGGGTGTAGTCCAGGGACAAGTCCAGGGCTACTTCCGGGCCGAGCAGGGGGAACTGTACCCCGAGATCCAGGGAGAAATCCTGGGAAGTGGTGTTGAATTCAGTATCGAAATCGGTGATGGTCAGGTTGAAGCCAGACAGGGCGGTCGGCATTTGCCCGTCGTCGCCGAACGTTGTGGCGAGGTCGGTCAGGACGGTGCCCAACTGGATGTCGGAGACCCCGGAACTTTCGCCTTTGAATTGCCAGCCTTCCCCTTCGGCGAGGGGAGATTGCGCACTGACATCGAGTGGAAAGCCACCGAGATTTACCACGGTCGTAAGTTCACCCGAAAATCCGGAGTTACTTTTGTTCATCCTCAGCGAGAAGGAGTTCAGGGTGACCGAGGCCGTGGAAGTGATCGGTAGGGTCCAGTCTTCTTCGGTGATGATCCAGAAGTCATAATCACCCGTCGCAAAGGAAGCGGAGATGCCGAAGTTTTCGAAGGCAACGTCCGGCAGGTAGTCAAAGGCCCCGAAGTAGTGGTGGACCAGGGTGGAAAGGGCGAGTTCCTGCCCGTAGCGCATGCTGAGGTTCATGTGCGGGAAGGGCAGCATGACATCGACCCGAAACAGCACGTCCAGGTATTCGAATTCGGCGCCGAGTTCGATCTTTTCCAGGGAGGGGGTGTCGACGTTGATGCCGAGGACGGCTTGGTCGAAGGTGATCGATCCGAGGCCGATTTTGTCAAATCCATCCTCGATGGTCTGGGCCAGGGAATCGCCGCCGATCAGTTTGCTGAGGGTAGTGATGCCGGGCAGGAGGTCCAGGTCCGAAGGTATGATTCCGATTTCGATTTGCTCGTCGTTCCCAAAATCGATGAAGACCTCATATTCTCCGTCCAGGTTGAGGACGCCTTTGAGGCGGCCGGATTGTTGGGAGCTGCTGACCACGCCCACTGAACGGCCCGAGATGTGGGAGTACATGCCGGAAGTGAGCTGCCCAATCGAAATCCCCTCGGTCAGGGTCCAGGTCTTGTCCGATATGGTGACGTCGCAGGTCCAGGTGACCGGCTGTGCATTCAGGAAATCGATGGTGCAGGTGAGGGAATCGTAGCTCACCGAATCCTGGAACAGTTCAACCGCGGCAAAAAACGGACTGTTCAACCCGGGGAGCAGGGCATTGGTGATGTCGGTGAGGGAGGCCGGCACGGGGGGCGGCGAGTTCAGGGAGAAGGTGATGGCAGTTCCCGAATCGAGGGTGCCGCTCAGGCCCAGGGTGATTCCACCGATGGTGACGTCCACCCCGAGGGTGAGCTGGTAAGTAACTGCTTCGGTATCATTGGCTTGGGTCAGCTCGAGCAACAAGAGGGAAGGAGCAAAGCCCACCTGCTGGTAATAACCGATGCGCCAGACATTTTCCAGTTCGGCGTAGATGGTCAGGGTTTGGGGGTAGGTGTTCTCTGAAATCTGCAGGCCCGATTCGGGGTCGGGCAGGTTCAGGGTCAGGGCCCCGCCCGGGATGCTGTCCAGCCACTCGGTGAGACCGGATACATTCAGGTTTTGTGAGGACAATTCCAGTCGGAAATCGTTCACGTCCGCAAGGAGGTCGGCGCGTAGCGTTGCAAGTGTTGTCATGTGTCTTTGTTGTCTGTGTTTGTTCAGTTATTGCCACCCATGGCGGCATCGTCGTTGCCATCGACGGCGTTGTCTTCGGCATTTGCGTCGTCTCCTCCGGCAGGATCGTCCCCATCGCCATCATCACCGACGTCCATCTCGTCCCCATCGCCGCCGCTTTCCTCTTCGGAATCAGAAGAAGAGGAGATGGACTCATCATCTGAGTCATCGTCTGCATCCGGGTCGGAAACATCGATGACGGTAGCGCCATTGTAGAAATCTTCCGATCTGGATCCATACTCCGCAGAATCGGCGACCGGGCAGACGATGGTGAAGCGGGCAACATACCGGTCACCGTCCTGGTCATCCGGATCGTCGAGGGGGCCAATGGCCCGCTCAATTTGGGAGCCATAATTGGTCACGGTTACCGTAATGTTCCCGGGCGCAAAATGTGGCGCACAATCGCCCGGGCGGGGATTCGGAAGGTTGCCGTTGATGTCCAAGTCGTAGAAGTAGGGCGCCCCATGGGACCATCCGGCAACGACGGCCTTGCTGGAGTAAGCTTGGGTGATGTTGCCTCCGGTGTTGAGGGCAGCATTGTTATCGTGGTACTGGCCGACCCGGCGATCAAATTTTGCGGCGGTTTGATCATTGGTCAGAAAATACCGCTCGAGATTGTTGTAATTCTCGAGGCGGCCCATCACTGCGTCGGTGGGAAGGGGATAACCACCGAAAGTAGCTCGGAAGCCACAGGATATGATCGCCGCTTCGGGCATCAATCGCTGGAGAAATCCGTTTGAGGTCGAGTGGTTGCTGCCGTGGTGGCTGCATTTGAAGACTGAAATCCCATTCTCGTAGTCGTCGTCTTGGTTGAGGTGGGTCTGCAGGAAGTTTTCCTGATCGGTTTCGATATCGCCCCCGACGTAGTACTTAAAGGTGCCGAATTCAACCAAAAGGGCGATGCTTCGTTGGTTTTTGAGCCGGTCTGCATTATTCGTGGTGGTTCGGGGTTCCCGCGGTAAGTTCGTGTCTCCCTTCAGGTAGCCATTGACGGCAATCACGGTGACCTTGGGCGGATTGAGGTTGAGGTTGGCATCGGCGTCTTCGCCCAAAATGGCCGCGGGCGTCGTCAAGTTGCCATTGCGGTCCCGCCACAGAAGTTCCTTGCCCAGCAACCAGTCTCCTTTCCGAATATTGGTGGCCTCGTCCTGATCATCAAATGGAATACTGATGACGGTTGTGGTCACGCGGTTTACATTGCCCCGCTGGGTGATCGCATTTACGTAGCTGGTGTAGTTGGCGGGGCTTTGAGGTTGAGGATAGGAGGGGCGGGCGGTGGTCGGTACATTGGTGTTGTACCGATTCTCGATCTGGAAAGCCCGGGGATCGCCCTGATCGTAGAGGATGACATTGTCGTAAAGGGTATTGTTCTTGTTCAACAGTCCAGTAATGCCATTCAGGTGGTCCCGGTCATAGTGGGTGTTAACGATGATATCCAGGCCGATGTTATAGGTATTGTTTATTATCGACAAATAGCTATCCAGATAGTCGGCGGCATTGCCTAGCCCCCCATCAACCAGGATGGTGCGGGTCATGGCGGCGACGTTGTCGTTGCCTTCTTCATTGAACATCTGTGCGGTAATTAAGGTAGAGTCCCCTTGACCGATGTCAAAGTGGGTGATTTGTAGGGTCCAGGCCATGTTTCAGTTGTTTGTGGTGAAAGAAGGTACAAGGTTAAGATTGAGGTGCCGGTTCGTTGCTGAACCGGGTGGCACAAGCTGCCTCGGGCGGGCCATGCTGGTCCACTGTGGGAGCAGTGGGGCGATTCGGCTGCGTGGTGGGGCGGAGGAAAGGATGCGGCCCTTGTCTCCGCGGCCTGCACTTCGGAAAGGCCCCATTATTGTATGTGCGTAACAAAGTTGAAGAAATGCTCGGTCCTCGTCACTGCTTGGACTGCGTCGGCAATTTTGCATGCGAGCTGGAACCTTTTGACGACCTCTTCGTCGGATTCTTCCTGCTGGGGCAAACCGTTGTCGTTACCGTCCATATCATCATCGTCGCTGCTGTCGTCACTGTCTGCGTCCATGGGAACGGTGTTGCTGCGGTCGGATTCGGCCCACTTCTGGGTCACGTACAAAAGGATGTTGCCTTTGTGTTCATTCCTGGAGGCGTCGATGTGCCGGGGATTGGGCGGAGGATCGTCTATGGGGTAAGGGGCGTTCAACCGCCATCCAGCGACGACGGCTTTGTCACTGTAGGCCACGGCGATATCGCCCGCAGTATTGGGCGTATTGGGGTCATCGTAGTGGTTGCCCACCCGTTGATCCCATTGAGCGGGCGTTCGATCATTGGTCATGAAGTAACGAACCAGGCTCGCGTCATTTTGCAATCGGTTGAGTACTTGCGGATCCGGATGGGGGCCACCGGCCCCAAAAACCCGGTTGAATCCATTGGAGATGATGGCGGCTTCCGCTTTGATCTGCTGGAGAAAGCCAGATGAAGTGGAGTGATTGCTTCCGTGGTGACTGCATTTGAAGACCGAAACTCCGGTGGCAAAACTGGAATTGGGGTTCAAATGCGTTTGCAGGTAATTTTCCTGGTCGGTTTCCAGGTCACCGCCCACATAATACTTGAAATTTCCAAACTCAACCAGGAGCGCGACGCTGCGTTGGTTTCTGATGCGGTCCGCGTCGTGGGTATTGGTCCGGTCCTGGCGATTGGCATCCCCGAGGAGGTAACCGTTCACGCCGACTACCGTGACCGTGGGCGGATTGGTATTGACGTTGGCACCTTGTCCCAGGAGAGCGGCCGGGGTGGTAACGGCTCCATCGGTTCCGCGCCACATGATTTCTTTGCCGAGCAACCAATCTGCCGGTTTGACATTGTTGACGCGGTCGTGGTGTTCATACGGGAGAGAAAGCACATCTTTGGTGATGCGGTGGCAGGTGCCCCGGTTATCAATCGCATTGGAATAGTATTTATAATGGTCACTGACTTGCGGCTGAAAGACGTAGGCCTTCGCGCTGGCGGGTGGCCGATAGCGATTTTCGATGCCGAATGCGCGAGGATCCCCTTGGTCGTAAATGATGACACCATCGTAGATATCACTGTCCTTATTGAGCATCGTGGTGAGGCCATTGACGTGATCCTGGTCGTAGTGGGTACAGACTATAATGTCTACCGTGGAGGCATCGCGGTTTGCCCTTGCTTGCAGGTAGGTGTGCAGGGCGTTCCCCGCCCCCACCAGGCCGCCATCCACGAGGATGGCGCGCGACTGGGGGGCGACGTCGTCGTTGTTCTCTTCATCCTGCATTTGGGCGGTGATCAGGGTAGCATCCCCCTGCCCGACATCAAAATGGATGATTTCTAAGGTCCAGGCCATAATCTTGCGTTGAGATTTTAAGTAAAGGCCCGGATCATGAAGGCCACTTTAAGGTCCAGCGTCCCTGAGTGACACGATTTCCGTCGCGCCAGGTAAATACCCGCCGGCGGCTGTCGTCGTAGGGGTGATAATCGGCGGCGTACAGGTATTCACCCTGATCGTCGTTGTAGAGGTCAACCTGGAGCGTGCCCGCCGCCAGTTCCTTGAGAATTTTCAATTGACTCTCGTAGATGGTAGTGCTACCGATCTTGAGATGAGATCCGGTGAGTTCCGAACCATTGACCGTCAGCTTGCTGGAAGTCAGGGAGGAGTTGCCCAGGGTGAGGTGACTGGAATTGAGACTCGCACTTCCGATAGTCAGTTGGCTGGAGGAAAGCGTGGCCCCACCTCCGACCTGGAGTTGCGTTCCATTCAGGTGCGAGCTTCCGACGGTAAATTGTTGGTTTACCGTAAGGGTGCCGGAAGTATTCAGGTGCATGGGATTGCTTTGCCGGACCCCGTTGATTCGGTGCTGGAAGTACAGGGCGTTGTCCGTCCAGTTGGTAAAGGTCCAACTTTGGTTGGCCTCATTGGTGATCCCGAATTGATTACCGGAGCCTTTGATGTCGAGCAGGCTGTCTGGCGTTTCGTTGGCTACTCCGATTTGACTGGCGACGTACATCTTGCCGAGGCTGGACAAGGTCATCGCCTCCGTATTGGTATCCATCAGATCAGTAAACCCGAAGTGGAGCCGGTCGTCCACCTGGCTTTCGATGGTCCAGGTGTGTTCCAGCGCGTTTGTGATGCCCAATTGTTTGCTGGGAGATTTGATGTGCATCCAGGCTTCCGGATCGTGATGGTTGTTTCCCACGCCGATTTTCCCACCGTAGTCGATGGTCATATAGACCGTCTGGTCGGTCGTGTCCCGGAATAGCAATTTCCCGGCTCCGGCGTCCACGCCGTCCCCCGAAGAAATGATGCTGTACTCGCGGCCATTCGTAATTCCAGTACTGTCCAGTTCGAGCCAAGTGCCTTTGTTGCTCGTGCTGGCCATGTACAGCGGGACCTTGTAGTCGCACATGATGGACAAGCCGGCGCGGGTGGGAGGCATCGCGATGCCCACGTGGTCTTCCTCGATCACCAAAGGCGATTTCATGACCGGCACCGTGAGCATACCGTCCGCGTAGCCGAGGACATTTTCGTAGCGCAGAACCAGGCGGGTGAGACCGGTCGGGGCATCCGATTTGATGTTGTTCACCGCAATGGACAAGTACTCCCCTGAGTTGAGCACCACATCGCTGTCGGTACTGAAGATCCACTGCGGAGATTCACCGACGAGGTTGGAAGATTCCAGGACAAAGCCTTCGATAAAAGGCTGGATATTTGCGGCGAGAGATTCTGCGCAGAGGCCCCATTCTTTCTCTCCGTTGCCGACCTGGGTAGCCGTGCGGGTTTCGGCGATCAGCACCAGCTTGGTGTATACGGTCTCGCTGTTGCCGGTGAAGCGGATTTGGGAGCGCTCGGGGAACAGCGCGTCCACCACGACATTGGTATTGGTGAGGTGGAAGGCAAGATCAGTTTCCGATACACCATCGTTCAGCACCGTGTTGCTGCCCACTGATCCCAGGTGGATCGAGAGATCGGCCACGCCCGAATAGTTAACCACGTCGAGTTGAACCGTGCGACTGCGGGTCGGCGAAACGCTGACCGTTGTGTCCGGTTCTTCCCGGTAGTCCAGTTCAATCCGGCTGTTGCGGGTACCGGTTCCCGTGGCCGCGCTCATATTGCTCAGGTTGAAGCTCAAAGCATCCCCGGCGGCGAGGGTCGCGCCGCCTGCATTTAGGAAATAAAGGCTGCGGGTCCCGTCGGCCTGGAGGGCCGTACCGTTGGTCCAGCCAGCCGCCAGCGAATCGGCGGAAAGGGCAAAATTGTTGAAGCTGTCATCGGAGAGGGTGCCGGGCCGGAAATGCAGGGCGAAGTGGAACATGTCCGCACCGGCTGTACCGCTGCTCGTGCCCAGAGCGATGTCCTTCTTCGACTCGTTGGCGATGTTCAGGAGCATCGTCTGCTGCGTTGGATCCGCCGTGATGTACAGGACGTTCGGTTGGTCATTTACCATCACTTCAAAACTGATCGGATGCGAACGGCGGAAAGCGGCCACCGACGTCAGGTCCTCGTCTCGGTCGTAGATGATCTCATTCTGGGTCAATGCCCGGCTGTAGATCCGCGTGTGGGCCACCTTGCCATTCCAAAACGTGTCCACGTGTCCGATCTGGTAGCTGGACGCCGCCGTGTAGACATTTTCCGGCGCATCGAGGGTCGCAATCAAATCGCCGTTGCGGTAAAACAAGTATTCCGTCCCCTGTTTCACCCAGGCGATGTGGACCCATTCGTCGGCATTCTGAAAAAAATTGACGATGGTCGACTGGAATTGCTGGGTGCCGGTGGCATCGTAGGAATCGTAGGTCAGTCCACTGTTGATGGCCGAAATCCAGAGGCTTGGCTTGCGGAAGGAATCGCCTTCTTTGCCGATCAGCGCGTGGGAATTGCCGTCGTTCAGTGCGCTCGGATTCGCCCAGATTGAGATCGTGAATTCATTGGGATTGGTAAAGGGGTCGTTTGCCACCGATACGAAGTCCTCCATGCCGTCCAGAGCGAGTGAATTCGAGAAATACGAATCCGCGGTCAGGGTCGGATCACCGGCGAGGGTGCCGGTATTGGCGTTTTGGGATTCGTCGGACACGTAGGTTCCGCTGCTGTCCGAACTCAGGTTGTCCAGGGGCAGGTACAGTTGTAAGGTAGTATCTAAAGTGCTCATCTTTATGGATTTTTCGTCAATTTGAAAAGGATTCGTTGCTATCAATCGTGGCCAATTCGGTCAGCGGCTTGAGTTTGATCCAGCCTTCCCGAATGGTTTGTGCGCCTTGGAACTTGCCGTCTGCGCTCATGGCACCGAGGTGGGTCTGGGCGAGAAACCGTTCAATGGCGGGGAGTTGGTCGGTTGAGAAATTGTCCAGGGTGGTGCCGGTCCGCTGGTCCCGTGGAGTTACGGTTGCGGAATCGTCGTCCACCAGGGTGATCCAGTTGGCAGCTTGCAGGTCGGTCCAGAGTTGCGCCCCTTCGGCAAATGCAGCGGTGACCTGCGCTTGCGTTACGACCCCGACGGTGCCGACTTCAGTCCAGGTTTGCGCGTCCCGTTCGATCCACGACCACTGGTAGCCATCTTCTTGGGGCAGCGAGATCTGAACCGAAGAAGCGGGTGTGAGCAGGGGCATGGACAAGAAGGTAATCCCGATTTTTTCCAGGGCGGCTGCGTACTGATCGGCGGGAATCGACAGCTCGCGGGTGGGCAGCACCCCCGAAGTCGCGTGCAGGCTACCCCGCGGGTCCACCAGGAGCGAAAGAACCGTGGGATCGGCGCCCGGGGCGAGGTACAGGCTGGCCTCGGCGTCGGAGTGGTAGACGATGTTGTCCGCATTGGCACTGCCCGAGGTCTGGGGAGCGTAAAAAGCGGCCGTCGGCGAGATTTCTCCGGCGGATTCCACCCAGAATCCCGCGACGCCGTCGTTGAGTTGGCGGTACTCTCCGATGCGGACTGGCCACTGGACATTTTCGAAACGGTTGGTTTCGCGGCTCTGGCGGCCCATATCGGCGATCAGGGCATCCCAGCTTTCCTCGATGGCCGGCTGGCCTTTGAGTGACATCTGGACTGCCGCCCTTACGATGGCCAGGGGACGTCCCATCAGGACGGCCAGACTTTGGTGCTGGGCGGAACTGTCCGGTTCGATGTTGTCGAGGGCGGTATCGACCGTGGTGAGGAAATCGTTCACGAAGGTGGAGCCGCCGGCCTGGATGCGGGTGACGACCTGGCGCAGGTGGGGATTTGCGATGTCTTTCACAAAAGCGACGCCGCTGCGTCCGCCGGGTGGCTGGTTCCAGCGGGCCTGGGTGGCGTCCTGACTGGAGGTTTCGGCGTACAATTGGCCCTGGACCGCACCGTCAGCGTCGTAAAATACGAGGCTGTTGTCGAGGTTGTTGGGCAGCATCCAGCCGCAAACCGGGCTGGTGGCGGGGTGGGCATTCATCTCCAGGTCGTCGTGTGCGGGATTGCCAGAGAGCCAGCGGAAATCGAGCCGGGCCTCCTGCACCAAGCGCGGCGGCAAGGTGACCGGGAATCGGCTGTTTTCGTTGTAGAGCTTGTGGGCCACCGTCGGGTTGCTGGCGTCCAGTTCCCGGGTCCGCCCAAAGGTATCCACCAAGCGCAATTGGCTCAGGTTTAACTCACCGGTGCGAATCGGATTGAAGTCGAGCAGCGGTTCGGGAGCCATGCGGTTGAAGGTGCCCACGTAGTCGGCCACTTCAGAATTCGAGAAGTCTTCCGCATCCGCAAACCCGAGGGGATCGGTGATCATGAGTTGGAAGGTCTGTTTTTTCATGCGCAGGGCGGCGTTGAAACCGCTGAGGGCCTGGGAAATCATCTGGTTTTCCTGCGGTAGCAAGGTGCGGTAGGCTTGTAGCGCGGTGTAGATCGCATCGGCGTTGCGTTCTTCCTCGGTGGTGCTGGCGGAAAAGGTCGCCTGCTCGTAGGTGGAGTCCAGGCGATCTGCCTCGGCCAGGGTGAACGGCTCGGTATCGTCAAAGGGAGCGGTTCGCGGATCGGTGATCACACCCTGCTGGATTTGGGTCCGGAGGAAGCTGTACAGGGCATTTTGCTGAACCTGGATCGCACCCGGGCTCAGGAAGCTGCTGCCGGTGTAGAGATTGGCCCCTTTTTCTTTGAGGTAGGATTCGTGGGGGGCTTCCAGATCGACTGCATCCGGGGAGAGTTGGTAGTTCTGGGCGATGTAGTCGGTGCTGTACTGGTTGCGGAAGGCCCCGCTTGCTTCTTCGGCGCTTCGGCCCACCGCCTTGGGAAACAGCTCGACTTCCCATTCCAGCCGGATCGGGTTCCAGGGCTGGGTGCTGGCCGTTCGGCTCGGCAAGTTGTTGCCCCCCGCGGTTTGCACTGCCCGAATTAGGGTTTCGAACGTGCCTTTTTCGGTCGCCGTGGTGTAATCGTCGGTGAGGGCGGGCAGCAGGACGCAGGATTGGACCGTGCCGGGAAGCGGCAGAGAATCGCTTTCTGCACTCTCTCCGACGACCAGTACGACCGGCTCCGAAGGTTGCCAATAGCGGTCGGCGGGCACAACTTTCAGGGCCACGCGGGGCGTCTGAGTATCGTCATTGCCGTCGAGTTCAGCGTTTTGGGCGCCAATGGCGTCCAACAGTTCGTTGATCGCCGAGGTAAGCGTGCGCGCGAGTGATCCGGCCCGGGATGTCCCGTAGTCCGCTGCAGTGATCAGTTCGGTGTTGGGATCGGTGAACAGGGTCACTTCGCCGCGCAAGCCCTCGAGTTTGGCCAGGCGATTCTTGGTTTTGTGCTCCACAAAATACCGTACTTCATCGATGTCGAAGTACTGGTCCAGGTTGCCCTCCGGCGGATAGCAATTGACCATGTATTTGTGCCAGTCGGCGAACAGTTGCTCGCGCAGGGTGTCCAGTTCGAATCCGGCCTGGTCGTAGGTTTGTTGTAGCTCGTTGAGTGCGTTGAGTTCGTGGGCGAGGTCGTCGTCCAGGGTCATTTGCAGGTTCCACTGGCTCGAGTCGCTACTGGTGTCGGTTTTGTCGGGAACTACCGTCCAAAGCTTGCCGCCTGCGGAGCCGTAGAATTCCTTGCTGTGGCGGGCCTCCTGGAATTTTGCGCCGATGTCCACCGTGCGGTGTTCCAGGTTTTGCTTGAGTTGTATGGCTTCCAGTTGGTCTTCGGCCACCAAAGGGGAATCGGGCTGCAAATGGGTGCCCAGGTAAGCACTGACCGCTTCGGTGCCGGTATTGCCGATCACGACGGTCGCATTGAGGTCGGTTTCGGTGGCGGGAATGGTGTCGAATGCGCGGGGGACGATGCTGATTTTGCCGTAGCAAATCATCTGGTGGGGGACGCCCCCGCTGGTGTTGTAGTCGAGCGAAAAATTGTCCTGTAACCAGGCGCCAAAACCGGCTGCATCTGCGGTGATCCCGGTGGTTTGTTCGAACACAGCGAGCAGTTGGACCAGAAAATCGTCGGCGGAATCGCTGTACACCCCGAACACTTCGTAGGTGTACTCATTCTCGCCCATTTGTGAATCTATGTCCGTGTCGAAAAAACCGAAGGCGCTGTGGCAGTTGGGGTAGAACGCATTGAAGGCCGGAGTGCCGTAGCCCGCGGCGGTAAAGGGCCGCAGTGCGTCGCCGTTTTGGGGACTCCAGTCGTCGAGCAAGGTGGTAACTCCCAGGTAGCGGTAGGGCTGGGGCTCATCGGCGGTTCCTGGATAAGGAATGGTTGCCGCGTAGGGTTCCTGATTCAGGTTGGTGGGGTGAAGGTAATCGCTTTCCACGACCCACTTGTTGACCTCCATCGGGGCCTGCTCGGGCAGGGCCAATGACTTGACAATCAGCCATCGATTGGGGACAGAAGGGAAGTTGAAACCGTCTTGGGTTCGCAACTCGGCGGGAATCTCTCCGGAGAGCAAGGAGGGGAGAATCCAGTGCAAATGCACCCCCGGCTGGAGGATAAAATTGCGGTTTTGGAAGGGAGCGGCCAGGATCTCCGTGCTCACATTTGCCGTTCCTGGGTTGTAGTCTACGCCATCTTTCGAGTAGGGCGAACGGGAAAAGTCAGCTTGGGGGCCGCATACGGTAAGTTCGGTGTTCGGGACCAACGCATTGAGCGTGATCGGAACGATCAGAGTATTGTTCATTGGAATTCGGTCTCAGAGCTATGGAATACATCAGCGTGAGCAGCACCAAAACTTAGACCAACATGTAGATAGGAAGCGGAGTAAAAGTAGGCAGTCTCAGGAATTTTGCCAAACTGATTCACAAAAATATCGTCGGGCGACGTGTAAGAAATTTCCTGGTTTTATTGGAATAATCCCCAAACTGCTCCTGAAAAATTGAGAAAGTTGAAGGCGGGATTGTTTTGATTTTTGCCGGTTGGGGGCATACTGTCTTAGTTGTTTCTTGTGCAACTCAAAAAATTGGCGGCGCGCTTTCGGCGTTTCCTCAATCTTGAATAAATTTGTGTTTTAATTCATAAATCATGGGAAGAGCATTCGAATTTCGCAAGGCCCGCAAGCTCAAACGCTGGGGTCAGATGTCCAAAACCTTCACCAAATTTGGCCGCCAAATCTCGATGGCGGTGAAAAGTGGGGGCCCCGATCCGGACAACAACTCCCTACTGCGGGTCATCATTCAGAATGCCAAAGCGGCCAATATGCCCAAGGACAACATCGAGCGGGCGATCAAAAAGGCCGCCGAAAAGGGCAATTCAGATGCGTTTAAGGATATGGTCTATGAAGGTTACGCGCCCTACGGGATCGCCCTCGTGGTCGAAACAACCACCGACAATTCCACCCGGACCGTCGCCAATGTCCGCAGCATTATCCGCAAAGCGGGCGGTTCGCTCGGCACCACTGGCTCAAATGAGTTCCTGTTCGAGCGCAAATCCATGTTCAAAATCCCCTTTGATGCCGGGCGCGACATGGAGGAATTTGAGCTGGAATTGATCGATTTTGGCGGAGATGAGATTGATGTAGATGGGGATGAAGTCATCATTTACGGCGAATTTTCCAGCTTTGGCTCGATCCAAAAGTACCTGGAAGCGCAGGAAATCACGATTCTGAGCGCCGAATTTGACCGCATTCCCCACGATACCAAGGAGCTCACCCCCGAGCAGCAGGAGGAAATTGAGAATTTAATCGGCAAGCTTGAGGAGGACGACGATGTACAAAACGTCTTCCACAACATGGGCTGATACCGAATACGGTGAACGGTACGGGTAATCGGTACGGCGGAGCGGTGAACGATTCGCAGTTTTGGAAGGCAGCCGTTTAGGTTTGATTGCGCTGCAGGGCGATGAGGCCCAGAATGGGGCCCACGGCGAGCACGGTATAGCTGAGGTACGGGGGAATACTTCCCTGCAATCCGGTCAAGGTTTGTATGCTTACAATGGTAATTGAAAAGCCTACGCCATTGACTACGGTCAGGGCCGTTCCTTTGGTTTCTGCGGCGGCGTTTGTTGCGACCAGGGTGGAAAACAACGGCGAGTCCGCAATCACCGCAGTGCCCCAAATCAGCAAAAACCCAATGAATACTGCCCCCGGTGCGTAGAGCAGCACCAAGGGCGAAAGCAAGCAACACAGCCCCGACAGCGTCAAGGCCAGGGCCGCCGTGCGTTGGGTGCCCCATTTTTCCGCGAGGAATCCCCCGGCGACGCAGGCTGGCCCCCCGATGGCAATGACCGCAAATGAGAGCAGGGGCACATTCAACTCGGTTTCGGTATGGGCGCCCGTATAGGCAGTGAGCATGACTGGTACGAAGGCCCAAAAGGTGTACAGTTCCCACATGTGACCGAAATAGCCTAAGGCCGCCGCCCGGAATGGGGGCACGCGGAACACTTTTAGCATCGCGCTCAGGTCGATTTTGGGGCTGGGCTTGCGGTAGGGTCCGTTCCCGACAAGCCCGACCATGAGGAGTCCACCGAGCAGGGCCAGGCCTGAAGTGAGGTAGAGCACCGTCCGCCATTCCAGGTCCAGGGACAGGCCATTGATGAAATGGGGAAAGGCCGTGCCCAGGACCAAGGCGCCCACGAGAAAGCCCAGCGACCGCCCCAGCCCCCGCGCATAGTGATCGGCGGCAATTTTCATGCCTACGGGATAAATTCCCGCGAGAAAGAACCCGGTCAGAAAGCGAAAGGATAGGACCCAGCCCAGGTTGAGTCCGTCCAGGCTGATGCCCAGATTGAGGGCCGCTCCCAGCACCGCACTCAGAGCAAACAACCGGGTGGGGACGAAGCGGTCGGCCAGATTGAGCAGGGCAAATACCAGCGTTCCCACGATGAAACCCAACTGGATCGCGGAGGTGATGTGCCCCAAGCTCCCCTCCGGCAGGTCAAAGTGCGCCACGAGATCGCCCATGATGCCATTGCCCGCAAACCAAATCGAGGTACACATGAACTGCGAAACGACGATCACCGGCAGGACGTGGCGGGGTATGCGGGGCGGCTGACTCATGCGGGTAAGTAAGGGGATTCATCGCTGAGAAGCAAAGGGAAGTGGGGGGCAATTTTACGGGTTGGTGAATCAATTTGCCGGGTGATTGTATTGATTGCTCCGGGAGTGTATTCGTATATTACGGCAAGGCATTGTTAACAAATACATTTGAAACAGTCCGATCTACCTACAACTGTCGTTGTTCCCGAGCGACTGAGATGCTCGAAGACTGGTGGGCGGCGCGCACCGCTAAGTTGAATCAGACACGTCGCAAAATTCTACCACCGCGAAGTGAGGGAATTTTTCGGTGCGCGCGGGAGGCACGGTTTTTCCGGTTCGGACTTTTGCGCATGGGTATTGAACGCCTATCTGCATAGCACGCGAGACGGATGGTCCCCATCCGTTTTTGCGCCATCCACTCCCGCTTGCCGGCGTACGCTTTCGGATATTTTCGATATGACGTGCCAATAATTTTGTATATCTTATACTCAAATCCCTGGTTGAGGGATTGCCTTTTACACGAAAACCAATCTGCTATGAAAATGACGCTCTGCACGCTGATGCTGTTTGCGGCTCTGCTTTTATCGGTTTGCGCCCACGGGCAAACCCCCGAATGGAAGACCACTGGCAATGCGAATCTGGATCCGAATTGCTTTATCGGGACCACCGACCCCACCCCGGTCAAATTCAAGGTGAATGGCAACACCCAGATGAAGATCAAAAACAATGGCCAGGTAAAGCTCCACAGTCTTTCCGGGATTGGAAGGGCCTACGTCACCGTGGCCGAAGACGGCACCCTGCTTCGCCAGACTGATCCCGGGGTGGACAGCCTGTTTGACTGTTCGACCAAGCTCTGGAAAGCCGACGGCAACTACCTTACCCCGAACTGCTTCATCGGCTCCACCAATGCGGCGGCTTTGCGCATCTTTACCCACAATGTGGAGCGGATACGCGTGACCGAATCGGGCAAGGTGGGCATCGGGACTACGGGGCCGAAAGGGATGCTTCAAATCGGTGACTATATGCCGTTGACCATATCGGTTCGGGCAAATGGGCCGAGCGATTCCCGGTACATGCTCGGGTTCAATACCTACCTCGACGGAACGACTCCACACTACGCCAACCACGGTCCCGGCGCAATGATCAATTGGGACGCGGTGTACTCGGATATTTGCCTTGGGGTTGCGCCCTTTGGGACAGCGGGGCAGCAAGCGCTGATCCCGGTGACGCTGGCGGTGGGCCAGAATGGACGTGTGGGAATTGGGGTACGCCAGCAGCAAGCCCTGCTTCACCTTCGTCAAGCCGGGGGGGCGGCTGATTTGCGCATTGAATCGGGCGATCCGCTGGCGGCGCCGCGTTTGGAGTTCTGGGCGGGTCCGTTTGGCAATTCTGGAGCGGCGAACCTCGGGACGATTCGGACGACCTACAATACCACCAACGGGCTCTCCGAGCTGCGATTTGGGGTGAACGATGGACAGAACCCAACCAATCTGGTCCAGGTATTGCAGATGGACAAGGAGGAGGCGATCCTGCGCCCGCGGCTGGGCATCGGCACCGCCCCCAACCTGCAGGACCAGCTGACTGTGGCGGGTGCGGGCCGTTTCACCAGCCCCAATGCGGCGGATAACTTCGTGCGCATCCGGCACAATGGCAGCGATGCGGTGATTGAGCACGCAACCGCCACCACAAACAGCAACGCCACCAACCGCCTCTTGATCAATCCGGGCGGCAACCGCACCGATTTCGGCGGGGACGTGATCGTGGATGCCCACCTGGGGCTGGGCACGGCGGACTTCGTTGACGGGGGCAACGGGAAGGACTACCGCCTTTCGGTGGACGGCCGCATCCGGGCGCGAGAGGTCAAGGTGTACAGCGGCTGGGCGGACCATGTTTTTGCGCCGGGCTATGAACTGATGCCCCTTTCGGAGTTGGCGTTGTATATCGCGGAGCGGGGCCATTTGCCCGGAGTTCCTTCGGCAGCGGAGGTGAGCGCCAATGGGGTGGATGTCGGTGAGACCCAAGCGCTTCTGCTGGAAAAAATTGAGGAATTGACTTTG
>JBCCQH010000074.1:0-38044 GCA_039024435.1 Bacteroidota bacterium
CAGCGCCACCCCAAAAAGCGCTTCCCCACCTCGGCGCGGCCCACCCGGGGCGGCCGCTACGATTAGGAGAAATCATTGCTTAAAGTCCTCATTGTCATAGTCATCCGTTGTCGTTGGGGGCTGATTCTTCTGGATTGTTGCGTTGGAATTTCCGATTGCCTGATTTCCGATTTTCAATTGGTGCGTCACGGACGCGCAATCTTCGATGAAAGGATTTCCAATTGCTTGATTTCCAAAGACACCTCGCCGCGGCCGACCGGAGGAAGGCCCCATCGGAAATCAGAAATCGAGAATCAGAAATCAGAAATCAAACATTCCTCAGGTCTCCACTCGGTTTGCGCATCTTCCAGATGAAGCCGTCGATGAGGTAGTGCGTGACTTGGGGCGTAGCCAGCAAGGGAACGACCACCGCCAGCCAGCCCGCCTGGTCGAGGTGGGGCAGGGACTCGGCCCAGGGGAACAGGCCCGCGTGGTCCCGCCATACCAAAGCGTCCCACAACGCTTCCTCCAGGTACGCAAACAACAACAACGCCCCGACAAAAACCGGGAGATACTGCACCCGGAACACCCGGCGGAGCCAATGGGGGCGGCGTACCTCAGCCGATGCCGGCCGATTTTCTTTCTTGCGCTCGTACATCCAGACCAGGGCCATGTAGGGAATGCCGTGCGCAACGACATTGGTGGCGGTAAAGGCGAGGTCGCCATTGGCGACGACGATGCCGAAATACCAGGAGACCGCGGTGCCGAGTAAGATCAGGTTTTTGGGCAGGTTCAAATGCCCGTGTCGGCTGACTTTGGAAATTTCTTTGGTGAGGTAAATCGCGATCAATATGCCGTAAATGATCCCCGCCGCACGGGATAGCCCGGGCAGATTCAGCGTCCCAAAATCCCCCTCAATGAACCAATTGAAGTTGCGGGGGAGGTGGGTATGCCAATAAATCAGGGGGTAAAGCGTGGTCGCATAAATGACCGCTGCATCCAGGCGGCGCTCGGCCAGGCTCCGGTTTTCTTTGCGGGCGTAAAGAGAAAAGAAGCCGTATTGTTGGCGGATAAAATGAAACACCGCCAGGTAAGCGAGGATGCGCCAGAACAACATCCCATCCAACAGATATAGTCCCGCCCCAACCACAAACGACAGCAGGGGAATCAGGAGCAGAGGACGGCGGTACTTTTGGAATTCCTCGGGATCAAAGTAGGTCCGCCAGAGGGTGCTGTAGACGTGGGCCACATCGATCCCGACGATGAACACCAACCAAAACCAGGGCGGCATGGCCGCCCCATCAGCAAAGAATCTCGGAAAAGCCAGGACCACTGCTGTCGCCAGAAACGCCGGCAACAAAATAAACACCGCATCCGCCCCCGGACGATAAATCCAGGGCTGCCGGGACAAGAGTGATGAACGCGCTAGCAAGTGGAATTACCAATTAAAAATTTCCAATGCGGCAATTTCCCCCAATACGTTGAGCGGGGTCCAATTGGAAATTGGCAATTGCCGCATTGGAAATTAACTCATTTTTTCCACTTAATCGAGCAGCCGATGGCTTTGGTGGTTTCTTTTTCGGGAGTAGCGCCGTTCATGACCGCGGCGATGGCGTCTTCAATGTAAGCTTCTTCGACGTCGTCCGAACTGCGGGCATTGTCATCGATAGCACCGATGTAGGCCACTTCGAAGTCACCTTCGGAGCCTTTGGTGAGGAGGAAAGCGTGGGGGGTGCGGGTCGCGCCGTAGCCCCGGGCAATTTCCTGGGTCTCGTCCACCAGGTAGGGAAAGGTGAAGCCCTTCTTCTTGGCCCGCTTGATCATGTTGTTGAAGTCGTCTTCCGGATAAGCATTCGGATCATTGGGATTGATGGCGACGACCGGGAAACCTTCGCTTTTGTAGGCCTGATCGAGTTCCACGATGCGGTCCTCGTACAGCTTGGAGTAGGGGCAATGGTTGCAGGTAAAAACAACCAGCACACCTTTCACGTTAGCATCGCTGGCGTAATCGCTGAGGCCAACCATCTTGCCGTCGATGTTCTTCAGATTGAAGTCAACCGCTGGGCCACCGACCGTGACCCCTTGGGCCTGTGCGTAGTGGTAAGAGAAAAAAGCGGCGAGGATCACCAAACTGAGGAGGGTCGTGAACTTCTTCATATTCATGAGATTATTGCATTAAGGATTCAACTTTTTCTTTGAGTGTGGCAAAGGTATAGTCACCTTCGTGGAATTCCCGTACCCCGCGCGACTTTTGCACAAAGACCGTCGCGGGAATCGCCCCCGACCAGGCTTTCGCCACCTGGTCGATCCAGGTATTGTACTTGGGTTCATCCAGCAGGTACACGGAAGACTTGACCGGTCGGCGTTCCAGGAACGGCAACAGGCGACTTTCAAGGTCCTGGACGAAGTCCAGGCTCACAAATTGTACCTTCACCTTTTGATCGACCATTTCCGCTTGCAGTTGCTCGAAATAAGGCATTTCGGCGACGCAGGGACGGCACCAAGTCGCCCAAAAATTGATCACGTACAAGGTATCGTTCTCGGCATTGAACCAAGACTCCAATTGGGGATACTGAATGACCTCCACTTGGGGTTGCTGGGCCCGGATGGCCGGCGCGGCCAGGACGGTGATCAAAATGAGGAAAAGGAGCCGAATGGACATACCAAAAGGTAAAATTAACGGTACTGAAACAACGGAGAAAGTACGCATTTGTTAACGAGCCCTCCGGACAAAAATTGCCTATCTGCTCTGCAAGGCATACAGGGTGGGCCGACTTGGGGCCGCATCCGCCAAAAAAGGCGCAATTTGCAAGTCCAGCAAGTAGCGCCCGTCGGGCACGAAATCGGGCACGAACACCATTTCGGTAATCGTGCGCCAAAGCGCCGGTTGCGGGTCGACCGCGTGCGAACCCTGGGCCACTTCCCAGAAGTAGTGGTGGTTGCTCAGTTTTCCCTCGTCAAACATCCGGTCCACCGAGGGCAGATCGACCAGCAGGTGCTTCAGGCCGAGTTCGACCAGGTATTGCACGGCGGCATTGGTGAAAAAAGCGGGCGGCTTCTGGAGGTAATCCCGGGAAAGCTTCTCTTCCGAATTGGGGAGGGTTCGGATCACGATGGCCCCATGAAAATCGGGATCGGTACTTTCCAGCGCGGTGTGCAGCGTGCCCGCATCGATCACCCAGTCTTCCGCCACCAGTGGTGGATCGTACGTTTCGGTGGTCGCCGCGGCGGCAATCGGAGCCACGCTAATCACGGTAGCCGGCACCAAGCCCGGCCGCAACACCTCCGCCACCGGAATCCGCTCGTCGGTGATGTGCCCTACGCACTCGGTGTGCGTCCCGTTGCAGTGTGGGGTGAGGGTATAGGTCTCAAAGTTGCAGCCACCGCCCCGCCGGGTGTCGCCCACGAAGCCGCCCCCTTCAAACGCCACCGCCGAGGCCTTGGGCACTCCGTAGGTATTGGGCTGAGGACCATCAAATTCCAGCAAAATGCTGATGTCCAGCGGGCGCAGGTCCACCGTGTACGATTGGCCCGCGATTTCGGCGCGCAAATTCAGGTCACTCATGTCGGATCTTGTTTACAATGTAGGACGTGCTGTGCCCTTCCACCAGGGGAATCGTCCGCACCACGCCGCCGGCCGCCATCACCTCCCGGGCCCCGACGATGTCCTCCACCCGGTAGTCGTTCCCTTTGACCAGCACCTCCGGCCGCACCAACTGGATCAGCTCTCGCGGAGTATCCTCGTCAAAAAGCGTGACCAGATCCACAAATTCCAGCGCCGCCATCACCCGGGCGCGTGACTGCTCGTCCTGGATGGGGCGGGTCGCTCCCTTGAGTCGGCGGATCGAGGCATCGGTATTCAACCCCAAAACCAGCCGGTCCCCGAGGTGCCGGGCTTGTTCGAGGTAGTCCACGTGGCCGAGGTGCAGCAGGTCAAAGCAGCCATTGGTGAAGACGATGCGGTCCCCGTGCAAGCGCCAAACCGCGAGGCGGGCGGGAACTTCCTCCCGGGCAAATATCTTCTGCGAGGTGTGAAACATGCCGTGTTTTGTCTTGCATAAAGCCCTAAGATAGGAGAAATTAGCGTGGTATGGGTGAAACAACCGCTGCGACACAAGCTGCGGCCCTCCGGCTTCCGGTGGGCGATCAGGCCCTTATTGCGTGGGTGTGGGGCCAGGGGCCCCGTACCCTCGTGTGCCTGCACGGCTATGCGATGCAGGGCCGGGATTTTGCCCGTCTGTTTCCCGTGGCGCCCGCCGGCTGGCGCATTGTGGCGGTGGACCTGGCTTTTTTTGGCGAAAGTGCCTGGGAAGGAAAGGTAAGCGCGGCGGATTTGCGGATGCTGGGGCGGGAAATTGCCGAGCATTTTGCTGTGGAGTCCCTGCACCTACTGGGTTTCAGCATCGGGGTGCGCTGGGCACTGGGCCTAGTGGCGAGGGGGACGGTTCCGGTCAAACGGGCGATTCTGGTGGCGCCGGACGGGCTGAAGCTCCATCCGGTTTACCGCTTAGCGACGGGGACGGCCCTCGGGCGGGGATTGTTTCGGGCGGTGCTGCGGCGGCCGGGGGGGCTGTTTCTTGTTGCCCGGATCTTGCATAAATTGCGCTTGCTCTCCGCAGGGAATCGCAAGTTGCTGGAGCGGCAGTTGGGAACCCCGGCGGCGCGGACGCGGGTGCGACAGGTGTGGCTGGGCTACGCGGATTTGCGACCAAATTTGCGGAAGGTTGCCCAGCGGAGCCGGGATTGGGATACAGAGTGGCACGTGATTTGGGGAAAGCGAGACCGAACGACGCCGCCGCGGCTCGGTCGCCGGTTTCTGCGGGAAGTTCCCGGGACGCGGCGCTATTTGATCGAAGGCGGACACTTCTTGTTGCATCCGCCCTCGGCGGAGTTAAAGGACATTGTGCAATCTATTTTGCAGGACGAATGAAAAACTTACGGAAATTTGCGGTACTGGCGCTGCTGTTGATCATTGGGGGGCCTTTGCGGGCCCAGGACAGCGAAACCAGTCGCTTTGCCAAAGAACGGGATTGGATCAAATGGGAAAAGGCCACGGCCCGTCCCGACACTGTGCGCAAACTGTTAATTCGGCAAGGTGAAGTTGTGAACTACGATACCCTGGCCGCTTTTCGCATGCTGGAAGGGCTGATCATCTACGATTCGCCGGTCAAAAACCTCGACTTTTTGGCGGCGGTTCCGAACCTCAAAGTCCTGGAAATGCGCAGCAATGGTTTGCGCAGTTTGGCGGGCATCCAGCAGTGCCCTGGATTGCGAGAGATCGTGAGCGAGTCGAATTTTGTGCGGGACCTGCAACCGCTCGACAGTCTGCGGGACCTGCGGGTGATCCGCTTCTACGACAACGAGGTTGCGTCATTGGAACCGATCCGCCACCTGGAAAATGTCACCTGGCTGGACGTTTCGAAAAGCAAAATTACTACCCTAGCGCCGATTGCCGGTTGGACCCGCTTGCAGACGCTCCACGTCTACAAGTGCTACGACCTGATGAACATCGATGCTGTGGCGAATTTCACTGGATTGATCGATTTGAACTTGTCTTTTTTGCCAGTTTCGGATTTTTCCCTGGAAATGCTGCGGGACCACAAGAAGCTGGTCAGCCTGCGGGTGCAAGGCATGGTAAAAAGCGATGCCGAATTGGACTACATCAAGCACCACACCGATTTGACCCAGTTGACGATGGGCAAAAACGACGGGGTGACTACGATTGATAGCTTGCAATACCTCACTAAGTTGGAATACCTGGACATCCATTCAAACAATGTCGCGGACATCTACGTCGTGCGCAATTTTCCCAATTTGGTCAAGCTGGTGATGTACCGCAACCAGGTCAAAGACATCAGCCCGCTGCTGAACAATTCGGAGCTGCGGTCCTTGTTCATGCACGAAAATCCGATCAAGGACTACAGCCCGCTTTACCAGATGGGCTACCTCCAGCACTTGAACGTCACCAAAGACGATTTTGATGAGGAAGGTGCCAAACAACTGCGCAAGGCGCTCCGCAAGACGGGCATTTCGTTTTATTGACCGCTGAGGTGGATTCCGGGCGAATGGCTAGGCGAGTACATCGGGACGCGGATCTCGAATCCCCGGGCGCGGTACCACTCAAAAGACAAAAATCCCCATTCACCCGCGCAATCTGGTCCTTTCATTCCAACCCTGGGGGGCATCCCGGCAGAATATTTACCTTTGTGTGTACGGTAAACACACCAAAAGTAAAAAGCCATGTCACGTAGCAAACGACGCACCATCGCCAAAGAAACTTTGCAGAGTCTCGAACGGGGCCATTATACAAGTTCGTCGGGGAATCAGGTTTCCATCGCTGCCGCGCAGCGCCAGGCCGTGGCCAATTCGCGCCTGTACCGCCCAGAGGAATTGGTGGACCTCCGCGCGGCCGCGGAGAACCGCCTCTCCGAACGCCAATCTGCGCCCCTCAGCCGCATCCGCATTGCGGAAGCGACCACTTTTGCGGCCTGTAAGCAACTGCACGAAGCGGGCCACGACCGTACCGTTTGTCTAAATTTCGCCTCGGCGAAGAATCCGGGCGGCGGATTTCTCGGCGGCAGCCAGGCCCAGGAAGAGGCCCTTGCCCGGGCCAGCGGATTGTATCCCTGCTTGTCCGCCAACTTTGACTACTACGTCTACAACCGCAACCAGGGCGGAGCGATTTACTCGCACCACCTGATCTACGCTCCGGAAGTCCCGGTGATCCGTGACGACGTGGATGCGCTCCTGGAAGCAGCCTATCCCGTTTCGATCATCACCGCCCCGGCGGTCAACGTGGGTGCTTTGCCCGCGAAAAAGCGCACCAACAAAGCGATGATCCGTGAAGTCATGCATGAGCGCACCGAAGCGGTCCTGGCGGTCGCCCTGACAAACGGCCACGCCCGGATCGTGCTCGGCGCTTGGGGATGCGGGGTTTTCCGGAACGATCCCCGGGACATGGCCGGCTACTTCCGCCATTTCCTCGCTCCGGGCGGCAAATATGAACGGGCGTTTGACGAGGTGATCTTTGCCATCCCCGGATTTGCCTCCTCGAAAGGCAACCTCAAAGGATTCCGCGAGGTTTGGGGCGAAGAATGATCGGACAGCGCAGTGCGTTGATCCTACGCGATTTTGGGGTTAAGCGGAAGTGACGCGGTTTCCAATCGCAATTGCCCTTGATTTTCTAGGCCCTTGGTGTGCGAGAGCTCGCACACCAAGGGCCTAAATTTTTTTCTGCTTTTATGGAATGACCGGCGGCCCCGCACCTTTAAGACAAACAACCCAAAGAAAGCATTATGAAAACGCTCAAATATATCCTTCTTCTGTTTCTGGCCCTTGGGTTTTCATTGACCCTTTCCGCCCAGAAACGCATCGCTGAACCGGGCAAAATGAGATTTGTCCACCGCGTTCACACGCCCCTGGCGGCCGTCACCAAACTGACGGGAACCTGGATGCAGTCGTATGCGTTGCGAGAGGAAGGCAAAATCATCTTTACGCCGAAGCCCCAAGATGAAATGCGCTGGGGAAATTACCTGCGCTTTCTGCCCAATGGTGAAGTCATCAAGGGCTACGCCGCCCGCTGTGGCAATGATTCGAACATCCACAGCCAGGCTGGCGCGTACACCCTGACCGGGCACCGGTTGGTCCTTTACCTCGGAGGGCACGGAGTGAAACAGTACGAAGTACTGGAGTCTACCCCCGAGAAATTGGTTTTGGCTTGGGATGAGGACAAGAAATGGTAATTCAATTCAGGTTTTTCTCCATCTGCCCGGCCTTCGTGTCGGGCAGACCTGTTTACCCCCTGAAGCGAACGCAAAAGAGGCGTTTTTCCTCCCTTGCCTGAATTGCGTAACTTGATCCCATGAAAGCAACCTCACGACCGGGCTGGCGCAGGATCATCGCCGGCTGCTGCTGGGTAGCCGTAGTGGGCCTGCTGCCCGCCCAAGCCTACCAGTATACCTTGTCCTGGACCAATCCGCAGTCACATACCTATACCGTCGACTTGCAAACCACCCCGGCGACGGGTGGCTATACCGATTTTCAAGTTCCGGCCTGGCGGCCGGGGCGCTATTACATCCAGGACTACGCAGCGGCGATTACGGGATTTTCGGCCGCTGATGCGTCGGGGGAAGCATTGGCCTGGAAAAAAATCGACAACAATACCTGGCGGGTCACCAATCCCCGCGGCGGGGACATCGCGATCCGCTACGGCGCTTTTGCCAATACGATGGATGCCGGTTCGAGTGTGTTGAGCAACGAGGAGGCCTACTTCAATCCGGTCAACTTTTTTCTCCACGTGCGGGATCGCTACGCGGCCCCTTGCACCTTGACCGTCGCCTCCATGCCCCCGGAATGGAAAGCCGCCACTGCGCTCAAGCGGGACAAGGGCGCGCACAATGTCTTCACGGCGGCCGATTACCACGATTTTGTGGACGCGCCGACCATCCTTTCGCCCACCCTCAAGACCCTGCACAGCCGCATCGGGGAGACCGACTTTTACTTCCATTTTCAAGGTGAGTTCCCCGACGACAAGGAGGTGGAAGATGCCTACCAAACGAACATGGGCCAGATCATTCGCGAGCAAGCGGCGATTTTTGGAGGCTTGCCGCTTTCGGAATACCATTTTATCTACCACCTGCTGCCCTACAACATGGGGCACGCGGTGGAGCACAAATTCAGCGCGGCTTTTGCGATGCCGGACCAGGTGGCGACCTCACCGGCGGCCATTGCCCGGCTGAACAGCATCTCTTCCCACGAATTTTTCCACCTCTGGAATGTAAAACGCATCCGGCCGGCGGTCATGTGGCCCTACAATTACCAGGATGAAGCGCACACGACTTTGCACTGGTTCACCGAAGGGGTGACCGACTACTACACCTCGCTGACGATGGCGCGTTGCGGTCTCTACGAGCGGCAAGTCTACTTCAATATTCTGGCGCGGACGGTTGCGGCTTTGGAAAACAACTATGCCGCTCAGGTGGTCTCGCCTTCGCAGTCGAGCTTTGATTCGTGGCTGGACCGCTCGGAATACGGGATTCCGTACCACCGGATCTCGTATTACACCCTGGGATCGCGGGTGGGAATGTTGCTGGACCTCGAAATTCGGCGTCGTACCGAGGGTGAGCACAGCCTGGACGATGTCATGATGGACCTGTGGCGGGAGCACTACGAAAAAGACCGCGGTGTGGGCGAGGACGATGTGCAGCGGGCGGTCGAACGTGTAACCGGTGGCGATTGGCAGGAGTTCTTTACCCGCTACGTCCACGGCACCGAGTCCATGGACTACGCTGAAGTGTTTGAGTCCTTTGGGCTGCAATGGATCGAAAAGGAGCAAACCGGGCTGGGACTGCAAAGACTGGGCATTCCGCGGCTCAAGGAAACGGAGTACGGCTTGCTTATTCCGAATGTGCTCCCGGGAACGGATGCGGATGAAGCTGGCCTGGGCGGCGGTGATGTCATCACGGAAATTCAGGGCATCAGCGCCCTCGCTTGGGACGCAAAAGGCTTTTTCGGCGAGTTCAAAGGCCCGGCAAAGTTGGAGATGAAGGTGTACCGGATGAATGTGGATGAGCCCCTTACGGTGACCTGGACAAACCGCTTTGTCCCCAAAACCTACGGCATCAAGGAGCTCAAAAAACCCAAAAAGAAGCAAGTGCAGATGCTGGAAAGCTGGCTGGGCAGCAAGCAGTGATTTTTCCCCCGGAAAGCATTTATTTTTTCGATTTAGCTGCGTAAATTGAAGGAAGGGGAGGCGCATGTGGCAGAATCCCCAGTACCGTATTCAAAGTAACATGTACCGCATCCTTCAATTCCTCTTGCTTGCTCTCGGCATGAATTCACTGGTGTTCGCCCAAAATCCGGGGGCGGGCAGTTGTCTTTTCTTTAACGGGACCAACAATTACATCTCCATTCCGCACTCGAATTCACTGGTCAATGATTCGGCGATTACCTTGGAAGCGTGGTTTTTGCCGGGCTCTTTTGGTTCCAATACTTGGGAAAATGTGATCCTCGGCAAGGACGGCTGGGCCCAGGGACCGCAAGGCTACACCCTCCGCTGCGGGGGAAACGGCGCGTTGTCCTTCAATTTCGGCACTGGTTCGAACTGGCAGGAAGTGCTGGTCCCGAATGTCTTGCAAACCCAAGCGTGGTACCACGTGGCGGCGACCTTTGACGGGAGCACGATGCGGCTTTACCTGAACGGGGTGGAAATCGGCACGACCAATTATTCTGGAACGATTTCCAGCGGCAATTACGACCTCAATATTGCACGCATTCCCTACGCCATCACCGGTCCCCGCCACTTTAACGGCGAAGTCGACGAGGTCCGGGTTTGGCGGACTGCTTTGTCTCCGAACACGATCCGCGATTGGATGTGCCGCAAAGTGACGGCGTCCCATCCCGATTACGCGCAACTCGGAGGTTACTGGCGCTTTGACGACGGCGCCGGCCCGGCACTCACCGATCTGAGTCCCAATAGCAATACCGGTACTTTGGTGAGTGCTCCTTTGTGGGGCTTGTCCGGTGCGGCCATCGGCGATACCAGCTTGTACGCCTACGGTGGAGCGGTCAGCCTCAATATGCCGGGGATGACCGGCGGCAGTTTCCTCCTGGACAATGTCTCGGGGACGCCCGATGGGGTACAGCTCTACCGCATCAACGAAGCGCCCGACTTGGCGAATTTGCCGGCGGGCTACGTGAGCTTTGATAGCAGCTATTACGGGGTGTACATGATTTCCAATTCCAGTCACACCTTTGATGTCACGCTGGACTACGGCCCGAATCCCTACATCGGGGCAAATGACGGCTGCAACGCAGCCATCGCCGGACGCATCGCCAACAATTCCGCCGTTTGGTCGGATATTGCGGTGACCCGCGACCTCACGCAGTCGCGCCTGATCCGTTCTACCATCGGCGCACAACAATTCATTCTTGGACGCAACCTACAACCTTATCCATTGGTGGCCCTGGGCCACGTCAATTTCTGTGTGGGGGATACGGCAGAGCTGGCGACCAACCCGGGCACGGGCTTGAGTTATGCGTGGTATCTGAACGGCAGTCCGATCTCGGGCGCGACCAGCACCAATTATTTCGCCACTCAGGCGGGCGACTATTACCTCGAAGTGAGTGACAGCCAGTGCACCTGGCGCACTGACACCGCTACCGTGACCGTGTACGCGCTGCCCGCGGTATCGCAAATGGCCCTCGGCGGCGTCTGCATCGATGCCGGACTGCAAGCTTTGTCCGGGATGCCCATCGGCGGTAGTTTCAGTGGACCGGGCATTTCCGGCGGCCAATTTGATCCCTTGCAGGCCGGTTTGGGGAGTTCGCCCGTCTTTTACACCTTTACCGATTCCAATCAATGCGCGGCCACCGATTCTCAGTTTGTGACCGTCCACCCGACCCCCAGTGCGGTATTTTCCAATCCCGCTGATGTCTGCGAAAACGATCCTTCTTTCCCCTTGACCGGTGCGAATCCGAGTGGGGGGACCTACCTCGGTCCGGGCGTCAGCGCCAACGATTTCTTCCCCGCGAGTGTCGGGCCGGGGAATTATCCTTTGCAGTACGTGGTGGTGGATTCCAACGGCTGTACCGACACCGCAGCGGCGGCCATCACAGTCAACGCCAATCCTACGACGCCGACAATCACGCTAGCCGGGAATACTTTGACCTCTTCGGCAGCGACGGGCAATCAGTGGCAACTCAATGGCACCGACATTCCCGGGGCCACCGCCAATACTTATGTGATGGCGATGACCGGTTTCTATACGCTGATTGTGACCGATTCCAACGGCTGCGTTTCGGATCCCAGTATGGGGATTACTTTTGTGGGCCAGGCAGAATCGGAATTGATCCGCTGGGAAGTAGGGCCGAATCCGGTGCGGGATCGGCTCCGGGTCGAATGGGCGGGAAGCGCCGGCGCCAACTACGCTTTGGAATTGCGGGACCTGCGCGGGCGGGTACTGTACCATGCTGCCGCCCAAATGGATCGGGCCGATGGCAGGGCTGAGATTTCCCTGGTGGACTGTGCGGCGGGGATTTACCTGCTGCAACTGCGGATTGGGGAGCGCCGGGTCACGGCGAAGGTGGTGCGCGAATAGGCCGTGGCTGGTTGCGGCCAATGGGGACGCGCACCAGAGAAAGCGGGAAAGATCTGTGCGGGTTTGGGCGCGAAGATTTTTTCGCACCGCAATTCCCAGCGTAAATCTATCCCCGGTGCCCTTAGGTGATCGGAAGCCCTTGAAATCCATTAATTTTGCGTATTTTGCTCGCAAAGAAGAGAGTTCAACTATGGATTTCCTGAAAGACCTTTTCAAATTTCTCTGGCAGCGCAAAAAGTGGTGGCTCACGCCGATCATCCTGGTGTTGCTGCTGATCGGAGCCTTGCTCATCTTTGGCGGTGGCAGCGCAATTGCTCCGTTTATTTACACCCTTTTCTAAACCCAAGATTGGGAATTTTCAATTGCTAAATTTTCGATTTCCAATGAACGATTCGGTCAGTTTCCAATAGGAAAATTTCCGATTGTCAATTGTTTTCGACTGAACTACAGATACTCAGAAATCAGAAATCAGAAATCAATGATTAGATGCATCGCATTTTTTGTCGCATTGTTGTGGGTCGTGGTTTTGCCGGCGCAGCCCAAGAGTTGTTGTGAGACCGAATGTGCCACCCCTACCGCGGCATTTGCTTCGCTGGGCATGGAAGTCGATTTCCGTACCACCCACGCCAACCCCACCGGGTTTATCTTGGAAGATCCCCGGGGCACCGCGGTTAAGTTTTTGACGCCGGATGGACAAACCGCCAATGGTTATTACATCCCGGCTGAGACACCCTCGCCGAATTATTTATTGGTCATCCACGAATGGTGGGGACTCAATGATTACGTCCGCAATGAGAGCGACCGCCTCCACGCTGCCCTCGGCAATGTCAACGTGCTCGCCCTCGATCTTTACGACGGGAAGGTGGCGACCGAACGTGCCCAAGCCGCCGAGTACATGCGCGGAGCATCAGAAGAACGGATCCGGGCCATCGTCCGGGGAGCCCTGAACAATGTCGGACCACAGGCCAAGGTACAAACCATCGGTTGGTGCTTTGGCGGAGGCTGGTCCCACCAAACGGCGATCATGGCCGGAACCCAAGCGAGTGGGTGCGTGATCTACTACGGCATGCCGGAATCGGACCCGGAAAAGCTCGGCGCATTGCAAGCTCCGGTATTGGGTATATTTGCCGGGCAGGACAAATGGATCAATGGGGAGGTCGTGGCAAAATTCGAAGGGGCCATGCGAGAAGCCGGCAAAACGGTGACCACCAAGACGTTTGATGCCGCCCACGCTTTCGCCAATCCCAGCCGCGATATCTACGACGAAACGGCGACTCGGGAAGCCAACCAAATGGCCCTTGATTTTCTGAAAGCTCATTTTTAAGGGAACAATTACCAGTCCGTAGTAATCCGAAGGCCATTCTTCGGGCGGAGACAGTTTGCCGGTTTCGAAGACAAATTCGCAAAAAATACCGGGCAAAAATGTGCGGCCTGACATATTTCCGTATCTTGAAAAGAGAGAACAGAATATGATCGTCCGATTTTTATCCTTGGTTGCCGGCTTGCTGCTTGTTTTGGTGCTGACCAATTCTTGGACTTGGTCGCAGCAGACCTATTCCCGTTTCAGTGCGCGCTACGATGGGGGAGATGTCGAGTACGGTTTTGGGGTGTGTGAGTCGCCCGAAGGGAATTTTACGGTAGCGGGCTTCATGGGATTTGGGCCGGGGGGCTCAGATGCCTGCATCATGCAATTGGATCCGGGCGGGACGCAGCTTTGGACGATGGCCTATGGGGGCAGTGGTTACGAAGAAGCCCGCGCGATTGCGGTGACGCGGGACAGTGGCTACATTTTTGTCGGTCAGACGAGCAGCTTTGGTGCGGGAAGCAGTGATGTCTTGGTGGCCAAGCTGGATGCCACCGGGCAAGTCGACTGGGCGCGGGCCATCGGTGGAACCGGCAGCGATGTCGGTGTGGCGGTCGATACGACGACCGACGGCGGGTACATTGTGGGCGGTTATACGCGGTCATTTGGCGCCGGAAGTAACGATGGGTATTTCATCAAATTAAGCGCAGTGGGTGCGGTAGAATGGACCCGGACCGTTGGCGGGCTTCAGGCCGAACTGATATACGATGTGGTCCAAACTCCGGGGGGAGGATATTCGGGCGCCGGTTACACCACCTCTTTTGGGGGCCCGGCCACGGAATATTATCTGGTCCAACTCAGCAGCACCGGCACCCTCATCAATACCGTCACCTACGGGGGCAACAGCTCGGACAACGGCTTCGGGCTGATTGCGACCACGGATGGGGGATTGATGCTCTACGGTTACTCCTCCGGATTCGGCACCGGAGGCAACGAGGGCATGCTGATCAAAACCGATGCCAGTGGCGGTGTCACTTGGGCGCGGACCTACGGTTCACCGGCGATGGACCGGATTTTTCACGTGGCCGAAACCCCGGACGGACAGTACGTGGCCACCGGCGAGACCACGACCAATACTTTTGGGGCGGGCGACCAGCAAGTCATCCAGGTCAATTCTACCGGCGACATTGTGTGGGCGCGCCATTACGGCACGTCGGTGGATGAAACGGGATTTGGTGCTTCGGTGCCCACTTCGGATGGAGGGCTGATCCTCGCGGCCTGGGACGACAACGATGAAGATATTCTGCTGAACAAGATGGATTCGCTGGGGGAAAATGGCTGTAACAACGCGGTGACTTCCCTTACCATTACGACCCCAGCGCTGGTGATCAACAGTGGCGGGACTGCCGGATCGGGCGGAACTGTCACCAATGTTTCGCTGCCCGCCACGCCCAATGCGCTCACGCAAGTACCTTATTGTTCGAATGTCCTGCCGGTGGGCGAAGTGACGCTGCGGGCAGAAAATTTAGGGCGGCACAACCATATCTCCTGGGAACTAGCGGAGCCACACTTGGTGCTGCGTTTGGTCCTGGAGCGAAGCGGGGACGGTGTGGCGTACACGGTGCTGCACCGCGCGTCGGACATCGTTGCGACCGGTCACTACCGGGATCCAGCGGGTCAGGGGGAAGTGGTGTACTATCGCTTGGCGCTTACCGATCAGAATGGACAGCAGTATTTTTCAAAAGTCCGGCGCGTAGTCACCGAGGGGCTGCTGCGTAGGGTGGGCTGGACATTTGCCGGAGAACACCCGGGGGCCCGGGAGATTGCCGGATTGGCGGTCGACGCGGCAATGGCTTGGGAAATGCGGGACGTGACGGGAAAATTGCTGGCCCAGGGGGCCGTGGCCGCCGGAGAAACGGCGGTGCTGGACCTGCCTACGGTGGCGCCGGGCATGTATTTGCTGCGCTTGCAGCAGGCCGGACGGGTGACGGTGGTCCGGGTGTTGCGGTGAGTGGGGTTTCGGTTGAGTTGGATGAGGCCTACGTTTAATTTTTCATGGTCGGTGATGAGTTCCCGAAGGCGATGGCGGGGTTATCGGAGGTTGGGAAATCAGAAATATGTAGATGCTCCCGGCATCGCTCAGTGAAAATACTCCCCTTACATCCCATTCCCCCAATTCCCAAAAAATGCCGCCAACCCTTCGCTCACGGCGGCGGGTGGCTTATATTTGCGCCATGTCCAGGGACAGCCTCATGAACATTTGGGAGCGCGTACGCGATGAAATTCGCCGTCAACGCGGTGCAACCCGTTTCCGGGGGGTAGAGGTGCATCTGGTGCCCAAGCGCCAGGTGCGGCTTCCGGCGGAGCCGCGGGGCAGCCGCTTGGGCAAACGGGAGTACGTCATTCATTTGAGCGACGCCGAGTCCGAGGTCTGGGTGCAAGAAGTTCCGGGGGACCGGAAATGGAAAATCCAGGAATTTGACATGGACTTGGAGGCCCTGGTGCGCTACGCGGTCGATCTGTGCCGCGGCGAGGAATACCTGCACACCAACAGCAAAACGGCCGATTACCGAAAAGAATTGGAAAACAATGGGGAATCTAAGGATGGAAAAGAAGATGCTTAAAAGCAAGAAAGGGCAAAATAGCCCTTTGTTTCGTGCCCAGAGGGAGATTCGAACTCCCACGCCATTTCTAGCACTACCCCCTCAAGATAGCGTGTCTACCAATTCCACCACCTGGGCGAGTGGTGATTCGGCTGGGGCTCGAACCCAGGACCCTCTGCTTAAAAGGCAGATGCTCTACCAACTGAGCTACCGAATCTTCGATCATAGATCGAGTTCCAAAGGGAGCACAAAGATAGGGAGTATGTTCTCAATGTCAAAGAAAAATATTGTATTTATCGTGGGTATTTTCTTGCTCTTGATGGCCCATCCCGCGACCGGCTTTGCTGAGGGAGTTGATGAGCGTTTGACGCGTGCCGACCAAGCATTTGAACAGCAACAATATACGGATGCCCTGAGCGGCTATGAGGCGATTTACGGCGAGGGCTATTTCAATGAAAAAATGCTCTACCGGCTCGCATTCATGCACGAAAATTTAAAGAACTACCCGGCGGCGATTTACTACCTGAAGAAAGCCGCGCAGGAATTTGGCAATGAATCCAGTGAGGCGAAGATCAAGCAAATGATGCAAATGAACGGTGGAACGCGGCTGTTTTCGGCGGATGGCTGGGATGCATATTTGCTGTTTTACAACCGCTACGGCACCTTGCTCTGGATTGGGTTTGCCATCGTGGGTTTGGGAATGGCGGCGACGCTTTTTGTGCCCAAACGCTCGCCCAATAGCTTGCGGAGCGTAGGGTTGATCAGTGGATGGACATTGTTTGCGGTGGTGGGGATATTCCTGCTGCACCACTTGGTTCGCAGTCCTCACCGGGCAGTATTGGTCGAGAAGACCTCGTTTTACGATTTTCCCAGCTACGCTGCGAATTCATTTTCGAATGTATTCAGCCTGGGCGAAACGGTGGCGGTAACCGACGAAGAAGACATCTGGTCTTTGGTCGAAGCTGGCGGTCGGGAATTTTGGGTTCCGCGGCGGGTGCTGCGTGATCTCTGAGGCACCATCAAATCGCAATTGCTATGAAAATTTTTTTGTTGCTGATCGTTCTGGGGACGCTGCCCGCACCCGTGCGCGCCTGGTGGGACACGGGGCACATGACCGTTGCGGCCGTGGCGTACACGCGCCTTACCCCGGCGGTCCGCACCTGGGTAGACGAGTTGATTCCGGTGCTGACTGCGCATTATTCGGGGACCCGCAATTTCATCGAAAGTGCCACCTGGCCCGACGACATCAAGAACGACGGGGTCTACATCTACAGCGCGCTGCACTACACCAATATCCCTTATAATCCCGACGGCGTCGCCCTGCCCGCCCATGCCCAGCCCGAAATCAATGTGGTTTCTGCGATCAAGACCATGGCCATCATCCTGCGTTCGCGCAAAGCAATTGCTTTAGAAAAAGCCCGTGCTTTGGCCTTTTTAGTCCACTTCGTGGGCGACATTCACCAACCGCTACACACCACCAGCATGTACACCAAGGAACAGCCGGAGGGAAATCTAGGTGGAAATCGTTTCCGTTTGTCCGATTCTGCCCACAACAGTTTGCACAAGCTGTGGGACGATGGCTGCGGTTTTTTTGATCCTTGGAAGCCTCAGATCAGTCGCGAACCCTGGGGTGAGCCGACCGAGAAGGCATTGCTGGCCATCGCCGATTCCGTTGCCCGGTTGTATCCCGAAAGTGAAATGCCCGCCGCGCGGAATCTGGATCCGGTGATCTGGGCCGAGGAAGGCCACGCGCTTGCGGTCAAATACGGCTACGAGGGTGTACAATTGATCGATGGGGAGGGCATCAAAATCCCCATCCGACCCGGCGATGATCCCTCAGCCCTTTATCTGGGAGCCGGACAAAAAATCGTGCAACAGCAAGTCGCCCTGGCCGGTTACCGCCTGGCTCGCATGCTGAATGAGATCCACGACGGCGGGGCCGATGACTAGGCGTTCTTCGCCTGCGCTCCCCCATCGTGTCCCCCGGTTCATGCCATTGTTCTCGCAGACTCCTAAAATCACTCCCCCAAAAAGTAAGTTCCTCTGATCCGGGCGGCTGGCAACGGCTCACCGCCCCATCAGAGGAACTGGCTCGTCACCCCGCAAGAGAGAATTGCCGCCCGCTCAATTGCTGCCCGAAGTCGCGGGGAGTGCCCGCTTCTTCAGTTCCCGCGCCGCTGCATTGTAGTCCTCGTTGAGTTCAGTGTTGCGGGCATTGAACGAAGTGATGAATCCATTTACGAAGTCCACGTCTTCCTTGGTGCGCTGGGGATTGGTCAGAACACCGTGAACCCGCTTGTACTCGTTGTGGGCGAGGGCACCGTACCACGTGATCAGTTCCAAGGCGGCATCCCGAAATCCGGTGTACCCATTCAGGCCTTTGTCGCCGGCAAACGGATCGGCTTCTACCGCCGCGATGAGAGCAGTCCGCTGCTTTTCCATCGCCGGATAGTCATTTGCCTTGAGGGCCAACAGCCAGGCCTCATTGACCTGCGCGACTGGGAGGTACTTCACGTAGACCTCGCGGCTGTAGATGTTGGCTTCCAAAATGCGGTCAAACTGGTCCTGCTTGCCATTTTCGTAGAGAAGCAGATTGTGTTCCTTGGCAAATTTCTCCTGGGCGGCCCGGAGTTCCAAGCCTTGCTGTTTCAATTCCTTTTCGACCTCTGCCTGAAGCTTGAAGTACTCTTCGAGTTGTTTCAGCGAAGAACCGCGATTCGTCATCATGACTACGATTTTTGCGTACTGTTCGATGTGCAATTTGCGGTAAAAGGAAAATACCGAAACGGATTTGTCGCGGAGCTCGGCGTTCTCTTCAAAGGGCGCCAGGTTGCGCAGCCGCCGCAGGGACAGTTCAATTTCCTTGAGGACATCCTGCCGTTTGGCGTCCTTGACTTTTGGATCCTGCGAATTGACCAGCACCGTGGAGAAGTCGATGAATTCCTGCCCGATTTTTTCTTGCTCGTCGACGATGTACTTGACGTACGTTCCGGGATCGTCGGTCGTGAATTCAGTTTGGGCGACCAGCGCGGGGGTCGGGGCCAAAAGTAGCAGCAGAACGATCAGTTGAGTCAGCGTTGTTTTCATCTTGGGTATTGCATTGGATTGAATGCCATTCAATGGAAAATTAACGAAAATGGAGGTGTCACGGGAAGATGGGATGTTTTAAAAACGACGGTACGGGCATTTTGTTGTTGGGGACGGGATTGCGCAGCTCTTGGGCGGGGCAGGTTGCTCGTTGAGCCGGAATTTCAAAAGTGCGCCAGTTCCAGAATCTCACCCGCAGCCAGACCAGCGGCTGTGTGGGCCCCCATCCGCCAGCGCACCAGCCGAAGCGTGGGAAAGCCAACCTTGGCGGTCATCCGGCGCACCTGCCGGTTTTTGCCCTCACGCAGGGTCAAGGTCAGCCAGGTGTCGGGCACGTTTTTGCGGTAGCGGATGGGCGGAATGCGTGCGGGCAGGACCGGGGATGCCGGCAGTATCTGCGCTTCGGCGGGAAGGGTACGGTGGATTTTTTTGCGTACGCGGATGTCTACGCCGCTCCGCAATTGGGCCAGGGCGGTTTCCGGGGGAATGCCTTCGACCTGGGCGTAGTACTCCTTCTCGATGTTCTGGCCCAGCCAGTACTGATTTTGCTGGGGATCATTGGTGAGCAGTAGGAGCCCCTCGCTGTCCTCGTCCAGCCGACCGACCGGGTAGACATCCCGCGGAAAGTCGTACAATTCACCCAAGGTACGTTTGCCGCCCACCGGATCGGTGAACTGGCTGAGGACCTGGTAAGGCTTGTAGATGAGGAAGTAGCGGTAGCGGGCCACAGTGCGCAGGTGACGGTCCGATCAGTTCAGGACGCCGAGTTCCCGGCCCACTTCGGTAAAGGCCGCAATCGCGCGGTCGAGGTGTTCCTGGTCGTGGGCCGCACTGAGTTGTACCCGGATCCGGGCCTGTCCCTTGGGCACGACCGGATAGAAAAATCCGATGACGTAAATGCCGCGGTCGAGGAGGGCATCGGCCATTTTCTGGGCCAGGGGCGCATCGTAGAGCATGATCGGCACGATGGCGTGTTCGCCCGGCTTGATGTCGAATCCGGCGGCGGTCATCTTCTCGCGGAAGTAGTGCGTGTTCCACTCCAATTTGTCGCGCAGTTCGGTGCTGCCACTCAGCAGGTCAAACACCGCGATGCTGGCCCCTACGATGGCCGGGGCCAGGGTATTGGAAAACAGGTAGGGACGAGAGCGCTGCCGCAAGAGGTCGACGATTTCCTGGCGGGCGGCGGTGAAGCCGCCCGAAGCTCCGCCGAGGGCTTTGCCCAGGGTTCCGGTGATGATGTCCACGCGGCCGAGTACGTCGCAGTGCTCGATCGTGCCCCGTCCGGTTTTGCCCACAAATCCGGTTGCGTGGCACTCGTCGACCATCGTGAGCGCATTGTACTTGTCGGCGAGGTCGCAGATTTTATCCAGTTGGGCGATGGTTCCGTCCATGGAAAATACGCCGTCGGTGACGATGATTTTGTGGCGGGCGCCGGCTTCATCGGCCGCTTGAAGTTGCTTTTCCAGATCCGCCATATCGTTGTGCAGGTAGCGGAAGCGCATGGCCTTGCACAGGCGTACCCCGTCGATGATCGAGGCGTGGTTGAGCTGATCGGAAATGATGGCGTCTTCTTTGGTGAGCAGTGGTTCAAATACGCCGCCGTTGGCATCAAACGCAGCTGCATACAGGATGGTGTCATCGGTATGCAGGAATTCCGAGACTTTCTTCTCCAGCTCGCGGTGAATGTCCTGGGTCCCACATATAAAGCGCACGGACGACATCCCAAAACCATGTTCGTCGATGGTGTGCTTAGCGGCTTGGATGACCTCGGGATGGGAGGACAGGCCCAGGTAATTGTTGGCGCAGAAATTGAGCACCGATTCTCCGGTGGAAACGCGGATTTCGGCGCCCTGGGGCCCGACGATGATCCGTTCTTCCTTGTACAGGCCCGCCTCGCGGATGTCGGCCAGTTCCTTCTGCAGTTGCGGTTTCAGCGTATCGAACATAGTGTGATCGGAGTTTATTGGATTCGTTCGAAATTACTCCATCACCGTGAAAATGAAAAGGGCGGATTGCGCCGGCCCCGACGAATTCAATAAACGTCCACCGCGAATGGTAGGTCAGGGAGTATTTCTTGATGGTTGGTCGCACGTTGAGAGCGCGGAAATCGGCAATTCTTTGCTGGAAAATCCGCGGGGGCCGCACGGCGTGCCGTGCGGCTACGATCCTTGGGTTGTAGCACCGCTTTTGCTCACTTGTTCATCGCTGCTTGCGCGTCCTAGATGCGCCCGTTGGAAATTGGAAATCAATCAATTGGAAATTTTCCCGTCCGTGAATTGCTTCATTTTGCTTTCGAGCATCCGGCGGTAGCCGTCGAATTCTTGATCGTTGTCCTTGGCCCACTGCTCGCCTTTTTCGATGGCGGTTTCCATGGTTTTGCGCGCGGATTGCGTGTCGCCTTGCGCGTGCTGAAGCTCGGCCTTGACGTTCAGTGAGTACCAGGAATCGTGTAGCGCCAATGATTCGTTGATCCACTCCATGCCTTGATCGAGGCGGGTGTTCATCTCAGTACAGTACATGGCGCCGTTGCGGAGTACCCGCCACTTTTTGTCCGCTTCCGCTTCTTCCAAAGCTTTTTCAATGTTGGACCAGGCTTTTTTCTCCACGTCGACCTCGATGGGGACGGCAACGCGTACCTTTTCCCAGGCCATCACCAGGTCGCCGCCGGCGTTGGTCATGTTTTCGAAGCTGTAACGCAGGCGCTCCACCAAGGGGCCCTCGGTCGCCGCGACTTTAAAGGAGGCCACGTCTTCTTCGGCTTTGTAGCCGTCCACGCCCCAGTTTTCCACGCCTTGGTTGAAGGTAACCGTCCAGTCGCCCTGGCTCGGGGTTAGGTAAAAAGCGTATTTGCCAGCCGGAATTTTATTGCCCTTAACGGTGACATCGTCGCTGAATTCGACGAGCGTCGCTGCATTGGCACCTGCGCGCCACATCACATCCCACTTTTCGAGTTCGCCCCAGATGGTCCGGCCCTTGACGCCCGGACGGGAATAGACGACCGAGACATCGGTCAGACCGATGCGCTGTTCCACTTTCGCGGCCGGGCTCGGTTGCGGCAATTCCTGGGCGCGGCCCACCAAAGCAAAGCCTAGGCAAATGCTGAAAACGCCGATAAGTTTTTGTATCCGTTGCATATATCCAATTGTTATTTGCGGAGGTTGGAAAATCGGCCCCGATGGCTCAAAATAGTCGATTTTTGTCCGCCCGCAGGGGTTTCGAATGCCTTAAATCTAAAACTATTCTTACACTTATACACAACGCATCGGCAAATTTTGGGGCATAACGGGCGGCTTTTTCGTGGGGCTGACCAAACGGGAAGGCGGTTGAGAGCGGTGGACGCACGGTAGCTTGGAAGCACCTTGAGCGATTTTGATCTGGTGCAAATACCGATCCCAAGACAAGGGCGCGATGCTTCGGTCATGGTATCCCGACCGCCGCAAATCGTGTATTGTTGGCCTTCGAAAAACGCTAGCGTCAGCGGCGGTTTAAAATCGGTTTATAAAATTTGGGATCGCAGATTTTTTGGTCCCTCAAAGCTCATCTTGGAGTCCGTAGCCCGAGCTAGGGGCGAGAAAATAGCGGAACCGGGGCGGAAAAAGATGCCGTAGCAAAATCGCAGGATTCAATTAAAACCGCCTCTTAGCGTTGATCTCAGATGGTGTCCAACCGCAGCAAGCATCCGCATCGGGGGCGCAGGATCGCAACGTGCGCGGGGCCGGGCTGGTGATGGAAGAGACCAGGTGGGGCTTCGGCATCGCGGGTTGGACCAAGATCCGACCGGACTCGGGCAACACCCTGCCCGATCCGGACGAGTTACGCGACCCGATCCAGCCCGAACTGGCCGGACGGCTGGTAGATTGGGCCCTCTCCCCCCCGAAATGGAGAAACGAAGTGAGCAACGGAATGCTCAGGCTGCCTATCGAAAATCTATTGCACCGGCTGCTTCTCCCACCCAAGCAAATGCATCCGATGCCGGGCTTGGCGGAGTGCATCTATTTGGCGATAACGAGGCGCGGGATCACAATGAATGGCCGGACCCAAGGTGTTTGTTGACCATTTCGCTCGCCGCTCCGATTGCCTGCGTGCAGGCGACAGGGTAGCAAGAGCAGCACCTCCCCGCCCCGACTTGCTCAAGGATCAATAAGAAGAAAGGCGGACATCCGGTCGAGCAGCCGCAAAAGCCTTCCAGTGATCTGCTTCCTTTTGTGCATAGGAAATAACGATCTTCTTCAAATTCAGTAGGTCTTGCAAAGGGCCCAGATCGCTCACCTGGGTGACAGAGAGATCAAGCGAATTCAAATTCAGTAGGTGTTGCAAAGGGCCGAGGTCGCTCACCTGGGTGCCATAGAGATTAAGCAAATTCAAGTTCTGTAGGTATTGCAAAGGGCCGAGGTCGCTCACCTCAGTATCCGACAAATCAAGCGCTTCGACCCCCGTCCAACGGGCAATCCTTTCCAACTCGGGGGCAATCACCCACTTATAGCTTGCCCGCCGTTTCTTGCTTTCTTCAAAGTCCAATTTTAAATAATCTGCTCCCCAATAGTGGCCCCCGCCCCTCCGGACAGTGCAATTGCGCAAATTCAGCTCAAACATGTTCATGTCCCAAGTACAATCGGTAAGGCTGGTATCGGTAAAGGTGCAATCGGTGAGTTTCGCCCGGGTGAAGTCCACTTCGGTCAATTCTGCGTTGTAGATGGAATTGTCAGCCAGCCATTCCCGGTCCATGGCCAGTAGCACCTTGAGGGCGTTGCTTCCCTGGTATTGCTTTTGCTCGGGCAGATTTGCCGAATTGTTCAAGAGTTGTCTCAGCTTTTCCGGATCGGGTTGCAGTTCGGCCAGAAAGGTAGTTATTTCATCCGTGTTGAGTCGCTGGCCAAATTCTTTAACTTCTTCCTTTTCAATCTCTTGGTGGTGGGCCTCCGCGATGAGAAAGTCACGGAAAGACTTGTGGGAGAAGCGGTAGGTATTCTCACCATCGTTCAGCAGAAACGAGAAGGTGAGAAATTTTGTGAGGTCAGCCTCCCGCGTGCGCTCCTGCGTTTCTGGACCGTAATTCATCACCTTTTGGAGCGCCGATTCTGCCTCTTGATAAGTGAACACTAGCTCGTTTCGCAAATTGAGATCGAGCGCAAGGTTGCGCAGCAGTTGCCGCTGTTTGTCCAGACTCCCCAGAAATGCCTTCCCCCCAAATTTCTCCTTTTTCACCCGCTGTATTTCTTTCTTGAATACCTCCTGGTAGAGTTCTACCGAGCGAATGGCTTCCCTGGGTTTCTTCTTTTTCCTGATTAGATGAGGGAGATATTTGATGATCAGCTCCAGGAGCACCGCCCGCTTGGCCAGATCTTTCAGGTCAAAAATGGTAGTGATATGCCCCCAAAGCTTGTTGACATCCTGTCCCTCTTCCTTGTTCTTTTCGAGAAACTCACGGATTTGCGAATCGGTAAACGTATCCAGATGTATAAATTCCGCTTTCACCTTCGAATCGCTGTTCGCAATCCCAAAAATGCTGTCGCGCTCTTGCGTTCCTTTGAAATATTCTTTGCGACTGGATAACAGAATCAATGATCCCGTGTCCCCTTCGGAGGGCAAGAGGTCTTTCAGTAGTTCAGCATGGTATTTCTTGCGTGTCTCGGCTTCCCGGGAGATCATTTCGTCAAATCCATCCAGCAGAAGGATGAAATCCCCGTTTCTCAGTTTGGCCCTGAGCTTTCCGCGATTGAAGTCCTCTACTTCGAATTCGTTCAAGTGGCTTACCACAAACCGTTCGAAGGGCTCACCATTGTACTCCCTCAGCGGAATAAGGATAGGAATCCGTTTTCTGGGATCGTGGACTGTAAGTTTACCACCACTATCCAGATGGTTGCTGGCCAAGGCGTAGGCCAAGAATGAAAAGAAAGTGGATTTGCCGGTTCCATACTCTCCAAGCATGACCACGAAGCGGTAACGATCCAGGTTGGTGGCGTTGAAGACGGTTTGGAAATAGCGTTCTAGGGGATTGAATTTTATTTTGGGGCTTTCCTGCTTGCGCAGCTTTTCTCCATCTGCACGATGGATGGATTCGCCACCGTCTCCATCAACATCCTCGTGAGAGCGAACCTGATTGTCCCGAATCAGGGAATTATCTAAATCTCCAAGAGAAAATCTTTTGTTCTTAAAGCTTTGCTGCCTGATTTGATGCCCCCTGAGAGGGACGTATCTGTCGGTGGACAGGTATTTGGTTTGAAATGGAGTGATGATGTGGTTTTCCAGGTATTGCCGGATTTGGTAGTCGAAGGATTTCTTTGTCATCCTATCCTTGACCTCGTCCAATTCCTCCTTCATCGAAGCGAAAGATGCTCTAAAATCCTCATGGTCGCGGATCATTTTCAACTGATTCTTCATGATTTCGCGACGCTCATGCAAGCTATCGTAGTAGCGCTTGATCTGAAATGGCTTCGCGGTACGAATGGTGAGGTCATCGTATAGCCCCGCAAACAATGCAATTGCTGCGTAAAGATCCTCTTTGTTCGGATAATATTCACGCAGATCGGTCAATTTTTTGTGGGTTTGGAATACCTCCCTGATCTGTAGATCGGTTTTATCGGGATTGTCGAAGTAGATTCCATCCAAGAATGCTCGCTGTACTGATTTGATTCCGAAAAGCTTTACAAATCCCTGCAAATGAAACTCTGCTTCACCAGCATATTCGATCAAGGCGTGTACGTAGATTGATACGGGATCAGGCTTGGGCTTTCGTTCCAAAAGGCCAAACTTATCCAGTGTCTCGATGATGAATATATTTTCTAAAGCCTTGTTTTCAAGTTTATCAAGTCCTTTAGAAGCAATCCGCTTGACCAAGAAAGCTACTGCGGTTTCAATCAATCCCATTCGGCTATCGCATTAGAGTTAAAAGGTGCTCAACCAGGCATGGAAACTACTAAATTTTCTTCTCTATTTAATTTTTTGTAACCGAAAAAAGGACACCCGCTTGAGCAGTCTCCTCCCGCCCCAGATCAACAAGCATCTGATCCACCACCGCACTTTCCCGTTTCGCTCGCTCCGCCGGCATCGGCGAATACACCGCCGCCGTCCGCTATTCTGCCCGCCAGGAAGTCACCCGATGCGCATCGTCTCAGCGGTGCGAAGTCTGCGCTGAGGTACAATGGCTGGCGAAGAATTTTGCCGGCTCCCAATTGGTCCCGGGTGCGCGAAAATGGGTAGGTGGGGTTTACGCATTGGATACTGCACCGGGAGTAGAAATCCGTTGCCTACTCCCGAGATCTAATTCTGTGCAAGGCCGGACAAAAACCCAAATTCCGCGCCCACCCCGTGGCCCCCAGCGGGCCAAACGCAGACGAATCGCCAACGGAAGATGGGAGCAATCAACGGACCGGGACCGGTCCACTGACCTTCGAAAGCTTGTACTGAAGGACAAAAGAGTAGGATTCATCCGCCTGGAAAGCGGCCTGCCGCATCGAAAACCGATTGGGCCCCGGTTCGAGGGGCGTTTGCTTGTGCCAGACCCGCTCCCCATCGCCGTCAAATAGCGCAAAAGTAACCACCCCCGGATAAGGAATTTCGTAGTTCACGTGCAGCACCTCTTTGCCCTGGCTGAATCCACCGAAGACAATCGCATGCTCGGGACGGCCCTGATTGACCATCGTCTGGGCAAGTGCGATCTGCGAAACGACCAGTAGCAAAATTAACAATGATGGATTGCGCAATGCTTTTACCATAAGCACCGTAAGTAGAGATTGAACAAGCAAGAAAATAACGTACTGTTGAGCTTTCCGACAACATTGCAAATATGGCATTTTGCCCGCTTTTGCGCACAAATGGCGCAAAATTTTCCCGTTGCCTGTTAGTTTTTTGGCAAAATTGTCAGGATTCCGGCAATCAGCATCCGCTCAGTCCATCCGTACGAGGCGTTTGAAGTGGACCTGGTCCGCCTGAAAGAACCGCAGGAGATAATGCCCCTGGTTCGGCAAAAAGATTTGCTCGGAGTGCAGTCCCGGGGCTTGCAGGACCGGACGCGTGGAGAGTACCCGCCGCCCCCGAAGGTCCCAAACATCAAAGTGGACCTGGCTCGGCCCGGTCAGTTCATAACTCAGCCCGAATGTCGGTGGCAGCGGTTGCGGCCCGACCCGGAGGCGAAGGTCATCGCTTTGGGGGCCGCGGCCCGGGATTCCGGTCAGGACACTGACTTGAATGGTATCGCTCGCCGAGCAGCCGTTGAGGGCGGTGACGGTGACCGCGTAACTGCCGGAAGCAGTGACCGAAATGGTCGGGGTGGTGGCTCCCGTACTCCAAGTGTAGCTGGCTCCGGGAAGTGTGCCCGCATCAAGGAGCAGGGGCGCCCCGCTCACCGTAGTGTCATTGCCCAGAAAAACCACCGGTTCCACCGTCCAAAGATCAAATTCCGCCCGGTAGAGCACGCCCCCAAATATATTGGCGATGACTTCGTCGGTGATGAAGGCGGTCGAATCGTCCCGCCAGGCGATGGCCTCTTTTTGGGACAAAGGAAAGCTCAGTTCCGCCACGCTGCCCCCGAAAAAGTCGTGGCCGGAGAAACAAGAAAATATCCAGCAGCGGTCCGAAGAAAGCAGGACCAGGTGTTCCCGGTTCGGACTGAGGGCGGCGGCGGTGACCCAAAATTGCGTTTGCGGTCCCGGTCCGCAATAAAAGCTGTCGACCAGGGTGGCCGTGTACGTCCCGGGATCCTGGGGCAAGCGATAGCGCCGCGTGTAGCCATCGAAGGGGGCGGTCCGGTTTTTGGAAAACAAGTACAAAGAATCCCCCCAAGCCACCATGGCCTCCATATCAAATTTGAGCAGGCTGTCGGCGGGAGGAAACGCGGTTTGGTCCGGGTAACTGAAATGGATGATCTCCGCATCTACGCTGTCCCCGGCGATGCTGGCGGGTGGGGGAATGCGGTAGATGCGCAGATTGGTGCGGGCGTTGGCGTTGTTTCCGAAATCCCCGATGTAGACCCGGCCCAGCGAATCGGTGGTGATTTCTTCCCAGTCGACATGGGTGGCGTTGCGCACGACGAGGGTCCGCAGCAGGGTTCCCGTCGTGTCAAATGCGTACAATTTGGGATCGCCTCCGCTATCGTTGTGGCTCCACAGGGTGTTGGGGCCAGTGGCGATGAGCCCGGAAGTCTCTTCAATCACGCTGGGAACATTTGCGATGTTGTAAGTGGGCAATACCTGGCCGGGCAGCCCCGTGGCCCCGGCGATCAGTCCGATGAGGAGCAGAGAAATAGTTCGAATGCGTACCACGAAGTCAAGATAGTGAATTCCCCGCATCCGGTACGCGAAGGGTGCGGGCGGGACCGAGGGCATTTTGCCCAGAAATGGTGGGTGGGGGAATTGTGGTGCGGTGCGGTGGATTGTAGGTGGGTGGCCCGCCGTGTGCCCGACCGATTTCCTTGGGCCAGGATTTTGAGATCGGCGAGGTAGATGCCCAGCGCATTGTGGGCCACGATCCCAAACTTTTGCGCTTTGGTGGTGACCTTTTCTGGGTCGGCGAGGGCATGGAGCCGGAAAATGATGTCCGTACGATTCATGGGCGGGCCACGAAGTTAAAGAAATCCCGTTCCATACCTTCGATGCGCCGGCCCAGGGTGCGTTCCAATACCTCCGCGCTGGACCGCAGGATGGGATCGGAACTCCGCCCGGTGTACACCCGGATTTGATCGCGGATGACCGGTTGCAGTTCGTTTCTGTAGGCAAGGTAGCGCAAAAATTCCCGCGCCATCGCGTGTTGCAGCAGTTGCCTTTGCCCGTCAATGGTCCCCCGGGCGGTTTCCACACTGCGCCCCCGGACCACGGTCCGGTTCTCGTCGACGTTCAGGTCGGGCCGGCGCCCCCCGTCGAGGGAGCGGCGGTCGGGAACTTGCTCGATGATGGGGCGGGCGCGGCCTTTGGTGGCGGGCCGGTCCACGGGGGGACGGCGCGGAGGCGTGGCTGCCCCGGCTGCGTCTCCGTACCCGTCAAATTCAGTCCAGTTCATCCCCAGCAAGGCGCGCAAGGTCGGCGGCCGGACCCCCGCGGCGAGGTACTTTTGCAGCAGCACCGAACGCCAGTTGCGCTCCGGGTACAGCGCAAACTGGGCGCGGGGACGGGCCGATTCGTAGAGGGCAGGCAGCCCCTCCCCGATCCAGGGGGGCAGAAATGGGGCATTGTAATTGAGCAGGAGGTGCAGCAATTCGTGGTTGAAGGTGTACATCCCGAGCTGGGGATCCACGGCGGTGATGCTCAAATCTTCCAGGACCGAATAGCCGATGTTGCTGCCCCCGAGGGCGAGTCCGTGGAGTTGGGCGGCGGTCCGCTGCATTTCCCCCCGGCTCCTTTGGGGGTAAATCCAGATCAGGAAAGGCGGCGCTTGCAGGCCGTACTGGCGCGCGTGAAACGCCAGGCTGGTTTCCATTTTCTGACACGCCCGGTCCAGATCGGTCACCGAGTAATTGCGGTTGCCGACGATGATGAAATGCGCGGAGCGGCGGATCCGCAGGCCGCTGGGGTCGGTGATTCCGAGCCACTCCCGGACCCGCAGGGTCGCCTCGGGCACCCCGATGTCGGCAATGAGGCGGGCTTCCAGTTGGTCAAAGCTCACCCGGTCGATCACGTAGGTTTCTTCGACTTCCTCGCCGGAACCACTCGGATCGAAGCCTTTGCCCCCGCTGCGCAGGGTCCGCTCATTGGTGTTGGTGACCCGGAGCCGGCTGCGGCCCCCGTTTACCGCCAATAGGCCGGTGGTGGAATGGTCGCAGATGCGCAAGGCTTCCCGGAGGCGCGTGCGGAATTCATCGTCCTGGGTGTTGGCGATGGCGTACTGCAGGAGATTGCGGCCGCTGGGGTTGCCCAGTTCGCATTCGCAGTAGCCCCGGAGCCCGTCGATGTAGTAGACGGCGGTCGTGGTGCGCCGGAGTTGGTTCAGTTGTCCCAGGGCCGTTTCGAATTGGCCTTGGGCAATCGGACCCTTGAGGATGGCGTTCAGTTTCTGTTGGAAGCCGGTGGGCGGCCGGGGATCGGCCCGTACCGCGGTAAGCAGTAGAACAAGCACGCTGATGGTGAGGCGGGATCGGTGGGTAGATGTTTTGATCATGGGTTAGAATTGGGGCGGTGGTGGTTATTGGGCGGCTTTTTCTTCGCTTGCTTCCTCCAGGGAAAAGCCGGCAAAGGGGCGGTGCCCGGTGGCCCCTGGGTGCGGATCGGGGGTACGTGGGCCTTCTTCAAAGGCGGATGGGCTGGTGAGGTCCACCGTGGGCAGGAAGAGGCGGCCGTCCTCGACGGTGATTTCATTGTGGTTGAGGATGGTCGTCAGCATGAGGATGGTGCCGAACAGGGTCAGGAACAAGCCGGGTGAGGAAGACGTGAGGCTCAATTTGCCGGTCACCTGGTTCTCCGACGCCAGGGTGGAAGGGCCTTCGCGGAGCTTGCCCAGGATGAATACCGCACCGACCACTGCGAGGATGATTCCGGTGAGAAAGCCCAGGAATTTGATCCAGATGCGGGACAGGAGCAGGGTATTCGCGCGGATGTAGCGGCGCTCCAGGGCCTGCTGTTCCAGTTGGTAAAAGGCCAGGAACTGGGCATTGGGGATGGCGCCTTGCTGGGTGGGGGTATCGTGGGGAAAGTAATCGGTGATGGTGATCTCCGACTCCGGTTCCCAATGTTCCAGCCGGTCCTGCAGGAGGAAGATGAAGGTCGCCGAGGCGAGGCAGAAAAACAGGGTGAGGAGGACCAGCATGCCCCGCATGAGCGGCAGTTGGGCACGCTGCCAGCGGGCGGTCTGCTTGGTTTCAAGGATTTGAATCCGGTCTTCGACGGTGAGGTTGGGGACCGGGACGGGCGGTTCCGAAGGATTTTGGGGCATGGGGGTGGCGGTTGTTGGTTATAGAGACGGAGCGGGTGGGGGATTTCCATAAGGGAGGAGGGCCCCAAACCCCTGCCTGGCTCATTTCACCTCATACCTATCCGCTTTCTGGTTCGCATTGGGGGTGACGTCGACCTCGCCGTCGATCAGCTTGATCTTACCCCCCTCGCAATCCTTGAGCTTGGTTGCGAAGGTAGCGTTCGAAATATTGTTGGCCTTTGAAAACTCCCTGGCCCAGGCCAGCCACAGGTACTTGAATTGGATGCCTGGGTTGTCGATGCCGTTTTTGCCTTTTCCGAGGGCGTAGAAGTAAGTATTGTTCGATAGCGACCCACCCGCCGCCGCTTCTCTCACGCAGATGAAACGGGCGCCTTCCCCGGCGAGTTTTGCGTAGGCATCGACCACCTCGGAATTCTCACCCTTGGACTTTTGGGGATCAATCTGGAGTGCTCCGGTCAGATTTGTATCGCCCGACTGCGCATGGTCCCGGCGGTATTCGTCCGGAATTCCGGCCGTATTGGGATCGGAAAGGTCCTTGGGCACCATATTGGCCGCAAAACCTTCTCCACTGTCGGCGACATGAATCACGTACCCCGGCCAATCGACTGCGTGCTGGTAAAGCATCTCGAGGGTATGGGGAGCGGCCCCGTAGCGGACGATGGCTTTGAAGAAATAGGGATCGATCAGTGCCACGTTATTATCGTCCAGGAGGTGGTCGCCGGTTACCCGCTGCTGGATTTTTCCTTTGAACGCTCCGTCAAAACCAGCTTTAATTTCTACCGGGACTTTTTTGTTGGCCTGAATTTCTACTCCGCTGATCGCAGCTTCCGTCTTTTTGTAATCGTCAGAGTCGACAGCATATTTATCTCGGAAGTCGGTTCTGAGCTGAGCTTTCAGTTGGTCAGCGTCGTCGTAAGCTGTGTAGGGCGCCTTGTTAACCTCAGCAAAAGTAAAGTCTTTGTGCGTACCTTTTTTGGTGAGGACCTTGTTGGAAGATTCCAGTTTTCCCGAATATAGATTGCTCCAATCGAATCCGAATCCCTGGATGATCGGCAGTGGAATCTTGCTCTTGTTTTGCAGTATCCCGGCCGATTGGGTCTGAATGTACTGATCAATGGCGGCTTGGGCATTGGCTCCTTGGTTGACAACATTGGCGTTTGGCTTTTCCATCGCCTTGCCCAATTCATTGGGGATCTGCTGCCGGGCAATTGCGTCAAAAGTATTGGGCTGGCCAGCGACAAACTTTTTTGAGAGGCGAACCTGCTCACTGCTTTGGATGTCTTCCGTGATGCTGGTGCCGGCGGGATTGCCCTTTTCCGCGTACAGTTCCGCCGCCTTATTGATGGCGCCTACTTTGGTTGGGGCATTGGGGATCTGGTCGGCTGGCAGTTGGTAAACGAAGCCCTTGGTCGGTCCTGCGCTGGGTTCATGAAAATTGTGCTTGGGCTTTTCTTCGAGGGCGCCCTGCTTGCCGGCCTGGCGGAGACTCTTTCGCTGGAGCGGCACTTGCCCGGAGAGGTTGGGTGTGGCCGGTTGCACTGTAGATTGGAGGGCGCCCAAACGCTTTACGACCGGACTTTGATCGGCCAGATTTTGCATTTGGTGCAAGCGGGTGACCCTTTCATCCCGGAATTCCATCGGGGGTGGGCCGCCTTTTTTCGGGCGCGCCATTTGCGCACCGGTCCGGTCGGGCGGAGTGCTTTCCCTTGACTGCCCGGAATTGGCGGGAGCATTTTTGTGGCGTACTACCCGGTTCATAGAAATAATTTACCACCTTTTGGCCGCTGGTCCAAATTCGATCCGGGAATGGCATCTCCCCTCACAAAAACGGATCGCTGTACTTTTCCCTCCCGGGCAATCGACCCATCCGTCAGCGTGTGCAGAAACGCCACCAGGGCCTCCTTCTCCGATGGGATCAGGGTGAGCCCCATCGGAGCGTCCCCGGGCGGGCCATCGGTTCATTGCGTCAAAATGAGCGCTTGGTATTGAGACGCGCACGGGGAAATACCCTGCCGGGGGATCGATGGCGATGGTGGATTTTTTGTTTCGGGGGATTCCGCTTCCCGGATCACCGGGAGGCGGACCCGGCTATCCGCACTCAATCTTGGTCCGCTTCCCGGGGGCGGACCAAGGATTTCAGACAATTGCTCCTATCCGTATCCCAGTGAGGACCCTACGCCGCTTCGTAGTCCAGGCTGCACATCCAGAAATTGTTGTAGCCCTTGCCCACAATCAGGCGGAGCTTCTGCTGCTGGGCCATTTCCAGCACCGAAAGAAAGGTAAACACGGCGAAAATCTTGTTTGGCTGGTCCAGGATAAAGCTCACAAAATCCACCCGCTGCTTTTGGCTCACCCGCGCAGCGATCAAATCCTTGACCTGGTCCACCGTATAGGGATACTTGCGGATTACGTGCTTGGGGCGCTCAAGGCGGTCCTGGTGCCGCTCCCACACCCGCTTGAAGGTCCGCATGATCGTGTACAAATCGATCCCGATCAATTCTTCCTCCGGGAATTCACTTTGTAGGAACAGCTTTTCCTCGGCCTTGGCGAAGGGGCGCTTGAAGAACTGCGCCGCTTCTTGCTCCATCTTTTTCAGATCTTCCTGTACCGCCTTGAAGCGCTTGTACTCGAGGAGGCGTTCCATTAATTCCTGCCGGGGATCCACCTCATTGCCCGCCTCGTCAAATACCGGGCGGGGCAAGAGCATTTTGGCCTTGATGCGCATCAGCGTACTGGCCACCAGGATAAATTCCGAAGCCACATCGATATTCAGCGCCTCCAACTGATTGATGTAGGCAAGGAAATCATTCGTGATGGTGGCGATGGGAATATCGTGGATGTCGAGTTCGTCCCGCTCGATGAAAAACAACAACAGATCGAACGGCCCCTCGAAGATGGGCAGTTGAATGCGGTAAGTTTCCGGTGCAGTGACGACGCTCATATTCTGATTGGAAGCAGAATACAAACATGGCGTACGTACCGGCAATCTGAAACCAAAATTTATTCACATTTGAACAAATGGAGGCACAGTGGACTCATCCTGGAACCCTGAGATGGGTTGGTTTTACTTGGCGTCGCGCTAGAGAAAGTCAGCCAATTCATCTACGGTTAAAACCGTGATGGAATGCGCAAGTTCATTATTGAGCATGGAAGGGATGTGCTCTCCGATTTTGGGATCGGTGGAGACAAGAACATACCGGCTATTGTCACCGTTATCCTGACTTTGCCGGGCGTGCATCAGATCTAACAGATCAGCATAATCTCCGACACGTGGGTGGCCCATTTGCGCGGTTTCGATATAGGTGGTCGAACCATTGTCTTCGAAAACAAAGTCAATTTGTGACGATCCGGAGAGTGAGGCGGTCGGCATCGTTACATCGGATCTAACCGTTCGTTCCCCCGCAACTTGGGCGATAACTGTGCCGACCTGTTCCACCAAACTGGGTTCGACGGCTACTTCACTGGAAAAAACTATGTTTCTGAAGAAACTCATGCTAAACCAATCTGGTACAACAATAATTAAATATGCTGAGTTTTGCCTTAAAAGTGCGCAGATGCTACAAGGTAATTTTATAGGCGCGATTTTTCATCCGGGAACTGAGAGGCTGTTTAAATTTAATTCTGCGATTTTGTCCGGCTTTTAAGTTAGCAAAAATTGGCTTTCCCTGTAAAGGGAGGCCGATTTTCCCTTTTCTAACCAACCCCCTCTAATCAATTTCGTTCCAAATGATTTTCCTGGACTGTCCATATTGCACACTCGCGCACAGAGTATAGCAGGTAGTACTCCAGAGTACATTTTTTAGGACTCCAGCGTAAAAAGCCAATTCAACTTTTTTTCTCCAATCCAAGATATATCCCGGCAAAGCAAGAGGTTCAAAGTCGTCTCATTCGTCTGGGTCAGGGTTTAAGTCATTTTTGGAACCGTAAAAGAAAGGATATAATTCTATACCTAAATCTAGTAGGTGATCAGGGAGGGACAGCATACTTCATGGCGGTTTTGTTTCGAACTCGTACAGTTCGACCATGAAACCGGCGACAAAGCTGACAGCTTCGAGTTGCGGCGTTTCAAGGTCTTGGGAAATATCGGTCGCGTTCATCGCCAATCGCATAAGCACGTCCAGGTGCTTTCGTAGGGTTTGGGCGTAATCTCGTTCGTTGTCGATTCCAATGGGGAGGCGAAGAAGCAAGTGGCTTTGGCTTTTCATATCAGTTTGATTTATTAGGTCAATTGTCTCGTTTTATGGTCAATCCCCCCGCAAGCAGCGCATCTTTTTCACCGATGCGGTTGAGCTTGTACCAGTACACTCCATCGGGCAAAGTCCCGGGGTTCCACTCGCGTTGCAGCGGGCGAATGTGGGCCACACGACCACCTGAACGGTTATAAAGGTGAACCTCGTACTCTTCAGGACTAATGCTCTCTTGCCAGGTGATCAGCCAAGTATCGTTTAGGCCGTCATCATTGGGAGAGAGGAAGCCGGGGATCAGGATGGGGAAGTCACTCGGAAGAATCTGCACCCTTATCGTATCCTCTCTCCCCGTACAACTTCCGGTGCGTGGCGTAAGTGAGACAATCGCCTCACCGGGATTCAACTGATCGAAGAGTTCCACGGGGATTATAAGCGGCACGTCCAGGCCGGGAAAGACCTGATCGCTGACACCCGCGCTTTGAGAAGGCGATACATTCATCGAATCGATGACCTGCCAGTGGTATATCGTGGTGGGCACATCGGTGCTCAGGCGAATTTCGATGTGCTGCCCGCGAGAGATTTTGAAGGGGCGTTTAACGAGATTCCAGGATGGTACAGGCGCGACTTCGGCGATCCGGCTCAAACTATCGACACAACCAAAGCTATTGGAGAGCACGCAAGTTACCAAATCACCATTTTGAAGACCATCGCTTTGGAATAGGTCAAATGCACCTACTGTGCTGTCGCCGTTAACCTCCCACTGGTAGCCGCTCACCCCGCTGGCCACCGCGCGAAGAGTCATCTGATCACCCTTACACACAGGCGGGGGGGGAAAGATCGCCAGGGAGTCGCCCGTTGGTTGTGGATGAATGGTAAGGGTGATGATGGTGCTGTCCGGACAAGCCCCCTGTGTTCTGTGGCGGATGTTGTAGGTGCCCGCCGTTGTAGTACTAAGATCAATCGTTCCCGACGAATCAGCAAAGATGAGGTCAGGAGAAGTACAAGAAAACATCCCCCCGATCATTGAAAGGCTATCCAACATTAACGGCGGTCCCCCCGCGCAAACTTCTTCGACTCGATATGCGAAAAAAGGATCTTCCATCTCCAGGATAGTAATCGTGTCCACTGGATCGAAGGCACAACGGTTGTTCAGGTCCAGGGAAAGGGCAAAGGTTCCCGGACCGGTTGCCGACAAGTCTACCTCTCCACAGTCGCGCACCGAAAAGGATAGACCAGTCCCGCCAATGAAGGTCCCCAACGAATCACCAACTATCAGCGGCTTCGGATCATTCCCTTCGGTGCAGTAATACGGCTCTGAGAAACCGATCTCGCTCAGCGAATCAACACCCACGACCCTGATCGTTTGGCTGAAGCTGGTTTGGCAGCCGCCGCTCAGGGCGTAGGTGACGTTGAAGGTGCCGGTGTCACTTTGTAGGAGATCGATCCGTCCGCTGTCCGGGTCGATGACAAGGCCGCTGTCGGCGGAAAAAGTTCCACCGGGTGCGCCGATGATGACAGGAAGTGGATCGCTTTCGTTCTGACAAAAGTCCCCCGCAGGATAGCTAAACTGTGCCGATGCGCTGGGGAAAATCTCCACTGTGGCGGTATCATAAGCCGGGCAAGTGCCAGGGCTAGTGTAAGCAATGTGGTGGATGCCAGGACCACTTTGGCCGATGTCCAGCCGTCCGTTCATCGAATCGATCACCGTGGACGAAGTGAGCGCGGTAAAATTCCCGCCGCCTGTACCCAAATTGATCGGGAAGGGATCAGGGTCGCCAGTACAATAGGCAGGACTAGGATAGCCAATGTCGGCGATGTCGCAAGGCACAACCAGCAGGGTTGCCCACGCAGTGTCAGCGCAAGGAAGCGCCGCACGATAGCCCAAGACGAGGATTTCCCCACCCGAAAGTCCAAGACCATTTGGACCGGAAAGAGGTAGCACCGCGTTGGGACCGCTGTAAAGCGCCGAATCGTGGAGAAACACCCCGCACCAGCCAGGCGGCAAGGGGCCAAAGCTGATCGTGTCGTCCAAGCAAAGGGAACCCGTTGAGGTTCCCAGCGAGGAGGTATAGGCAGTATCGATCACCAAACCCGTCACTGCCAGGGAGGTATCGGAGCAAGCTCCCACTGGTCGGTAGTAAACATCAAAGGTTCCCGGTTGCGAGGCGGCCGGTTCGATTTGTCCCAATTGGCCAAAGCTCACCCCAACTGGATCGCTCCAAAATGTCCCTCCCGGCAAACCGGAAACAAAGCCCGGCACCGCCACCGCATCGTTCTGGCATAACCAGGGCGGAGAACCCAGCGCAGGGTAAGTAACCTGCGCGGTAGCCGGAGCGCTCACCACCACTTCGACGATGGCGGTATCATAGCAAGGAAGGTGCGGGATGTATAGCAAATTATGCGTTCCCGGCTGACAGCCCGCCGGGTCGATCTGGCCCCGGAGGCTGTCAAGCACGAGAACATTCCCGGTGGGGTCCGCAAAATAGCCTAATCCCAGGCTTGGAATTAATGTAGCAGAATCGGCCACCGGATAGTTAACAGAAGCATTGCAAAAAGCCAGTTGATTTTGTCCATTGTAGAGCGCCACAGATTGCGCGGCTGTAATGATGTCAATCTTGAATTGCAGTGTGTCGCCACAAAGGGGGTGATTGGTACGATATTCGAAGCGACTGTCAATCCCTGAAGAACCATTGTAAACCGGAATTTCACCATTTGCCAGAACTACGAAACCTGAAGGGCCAACCTCACAACAAAATGAACCGGAGGTATTTGGCCCTAGGGTGACAACAGGAACGGCGTTTGGATCGGTCGTGCAGACCAGCGTGTCCGAATAGACCACCACAGCGTAGTCACCGATAAGACAAACGGTATCTGATACTGCGTAGGTGTAGTTGAAGCTACCCAGAGTGGTTGTTTTGACCAGCGTAA
>JBCCQH010000075.1:0-37395 GCA_039024435.1 Bacteroidota bacterium
GGATTCAAACAGCAATGGAGTAGCCGACTGGCGCGACCCGACCACGCCGGGCTTTGTGGACACGAACAGCGATGGCATCGATGATCGCTACGACAGCGACTTCGACGGCGTACCGAATCACCTGGACATCGACGCGGACAATGACGGCCTTGCCGATGCGGTCGAAGCCAATGGCGGGACGGTCCCGGCCAACTTTGACAATGCCACCGGTCAATTTACCGGTCCGGTCGGCGCTAACGGTATGCCGGACAACTCGGAAACGGCGGTCGACAATGGCACTACGATTTTGGCGCTGACCAACAGCGACGCGGATGCCTTGCCCGATTACCTGGACATCGACGCGGACAACGACGGTATCGTGGACAACATTGAAGTTCAGACCACGGCGGGTTACGTTGCCCCGAGCGGCACCGACGCCGACGGCAATGGCCGCGATGACGCTTACGACGGTGCGGGGGCATTGACCCCAACCAATACCGACGGCACTACGGTTCCGGATTACCTGGACCTTGACTCGGATGATGACGGAGTGCCGGACCTGATCGAAGGACACGATGCAAATGCCGATGGAGTGGCTGACACCACTCCGAGTGGAAACGACGCCGATGGCGACGGTTTGGACGATGCATTCGATACCCTGCCGGTGAGCGCGGCGGGCAATCCGCTCGGTACGAATGCCCCGCTGCAAAACACCGATGGAACGGATGATCGCGACTGGCGCGACACCGACGACGACAACGACGGTATCCTCACCGCCAACGAGGACTTCAATACGAACAATAACTGGTCGGATGACTTCACGCAAGGCGGGCCAAGCCCGGATTACTTGCAAGTGCCAGACAACGACAACGATGGCATTCCGAACACGGTCGACATCGACGATGACAACGACGGTATTCCGGACCAGACCGAACTCGGCGGCCTCGACCCGGATGCCGATTCGAATGCGAATGGTATCCCCGATTTCCAGGATCCGACGACGCCGGGCTTCGTGGATACGAACAGCGACGGCATCGATGACCGCTACGACAGCGACTTTGACGGAGTGCCGAACCATTACGACATTGATGCGGACAACGATGGTCTCGCAGATGCAGTGGAAGCCAATGGTGGCGCGACTCCGGCCAACTTCGACAACGCCACGGGTCAGTTTACCGGCCCGGTCGGGGTAAATGGTATGCCGGACAACGCAGAAACTGCGGTTGACAATGGCATCACGATCCTCGCGCTGACCAACAGCGATACCGACGCCTTGCCGGACTATCTGGACATTGACGCGGACAACGACGGTATCGTGGACAATGTGGAAATCCAAACGACAGTGGGTTACGTTGCGCCGAGCGGCACCGATGCCGATGGCAACGGCCGCGACGATGCTTACGATGGGGCGAATGCATTGACCCCGACGAATACCGATGGTGCGACCGTGCCCGATTACCTGGACCTCGATTCGGACGATGACGGGGTGCCGGATACGATTGAAGGCCACGATGCCAACATGGACGGGGTGGCCGATACTGCACCTTCGGGCAACGATGCGGACGGCGACGGTCTGGATGATGCCTACGACAATGTCGTTTTGGGAGGCGCGGGCGTCAACGCTACCGGCTCGAATGCTCCGCTGCAGAACACCGACGGCGCGGATGACCGTGACTGGCGCGACACCGACGATGACAACGATGGTATCCTTACCGTGAATGAGGATTTCAATATGAACAACGACTGGTCCGACGACTTCACTCAAGGGGGCGGCACGATGCCAGACTATCTCTTCTCGCCTGACTTCGACAACGACGGTATTCCGGATGTGGTCGACATCGACGATGACAACGATGGTATTCCGGACATCATCGAGCTCGGAGGACTTGATCCGGATCAGGATTCGAACAGCAATGGGGTAGCGGATTTCCGTGACCCGACGACGCCGGGCTTCGTGGACCTGAACAGCGACGGTATTGATGACCGGTACGATTCGGACCGCGATGGAATACCGAATCACTACGATATCGATGCGGACAACGATGGTCTTGCGGATGCAGTAGAAGCCAATGGTGGTACGCCGCCGGCCAATTACGACAATACTACCGGTCAGTTTACCGGTGCGGTGGGCGTGAACGGTATGCCGGACAATGCGGAGACGGCAGTCGACAACGGAATCACGATTCTGCCGCTGACCAACAGCGATACCGACGCCTTGCCGGATTACCTGGACATTGATGCGGACAATGACGGCATCGTCGACAACATTGAGATTCAGCCGACGATCGGTTACGTCGCTCCGAGCGGCACGGATGCCGATGGCAATGGCCGCGATGACGCCTACGATGGCGCAAATGCGATCACGCCGGAAGATACCGACACCGACTTGACTCCGGATTACCTGGATCAAGACACCGACAATGACGGAGTGCCGGACTTCATTGAAGGGCACGACGCCAATTGGGATGGTTTCCCGGACAATGTCTTCTCCGGAGTGGACACTGATGGTGACGGCCTGGACGATGCATACGACAACGTGGTGCTCGGTGGAGCGGGCGTTAATGTCACCGGTTCCAATGCGCCCTTGCAAGATACCGATCTCGATGCTCTGGTTTCGGGTGACCGTGACTGGCGCGATACCGACGATGACAACGATGGTATCCCGACGGGCAACGGTACGCCGGGTTCGGGTGAAGACTTCAACCTGAACGGAAACTGGGCGGATGACTTTACCCAGGGCGGTACGGGTATCCCAGATTACCTCTTTAATTTCAATCTGTTCCCGGTTGAGTTGACCCGCTTCGATGCGGAGGTGCAGGGCCAGGATGGGGTGCTCAAGTGGATTACCGAAACTGAGATCAACAGCGATTACTTCCGGGTGATGCGCTCGTTGGACGGCGATAACTTTACGGAAATCGACGTGGTCGACGCGGCCGGAAACTCCAACTTGACTTTGGAATACGGACTCGTAGATCCAAACATCACGGAACTGGGTGTGCCGGTGATCTGGTACAAGCTCGAACAGATTGACCTGAACGGTGCTTCGGAGACCTACGGACCGATTGCCTTGACGATTGCAGCAGGCACTCCAGAAGTGTCGGTGTATCCGAATCCGGCGACCAATCAGGCGACGCTGGACATTCGGTACTTCCCGGAAGAAGCAGCGGACGTCTACATTATCAATGGCCTCGGCCAGATGGTGATGAACCTGAAGTTTGACATCGACGCGCCGATTGTGAAGCAGGCCTTGCCGCTGGATCAGATCAGCCAGGGTGTCTACAGTGTGGTCGTCGTGACCCGCTCGGGTGATCGCCACGCGGTGAAACTGCGGGTAACCCGGTAATTGAATTGCCCAACTGCATCCGGCCCGCCGGATGCCGAAGATAAAACGGCGGATCGCAATGCGATCCGCCGTTTGCTTGGTGTGCCTTTTGGGTGTTCAGTTCAATGACTAGGGATGCCGCGAACGGGAGGGCGGCCCGGAAGGGGAGGCAAGGTAGCCGGTAGGCAAAAAGCCACTTTCGGATGCTCCGAAAGTGGCTTTTTGCAAGGCGCAGGGTGCCCGCTTCAGTTCATCAGTTCAGTGAAGGGTGGGGGGGATAGTTGGCCATGAGCCGGTACTTGCCGCCCATTGCTTTGAGGATATTGGCCCAGAGGTCGTCGGTGTCCTGGGCAAAGGTAAAGGTCGGCCGGGAAGGGGCTACGATCCAGGAATTGGTTTCCATTTCGCCGTCGAGCTGGTCGGGACCCCAGCCGGAATAACCGTGGAAGAAGCGGATGTCATCCGGGTCGACGTGTCCCGACATAATCATCAGCTTGAGGCGTTCGTAATCGCCCCCCCAATATACGCCGGGTGCAATTTCGTTTTCGTCCTCGCCGAGCTCCTCGATGCGGTGGATGTAGTGCAGCGTCCGCCGTTCCACTGGTCCTCCTTCATAAAGGACGGCCGCAAAGTCCGGGAAATCCGGAATGGCTTCGTGGAGTTTTAACTCGGAGGGGCGGTTGAGAACGTAGCCTACGGTTCCTTGATCATTGTGTTCGGTCAGCAAGACCACCGTGCGGCGGAAATTTGTATCCGCCAGAAAAGGTTCAGCGAGCAGGTAGGTTCCCCGATTGGGTTCTTGTTTGATGTTTGTCATCTCATCTCTCCATTAATGGTGAAGGTTCCTCCACCTTATTAGTGCAGGGCCGGCCGGATCTCGAGTTGCTGGACAACTTTGGCTTCGCCATCCATCAATTGGTCAAGCCGTTGGTAGACCTGGTCCTGCGGAAAATACTTCAACGCCAGTTCCACAAAAATATTGCCATGTTTCGCCTCGGAGGCCCACAGGTGATGATAGAATCGTTTCAAATCTCCCGGTTCCAGCGCTTGGTAAATGAGGCGGAACCGTTCGGCACCGCGGCATTCGACTACCGAGCCGAGTAGGAGGCGGTCCAGAAACTGGGCTTCGATACCGCTTTTCATGTAGGTCCGCAGGCGTTGAATGTAGGGGTCTTTCGTCATTTCCTTGCTCAATTGTACGCCCCGGGCCTCCATGATGGCGTACACGTCGCGGAAGTGCTCCATTTCCTCCAAAGCCGTCTCAATGAGTGGAGGAATGATTTCCACACGGTCGGGGTACTTTGCCACGAGGCTCATGGCCATGGCGGAGGCTTTGCGCTCGCAGTCGGCGTGGTCTTGCAGAAATGAATCAAAGTCCTGCATAACGGCGTCTACCCATGCTTGGGGGCTGGCGCAACGGATATCGATAGCAACTTTCATGGGGAAGAAGATTTACGTAATTAAAATAAGAAAAAAGACGGCGTGAGGCCGGGCAAAAATGGGATTGGCAGGACCAAGTCAGACATTTTGGGGCGCACCTGACAATTTGGCTTCTGACCGACAGAGTCTCAGTCTTTGAATAGGTTGGCAGCATTGGCCTGGGCGGTGCAGGTCAGGTTGATGTCGTTGATGTTGACGTGGGGGGGCTGTTCAATGGCAAACCACACGGTCTCGGCGATGTCCCGGGCGACCAAGGGGGCATACCCCTGATAGACTTGGGCGGCGCGTTTGGCATCGCCTTTGAAGCGGACGACGGAAAACTCGGTTTCGACGAGGCCCGGGCTGATGCTGGTCACCCGTACCCGGTGCGGCGCGAGATCAATCCGCATCGCGCGGCTGAGGCCCTCCACGGCAAACTTTGTGGCGCAGTATACATTGCCGCCGGGGTAGGTCTCTCGGCCCGCGATGGAGCCGATGTTGATGACGTGTCCCTGCCGGCGCGCGACCATCCCGGGGGTGACCAGGCGGGTGATGTAGAGCAGGCCTTTGAGGTTGGTGTCGATCATGGTGTCCCAATCGTCGGGGTTGCCGGCTTGGAGGGGAGACTTGTCCAAGGCGAGGCCGGCATTGTTTACCAGGACATCGATGACCTGCTGCTCGACAGAAAGCGTATTCCAGGCGGCTTCGGTGGCGGCGCGGTTGCGGATATCAAAGGCCAGCGGGATGCAGGTGCAGCCGTGCGTTTCGGTGAGTTGCTCTGCAAGCTGTTTGAGGCGTTCCTGCCGCCGTCCGGTAAGAATCAGCGTGGAAAACTGGCCAGCGGCAATGCGCTCGGCACATGCTTCTCCGATGCCCGCCGTCGCACCGGTAATCAAGGCAATTTTGCTCATGGGAATGGTTTTGAAAGTAAATATAAGGGCAAATGTTATATTCGCAGCATGGCAATTTGGTTTAAAGACTACACCCTCGAGGAGATCAGACCGAGCAATGAGGTTGCGATGCTCGAACATTTGAACATTACGCTTGATGAGTTGGGCGAGGACTACCTGGTGGGCAGTATGCCGGTGGACCCCCGGACCCACCAACCGCTGGGGCTGCTGCACGGTGGCGCCTCTTGTGTACTGGCGGAGTCCTTGGGGAGCATTGGGGCAAACTTGATTCTGGATCCCCAGAACGCATTTGCCGTTGGGCTGGACATCAATGCCAATCATATGCGGGCGGTTCGCTCGGGGCGGGTAAAGGGCATCGCAAAACCGCTCCACGTCGGGCGCTCCACCCAGGTTTGGGAGATCAAGCTCTACGATGAGCAGGAGCGATTGGCGGTGGTTTCCCGGCTGACCATGGCGGTGCGGCAGCACCAATGGACGTAACGCACGCTGTACGGGAGAGGCAGGCGGCAAGGTGCCCCCGCAATGGAGGTGGGGCCGTACTGATGCCGATCCAAAATGGAAGTGAATTGCCGCTCTGCGCCAAGTTAATGTCACCGTGACAAAAAGGAGATTGTTTTGCGAAATCGGGAAAATAGTCTCCCTTTATTCGGAAATTCTGGTTGAATTCTTACATCTGATCCAGAAAAGGTGCGTTTCGCTTTACTGATTGTATTCTATTTGTTAGTTTCTGGTGCATTTATAATTCATTCAACACATCACCTTAACACGCTACAGCTATGAGATTCGTCATTCAACTGGCGCTGGCCTTTTTGTGCCTCGGCAGTGGACTATTCGCTCAATCTTCCAGTTACTATTGGGCCGATGGCAAAAAAATCACCCTGCAAGAAGATCGGAGTTCCATGGCCATCTATTTCAAGGACCAAATGATGCCAGATCGCCTTACCGCTCCCCCGCAGGGAAAGGCCCAACTGTTTGTCAATCACCAGCGCGGACTCGTTCAGTACGATGAGCCGCAATCCAGTGGTGATCGCCAGCTCGCCACGGACCTGGGGATCACGAATGACCAGATTCGTTCGACCAGCTTTGGCTGGACCCTCGACGATGGCTTTTCCGTCTGGCTGACCCACGAGGTCGTGGTCATGCCTTATTCACAGTCGGACATTGGCGCTCTGCAGTCCATGTTGGAACAGTATGGTGCCAGCTACCTGCGCCAGGATTATGCGACCCATGTCCTCGAGGTGGCCGACATCAACCAGGTGCTCCCACTGGCCAATGCCCTGCAGGAATCCGGCCTGGTAAAATGGGCTACCCCCAACCTCTTCGCGGAGGTTACCCACCATGCCGACCCGCTTTTCGGGGAGCAGTTTCAGATGAACAACACGGGGCAGACCATCGACGGTTTCCCGGGCACCAATGACATGGACTGCAATGGTCCGGAAGCCTGGGCGATTACCCTCGGCAGTTCCAACATTACAGTGGCCGTGATCGACGATGGCGTCGAGGCACACGAGGACTTGGTAACCGGAACCGGCGGAACCCGCGTACTGGGTGGCTATACCCCGGCTACCAACGGCAACGGTACGCCCAATGCCTCGGGCGCACACGGTGAAGCCTGCGCGGGCATCATCGCCGCGTCGCACAACGGCACCGGGGTACAAGGTGTCGCTCCGAACGTGTTGCTGCGCTCGGTCAATATTTTTGCCGGAGGCGAGACCACCCAAGACATCGCCAATGGCATCGCCTGGGCCAAAAACAATGGATCGGATGTCCTGAGCAATTCCTGGGGCTATACCTCCTGTACTTTTACTGCTTCCAATATCACTTCCGCCATCAGCGATGCCGTCACCACCGGCCGCGGAGGATTGGGTTGCGTAGTAGTGTTTGCCTCGGGCAATGGCTACAAAACCTGTGTCGACTATCCGGCCTATTTGAGCACGGTCATCGCCGTCGGTGCTTTCGGGAACGACGGAATCAAGTCGGACTACAGCAACTCGGGCGCGGACCTGGACATTGCGGCTCCCTCGAATGACATCAACAGCAACCGCTTCCTCACCGGAGCAGGCGTGCGCACGATTGACCGGATGGGTTCTCCGGGTTACAGCTCGGGCAATTACACGACCAGTTTCGGCGGTACTTCGGCGGCTTGTCCGGTAGTCGCCGGTGTCGCGGCCCTCGTACTGAGCGTGGATCCTTCGCTTTCGGATGCGCAAGTCAAGTCGATCCTGTACAGCACCGCCAACGACATGGGCACTCCGGGATTTGACAACCTCTACGGCAATGGCCGGGTGGATGCTTTTGCCGCGGTCCAGGCCGCGGGCGGAGGCTCCGGAGGCAGTTGCTCGGCCACGGTAAGCAGTTTCCCCTACAGCGAAGGCTTCGAAAGTGGAGAAGGCTGGAGCCAGGGCTCCGGTGATGACATGGACTGGACCCGCCGCAGTGGAAGCACTCCTTCTTCTGGTACCGGTCCTTCGGGGGCCACGGAAGGTACATTTTATATGTACATGGAAACTTCCAATCCCAATTTCCCCACCAAAAACGCCTACTTCGAATCGCCCTGCTTCGACCTGACAGGAGTCAGCAACCCCGAATTCAGTTTCGAGTACCACATGCTGGGCTCGGCGGTCGGCACCTTGCGTTTGCAGGCCAGCACTGATGGATCGAATTGGACGACGGTCTGGACCCTCAGCGGTGACCAGGGCAGCGCCTGGAACTCGGCGACGGTAAGCCTGGCGACCTACACCTCGGCCAATGAGCTGCGGTTGCGCTTCTTCGGCACTTCGGGTACCAGTTGGCAGGGTGACATGTGCGTGGACGATCTCCGCCTGAACAGCGGAGGTTCCGGCGGCGGTTGCAACGACAACGAAGTGACGCTGACTTTGACCCTGGACAATTATCCGGGGGAAACTACCTGGGAAGTGAGCAATGGCAGCAGTGTCGTAGCGAGTGGCGGTCCCTACACCACCGCGGGGGCCACCGAGACGGTGAACCTCTGTTTGGTAGATGGATGCTACGACTTCACGATCAATGATTCCTACGGCGACGGAATCTGCTGTTCCTTCGGCAATGGGTCTTACTCACTCGACGGCGGGGGCAACAACTACGCTTCGGGAGGCTCATTTACCAGCTCGGAAACTACGAATTTCTGCGTGGGCAGTGGCGGTGGAGGCGCTTGTCCGGCCATCGATTTCAACAGCTACACGATCACCAGCTACGGCAACGGTCAGGACGCGGGAAGTTCGGCGATTCAGAACGGCGGTGCGACCATTTTCCTGCAGAACAATGCCTGGAAAGACATTGCTTACCCCTACACGGTAACCGCAAATACGGTGATCGAATTTGACTTCCGCAGCACCCTCCAAGGAGAAATCCATGGGATCGGCTTCGATACGGACGAATCCCTCAGCTCGAACCTGACCTTCAAAGTCCACGGTACGCAGAACTGGGGCATCACGAACTACGACAACTACAGCGGCAGCGCTTGGGTCACCTACCAGATTCCGGTAGGCAGTTTCTACACGGGTAGTTTCAGCAAGTTGTTCTTCGTGGCCGACCACGATGGTGGAGCCCGAAACGGCAACGCGTACTTCCGCAACGTCAAGGTGTACGAAGGGAGTTGCCCTTCCAGCCTGGCCCCGGCATTGGCCGTTGGCAATCCCATCGAAATTATTCTGGGCGATGAGGCGGAGATTGGGATAGATCTCTATCCCTCACCGACGGTGAGCGACCTGAATGTCCGCGTTGCAGGATTGGCCGGAATTTCTACCTGGCAGATCACCGACCTGGCCGGGAAGGTGATCGCCCGCGGTGCCATGGCGGAGACGGCGCAAAATGTAGATGTACGCAGACTCCCTGCCGGCCTGTACATGTTCAAAGTGACCGGCGAAAACGGCAACTCTTTGACCAAGAAATTCATGAAGGTGAAGCACTGATCATCGGTTTGATCACACGTATTCGCAAACAGCCTTCTCCAAAGCGGGGAAGGCTGTTTGCACTTAAAATGTTCCTGTGTCCCTGATGTTTGGTCGCCGGAGGGCAGCGGAAGGCTATCGCAGTACCACCCGGTCGATGATGTTCAGGGTATCCGGATTGAGGACGACCATGCTGATTTTACCACCATCGACGTAGAATAAGCACAGGGCATTTTCTACGCTGAAGGACTGGGTGAAGCTACTCCAGGGCAACACTTCCTGGGCGTAGTAAGGTGCTCCGGCGGCCCCGTTATTGATTTGGAAGATGGGACGCGAAACCTTGACTTTTTCGTGTGGATAGTCCGGGGGATAAATTGGAACCTGGGGCGTGAGTTGCAAATAATTGTAATTGTGTTCGTCCCCGGTCAGGACCGCCACGACCTTTGAGCTTCGGTTGATGAGCAGATCGAGGTAGGCATCCCGGCGTTGAATGATGGCTTGGTCCACGGGCTTTCCGGCAATGAAGGGCCGCTTTTTATTGTTGCCGCGGTACCACATGTCGTCCCCGGCGTGGCCGCCATTGGGGAAAACGGGGGTGTGCTGGGTCACAAAGATGTGATCGATGGCCTGGTCGGACTCCAATCGGGCGAGGGTTTCTCCGAGCCATTGCAGTTGATTGTCCATGATGTAGCCGTGGAGGCCTCCGCTGGTGGCGGGGTTTTTGCCCAGGGTCGGGGCGTACCAGTAATCGCTGTTGAGGACGATCATGGCCACGTTGCCGTAGGTGTAGGCGTAGACATTTTCGGCGTAAGAAGGAAAGTCAATCGCTTGGGGATCCGGATCGTATTGATTGCCGTCTTCGCTTTTGGGACCATTGCGCGGATTGACAAATGCTTCGGCAAAGGCCGCTTCGGCCGATTGGGTAGCGTAGGGGAAGGCGTCGATGAATCCCTTCCAGTACTTGTCTTCGCCCCGGAAGATAAAGCCCAGGGCTTCGTGATTTCCCATACCGATATAGAATGGTAGGTAATGCCAGAAGGGTTCCACCGCTTTTTTCCAGTTGGTGTATTGCAATTGCTGCTCGGCGTTGTCCCGCAGGTAGCCATTGATCATGTCGCCGGTAAACTGGACAAAGGCGGCCTTTTCGCGGTAGGCGAGGGCCGCGATTTTCTTCATGATGTAGGCGTTGGTCCCGTATACTCTGCGTTCTCCCGAGCCTTTGGCGTGGCGGCTGTCACTGGCGTAGCCAAAGACAAACGGGGCGCGGCTGCCTTTGGGCAGGGCAGTTTTGAACGCGTACTGCTGTTTGAGGTCGCCGTAGGTAACGGTGTATTCGTAGAGTTGATTGGCGGTCAGTCCCGCAATCTCCCAATGGTGGAAGGTGGAGGCGACCTTGTCCCGGTAGGTTTTGCCATTGACCTGAACCGAGGCGGCTATCGGCAGGGTAGTTCGGCACCAAATGTCCGCTCCGTCGGCGCGCACATTGCCGACAAATGGTCCTTCGTAGATGGAAGGCGCTACGGCAAACGGCCCGGTACCCGTGAGCGAAACTTCCCCGTCAAACAAGATGCTTCCCGCCGGATCAGTCAGCCGGTATCCGAGGGTCAAGTAGTGGTTGCGTTTCCAATTGACGAAGTCGTAGGGATCCTTGAAATCGTTTGCGATGTCAATGCTGACCTTGCCCGCTTCCAGCTTTTTTTCGAAGCGGAACACGGGCAGCGGGTGGGGGGCTTGTCCGTAGGGAATCAGCCCGTAGACGATGTAGCCTTCCAGCCCGGCAAAATCGAGGGTCACGCCCGTTTCGGTTCCGCGCGCATTGCCCAGCATATTTTGCAGGGTATATTTGGGCGAAGAAGTATCCGCATAGTAACGTTGGTCTCCGTCGGCGAGGTACAACTGTTGGTCCTCGTCGTAGAAAATGTTTGAGTAGGATCCGGGAACGCTCGGCTCCTGGGCAAAGGCGGGACCCCGCAATAGCAAAAGTAGCAGGGCCGCGTGGAGAAGGGTGAGGGATGCTTTCATGTTGGAGTGCCGGGTAGAGTTCGGACAGATTGCATTAGTGCATGCGGGGCGTTTGGAAGGGAAGCCCCGCGCTCGAATTTAAAAAACATATTTGGGATGGCAATCGGGGGAAGTGGGAGGTGGAATCTTGCGGCGTTGCGGTCTCGGGTTTCGAACCGCTTTCCCAGAGGCAAGGCAATTATTTTCCCCCGTTGGTCGCAGAGATCTGCCCCGAGGCCGACCTTGGAAATCCGCCCCCAATCGCTATATTGATGGATGCGGCGTTCCGCCTCGCTGGCAATATTCATTTTCTGCTCCCTTTGCCTGCCTTTGCTTGCCCTGGGGCAAGGCGACGCCCCTTTTGTCACCCTGAACCTGGAGCGGCAAAACAACTTTACCTTCGCTACGCAATTGGATACCTGGTACGCCCTGAAAAAGGGACGCTACAGCTTGGATTTGCGGCTCACCCACACCAATATCTTTAACACCTCCGCTGATCAGAGCAATTTTGTCCAGTTGTACCTGCGGTCATCACTGTGGCAACACTACCGGCTGAACCAGCGCCTCTCGCTGGCGTCCTGGCTGGAAACCGATCAATATTTCAGCAGCCGCAACCAGAAGATCAACCTCTACGCGGGGGTACGCTACCGTCCCTATCCATTCCTCACCGTGACGCCATTGCTCGGCTACGCCCTCGACGAACGCACAGCGATTCTGGGCCAAAGTTCCCCCGCACCGCGCCTCGACCACGGCTTTACGCCGGCCTTGCTGTTGGAGTCCTTCCACAACTTTGGCGATGACCTGTCGACCGAGACGAAGCTGTTTGCCCGGTACAAATTCATCGATCCCCGGCGGCAGTATGACTTGACGCTCGACCATTCCTGGGCCAAAAAGTTCCAGGAAGGCGTCACCCTCAATGTCGGGGCCCGCCTGGGCAGCCACGAACTCGACGATTACCAAGCAAATTCGGTCAAGCGTATCATTTCCGATTCGGCCAGTGCCCGCCTGGGCCTGACCTATGAGTTTTCTCCGGGGGTGGAATGGCGTTCGAACAACAATTTGCTGCTGTTTAGCCGAGACTTTCGCTTTGAGAACCAGGTCGCTGAGACGCCGGAAGAGAATAACCTGACCTTTGAGGGATTGGAAATCCTCAGCTCGCAGCGCCTATCGGTCACGCGGGGAAAGTGGCGTGCATTTGCCTTGTACGAATACTTTTACAGCAGCCGCCAGTACGATTTGGAAAACAACCTGGGCCTCAATGAAACCGACTTCATCGGTCGCCTTGAATCGGAGCAGCAGAAGGATTTTCTGCGCAATCAGCACAAGATCGATCTCCTGTGCAATGCCCAACTCAGCAAGCGCCAGAGCCTTACCTTCAAGGTCACCAATCAATACCTGCGCTTCGATACGCCGAGTGATCTCAATTTTGATGACCGGGACGAGCTCAGTTGGGTGGGCGCGGCGGAGTGGATGATGCGGTGGCGGAAAAACTTCTACACGGCCCTCAACGTTTCCGGGAACTTTCGCCACTATGCGTTTTTGTTCGCGGAAAAGAGCCAGGACAACTATAAACAGCGGTCGCTGCGCCTGGACTTTCGCTACGGTTGGGACATCACACCGAAACTACGGATCGACGGGGACAACGCCGTCTACGTGACCTACAACGTGAAGGATTTCACCGATTATAATTTGACTGACCGCTCGACCCGCAATTTGGAAACCAATCTGCACGCCGCTTATCGACCCACCCGCAACCTTGAAGTGGACGCAGGATACCGCCGCAAGGAAACCCATAACTCCTACCTTAACTGGGCCGCATTTACCGAGACGACCCTCGATACGAATGTGATCCGTACGATTCACGGAAAATTTCGGAGATACTTTGACCTGAAGGAGCGACAAGTACGCCTTTACGCTGAAGGTGGTTACAAACACTTCGATCAAGTGCGGCGCAACCGGGCCAGTATGATCGGGCTGGACAATCTGCTCAAAACCATTGCTTTGCGACAAATTACCTCTCAGACCGGTCCGCTGGTGACTGTGGGGTTGCGGGACCGGCGGCAATCTTCGATTGACCTTGGGGTCTGGATGCAAGCCCAAGTACGGCGCAACCGCTTCGAAGAACTAAATAGCCAGTCGATTCTGGGCCAGGCCTTCTACGAGGAGGACCTGCAAGTGGCCACGGTGGAGTTTCGACCGTTTGTGACCATTCGCCTGAATTACTTTTTTCGTCCCTCTGCCACTCGCTGATCAATTCCAGCCGGTTTACCATTGGGATATCATCTACCGGGTGATACTCAGGCAATAAACCGTTGAATTGTAGCTAAATGATGTTAATGCGCGATCCCTAAACAAAGTCCATTGAGCAATTGAAAACTGAATTAGTCTCCCCCTTCCAAGTCAAAAATTGCGATCCCATCGGTGTGGTACATGTTCAGGAATTGTTGATCCTGGCTGTACTCTTCGATGAGGTGCTGATTGGCATTGATAACGTCCTGGGTGGGCACCTGACCGGGTGCGATGATGTTCAGAAACAGTAAAATAGCTAATACTAAATCCATGATTTGATCCATTTTTGATGTACAGCACAATGTTACCGCTCGTCGTCCAGGGGACAGGGAACAGTTTACAAGGCTGAGTAACAGCGTAAAACGCAGGTGGTTAATGGAGTGCAAACGGTTGGGGATTGCTTGCACGTGATCTCACAAAAATGGGTTTTCTTACTTAACTACCCGGGAATTTGTTATCTTTAACTTCGGAGTTAATTTATTGGGGTATATGAAAAAACTGCAGGAAATAGTGCGTGTGGTAGGTCGTAAACGGCTTCGAAGGATTGAAGTATTTAATGAGGCGGGTGGTGGCACCAATCGCAGCAGTTTGTACTACCGGTTCTACCGCGGGATCAAAGAGCAAAAATACACCACCGATGAGGAGGCGGCGCGCGACCTGTGCGGCACCGATCCCACCGACAAAAAGTACTTGATGCTCAAGTCACGGGTGCGTGCCCGCTTGATCAACACCTTGTTTTTCCTCGACCAGACGACCACGCGTTACGAGGCGGCGCTGTACAAGTGCAACCGCAATCTGGTAGCGGCGAAGTTTCTGCTCCAGGGAAATGCCCGCTATACCGCCACGTCCATGCTGAGGTCGACTTACAACGAGGCGGAGAAGTATGGATTGACGGCGATTGCCATCGACTGTTTGCGCCATCTGCGCTACGGCGCGTCCCTCAACGGGCAGGAGGCGCTGTACCGGCAATACAATGAACGTTTTAAGGAATTGCAACGCATTCTCGCGGCCGAAGACCTCGCGGAGGGCTACTACCAGGAGATTACGCTGCCTTTTGCCCGCTCCTCCGCCAACATCCCCCAACTGAGCCAGACCGCCTTTGCCCATCTGCAGGAGATCGAGGAACTGCGGAGCAACTTGAGTTCCTTCAACCTCGAATTGCAGTACTTCCGTCTCCGGATCATGGCCCACCAGATCGCTACCCATTACCGCGAAGTGCTGGCCGCCGCCGAGGAGGGAGAAGCGTTTCTCAAAGAGCACGCCGATTTTGTCCAGCAGATCCGCTTCGGTGAATTTGCGTTTTACAAGATGGCCGCGCTTTTGCACCTGGGCGAATACGAAAAGGGCAAATCGCTCGCCAATCGCAGCCTCAATTACTATCCGGAGGGATCCCTGAACTGGATGTTGTTCCTGGAATACTACTTCCTCCTGTGCATGCACACGGGCAACTACGACAAGGCCGCCGAGGTGTACAAGAAGGTCACCGAGCACCCGCGTTTTGAGATGATGAACCAGGTCCGCAAAGAGAAGTGGAAGATTTTTGAGGCCTTCCTCACCTACATGATGCAGGACGTCCTGCAATCCGACAACGGGCAGTTTACCCAGAAGTTCAAAGTCTGGAAATTCATGAATGAGGTGCCGATTTTCTCCCGGGACAAGCGGGGCCTGAACATTGCAATTCTGGTGTTGCAGGTGTTGTTTCTGCTGGACCGGGGCGATTTTGACGGGATCATTCAGCGGGCCGAGGCCCTCAAGGTCTACGCGAGCCGCTACCTCAAGCAGGACGAAAACTTCCGCAGCAATTGCTTCCTGAAGATGGTACTTCTCATGGAGAAAAAGGACTTCAACTACGAGCGCACCCGTAAGACATCGGAAAAATATTACCACAAGCTGCAGACCTCGCGCTTTGACTACAAGCACGGGAGCCTCGCCACCTTGGAAATCATCCCTTACGAACACCTCTGGCAAACCATTCTCGAAAAGCTGCGTCGGCAGTCTTACAGCGGGTAGAGGAGCAACGCCGTGACGGGGTGGTGGAGAATCGGGCAAGGGGCATCGGCGCCGGGTGGTGCGCTGCGATCAATTGATTTTCCAGATTCCGCCCACGTAGGGAAGCGGAAAATCGCGGGAAAGGGGAGAGATTGCGATGCACTCGGTGGATATTTCGCCGGGAAGATGGGCCGGGATGTCCCGCTCCCGGTAATCCTGCCAAAATGCATCGTAGATTGGCCGATAGACCGCGTCGTTCTGCGTTCCAACGGCAAATGTCCGGGTTCCCCGGGGAGAAAAAGAAAACCACTCGGTGAAAAAGCCCGATGGATCGGGCAAGCGGTGGTAGCCACCTAACTTATTGGTTTTGAGCGTACTGCGAAAATTGTAAATGAATTGATCAAACTTGCCGGCAACGACAAAATAAGGCAGGGCCAGCGCTGCCTGTGCCAAAACGTGGAGGCGCACGAGGTCATTGAAAATGCGCTTTTTCTCGGCCGTTGACTTCGTGGTGTCTTTCACGACTTTAAACTCCATCGCCGCAGTAATGGTGTGGCCTTTGTCGACAGGACGAAGGGTAACGAGGTCAATTCTTCGCTGCTGGAGATACGGGTGAGGATATTCCAATTTGATTGCATCGAGCGGCAAAGCAGTACTGCTCAGGTAATCGGCAACCGGATACCTCAGCGATGCCTCAGTGATCATGAAACTGCGTCCAATTTTTTCCTGGTAGCTTAACCAGTAAGAAATGGACTGCAATAGCTTTTTGTGTTCGATCATAGGCGGTGCGCCACTGGATCAAACTCGGTGCTACTCATATCGTTGACACCTTTGATGATGACCCGAACCCAAGGATTGTCCATATTGGCATCAATGAATTCCTGGTAGTTTTCATTTCGGACGTACCGGCGAACCGCGGCGTTTAGGTTCATGACCGGGTCGCCGGAACCCTGATAGATCAATATCCCAATCTTTATGTTGGGATCCTCGGTTTCAATCTCTTTGTAAAGGACGTTGTCCATAATCGTCTTGGCTGGATTTCGATCAAACAAAAAAACCAATTGCGCTTCTCACTAAAGATACGGTTTTTATCGACTCGGTGCTTGATCCCTGGATCCAGCTGGGCGTCCCCCCAATTCAAGATCCGCATGGCGGTGTGGCCCAGTTCTTGTATCTTGCGGATCCCTGGTTGATCTCGCTATCACCTTTTGCATTTGCCACCAACCACTGAAATCATGCAAAAATGTAGATTGACCCCGTTTTTCCTCTTGCTTCTTGGGCTGGGCAGCATTTACCGGTTGCCCGCCCAAATCGTGCAGCACGATACCCTGATCCCAAACGTCACGGTCATGCCCAACTTTGCGGGCAGTACCGTGCAGCTATTTGTCCGGGAAAAGGGCCCCGATACCCTTCTCAACAATCTCGCGGCCAGTTACGAGGACAAGGTCGTCCTCATGATTCACGGATTTTCCGCGCCCTCCGAAGTGGTATACGATCTGGACTACCAGGACTATTCCTGGATGGAACGCCTGGCTGAACGCGGCTACGATGTCTTCACGATGGATCTGACCGGGTATGGCTATTCCACCCGCCCCGCCCCGATGAACGACTCCTGTAACTTGAGCGGCCTGAGCCAGCTCGGCCTCGGTATCAACTGCCCGCCGAATTACAGTTCCATCCTGACCACGACCGATTCCGAGATGGACGACATCGACGCGGTAGTCGACTACATCCTGGCGCGGCGGAACATCGCCGAGTTGCACCTCCTGGGCCATTCCCTGGGGGCCCCGCGGGTGTTGCTCTACACCTCCCGCTACCCGAATAAGGTCAGCAAGGTCACCGTCCACGGCATGAGCGCCCTATTTGGCTACGGTCCCGCCGATCCCCCCGCACAACTGCCCAGCGCCGGCAGCCCCATCGGAAGCTTTCAGCGCGGCCAGATCGAGGCCTGGGCCAATGGCGCCGAATGCTTTGACCAGCTCGATACCGCGCTGGTGGACACGATCTGGAAGACACTGCAGCGCATCGATTCCCGGGGCGCCAACTGGGGAACTGGCGTTTCGCGCTATCCCTCGGTGGAACTGTACGGCTTGACCGAGGATACGATGAATGCCATCACCAAGCCCTTGCTCTTCCTAGCCGGCGAGCACGATCCCATTGCCCCCCTCATCGGCGCCCAGGCGGCCTTTAACGACCTCGGCTCGACCAACAAAATCCTCGTCCAAATCAATCGGACCTCGCATTCGCCCTATTGGGAGACCAAGCGCTATTGGTTGTACGACCTCATCGATGACTTTTTCCGCGATTCCGAGATCGATGCCCACACCACTGGCTACGCAATCGCAAAGTTGAACGATACCTTTGACTGGGTGGGAGAGTTGGACGAAACGACCGCGCCGGTTCTACTCAGTACTTTTCCGGCCACCCAAGCGACCGGTGTACCCCGGGACATTGACCTGGACCTCGAAGTGGATGAAAATATTTTCAGCTTCAACGATAGCTTGACCCTCCGCCGCACCAGTGACAATTCCATCTTTCAGACCATCGGCTTCACTGATCCGGCCCGGGTGGACCCGTACTGCACCAATCGGATCCACGTGGACATCGATACCCTGGACCCCTTGACCACGTACTGTGTACAAATCGATGCCGGAGCCTTTCGGGACCGCAGTTTCAACGATTTTGCCGGAATCAACGACTGTGTAACCTGGACCTTTACGACCGGCCTGGCGACCGATTTGGGGGAAGTAGCCCCTCCAGCAGCGTTGCGCCTCTATCCCAATCCCAATCCCAGCGCCGGCCCGGTGCGTGTGCAATGGCCAGCGAATGCCGAAAAACGCGGAACAATCTGGGTGCTTGATTTGGCGGGAAAGGTGGTCTTTGCCCAACAAGGAGACCTGCCCGACGCTTTGGACCTGAGTGATTTACCGGGGGGAATGTACGTGCTGGAACTTCAACTGGACCGCCAGCGCTACCGCACGCGGTTCATTCGCCAGTAGCCCCGCCCCGTCAGTGGACCAGGCCGGCGGATTTGGTCAAGTCCACTCGACTTTCGTATTCGGCAGGTCGGCGATGAGCGTTTTGATCTCGTTCCAGTTCAATTTCAGGTTGTGCAGTTCCAGGTGCTCCAGGTGTTTGAGCTGGCGAATGCTGTCCGGGAGGTGGCGAATTTCGCTGCCGGCCAGGTGCAGGTGCCGCAGTTGGGTGAGGCGATCCAAATCTTCCGGCAACGCGGTGATTTGGGTACCTTTGAGGACCAGCGTTTCCAGGTGGGGCAGGTCCAGGATGGCCCCGGGAAATGCTTCCAGACCGACCATGGTGAAGCTCAGGTGACGCAGTTGTTGCAGGCGGGCAAATGCCTCCGGCAGCGCTGTCAGCAGCTTGTGTGCGGTCACTTCGAGTTTCTCCAAGGCCGGGAAATTGCACCAGCTTTCCGGCCATTCCCGCCACCGGCTGTACTTGAGGGCGAGTTCCCTAAGTTCATTTTGCGGCCGGACCTCGAGTTCATCTACCCAGTGTGGCACCATGCTCAACTTCAGGGTTTGCAGTCGCTCCAGTTGCCGCACAAACCGGGGAAAGGGATGCTCGGGGTGAAAGGTCAGGTCGAGCCGCTTGAGGTGGGACCAGCCTTCGATGCCGTCGGGAAAATGGTGCTCCCACAACCGGGCGTAGGCCGCAAGCTCCTCAATCTGTTCCAGGCGCAACATTTCTTGGGGAAATGGCCCCGCTCCCTTCCCGAAACGCAGGTCCAGTTCTCGGAAATGCCGGCAAGCTTCGAGTCCCCGAAAATCAAATTCCGCCGCGATGTAGAGCCGTAGACGCTTGACTTGGGTCAGTTCAATCAGGCAGTCGGGAAGGTGCCGAATCCGGTTGCCGGTCCATTCGAGCACCCGCAAGGCGGACAATTGTCCCAACTCATCCGGCAGATCAGTCAGTTGATTGTCCTTGAGACTGAGGTAGGTCAGCCGCTTGAGGGCGCCGATTTCCGGCGGAATGCGTCGCAGCCCACAGTTTTCCAAGGAAAGGCTCTCCAAAACGGCGAGCTTTTCCGAGTGGGCAATTTCCGGCGGAAGCACCGGAATAGCGTGCCGGTTGAGGTTGAGCGTCCCGTAAGGCGTGATCTTCGATTCAGCCGATTCCAGAAACGCTGAAGGCACACGGTGGGAGATATTTTCCGGGAACCGGTAGGTGTAGCGCACCGCCAGCCGGTACAACAGTTCGGCCTGGATCCGGGGCAATTTTCCCAGCTTGCCCACGGCGGCAAAGAAGGGTTTCGGCTCTCCCTGGCGGTGGGTGGACTGCCAATGCTGGGCCAGGAATTCCCGTTCATGGCGGGTGGCGTGGACAGCAAGGGCCCGTTCACCCAGCTCCCGAAAGTCCGGTTTGTGGTGAAACAATGCAAAGGCCACCAGATCGGTGAGGTCGGACATGGCGATGCCGGAATTGGCCGCGAGGTGCAACCCCAGTTGCAGGTCCTTTTCCTGCTCGGAGCGCAGCAGCAGCAGTAAATTCCCCTCCAGTTCCTTCTGTTCGTCCTGCATGTAGGCGTTCTAAGTTTTTCCGTTGGTGCTCCGCGGTTGGTGGACCTCGATCTGCACTCCAGGCAGTGCGGTTTTGATCGCGGAGATTTGACCGTCACTTAACCCACGTTTTGAGTAAAGGTTTAACTGACGGACCTGCGGCATGTTGCGCAAAATGTCCAACAATCCTTCCCGCGCATCGCTGTAAAGCGGACCAATCGACAATTCTCGGAGGTTTTGCAGCTTTTGCAGGGCGGAAGGAATTTCGTGAATGGGATTGCCGTGGAGCAACAGCTTTTCCAGGCCCCGTAATTCCGCTACCAGTTCCGGAAAGGCCCGAAAGCGGTTGTGTGCAAGGTCCAGCCACTTCAGGCGGTGCAAGCGGGCCAGGCTTTCCGGTAAGTGTTCCAATTGGTTGCCGGAGAGAAAGAGATCTTTGAGTTCGCCCATTTCTCCCAGGGTGATGGGCAGTTCGATCAACTCATTGCGGGAGGCATCGAGAAAACCTAGGCGCGCGAGTTTGGTGAGGCTTTCCGGCAGGGTGCGCAGTGCGTTGCCGGACAGTTGCAGGCGGTTGAGCCGCCCCATGCGCCCAATGCCCGGATCGAGTGTCCGCAGGTAGTTTTCGCTCAGGTCCAGCAACTCCAATTGCGCTAAATCAAACAATCCCGCGGCGATACCCGTCATCCGATTGCGTCCCAGCCGCAAATGGCGCAGCGCTTGCAGCTTGCCGAGCGCGTCCGGTACTTCCTTCAATTGGCAATTGTAAAGGTCAAGCGTGTGCAGCCGGGACAGTTCCCCGATGCGGGACGGCAACCCCTCAAGCTGGGTATCCTTCAGTCCCAACTCCTCCAACTCACCTAAATTCCCGATTTCTTCCGGCAATTCCACCACCGGGTTGCTCGGTAGGCGCAGGACCCGCAGGCGCGGCAGTTGACCGATTTCCTCCGGCAGATAAGCGAGCTGGTTTTGGTCGAGCCTCAGTTCTTGTAAGTGCTGCCATTCGGCGATGCCTTCGGGGAGCTGGCGGAGGCGGTTGCGGGCCGCGGAAAATTGCTCCAGGTGATCCAGTTCGGTGATATAGTCCGGCAGTTCCGCCAGTTGATTGTCGCTCAGGTCCAGTTCGCGCAAGTTGTACAGGCGGGAAATCCCCGGCGACAGCTGTTCGATCTGGTTTTCGTTGAGGATAAGGCGCCGCAAGAATTGCAGCCGGCCGATCATCGGCAATATCCGCGAAATCTGGTTCCGCGAAAGCACCAGACTCTCCAGTCTGGGCATCCGGGCGACCGTATATCCCAGCGCTTCCAAGCGGTTGCCGCTGAGGTCCAGTTCCGTGACTTCCTCCAGATTTTGCAGATTGTCCGGAGCTTCTTCCAATTCCCGGTGGGAGAGGTCGAGCCGGCCATTGCGGACAAAGCGGGCGGTGAATTCGCCCGGATCTTGCAGACCATACTGAAGTAAGAAGTCCAGGCCCAGATTCCGGAAATGGTACATGTACTTTGCCAGGACTACACCATCCAGCGAGTGTTTGCGGCGCATCCGGCGGTACCAGGCGAGCAATTCATCCCGGGGATAGTCGCGCGGATCGGGCTCTTCTTCGATTTCTTTGGCGAGGCGGCGGGGGGCATGCTCGGTAAACATGCGCTGGGCCCGATTGCGGGTCGCGTGCTGAGAATGGAACTTGCTCAAGGCCAGCAAATCGGTCAATGCGGCCTGCGGAACGCCATTGCCCAGCATCAATTCCAGTGCCAGACCGATATTTTCCGAGCGGTAAGAACGCAGCAAACCCAGAAGATTTTCCACAGGAAAATCCGGTGTGTTGTGGTTGCCCGTCGTGTGCGTTTCCATGAATTCCGTAGTAGCGAGTGAGGTAAGGTACGAAAAATTGCGGCGCGGAAGGGAAACGAAGTGGGGCGCCCGGCCATTTTGCCCCAGCAATGGTTGGGCCGGAAAATCCTCATCGCGCGGCGGGCGGCCCGCTAACCACAAAAAAAGCACGGCCCGCAAGCCGTGCTTTTTTCTACAGTAGGTCAGTTCAGACCAAGGCTCCGGTCTTGATTTCCTCTACCACCGTCGGGTCGAGCAGGGTCGAGGTATCGCCGAGGTTATCGGCGGTGCCTTCGGCAACCTTGCGCAAAATCCGGCGCATAATTTTGCCGCTGCGGGTTTTGGGCAGCCCACTTACAAACTGGATTTTTTCCGGTTTGGCGATCTTCCCGATCTCTTCCACCACCGTCTCCACGATCTCACCGCGCAGGACCTCGGCGTCTTTTTCATTGTCACGTACAATCACGTAGGCGTAGACCGACTGGCCCTTGATCGGGTGGGGGTAGCCCACTACCGCCGACTCAACTACGTTTTTGTTCATGTTGATGGCGTTCTCGATTTCCGCAGTGCCGAGGCGGTGGCCGGAAACGTTGATCACATCGTCCACCCGGCCGATCACGCGGTACAGCCCGTCTGCGTTGCGCTTCGCCCCATCGCCCGTGAAGTAGTGGTCGGCAAAGGCCGCAAAGTAGGTGTTTCGGCAGCGCTCGTGATCGCCGTAGGTCGTGCGCAGCATTGAGGGCCAGGGAAATTTTACGCAAAGTAGGCCCTCGCGGTCACTTTCTGTGATTTCGTTGCCGTCTGGATCCAACAGCACCGGCTGGATACCCGGCAATGGCAGGCCAGCATAGCAGGGCCGGTTTGGACTCAGATTGCCCAATGCCGACAACATGATGCCCCCGGTTTCTGTCTGCCACCAGGTATCCACAATCGGGCAATTTTCCTTTCCGATGTGGATATTGTACCAATTCCAGGCCTCGACATTGATCGGTTCGCCGACCGTACCCAGTACCTTCAGCGAATCCAGGCTGTAACTCAGGACATGATCCAGGGGGTAGGCCATCAGGGCCCGAATGGCGGTCGGTGCGGTGTAGAACTGATTTACTCCGTGCTTATCGACCACCTGCCAGAAACGTCCCGGATCCGGCCAGGTCGGCACCCCTTCGAACATCATCGTCGTAGCGCCTACCGCCAGCGGACCGTACAGAATGTAGCTGTGGCCGGTGATCCACCCGATGTCCGCGGTACACCAGTAGATGTCACCCGGCTCGTACTGGAAGACATTGGCAAAGGAGAAAGCCGTATACACCATGTAACCGCCGCAGGTATGGACGACGCCTTTGGGTTTGCCCGTCGATCCGGACGTATAGAGGATGAAGAGCATGTCTTCGGCGTCCATTTCTTCGGCGGGACAATCGTCCCCGACGTGGCTCAGTTCATCGTGCAGAAAGACATCGCGGCCCGATTTCATGTCCAATTCCCAGCCGAGGTGTTGAGCGACGATCACCTTTTCCACGGAAGGGCAGGACTCCAGGGCTTCGTTGACGACGCGCTTGGCCGGGATTTGCTTGGTGCCCCGGGCAATGCCGTCGGCGGTGACCACGATATTGCAGGTGGCGTCCTGGATGCGGTCGGCGAGGGCCTTGGCGGAAAATCCGGCAAAGACAACCGAGTGAATCGCCCCGATGCGGGCGCAGGCCAGCGTAGCAAAGGCCAGTTCCGGAATCATCGGCATGTAGAGGCAGATGCGGTCGCCCTTCTTCGCACCGTTGCGCTTGAGAACATTGGCGAAGCGGCATACCTCCGCGTGCAACTGCTTGTAGGTAAAGCGCCGGAATTTGTCGTTCGGATCATTGGGCTCCCAGATGAGGGCGACTTGGTCCCCGCGGGTTGCGAGGTGGCGGTCCAGGCAGTTCTCGGTGATGTTCAGTTTGGCCCCGGAAAACCATTTGACATTGGGTTCCCGGAAGTTCCATTCCAGGATTGAATCCCATTTTTTCTGCCAACGGAATTGCTCGGCAATGTCGCCCCAAAAAGCTTCGGGCTGTTCCACACTGCGCTGGTACGCATCCTGGTAGTCTTCGAATGATTTGATCCGTAAGTCCATAATTTTCAGAGATTATTTTTTTGCATGCGAATGAAAAACGCGGTCCATCAAGCCGCCGGGTCGAACAAGGCTTTCACCTTCTTCATCAATTCCCGGGTCGAGAAGGGCTTGCGAATGTACAGATTCGCTCCGAGGGAAAGCCCTTTTTGAATATCGGCTTCTCTGCCCTTGGCCGACATGAATACGACTTTGGCGTGGGCCAATCGCTCGGTTGCGCGCACGTGGCGGCAGACCTCGTAGCCGTCGACTTTGGGCATCATAATGTCCAGCATAATCAGGTCCGGTACCTCTTCTTCAAGCAATCCGATTGCTTCTGCGCCATCGCGGGCGAGGAAGACCGCGTAGCCTTGGCGCCGAAATAAATAATCCAGCGTCATGACGATATTGGGTTCATCATCTACGATCAGCACTTTCCGGTTTTTTTTCATGCAGCAGCGGTATGCGTTGGTATACTGGAATAAGAAACGAAAATTTTGCTCCTTTTCCCAACTCGCTCTCCGCCCACATTTCGCCGTGGTGCAGCTCAACAATCTGCTTGCTGATGGCCAGCCCGAGTCCACTTCCGGACTTGCGCTGGCGGGCTCCACTTCGGACCTGGTAAAACTTATCAAAGATCGATTCCAGCTCATTTTCCGGGATTCCGTCACCGTTGTCGACGACGTTGACCTTGATCGCGCCGTCGATAAAGTAGAGCGACACCTCGATGCGGCCTTCCGGTTGAGCGGCAAATTTTACGGCATTGCCCAGCAGGTTGAGCAATACCTGGCGCAGTCGGTCGGGATCTCCGTTTACCGGGGGGGCGGACCGCTGCATGTCCACGATCACTTCAATGCCGGCCGCCGCGGCTTGGGGCCGAATCTCAAAGACACTGGCCTCGACCAGTCCCACGAGGTCGACCTGACTCATATCCAACTTTTGCTTGCCCGATTCATACTTTTCCAGGTCCAGGACCTGATTGATCAACCGGCCCATGCGCTCACTTTCCTCCATAATGGTGGTCAGAAAGCGGGTGCGGTCCGGTTCTTCCATTTCTTCGTGGTCCATGAGCAACTCCGAAAGGGCAAGGATGGAAGTCAGCGGCGTGCGCAGTTCGTGCGTCACCGTGTAGAGGAACTCATCCTTGATGAAATCCTGCTGTTTCAATTGCTCATTGGCGGATTGCAGGGCTTCCGAGGTTCGCCGCAACTCTTCAGAAGTTTGTTGCAGCTCCCGGTTCGATGCAATCAGGGCCTGAGATTCCTTGAGAATGGAAAAAACATCCTCCATGGATACCTTTTCCTCTTGGGCTACGCGCGCCACCAGCACCCGGGCGGAAGTCGCCCCGACGATTCCCGTCAGCAGTCGCTCGGTGAAGTTGATCAAGCGGGCGTCTGCTTCCCGGTATTGCTCCCAATTGATGTCGTACTTGCGGCCAAAAACGTCGAGCGCCCGGTCCACGTAGGGTTCAGAGTGAAATTTCAGCAGCAGACTCCGGATGTCTACGATCCGGGCGATTCCCCGCCGTGCGATCGACGATTCGTAGAAGTCCCCGTACTCAAAAATGTCCACGAAGACTTCCGCTTGGTTGCGCTCTACCGAGCCCTGCTGCCGGGAGTAGGAGAGGCCGATGTAGAGGGCAACATTAAAAAGCAAGCTCCAAAATGTACCGTGGGCAATGAAGTCAAAGCTCTGCATTCCGAACAGAGCCGTTGGGCGCAGGGCTGCAATCCCAAACGGTCCGTCCGCCACGAAACTTTCCGGCACCAGTCCGGTTTCGGTCAGGGTCGGCAGGATCAGGGTGTAGCTCCAGATCCCAAATCCGGCGATGAGGCCCGCAACCGCCCCGACGCGATTGCCTTTTTTCCAAAGCACCGCCCCGATGGTGGCCGGTGCAAATTGGGCGACCGCCACAAAAGAGATTTGCCCGATGAACACCAAAGAGTAGGGCGCGGCCACCAGTCGGTAAAACAGGTAGCCGAGCAGGATGATCACCGCGATGCTGATCCGCCGCGAGTATTTTGCCAAGTCACCCAAACCGCCAGACCGCCCTAGAAACGGTCTGGAGCGCACGGTGAGCGGCATAAAGATATTGTTGCTGAGGGCCAATCCTAGGGCGATCGCCGATACGATGATCATCCCGGTGGAAGCGGCAAATCCGCCGAGAAAAGCGAGCAAGGCCACACCGGGTGCCCCATCTTGCAGGGGGATGGCCATCATGTAGGTATCCCCGGCAATTTCACCTCCGGGAAAGCGCAGGTTTCCCCCAATCGCTAGCGGCAAGACAAAGAAATTGATCAACAGCAGGTACAGGGGAAAAATCCACATCGCCTTTTTCAAATGGGCGGGGTGACTGTTTTCGATGACTCCCACTTGAAACTGCCGGGGCAAAAACAGAAAAGCGCCCATCGAGAGCAGCACGAGGAAAAGCCAGTTTTGGTAGCCCGGACCTTGGTCCACGTGCAGTAAGCGCTCCAATTCCGGATCGGCCATGGCCTGGCGAAAGATGTCGCCGAGTCCGTCGAAGGAGACAAAGGCCACGAAGCCCCCCACCAACAAAAACGCCAGCAACTTCACGATGGACTCGCTGGCGATGGCGATGACCAGTCCGACATTGCGGTCGGTTGATTCGAGGCGGCGGGTACCAAAGACCAAGGTAAACAGCGTCAGCAGCAAAGCGAAGTAAAAGGCACTGTCGGTGAAGATATTGTCCGGGCGGCCGAAATCCCCACTGTTCCATTGTGTCAGCACCTCAAAGCTTTCGGAGATCGCCTTGTGCTGGATCGAAATGTAGGGGATTACGCCCATCACCATGAAGAGTGTCACCAAGACCCCCACGCGGCTGCTGCGCCCGTAGCGCTCGGAGAGAAATTCGGCAAAAGAGGAGATCCCTTGCGCCCGGCAGATGCGGATGATCCGCCGCCAGATGATCCAGGCAATCGGGATGGCGAGGCTGGGCCCGATGTAAATCGCCAGGAACCCCATGCCACTGTGTGAGGCTTCGCCCACACTCCCAAAGAAAGTCCAGGCGGTGCAGTACACCGCGAGGGACAGGCTGTAGATCCAGGGATTGTTGACCCAGCGTTTTCCGAGGCGGCCTTGGCGGTCGCCCCACCAGGCGATCCCAAAGAGGAACAACAGGTAGGCACAGGCCGCGGTTATGACCCAGGCTTCACTCATGCTCATCTGGATCTTTGCGGGTCACGGCGACGCGGAGGGCGATGACCAAGACTGCCCAAATGGCGAAGAAAGCAAAAAATCCGAACGGATAGCTGGTGTTTTCGGCCCCATCAAACAGCCCGATCAGCGGATAGCTGAACGGCAGCATGAATACAAAGGCCGTAAACAACAGCTTTTTCCCTAGGGAATCTTTCATGCCGAGGCGGATTCTTTTTGGGGTCGTTTCGGCCCGCCCAGCATCAGATCAAAGTTGAGGAACCGCACGCGTTTCAACGCCCAGAGAAAGACAAGGCAGAACGCCCCCAAGGCGAGAGATACCCAGGCCGCACCTCCCAATGCGGGTTCCAAAAAGAAGCGGCCCAGCAGCGTGCCCAGGAGGTACAGTACGGTGAATATGGCGGATTGACGGGGAGAAAGCACGGTTTTCATTTCAATAGATAAATAAGTTAAGCATTCCAGGGAAAAAGTCAGGCGCGCAAAAGGTGTCAAGGTGACAAGAAAGTTGAAAAGTGCGAGACCAGCGCGGGGTTTCAGCAGCTTCCACCCCAGCGCTCGTCTCGCAAGCAACGTCAGTGCACGTGGGCTTCTCCGGCACCGCGGGGCACGCGGATGTCTTCGACCAGGTTGCGCACATCGAGGGGCGGCGGTGGAGTCCGGCGTGAGATGACGTAGGACACCACAAAGTTGAGTACCATCCCCAGCGTGCCGATCCCGGCCGGCGAGATGCCAAACAGCCAGTATTCGGAGTTGTCGTACTGGGGGAACAAGAAGCGGAAAAAGACGATGTAGAGGGTGGTAAATGCCAGTCCGACAATCATTCCGGTAACCGCACCCTGGCGGTTCATCCGCTTGTCAAAAATTCCCATTACAATGGCCGGGAAGAAGCTGGAAGCGGCCAATCCGAAGGCAAAGGCGACCACTTCGGCGACAAATCCCGGCGGGTAGATGCCCAGGATTCCGGCGACAATGACGGCCACCGCCGCGGCGATACGGGCAATCCGCAGTTCCTGCTTATCGGTCATATCCGGACGCAACTGCTTCTTAAATAGGTCGTGGGCGACCGAGGTCGAAATGACCAGGAGTAGACCAGCGGCGGTGGAAAGTGCGGCCGCTAGACCGCCCGCCGCAACGAGGGCCACTACCCAGTTGGGAAGATTGGCGATTTCCGGATTGGCGAGGACCATGATGTCCCGGTCGATGGTCAGTTCGTTGACTTCGCTGGAGGCGGCGTACTGAATGCGGCCGTCCGCGTTCTTGTCTTCGTACTTGATCAGGCCGGTGTCCTCCCAGTTGGAAAACCAAGCGGGCATCTCCGAGTAGGGGGTATTTTGGACCGTGGTGATCAGATTGGTGCGGGCAAAGGCGGCTACCGCGGGAGCGGTCGTGTAGAGAATGGCGATGAAAAGCAGCGCGTATCCGGCCGATTTACGGGCGTCGCGGACGCGCGGGACAGTAAAGAAGCGCACGATGACGTGGGGCAGGCCGGCGGTGCCGACCATGAGCGCGGCGGTGATGAAGAAGACATCGATCATGGGTTTGGACCCGTCAGTGTAGGCCGCAAAGCCCAACTCCGTGTGCAGTCCGTCCAGCTTGTCCAGCAAGTAGGTCCCGTCGGCCATAGTATCGCCAAATCCAAGTTGGGGAATGGGATTGTTGGTCATCAGCAGGGAGATAAAGATGGCCGGAACCATGAAGGCAAAGATCAGCACGCAAAACTGCGCGACCTGGGTGTAGGTGATGCCCTTCATTCCCCCGAGTACCGCGTAAAAGAATACGATGGCCATTCCAATAATGATGCCCGTGGTGACATCCACCTCCAGGAAGCGGGAGAAGACCACGCCAACGCCCCGCATTTGCCCGGCAACATAGGTGAAGGAGATGAAAATGGCCGCAATGACGGCTACGGTCCGGGCGGTCTGGGAATAGTAGCGGTCCCCCACAAAATCGGGTACGGTAAACTTTCCGAATTTGCGCAGATAAGGTGCGAGGAGCAGGGCCAGGAGCACGTAACCCCCCGTCCAGCCCATGAGGTACACCGAGCCGTCGTAGCCCGAAAAGGAGATCAGGCCGGCCATGGAGATGAAGGACGCGGCCGACATCCAGTCCGCGGCGGTGGCCATGCCATTGGCGAGGGGAGTGACGCCACCACCGGCGACGTAGAAGTCCTTTGCCGAGCCCGCCCGGCTCCAAATCGCAATCGCGATGTACAGCGCAAAGGTGATCCCGACGATGATATACGTTAATGTTTGGACATCCATAATTTTTCAGATTGAGCGTTTGCGGTGCCGTTATTCTTCGTCGACATCAAATTTTTTGTCCAGGCGATTCATGCCGACGATGTACACAAATACCAGAATGATAAAGGAGTAGATGGCGCCTTGCTGGGCAAACCAAAAGCCGAGTTTGAATCCACCGATGCGAATTGCATTCAGTGGTTCGGCGAGCAGTATGCCGAAGCCGAAGGAAACGGTGAACCAGATCACGAGCAGGATGCCCAGCAGTTGCAGGTTCTTTTTCCAGTACTGTTTTGCTTTGACGGGAGAAATCATATTCGAATTGTTTTTTGTCAATTTCGGGGGGGAATCGACCTTGGTTTTGTGGCTCATAAGTATATCATTGCTTGGGTGATCAACCTACCGGAACGGACGCCGAGTGGATTGCGGCGATTTTGGTACTCGATGGTCACTTTGCAGTTGTGCCCATCGAGGAAACCGTTGGCACCGATGCCGATGGTGGAGGCAGCTTCCGGCTGGGCCTCTAGCCTGCGGTGCGAATATTGAAGATAAGGCTGAATTTTGATTTTTTCGCTGAAATTTGGGAGCAGGTAGCCCAGGCTGCCGTAGACGATGTTGCCGGTGCCGATGACATCGCTGGTGCCTTGGAGGAGGTAGTTGGGGCCGAAGTCGTAGTTGTACCAGACGGCGTAGGCGGTGAGGGCGGAGCCATTTTCGCCGAGGGGGTGATCGTAAAATGCGTCCACGGCCAGGAGGCGAACGTTATTCCGCGAAATGGAAGAATCGATTTGCAGACTCGTCGTGCCCTCGGGGTGGAAATTGAAGCCGGCCCCGAGGTTAAATACGCGCTTGGTGCCCAGGTAGGACCCAACATAGTAGGGGAGGGTGTTGCCTTCCTTGTCGAGGAACTGGTAGCTGAGGTAACCAGAGTAGACTTTGCCCCCGTCGTTTTGGTACACGGTGGGGACATTTTCCAGCGAGACGTTGTCGTCCAGCGTGGTTTGCATCGCTTCATTGATCGAGAGCCGGTAATCGAGGCGACCGATCTGGCCTTTGAAGTAAATGCCGAGGTGACGGGCAAATTGATCGGAGAGACCCAGCGTCGCCCAGTTGAACCGGGGCGCGTCCAGGGTCATCATGTTCAGGGTGCTCTGGCTGGTGAGCCGGGAGATGCCATTCCAGTAGTGCAGTCCCCCACCGATGTAGAGCTTTTTGGGGATGACCGTGTATTCCGCCCAGGCGTCGTGCATGAAGAGCTGGGACTGCGAGGACTGACCGGTGGGGTGGAGGCCGGCGGCGGTGAGGTTGTTCAGCCCGAAGTGGGTGTTGATCAGGAAGCGCGGCGAGATCTGGGCAAACATGAGCATGCGGGAGCGGCGCAGCATCGGGACAGTCGACAGATCGCCATTGGCATCATCCTGCACGGTCAACCACATTTGGTGCCAGGTGATGAATCGGGCATACTTGGACCCGTTTTCATTCAACTTTAATTTGAGTCCCGAACCATAGTTGCCCGAGCCTTGTCCCAAAATCCAACCCGACGGTAAAAGCATGGCGATACTGATCGCCAGCACGGTAGCAATGCGTTTCATAGCGGTTTTCGAATTTGATAATTGGAGAACTGGAACCGATCGGCGCGGGTGTTTCCGCGGATGTAAGGTGAAGAGAGTGGGGGAGAAATGTAAATATACTATAGTTATAACCTCGCAACTATAGATATATGGTCGTCTACGAGGGTACTTTTCAGCGGAAACGATCCCAGCGGATTACCATAAACTTGTCCCCGATTTCGGTGATCAATGTCCCTTTCCCCCCCAAATTGTCCGCATTTCCGAAATAATCGGCCAGTTCATTGGCACTCAAAATCCGATAATCAGGCCGGTAGTTAAAGCCTTGCAGGTAGCGTTTGATTCCGTGCTGGCGCACCCACTTGCTGATGGTCACGTGGCTGACCCCGATGATGCGTTCGATTTCCCGGTAGCTCAGACCTTCCAGGTAGAGTTGCAGAGATTTAGTCGTGTAGTAAGGGTCGATTTCCTTGCCTAACTTGTTGACGGTAAAGTGATAATTGCAGGATTTGCACTTGTAGCGCTGGCGTCCTTGAGCGAGGCCAGCTTTGACGATTCCGGTGTGGCGGCAACGGGGACATTGATCGGGAGTTTTCATATATATCAATTTGGCAAATATATATTAATTTTGCAATAAAGGGACCATTCTAAACCGTGATCCGGCGATTGTGGGCCCGAGGAGCGTCTGGAGATGAAGCTTTTGGGTAAATTCTCCCATCTCACCGTGCGCCATGCAATGGTTACTGGTAGTGGACCAAGTCTTCCTGAGTCAGGGAATGCGGTGATGGCGCAGCCGGGACGGGGAGGACAATCGCCCGGTGGGGGACAAAATTGGCAGGGATTGCCCTGTGATTGGCAAAACTTTTTCGCTGGTTTCGTACCTTGCAACCGAAATCAAGACCGATATGAAAAAGTACTTCTTTACCCTGATTGCTGCACTGTTGGTTGCGCAATTTTCCTTTGCTCAGGAGGTCGCCGTGCCCCAGAATGTCCTCGATCAGTTTGCCGCCGATTTCCCCAATGCGGAAAACGTGAAGTGGGAAAAAGACGGCAAGAATTTCGAAGTCGACTTCTTCGAGGACGAAGCTTGGGAAGCCGAGTACACCAAAGGCGGTGAGCTCGTCGAGAAAGAGCGCGAGATTTCCTACCGCGAATTGCCGGAAGCGATTGAAGCCAAACTGGAAGCAATGGGCGATGTCGAGCCGGAAGAGATCTCCATCATCGAAAAAGGGGGCATCCTGTACTACGAGCTGGAATTCGAAGCCGACGGCGAAGAGACCGAAATGCGGCTCGATGCGGACGGCAATGAAGTGCCCAACGACGAGGACTGAGCCCCTGATCTCAGTGGGCACTTAAATCACCTGAAATACGTCCCACACGCTGGGGGCCAGTTCCACTCCGGAGAAAAACAGCCCGATCCCGAAGACTTTGTGGCGGCTTTCCAGACTGAGAAAGGCGATGGGGAGAAAACTCACCGCACTCAGAGCATAGGTGAGGGGAAACAGGACGAACAGGGCCCAACTGGCCGCACCGGCAATTTGCCACAGGCCCAGTAGAATCAGCCCGCCGGCGGCGGTTGCCAGGATGGCCATGCGCTCGGACCCCAAGCGTTCGGCGAGAAAGCTCATCGGGTAGGCCGTGACCGCGCCGAAAGCGATCAGGATTGAGGTCAAGGCATTGCCCGAGATGCGGCCCGATTGTACCAAAGCCAGCTTTTCCTCGGCCCAGCCGGGAAATACCTCGAAGAAAAACATCGTAAAAACCCCAAAAACGATCCCGAGCAACAACACCCGGCCAACATTCGACTTGGCGACGCGGTAGCTGGCGCGGTGGTCGTCGATGCCCTCCGCTTCGGCGAGGGCTTGCAAGTTCCGGGTGCTCCGGGCAAACCACCATCCACTGGTAAACACAAGGACGCCCCCCACCGCGAAGGTCAGCGGCCCCCCAAAGAACTCAATCAGATCAACAATGCTCGGCTCCAGGGCCTCGGCCATCCCAGCGATGACCGCAAACAGGGCGACCACCTGGGGCAGGCGGGACGCGGGGACAAACATTTCCACCGCGGAGATGGCCGGGCTGTGAAAAATATTCATTGCGATCAGCCACAGCGCCACCATGACCGGGAACAGCAGCCGGATCACGCCGCCGGGATCGGCAAATACGGTCAGGGCGACCACCATGAACACCATCGAGACGAAGTTGATGCCGACGGTGACGACCGGGAGCCGATTGCCGCCCCGCTGGATCATGCGGTCGGCCAGCAACCCGGCGATGGGCGGAGTCGCAAACAGGATCGCCCCCTGCAAAATCGCCAGTGGTACCGCAAATTCGGTAAAATCGAACTGTTCCAGCAGAGCCGGCTGGTACTTGTTGTAAGCGATCCAGGAGATGATGATGGCTACGTCGAGCGCAATCAGAGCGGTGACTTGCTGCCAGTGGATCCGGGGAGGGGTGAGCGCAGTAGTGTTTCCCATAGTGCGACAAAATATCGATTTGCAACGGAAAAGCCCAACCGCCGGGTGAAACCGTCTCCATTCCTTTGGCCAGGGGAGGAAACGGTAAATCCTCAGATTTTTTGGGCCAGAAATGATATATTGAAGGAAGAAATCAATTCGAAATAACAATGCGCTTTTGGTACGGGATGTTTTTTGGAATGGTGCTGGGGGGCCTTTTCCTGCCGCGGTGGGGGTATGCCCAGGTGGATACCACGCGGGCTTCGGAATTGCGGCAGCGGGGGGATTCTCTCTACCACGTCCGGCAGCGGTCGCGTGCCCGGGAGCTTTTCCTCGCCGCCCGAGCGGACTACGAAAAGGCGGAAGCCTGGTCCCAATCGCTCCATTGCCAGACGATGGCCCTGGCCTGTATTCCTTTCGGGCAGCGCACCGCGGAGGACGAGGCGGCATTCCGCGCGCTGATTCGCCGGGAGCAGGAATTGGCCCTGCCCAGTGCGGAGGCATACACCCGCCGGCTATTGGGCATTCACTTTTACGTCAAGCAAGCTTGGGATTCGGCGCTGTACCAGCTGGAATTGGCGGCGGAGCTGCTCGAAGCGCAGGCGCGCACCGACAGTACCCTTCTGGGCCAAATTTACCAAACCAAAGGGTATACCCTGACCCAAAGGGGCGGAAGCTTGCGGGAAGCCGAGCAATGGTGGCGCGGGGTAAAAGCCTGGGAGGAAGCCGGGCGCAACGATCCGGTGGAACTCAGCAAGGTGGTGCTGCAAATGGCCAGAATCCAAGAAAAATGGGGGGATCGGGGCCAGGAACTGGCCCTTAGGGAAGAGGTGATGGCCCTCCGGGAAAAGGCACTCGGACCCCACCACCAGCTTACCGGCAATGCCTACCATTCCCTGGGCAGCCTGTATTTTATGCTGAAAAATTATCCCCGGGCCCAGGCATACTACGAAAAGGCCCGCGAGGCCTTCGCAACCGATCCCCAATACGAAGAAAAGCGGATGGCGCTGTTGCTCAATGATTTGGCGATGACCAGTTACCACCTGGGCCAGGATGCTGAGGGGATTGCTTATCTCGAAGAGAGCCGGCGGCGGCTCAATGCATTGTATGGGGAAGGAAATCCGGAGACTATCTGGATCTACTCAAATCTGGCTTTGTTTCAGACGCGAGCCCATGACTCGGTGGGGGCGCTCCAGAGCCACTATCGGGCCCTCGCGATTGGCCAGGCGAATTATCCGGGCAAAAGTGAGGTTACCGGATTTAACGAAACGGAAATCGGCTACCATTTCTTGCGGGCAGATCGCTATGATTCGGCACTGGTGCATTTTCAGCGGGCTCTGCACCACAGTTTGCCGGGATTTACTGATTCCGATCTGAGTGTGCTTCCGCAACTCGAAGGGGTGATCTCCGAGGATTTACTGGCCGATGCTTTGGAGCTAAAAGCCGATGCTTTTTGGCGGCGGTTTCAGGCAGCCGGGGACTTGCGGGATCTCGAATTGGCGTTTGCCAATTGTCGGCTTTTGGCGGACTACATGCTGGAAACGCGCACCGGTTTGGCGAGTGCCGAGGGGCAGCAATTCTACGCAGATCGGACCCGGGATGTTTTGGAGATTGCGGTGGGAGTTTGCTACGATCTGTTCCAGCATACGGGCGAGGAAAAGTACGCGGAGGCGGCGTTTCAGTTTACCGAGCAGAGCCGCAGCCAGCAATTGATGGACGGATTGCAGACGGCTCTGGCGCGGGAGGTGGTGGCAATTCCGGATAGTTTGCGGGCCTTGGAAGACGAACTGCGGGCGCAAATGGCAGAAGCCGCCGGGATCGTCCGGCGGGAACTGAGCAAAGGAGAGGCGGGGGACCAAGCTGCCCTGACCGCCGCTCGCATCGAACGGGGTAAATTGATGCGGAAACACGCGGATTTCACCGCGAGATTGAAAACGACGCGGCCCCGGTACCACCGGGCCCGCTACGACCGCCGCCGGCTCACCTTTGCCGAGTTGCGCGCCACCGTGCTGGCGGTGCCGCGGGTTTTGCACAGCTATTTCTTCGTGCGGGAAGACCTCTATCACCTCGTGCTCCATCCCGATTCGGTGGAGTTCATCCGCCATGCGGCTTCCGGAGAGATCGTCGAGCAGGTGGAAGCCCTGTGCGCCCATCTGCGGCGCCCAAATTTTTCCGGCAACTGGCAAGCGCGGGGCCGGGAATTTGCCCGGATGGGCTACGCCCTCGGGCGGGAATTGCTCGGTCCGCAAGCGCCCGGGGTGCCCTTGATTGTGATTCCGGACCGGGCACTGGCTTACCTGCCCTTCGAAGTTTTGCTCGCCGAAGCCCCGGCAGAGGAAGGTTTTGCCTACGAAGACCTGGCCTACTTGCTGCAAACCCATCCGGTGAGCTACGCTTTTTCCGCGGCGCATTTGCGGCAGGTATTGGCGGAAGAGGAGAGCGCGACTCCGCGTACCTGCGTGGCTTTTGCCTGGTCCCCGCCGGGAAAAATCGCCACGGGACCCCTGGCGGCGGCCCGGGAGGCGACCCTGGGCGCGCTGCCCGGATCGGGGGAGGAGTTGCGGGCGATTGCCCGGAGTCTGGAAGGCGATTTCTACTACGGGGAAAGTGCTTCGAAGGCGGCGTTCTTGCGCCACGCGGGCGATCCGGGGATTTTGCACCTGGCGCTGCACGGGGAAGGCAATGCGGAAGATCCCCGGGACAATCGCCTGCGGTTTCCCCACCGAGATTCCCGGGGCGAGGAAGAAACCCTGTTTTTGTGGGAGCTGTACGGATTGCAGCTTGCCGCCGATTTGGTGGTGCTGAGTGCCTGCGAGACGGGACTGGGCAAGCTGCAGGATGGAGAAGGGGTCATGAACCTGGCGCGGGGATTTGCTTATGCGGGAACGAAAAGCCAGGTGATGAGCCTGTGGCAAATGGACGACCAGTCGACCGCGCAGATCATGGGGGGATTTTACGAGGCATTGGCGGCGGGGCGGTCCCGGGGGGATGCGCTGCGCCAGGCCAAACGCGGTTATCTCGAAGCGGCAACCGGGCCGGATGCGCACCCTTATTACTGGGCGGGGGCGCAACTGGTAGGGGATCCCGGGGAATTGCCGGTGGCGAGGGCCACGGCGTTTTTCGGGAAGTGGGGACTGCTGGGGATCGGGCTGTTGCTGGTGCTGGGCGGCGGTATCTTTTGGGGGATGCGCCGGCGGATGCGGCCGTCGGTGTTGCAGATCGGGCTGGCTGTGATTTGGCTGGGCGGAGCTGGGTGCAGTCCTGTAGACCCGGATACCATTCCGGAACTCGTGTCGGTGACCTACCGGCACCCTACCTGGCCGGAGGACAAGTACGTGACGCTCTACAACAGCCGGGATTCCACCTTCATTGATGCACCAGAATGGCAATCCGAAAAGACCGATACCGCCTACGGATTGTACCGAATCGGGGAGCGGCTGGAACTGGAGGCGGTTTTTCGAGCCAAAAAGGATCCCGGATCGGTCCGGATTTGGGCGCGGAGCAACGGGAGGAGCCCGGCAAAGGCACCCACCAAATTTTTGCGGGTGGGCGATGAGTTTCGGGCAAAGGCTCAATTTAAGTTTGCGGCTCCCCGGAAACGCCAGGGGGTCCGGATCGAAAATTTCTGGCTCAGTTGGCATACCCGGATAAAGGGCCGCCGATTTGCGATTGGGGAAAGCAACCACAAGGTCTATCGGGTGTACGACCTCCC
>JBCCQH010000076.1:0-37159 GCA_039024435.1 Bacteroidota bacterium
AGCCAAAGCTATGGGCGAGAAAATAGCTGAAGAGAGGCGGAAAAAGATGCCATAGCAAAATCACAGGATTAAATTTAAACAGCCTCTTAGCTCACAAAAATATTTGCGTACGAAGATGACCTTCCCTTCATCGAAGGCAGCGTCACCGCAGGCAGATTCCCGGTCGACCATGCGGCCGGAATGTGACCGGAGAGCGTATCCGGGAAATTTTCATTGTCCTTCCCGGGGAAGCGGTGTATATTGATTGGCGAAGACCAACAATCGCAACAATGTTTCGGCTCACGGCCACCATTTTCATTTTCCTAGCAACCATCGGTATGACCCGTGCGGCCAGTACCGACAGTCTGCGTGCGGTATTGGCCCAGACCCAAGACAGCAGCGCCCGGCTCACTCTGTTGTACGACATCAGCCGCGCCTTGCGCTTCAGCGATCCCGAAGACGCCCTCAAACACGCGCGTGAAGCACTGGCCACCGCCCAAAACATCGGCAACGATACCTTTGAACTGCGGATCCTCGGTCTCACTGCCTTCATCTTCATGCAGATTGAGGACATGCCCACCGCCTTGGAATACGCCCTCGAACTCGAAGCCCTGGCCCAGCGGTACGGCGACGACAAGTGGCACGGCAATTCTCTGAATACCCTGGGCAGCATCTATTACCTCCAAAAAGATTACGACCGGGCACGGAGTTATTACGAACGTTCCCTGGGCATCCGGCGAAAAATCGGCGATACCAAGCGGGTAGGCGGTAACCTGAACAACATCGCGAAGGTCCTCACCGCCCAAAAGCGGTACGAGGAAACCGAAGCCTACCTGAACGAAGCCATCAGCATCAACCGCAGCGAAAACAATTGGCAATGGCTCTGCTACAACTACTACAACCTCGGCATCATGGAACTGCGCCGCGCGGATTATCCCGCGAGCATCAGCTACCTCCAACAATCAATTGCGATTGCCGATTCCCACAATTTCGACGGCGCCAGTACGGCCGCGATGATTTTGATTGCCGAAGCCAGGGTCGCCCAGGGCAATAACCGCATTGCGAGGCAAATCCTTCAGGCAGTGGTCTCGCCCGAGCGCGCCCCCGAACTCGAAGACCAGGCCGCCGCCTACAAACAGTTGGCGGCAATTGCGCGGGAGGCTGGCATTTACCGGGACGCCTACGACTACCTCAAAAAATCGGTCGAAATCGGCGACTCCTTGCGTGATTTCAGCATCAGCAACCAAATCACCAATATCGAAGCCCAAAACCGCATCAAAGCCGCCGAGCGCATCGAACAGATCCAGTTGGAGACCGCCGCCATCGAAGCGAGCAGCGACCTGGAACGCACCCGACTCACATCGTACATCTACCTGCTGGGCTTTTTGGTGTTTCTGGTGACCGCGCTCGGATTTTTCGCCGCCTTCTGGGTACACCGCCGAAACAGCCGCCGCCTCGCGCAGTTGGTCGACCAGCGCAGCCAAGAATTGGAACGCTCAAACGAAGCCCTGAACACCTTTGTCTACCGGTCCTCGCACGAAGTGCGCGGTACCATTACCTCCATCCAGGGCCTGCACCAACTGATCGCCGAACAGTACGCCAGCGCCCAGGAAATTATTCCGCTGATGGGCAGTAAGATTCGCCAATTGGAGAAGGTCCAGCGCAACCTGGTCATGAGCATGGAACTCAACCGAGGCGGCGCCCACTTCGAAGCCGTGGACCTGCGGATCTTGCTCCAGGACGTCATCCACAACCTGCGCCAGGAGCATGGGACCGACAAGGTCGATTTTCGGATGGAAATGCCCAACCGCGCGATTTGGGAGACCGATCCCCATTTAATGCGGGCGATCTTTGAAAATTTGCTAGACAACTCCATCGTGTTCCGCTCAACCGAGCGCAATCCCTGGTGCCGGATTCAGGCCGACATCGAGCGGGACCAATTGCGACTCACCATTGAAGACAATGGCTTGGGGATCAAAGACGAAGACGCCCAGCAAGCGTTTGAGATGTTTTTTCGGGGGAGCAACGCTTCCGGCGGCAGCGGACTCGGACTTTACATCGTCCGCATGGCAGTCGAGAAGCTTGCGGGTGAGATCCGGTTCGGCAGCAAAGCCGATCCCGGAACCGTGATTCAGATTGATTTACCGTTATCGAAACCGGATCAGCGGGCGGGCTGACGGCGCTTGGTTTTCGATTTCATGGACTTACGGGCCTCCCGGAAGTAACGCAGCGGAACAACCAACATGCCAAAACACTCACTTTCCTCCTTGCCCAAATGCTTGTGGTGAACTTTGTGGGCCTTGCGGATTGCACGGAAATAGATGTTATCGGTGCGGCGGAACCATTTGAACCGCTGGTGAATGAACACGTCGTGTACCAGGAAATAGCACACCCCGTACACGAGAATTCCGGCCCCAATCCAAACCCGGATATCATTGCCGGCCATCATCCCGGTCATAATCAACAGCCAGGAAGGGACCGCAAATATGAGAAAGAAAGCGTCGTTCTTTTCGAAAAATCCCGGCTCCTTCTGGTGATGGTCTTTGTGCAACATCCAAAGCAGGCCGTGCATGACATATTTGTGCGTGAACCAAGCCATGAACTCCATAAAAAAGAAGGTGGCGACGAAGACGAGTATGTTGATGGCAATCTGCATATCAAAAAAACAGGTTGATACTCAAGAAAAATACGAATTGTATGCAATACAAAGCCACTCCGACTTTGTTTTGTTTATTGAACTTCAGGTAATGGAACGCCGTCAGCAAGACAAATGCGACCGCAAACCACGCCAAATAGTTCTGCAGCGGTGGCATGCCTTCGGACCACGTCCAAAAGTCCAGCCGAATGGCGACCGGCTCCAGCACGACGTCCAGTAGAGTCATGAGCCCGGCGGCAACTGCCGCCTGCGCGATGCGGGGCAATGGTAAACGGTGGGCAATCGCCCCCGTCGAATACACCAGAACCAACCAGTTGACCCCCATCACCAGCGGGACTCCCCAAGCTTGAATGCCCAGGGTCGAACCGTAGGCATATTCTCCGAAGATCACGCCGGTCGCTACCCCGGCCACTTCAATGAAAAATCCCACCAGGCAACAAAGAATGGCGATCCCCACAAAAGCAGGATTCCATTCACGGTGATTGACCAAGAGGACCACCGCGGAGACGACCAGCGTGAGCGGCGTCATCGCCACAAACCAGTCGCGCCAGGGAGTGGCCATGCCCAGCACCCCAAAAAAGTGAACTACGACCAGAATTCCGATCGACATGTCCGGGCGCTTGAATGGGAGGCTGAAGGTCATGCGGCTTTGATCATATCGGCAACGATGCGGGCGGAGAGCAAACACAGCGGAATGCCCCCTCCTGGGTGGACGCTGCCTCCGCAAAAATAAAGGTTTTTGATCTTGCGGGAAAAGTTGGCGTGGCGCAGGAAAGCCGACATGCGGCTGTTCGAACTGGCGCCGTAGAGGGCCCCCGTATACGATGAAGTCCGCGACTCAATCGTACGCGGTTCGAGGCGATCTTCGGTAACGATGAGCGCGGCGACGTCCACTTTGAGCATCCGGGAAAGCTTTTCGATGATGCGGGACCGGGCCTGCGCGATGATGCCATCCCAGTCCTGCCCCTGGTTGCCCGGGACGTTGATCATCACAAACCAGTTTTCCATTCCGTCCGGGGCATCGGCCGGCTCCATCTTGGAACTGATGTGGATGTAGACCGTGGGGTCGTGATAGACGTCGCCCCGCTCAAAGATGTGGGCGAACTCAGTGCGGTAATCGTCGCTGAAGAAAATATTGTGCAGGTCCATCTGCGGAAACTGCCGCTTGATTCCCCAATAGAAAATTAAAGCACTCGAGGATCGCTCGTGCCGCAAAACCCGCTCCGGGGCTTTTTGGTCTTTCATGAGGTGGCGATAGGTCGGCACGACATCCATATTGCTCACCACGATGTCTGCGGATACCGCTTTCCCGCCGATTTCGATGCCGGTAGCACGGCCACCTTGGGTGACGATCCGGTCGACCGGCTCCCCAAAGTTAAACTCCACCCCGATGTCTTTCGCCAGGTGGTAGAGGCTCATCGTGATCGCGTGCATGCCCCCTTGAGGAAAAGCTGCCCCTACATTGTGCTCAAAATGAGGAATCAAATTCAGCACTCCGGGGGCCGCGTAAGGATTGGATCCGTTGTAGGTAGCGTAGCGGTTGAAGAGCTGTACCAGCTTGGGATGTTCGAGGGCCTTGCGGTTTACCCGGTCCATATTCGGAAGAAGGTGCAGCCGCCAGATATTTGCGATGCCTTTGAAGAAATCGCGCGAGGTATACGTAGAAAAACGATGTAGGGAACGTTCCAGGAACACTCCTTTGGTCATCTCGTACTTGAAGGCGGCTTTGCGAAAGTGCTGGCGCACCGGGGTGCCGTCGATGCCAAGCTGCGTTTCCACTTCATGGGCAAATTTTTGTGGATCCGAATGGCCGGTGAGGTGGGTTCCGTCTTCCCAGAAGTATTCACAAGCAATTTTGAGCCGTTCGTAGTTGAAATGCTCTTGGGGCTCACGACCGGCGAGGCGGAACAATTCATCGACGTAATGGGGCATAGTGAACAAAGAAGGACCGGCATCCCAGCGAAATCCGTCTTTTTCTAGCACGGTCAGCTTACCGCCCGGATAATCATTGGCCTCGAACACCTGGACTTGGTGTCCCTTGGCTGCCAATCGGATCGCTACGGCAATTCCGGCGATCCCCGAACCGATGACCACTGCGCGCATATCAGTTTTCGGGTAAATTTCAGGCGATATACTTGATGGGCTGTTGACTCCGGTACTGATCCGGGAATCCCGCGGTGCGGTATTGATCCACCAGGTCAAAACACAAGCGGAACCACACTGTGTACCGCTCCGGATGCGCATCCATGTCGGTGCGGACATCTTCCATCGCCATGAACTTCCAGGAGTCGACTTCCTCCGGATTGGGCTGGGGCAAACCATCGTAGGTACCCACCCACACGTGGTCCAGTTCGTGCTCGATCAATTCGCCAACTTGCTGGTGGTACAGAAAGCTGAATCCGTACCGCAGATCGGTATCAAAGCCCATTTCTTCCACGAGCCGGCGGTGCACGGCGGTGTCCAGGGTTTCACCGGGACGCGGATGGCTGCAGCAGGTATTGGTCCACAGCCCACCACTGTGGTACTTGTGGGTCGCCCGTCGGTGCAGCATCAACTCGCCGTGGGAATTGAAAACGAACACGGAAAATGCACGGTGCAGTTCACCTTTCAGGTGGGCTTCCATCTTTTCCATGGTGCCCCGGTGCTGATTCTGCTCGTCCACCAGAACGACGTGCTCTTCATTCATGTTGTTGTTCGAGATTTTCAAATCTGTATTGTTTAGAACGTCGGTAGTCAAATGATGTTGAATTGGTGGCGGAAATAGGAGCCCACAAAAATCGCGTACTTCCGCTGATTCGGGATGCGTACCCGCTCTTCGAGAATCCGGTCGTGCGGTAGACCGCGGATCTTGCGGAACAAGCGGTAATAGTACATGTAAGCCACGTAGACCCCAAACCGAGAGTCTTTGGGCAGCATTTTGATTCCGGTAAAGCCATCGTGGAAATCCTGCTCGATGTCGGCCTCGATTTTTGCCTTGGTTTCGGCATCGAAGCACTCCACCTCCAATCCGGGGAAATAAGCGCGTCCCAGTTCGCGGTAGTCCGCGTGCAAATCCCGCAAGAAATTGATTTTTTGGAAAGCGCTGCCGAGGCGCATCGCGTAATATTCCAGGCGCTTGTACTTCGCCATGTCCCCTTCCAGGAACACGCAAAGGCACATCAACCCGACGACTTCCGCCGAACCCAAGATGTACTTTTCGAAACCTTCCTGATCGTATTCTTGCTCAGTGAGGTCCATTTCCATTGAATCGAGAAAGGTATCGATCAATTCCATGGGAATGTTGTAATTGTGGACGACGTCCTGAAAGCTGTTCAGGATGGGATTCAGACTGATGCCCTCCTCGATGGCCAGGTAGGTATCCTGCCGAAAACGGTCCAGCAGCGTCTTTTTGTCGTACTCGTGGAAGGTATCCACGATCTCGTCGGCAAAGCGGACAAATCCGTAAATCGCGTAGATAGGGTCGCGAAAGCGCTTACCCAGGAATCGGATGCCCAAAGAGAAAGAAGTGCTGTAGGATTTCGTCGTCAGCCGGGAACATTTTACGGAAACTTCGTCGAACAGTGCTTTCATGGCGGATCAAGAAATTTTGAATTCTTTTTCGATTTCATTGGCCACTACCCTTCCCGAAATGAGTGAAGGCGGCACGCCAGGACCAGGCGTGGTGAGTTGTCCAGTGAAATATAGGTTGCCCACCTTCCGGGATTTCAGCGAAGGCTTGAGGATCGCCGTCTGCCTAAGCGTGTTGGCGAGTCCGTAAGCATTGCCCCGAAAAGCGTGGTAATCGGATACAAAATCGGCGTGGGCGTAACTGCGCTTGTACACCACGTGGGAGCGAATCTCCTGGCCGGAAAGGGCTTCGAGGCGGTCCATCACTGCGTTGTAGTAGCGTTCGCGGCGCTCTTCGTCGTCGTCGTTCAGTCCCGGAGCAACCGGGATCAAAATGAACAAATTTTCCATTCCTTCGGGCGCCACCGACGGATCGGTCAGCGAGGGAACACAAGCGTAGAACAGCGGCTTGGAGGGCCACTGTGGATCATCGTAGATCTCTACTGCATGCTGCGTAAATGATTCGTCGAAGAAAAGGTTGTGGTGGTCCAGGTTCTTGAGCCGCTTGTTTACTCCGAGGTAAAACAACAGACAAGACGGGGCCATCACCCGCGAATCCCAATATTTTTTCTTGTAGGAGCGAAAGTCCTCCTTGAGCAACTTCGTTTCGATGTGGTGGTAGTCCGCGCCACCGACCACAATATCGGCCCGGAAACTGCGGTCCCCCGCGATTACTTCTTTGGCTTGTCCACCGTGGACGCGGATTTGTTCCACTTCGGTGCCAAATTCAAATTTCACACCCTTCTCCCGGGCCAGGGCCACCATGCCTTCCACAATCTTGTGCATGCCCCCCATTGGATACCAAGTTCCGAGGTGCATGTCCGCATAGTTCATGAGGCTGTACAGAGCTGGCGTCTTTTCCGGCTTCGCACCCAAAAACAGCACCGGAAACTCCATGATGGAAATCAGGCGTTCGTTGCGGAAAAACTTGCGCACGTGTCGAGAAAATGAGCGGAACAGGTGCAGACGAAAGACGCCTTTGACCACACGCATGTCCGCAAACTCCAAAAGCGAGCGACCTGGCTTGTACACCAGATCGTTGATTCCCACCTCATATTTGTACGCAGCCTCGACCATGAATGCTTTGAGCTTATTGCCCGCCCCCGGCTCAATCGAGTCAAACAAGGTGTACAATTCCTCCATCGTGGCCGGCATGTCGGTGTAGTCTTCCTTTCCGAACCAGACCCGATAAGACGGATCCAAGCGCACCAGATCGTAATAATCGGAAGCAGAACGCCCGAAATGCTCGAAGTAAGATTCAAAAACGTCCGGCATCCAGTACCACGAGGGCCCCATGTCAAACCGGAATCCTTCCGCATCAAAATAGCGTGCCCGGCCGCCGGGAATCTCGTGCTTTTCCAGCAGCGTCACATCGTAACCCCGGTCGGCGAGGCAAGTGGCGGCGCTGAGGCCAGAAAAACCAGAACCGATCACGACAACTTTATGCGACATACTATCCGGTTGATTTTCAGTGCGTTCTTCCATTTGGCGCGGAGGCGACCGTTTACATTCGCCAGAAACACCAAAGATGTTTCTAGCATCGGCCTTCCCGACAAAATATTAAAACGTTCCGCTGAAGCGATTGTTTAAATTTTAACACCCAAAAACTAAACACTTCACGGGGCATCAACGCGGGTGAAACCCGGGAAATAAAGCAAATAATACGGCCGGACAAGTGCCTTTGGGGCAGATCGCAAGCGTCCCGCGCCGCTGCTTTTGCCAGCAGTGGCGCGGGACGCTTAAGTTTTTTTAACTGATCGGTTCCCCGCACAAATACCGAGAGGGGATCAGTGCTGCTTTTTGCCGATTTCGATACCGAGGGTATTGTATTCGTACCAAGTGCCGACCTTTTTGCCCCCCCGGTAAGCGCCTCGAGCCTGTTCCGCTCCGTTTTTGTGATAGAAGGTCCACTCGCCGTGCTTGACCGGTTCTCCATTGTGGACAATGTATTTTCCGAGCGACTTTTGTTGGCCATTGCGCCAGTAGCTCGTCCATTCTCCGTAAGGCTTGCCTTCACGGTAGATGCCCTCTTTCTGTACCTGGCCGTTGTCGTAGTAGTAGACCCATTCGCCCATCTTTTTCCCGTCGATCACCGTCCCTTCCCATTTTTTGCTGCCATTGTCATAATAACTGGCGCGTTTATCCTGGGCAAAGGCACCCGCAGTGGTGAAGAGAAGCAGAAAGAAAAGGAGGCCGAATTTTTTCATAGTTACAATATAAATGGCCCTCCCAGCGAAATCAAATTGCGGTTCTTCCCGGAAACCAGAGATTGTGTAAGAAAAAGGTCGATTTCGCCCAATCGCAGCGTTTGCCGTTGATAACTTCCGCTACTTGAAGAGTTGCACATCGTCTTCGAGTTCCTTGCGGGCAATGCTCTTGATCTTGTTGCGGCGGAATTCCAGAATGGTACTCAGCCGCAAAAGATCCAGTACTGGCTGGTCGTCTCGCAATACCCGTGAGTCTGAAAGGTCCGGATCGCTGATGACAAAGTTGCGCGGATTTTGGGCAAATATGTCTGCCTGCGAGATTTCCACACAACAAGAATTCAGGCGGCGCGGACTGATGTCCTCCAATCTCACCTTGCCGGGCGAAGCGGCAAAGATCAAGTCGCCCACCACGCCCTCACCACCGGTGGCGACGTGGGCTTCAAAGCCGGCCTCCTGCAAGGTGCGAAAGATGGATCGGGCCGCACGGCCCTTGGGACCATTGAAATACCCCTGGAAATTCAGCAGCAATAGACCATCCGGCCTCAGCTTTTCCCGGATCGACGTAAACGATTCCAGCGTGTAGAGGTGATCGGGCTGGGCTTCGGCGACGAGTAGATCCAGCACGATGATGTCGTACCGCTTGGACGTAGTGGAAATGTAGTGCCGCGCATCGTCGGTGAAAAAGGTAAGGCCGCTTTTGTCCAAATAGAAATACCGCACCGCCAGTTCCAACTGCCGCCCGTCAATGTCGACCGCGTCCACGTTGAAACCCAGCTTTTCGAATTCGGCCACCAGACTGCCCCCGCCCAAACCACAAATCAGCACTTCTGATCCGGCCGGCTTCATGCTCGCCAGGGTAGCCAGTAAATGGACATAGTGGAAAAACGAGCGCGCCTCAAAATCACCCTTGACGACATTGGTCTGGGGAATGCCGTTGACGAGCATTTTGCGTGAACGCACCTCTTGGGTCGCGTCCCAGGTGTCCACTACTTTCAACTGCCCCAATATGCCCTCCTCCTCATAGAGCAGCGTGACTTCCTCCGAATTGGTAGAACTGCGGAAAAACACCAAAGCCAGCGGCAACAACAGCGCCAGGCTGGCCCCGATCTGCACGGTCCGGCGGGGCAAAGTGAGCAGCGCATTCGCCCCCAAAACCACCAGCAGCGCGATCAAGCTCACCGGTTGCGAGATCCCAAATGCCGGAATCACCACGAAACCCATGCTGAACGTCGTGATGATTCCGCCCAGCGTCGACCAGGCGTACACATTGCCCGCGACCCTCCCGGACTCCTCTACCTGCCGCGTAATCCGCTGAATCAGGATCGGCGAGGTGGCCCCCAGGCTGATCAAAGGTGGCCCCAGCAAGAAAAATGTACTCAATCCGCACCCCACAAACAGATTGGCACCAGAAAATGCCCGAAACAACAAGTGGGTCGTGATCGGCATCAGAGCTAGAAAAAACGCCCCCACTACGAAGAGCAGAAAGATCAACTCATCGCCCTTGGCCCGGGCTGCCAGCCGGCTGCCGACGAAGTAACCCAAGGTCAAACACAGCAGCGTAATCCCAATCACCGTCGTCCAGATGAAAATCGAAGAGCCATAGTAGGGCGCCAGCATTTTCGCCCCCAGCAGCTCCGCGGTCAGCACGCCGACTCCTTCCAGAAAAGCCAATGCGTAATATCTCACCGCAAGCTTCAAGATCCGGCTCCTTGTGGTTCTCCGTATTGCTGCACGATGAAATCCAGGTGTTCTTCCAGATCATCGGCCCGGATATTTTTTGACCGAATGATGCCCCGGTAATCCAGCAGGTAGGTCGTCGGAATCGAGGGAACATCGTAAAACTGGAAAGGTTGCGAGTCCCAGCCATCATCGCCCAACATGTGGTAGGGACCGGGCATTTGGTCCTCGATGACTGCCTGCCGCCAGGCTTCTGCATCGTCGTCGATGGAAATCGAAAACAGCACTACTTGGGGATCAGTTTCGGCGGACAGGATCTCATGCAGGCGGGCATTTTCCTGTCGACTGAACTCACAGTAAGAAGCCCAAGCGTACAGGATCACCACCTTGCCCCGGACATCGGTCAGCTTGATTTCCTCACCGCGGTGATTCTTGCCAATGACGTCATCGCTGCGCATCCGCAAAAAGGGCTTCCCCACTTCGCGGACCCGCTGCTCCAACTGCTGCACGTAAGGTACGTCTCCCGCCTTTTCCTTGAGTCGGGGCAAATAACGTTGCATGTAGAAATAATTTGACCCGATATCCAGAGCCGTTGCCGAAAGCGTCGACAGCAAAGGAAATCGCGTGGTATCCGCGTAGATCCGCAGGTAGTCACGGAACGCCATCAGCGCCTTGTCCGCCCGCGCTTCCTGATTGCGCCACTTTTCCAGATCGACATTCCGATTGATCAAGTTCATGCCCCGGCGGTTGCGCAGGTACTCACCAAACAAGCGAATCTGCCGCACATTGAAATCGCGCAGCATTTCGGTCTGAACATTGCCTTTGACCTGATAATTGGCCAAATCTTCCAGGTCTACGTCGATCTGGATTTCATCAAATTCGGGAATGAAACCGATCACCTTTTTCGGGTCAAATTTCAATTGGAAAAGGGTTTCGGCCTTGCCCGGAGCGCGCAGTTCAAAGTTGCCCTCCTCGTCGATTTGGGTCGTATCAATCGGCACAATCCCGGACATTGAGCGTTCTTCAAGGATCACCGTCCCCGCCGGATGGTTGAGGATCGTACCCCGCACCAGGAATTCATCCTCCGCCTTGCCCGAGCCGCCGCATCCCGGAAGCAAAAGGGCCAAACCTAAGAGAAACCAACCGTAATTCGCGTTCATGCTTTCTTTGATTGAGGATCGGGAACCGAGGCATTGCCCCGCCCCGTAAGGAGGAAAATGAGCGGCAAGCCAATCAGTAAAGCGCTCGTCAACAGGGCGGAAAAGCGCAGGCCCAAAAAGGGTATCAGCAGCAAGCCCATGGTGAAATTGAGCAGGATTCCGCCCAGCGTCGACACCCCGTATATCGTTCCTGCCGAGCGTCCCACCTCTTCCAGGCGCTGGGTCAGCAGACGAATCACCATCGGCGACACCATACCAAACAGGATGATCGACGGCAACAATATCAGCATCGCCGAGAGCAAAATCGCCAGGCGGAACTCCATTCCGCTGGTCATCGCCAGGATCAACGGCGCCACGAGCGGCAACAGCGCCACCAAAATCCCAGAGGCGATCACAATCTTGTAGAGCGTAGCCCGGCTCGGACTGCGCGCACTAAATCGTCCCCCCACAAAATAGCCGATGACCAGCCCTCCGAGGGTAAATCCCAAAACCGAGGCCCAGACGTAAATCGAGTTTCCGTAAAACGGGGTGATCAGTTTCGCCCCGATCAACTCGACCGCCATCAGCGCCCCCCCTTCAATGAAGGAGACCATGTAGAGGTGCCAAACCGGGGCTTTTTTGTGTGGGCTCATACCTGATCAATATTAGGAAAATAGTCGCGGATGGCCAACGCTGCTGGCCAATTATTGCCGGGTGAATTGCTTAATTTAGCGGCAAAACCGTCCCTATGATCCCCGTATCCCAAGCCCTCGCCCACGCCATCCACGACTTGCCCTTGCAGCCGGTGGAGACCATTCCGCTCACCCAAGCCCTCGGCCGCACCCTGGCCACCCATCTCGCCTCCCCGCTCGACCATCCCCTTTTCGACCAGAGCGCCGTGGATGGCTACGCTTTTCGCTTTGCCGATCTGGCGACCCACGCCTCACTGCGCCAGGTCGCCGAGGTCCGGGCCGGATCCACCGCCCAAGTGAGCATTGGGCCGGGGGAATGTACGCGCATCTTTACCGGAGCCGCCGTCCCGGTGACCGCCGACACCGTCATCATGCAGGAATACACCTCCGTCCAGGGCCCGGAAGTGACCCTGGCGGACGAGCGGCTGAAAATCGGCGGCAACATCCGCCGCCGGGGAGAACAAATTGAAGAAGGCGCGGTGGCCCTGCGCACCGGCGAAACCATCAACCCGGCGACCATCGGGTTTCTGGCCTCCCTCGGAATCAAAAAGGTGACCGTCCGAAAACCCGTCCGCGTAGCCATTCTAGTGACCGGCGATGAGTTTGCCGCGTCCTCCGATGACCTCAAGCGGGGCAAGATCTTTGAATCAAACGGGCAAATGCTTCAAAGTGCCCTGACCCGCGCCGGCATCACCGCCGAATTCCGCATGGTTCCCGATGATTTTCCGGCCACGGTTTCGTTGGTGGAGATCGCCGCCGAGAAAAATGACCTGCTACTGATCACTGGCGGGGTTTCCGTGGGCAAATACGACTTTACCCGGCCCGCGCTGGAAGACAATGGCTTTGGGATCGTTTTTCACAAAGTCAACCAAAAGCCGGGAAAACCGCTCTTGTACGCCCGCCGGGGCGATCAAGCCGCCTTTGGCTTGCCGGGCAATCCGCGCTCGGTACTGGTCGCCTTTTACCACTACGTCCTCCCCCACCTCGATGCCCGCCTCGGTAAAGTAGCAATCGGGCGGCCCCAGTTGGCCCTGCCCCTCGCCCACGATTACCGCAAAAAAGACGACGGCAAAGCGCATTTTGTCACCGGAACGATCAAGGCGGGCCGAGCGGCAATTTCCCCGGGGCTGGGCTCGCACATGCTGCAATCCTTTGCCCGGGCCACGATTCTCATCCACCTCCCGGGCGACCAAAGTACTTACACCGCGGGCACTTCGGTCACGGTCGAGTTGTTGCCACAATGATGGGTCCGGTGACCGGTTGGGTGCTGGCGGGCGGAGGCAGCCGGCGCATGGGCCGGGACAAGGCGCAGCTCGCCTGGGCCGACCGAACGCTGCTCGATTGGGCGATCCAGCGCTTGCGTCCGATCTGTGCTTCGGTGCAAATCTTGTCCTCGGATTCGGCCCACGCGCGGCCGGGAATCGCGCGGGTTCCGGATGCACGGGCGGATTCCGGACCGCTGGGCGGGCTGGTCGCGGGGCTGCGGGCCAGTCCCACCGCGTGGAACCTTTTCCTTGCGGTGGACATGCCCCGTGTCGGTGGGGCGGCACTGCGGCGGCTTTTGGCGGAAGCCTCCGGCGAATGTACGGCGGTGGCGTATCTTGTGGGAGAACAGCCGCAGCCCCTCGTCGCGCTTTATCACCGCCGGGCCCAGGTAGCTCTGGAAGCGGCACTGGCGGCGGGTCAATGGCGGATGCAGGACCGGCTGCACGCATTGAAAACCAAATTGATTCCCCTCATGCAGGACCACCCCGACTTCAGCAATGTCAACCGCCCGGAGGATTATCCGGCAGTCCCAGTTCGCGTTTTGCTGTTCGCGAGCTTCCGGGAAAGAATCGGTTTTTCGGACCGGGAAATGGTCTTTCCCGATACGGCTGCTCTCCGCAATTGGCTGATCACCGTACATCCCCCCGCCGAATCCATGCCCTACCGCATCGCCGTAAATCAGGAAATTGTGGCAGAAGATATCGCTCTGCAAGCGGGCGACGTAGTGGCCGTCATGCCCCCGTTTGCCGGCGGATAACCTAAATTATCTCCCATGGAAACCCAGTCCCCAAAAACAAAATCCCTGATCTCCGGACCGATCACCCCCGACCGCCTGGCGGAACTGATGGCGAAGCACCAGTCGGAGACCGGCACCGGCGCCCACTGTGTGTTCCTGGGGCAGATTCGCGCCGACCGCGCGGGAGAGCACGCCGTCGTTTCGATCACCTACAGTGCCTACGAGGCAATGGCCGAGCAAGTCATCCGCGACATTCGCGCCGCTGCCCTCGCCAAATTCCCCGATCTGCACGCGGTCCACATCTACCACAGCCTCGGCAACGTCAAGGTCGGGGAAGCCTCGATCCTGGTCACGGTGTCGTCCGCGCACCGCAAACCCGTATTTTCCAGTCTGGAATGGATCGTCGACGAATGCAAGCACCGCCTTCCCATTTGGAAACAAGAACACCTCAACGACGGCTCCCACCGCTGGGTGGGGGAAAAACCGGGCTGATGTCCGATTGTTGATTCTCGATTTCCGATGGGCTTTGTGGGCGAAGCGGGCCCTCCAAAATCAGAAATCAGACATTAGAAATCCTTAAATTGCCCCTATGTTGCAAGACCGGTTCGGAAGGGTACACGATTATTTGCGGTTGTCGCTGGTCGACAAGTGCAATCTGCGGTGTACCTACTGCATGCCGGAAAACATCCGTTTCTTGCCGAACAAGCACCTGCTGTCGGATGAAGAATTGTTTGCCTTTGCGGAGACATTTGTGGAAATGGGGGTGAAAAAAATCCGCTTTACGGGGGGCGAGCCGCTGTTGCGGCGGAATGCGGGAGCGATCATGGAACGGATTGCGCGCCTTCCCGTTCAGTTGGCGCTCACCACCAATGGTATCCTTTTGCACGAGTTTACCGACCTGTTTGGGGAAATCGGGCTGCGCAACATCAATGTCAGCCTCGATACTTTGCAGACGGAGCGCTTCGCCGAAATTACCCGGCGCGACCAGTTTCAACAAGTGCGGGAAAACATCGAACGGGCCGGCCGAGCCGGCTTCCACCTCAAGATCAATGTCGTCGTCACCCGCGGCGTCAACGAGGATGAACTGCTCGACTTTGTCGCCCTTACCGCATCCGAGCGCATCCACGTCCGCTTCATCGAATTCATGCCCTTCGACGGCAACCGCTGGAAGTGGGACCAGGTCTGCTCCTACCGGGAAATGATGGCGCGCATCGAGGACCGCTACACGGTGAAAAAGCTGCAAGACGGTCCCAACAGCACCGCCAAAGCCTACCGGGTAAGCGGCTTTGCGGGAACATTTGCTGTCATCAGCAGCGTCACCCAACCGTTTTGCGGCACCTGCAACCGAATCCGATTGACCGCCGACGGAAAATTGCGCAATTGCCTATTTGCCACGCAAGAGACCGATTTGCTCACGCCGTTTCGGACCGGTGAAGACATTCGCCCGCGCATCGTGGAAGCGATTCGGGGCAAAGCCAAAGAACTGGGGGGACTCCCCGCTTTCCAAGACGAAAGCGCCCTGCAACAAAAATTGGATGGCCGGGCCATGGTCAAGATCGGCGGGTAAATCCGGCGGTCTTCCTCAGCGATGGCTTAAAATTGGGGGCGGAAATTTACGATCACCGATTTTCTCCTCAATCGATTTTGCATCCCGACTCACCAAAATATTAACAGGATGTTGTCAACGGTCCGTTTCCCCCGGGGACAATTCACGTTTAGTTAACCTACGCAATATAAATTTATTATAACCATTGGGTTACTTGCGTGAGACCTCTGATCCTGCCCATGGAAGCCAAAACCATATTGATCGCCGACGACGAACAGGACATCCTGGAATTGTTGGAATATGCCCTCAAAAAAGAAGGTTATACCGTTTACAAAGCCGCCGACGGCAAGGAGACGGTGAAGCTCGCCCACAAAGTCAAGCCCGACATCGTACTGCTCGACATCATGATGCCCCACAAGGACGGCATCGAAGTCTGCCGCGAGTTGCGCAACGATCCGAATTTTGAAAATACCATTATCATCATCTTGACCGCCCGCGGTGAGGAATACTCCGAAGTGGCCGGATTTGATGCCGGGGCCGACGATTATGTAACCAAGCCGGTCAAGCTCCGTTCGCTGGTCCGCCGCCTGGAAGCCTTGCTCCGGCGCGGCCAAAAGAATACGCCGGATGCCCTCAACATTCCGCCATTTGTCATTGACCGGGAAAAATACATGGTCACCCTCGAAGAGGATCCTATCCAACTGCCCCGCAAGGAATTTGAGCTTCTCTACTTGCTGGCTTCCAACAAAAATAAAGTCGTCACCCGCGACCGCATCTTTGAAGGCATTTGGGGCAAAGATGTCATCGTGGTCGACCGCACGATCGATGTCCACATTCGCCGGCTGCGCAAGAAGATCGGCAAAGAACATATTCAAACGGTAAAAGGGGTCGGCTACAAATTTGTGGCCACCGAATAAGGTTACCCAAGCACACATTTTGTCATCTCAGTGGGCGCTTTTGCGCCCTTTTCCTTTGTTCTCCCCCAACTCACGGGGCAAATTGTAACCATTGTCCAGATCATCGTTATCTTGCCAGTAACCCAATTGCTTCACCCCTAACCCTGAACAACATGCGCAATCTCTTCGTCCCCATCGCCCTGATCACGCTCATTTTCGCTTGGGTATCCGGTCCCGTTTCTGCCCAAACCAGTTCCACCCGCGCGGCGCTGCTCATCCAAGGGAACGACCGCTCCACTCCACTCCGTATTTCTGATCTCCGGGTGAACGTCAAAGTCGTGGGCAATATCGCCGTCACGACCCTAGATCTCCATTTCCAAAATGACCTCGACCGCGTATTGGAGGGGAAATTTGTCTTTCCGCTAAATGAAGGCCAGACGGTGAGCCGCTTTGCGATGGAGGTCGACGGCAAGCTGCGCGAAGGCGTGGTCGTCGAAAAACAAAAAGGCCAAAAAGTCTTCGAGGCCATCGTGCGGCGCCAGGTCGACCCTGGATTATTGGAGTGGACCCAAGGCAACAATTTTTCGGCCCGGGTCTACCCCATTCCCGCCCGCGGCAGCAAGCGCATCGTGGTCGCCTACCAGCAAGAGTTAAAAGCCACCCCCGCCGGGCCATTGTACTTGTTGCCGCTGCGGTTTGCGGACAAGCTGGACCGATTCGATCTGCGGGTGGAAGTATTTCGCCAGGAAGTTGCCCCCCAGTTGCGGGACAATGAACTCAGCAACGTCCAGTTTAACCGCTGGGAAGAAAACTACGTGGCCGAAATCCACGAGGAAAATTATACGGCGAACCAGCAACTGGGATTTGTGGTTCCGGAACCAGCCCAAGCGATTCCGGTCTACCTCGAAACTGACGCCCAGGGCCAAACCTGGTTTTATTGTCGGGTGCATCCCCAAGTCAAGCAAGCTCCCAAGCCCCAGCCCAAACACGTGACGCTGCTCTGGGATGTCTCGGGTTCGGGAGCCAACCGCGATCGCGCGCGGGAAATCGAACTGCTCGACGCCTACTTTGCCGATCTCCAGGAAGTAGAGGTGACGCTGGTGAGCTTTGCCGTGACCGCCGAGCGCCCCCGCACCGCCCAAGTCCACCGAGGCAAATGGAGCGCACTTCGGGCCAGTCTGCAAACCCTTGCCCACGATGGGGGCACGCAACTCGGAGCCCTGGACCTCGGTCAGTACACCACCGACGAGTTCCTGCTGTTTTCCGATGGCATCAACAATTTTGGGGACCGGAAAATCAAGCTCGGCAACGCCCCGATCTACCCGATTTCCTCCGGCCCCGATGCCGAATACGGCGTCCTGCGCCACCTCGCGGAGGTCAGCGGCGGCGTTTTCATCAACCTGCGCACCGCGACCATTGCCCAAGCCCGGGAACTCCTGATTCGTCCGCCTTTCCGCTTGCAGTCCATTGAGCGGGGACCGGGAATTGCAAGTATGTATCCCGACCAACCCACTACTGTCGGACCGAGCGTCAGTTTTGCCGGAAAGTTGCAGGGCAATTCCACCAAACTGCGCCTGGAATTCGGAGTCGGGCAAAAAACAACCGAAACCGTGGAGATCGCCATCCAAGCCGAAGCTGCCGGGATGGGTGCAGGCTTACTGCCCCGGATTTGGGCGCAAAAAAAGCTCACCGCTCTGCAACGCGACGTTACCCAAAACGAAGCCGCCATTGTGGCCCTGGGCAAGGAATATGGTCTGGTGACACGGTTTACTTCTCTGATTGTGCTGGAAACGCTGGAAGATTACCTGGAATTTGACATTCTGCCTCCGGAAGACCTGCGGGAAACCTTCCTCGCGCGGAAAGCTGAGCAGCAAAAGCAGGAACAAACAGTGGTCGACGCGCATTTACAAGAGGTACTGACCGCCTGGGAAGCCCGAAAAACCTGGTGGAAAACTGAATTTGACTGGGAAGCCGGGCAGAAGCTTCTCGAAAAGAATGAGAATCTCATCGAGCACGAGGGCTTCGGAGAAACGTCCGAGGATTTATTCATAGAAGAGGTGATCGTCGCGGATGACGAGTCCGGGGCTTGGGACGAAAACGAGTCCATGGACGATCGGGCAGATGGGGATGATTTGGAAGTGGCGGCAGACGAAATGGCCGGTGAAGACGCATCTGCATCGGAAACCCTCGCCCAAAAGAAGGGCGGCAAAGACCGCGGAAAAAGCCGCCGGGGCCGTATTGAAATCAAAGCCTGGGATCCGGCGGAACCCTACCTGACCGCCATCCGCGCGGTCCCCGCCTCCGAGCAATACGCTGAGTACCTGCGCCAAAAGCAGGAGTTTGGGACGGCTCCCTCCTTTTACTTGGACTGCGCGAACTTTTTCCTGGAGCAGGAAGCTACCCAAATTGGGTTGCGGATCCTCTCCAATATCGCGGAGATGGAGCTGGAAAACCACCGCCTGCTCCGCATCCTCGGCCACCGCTTGCTGCAACTGGGCTATCCCGATTGGGCGATTCCTTTGTTCGTGCAGGTCCGTGAACTGCGGCCCGAGGAGCCCCAGTCCTACCGCGACCTGGCCCATGCCTACCAGCGGGCGGGACGGGCGCAGGAGGCCGCCGACACCTACTGGGAAATCGTGACCCAACCCTGGGACGGACGTTTTCCCGAAATCGAACTCATCGCCCTGGAAGAGCTGAACGCTTTGCTGGGCCAATCCGCCGGGAAACTCAACACCGAGGCGATGGATTCCCGGCTCCTGGAAAATCTACCGCTAGACCTGCGGGTGGTGTTGAATTGGGATGCGGACAACTGCGACATGGACCTCTGGGTCATCGATCCCCTCGGGGAAAAATGTTATTACAGCCACCGCGAAACCGCAATCGGCGGCTGGATGTCCCGGGACTTTACCGGCGGCTACGGTCCCGAAGAATTTCTGATTCGCCGGGCCATGCCGGGAGTATACAAAGTAGTGGTCAATTACTACAGCGATCAGCAGCAATCGCTCGCTGGCGCGACCACGGTGCAGGTGCAGATGATCACCAACTTTGGCAAGAAAGATGAGGTGGTGCAGGAGGTAACCCGCCGGCTCAAGACCAGCAAGGAACAATTGGAAGTTGGGACGGTGAAGTTTTAGGTTGCTGCGGGCAATGGCGCAAACATTTTCCCCCGCAACCATTCCCGGGGCAAAATTGCCGCCCCTTCCCCCAAAAGTCCGGTTAGGATGGGTCACCAGTTTTTGTGTAATTTCGCCCCGATGTCAGGGAGGGACAATGCTAGGCAGCGCCGATGGTGGCTATTCTTGATCCGGCCGTATCGGGCCTTTCAGGAGCTATTTGCCCGTGGTCCCAATCGCTTCAATCTTTTAGTGATTTTCCTGGGGGGAATCTGTTTGTTTCAGGTTTGGGCGGCGTTTTTTGCGCTGGGTGACGATATCGAAGTGGGGAAAATCATGACCGCAACTTTAATTTTAGGGCCTTTAACTGGCCTGCTGAGCTGCGTGCTGACCGCACTGTTCTGTATGAACCTGGGCTGCCTGCTCGATCCCGAGCACCGAGTGGGCTATGAATTTCGCGCGTATCTGCCGCCCTTCCCGTTGCGCCACCTGCTGCTGCATCCGCTCATCGGCCGCAAACGCACCGCACAACTGCTGCACCACCCGGTACTTGCCGGTTACACCCGATCCTGGTCGGTTTTTCGCAGTTATCTGCGGATGTTGGGGCGCAATCTGAGTGGAGGAAAAGTCAGTTTTTCCGCCCTTTTCTCGGGCGCCTCCGCTGCCCTGACGATTTTGCTCTTTGCTGACCTGATCATGGTCATTGAGCTGGCCTTCTTTGCCCCGGACCACTTCACAAGTGCTCCCCTGGTGGGAATCCGCACCGTGTTTGCCGGGCTGAAAATCGTGTTCATTGTCTGGTGGTTGATGCTCTGGGCAATAAAAATGCGCGCTGCCTTCCAATTGCCCTGGCCCCGGACACTCCTGGCTACCCTTTCCGCGCTGATTTTGACTATTTTTGTGGTGCTGCAACTGTTGCTCCAGGTATTCGCTTTGCCCATATTTGGATTCTGATCCTATGCAATACGACGAATTGGTACACGAGGAATCGGCGGCCAATGGCCCCCCTCCCGCCACCAATCCCTGGTGGCACATCTGGGCCCGCACCGGGGCGGCGCTAGATTATGTCTTTCACCACCAGCGCGAGCACTTTATCCACCGCCATTTCATCATCCTGGGGGCCATGTTTATCCTCGGATTGAATATGCCGGGCTGGCTCGCGGTAAAACCTGATCCCATCGGCGTGATGATCCAACTGCTCATCCTGGCCCCGATTTCGGGGGTCGTGGCCGGCTACATCTACGCGGCCCTGGCCCGCAACCTGGGCGTTAAACTGGGGGGGCAGGAAGTCGACAAAACGATTATGCGCGCGGCAATTGCCTGGACCAATTATCCCGCGGCGGTGGCGTGGCTGGCATTTGTCGTTTGCTACGCGGGGTTGCATGAATTCCAAGCGGAAGATGTCCAGCGCAGGGTATGGCTGATGGATGACCTGATCGGCTACGTACCGGTTGTGGTGCTGGGCGTGTTCATGGTCGCGGCCCTGATCATCCGCCTCCGGGCCCTGGCCTACACTTTAAATGTGAGCCTGGCCAATGCCGCGGTGATATGGTTGCTGACGATTCTCCTGATGTACGTCCCCCTCTTTGTCATCGGGGGAGCGTTTTTTACCATCTTCCGGACGACTGTTTCGGTGGCGCAACAAGCTGGAAGTTGAATTATGGCCCAATGAAACATTACAGGTTATGGGGCGTGCTCGCTCTGCTTGGACTGGCTTCGGCCTGCCGCCCGGGCGGAACCCGCGTTCCCGAAGTCGACACTCCCCAATACGGATTGCGGGAAGATTCGACGATGGTGGTGACGGCGCACCCTGAAGCAAGTCGGATTGGGGTTGCGGTGCTGCGCGCCGGTGGCAATGCGGTCGATGCCGCAATCGCCGTTCAGTTTGCCCTAGCGGTGAGCTTCCCTTACGCGGGCAATATTGGGGGCGGTGGATTCATGGTCCTGCGCACCGCGGAAGGCGAGGTGATCACGCTGGATTTCCGGGAAAAAGCTCCTCTGGCCGCCGACCGCGACATGTACCTCGATGAGCAAGGGGAGGTCATTCCCAAACTGAGTGCCCGCGGGCACCTGAGTTCGGGAGTTCCGGGGGTAGTCGATGGCATGGTCCGGGCCCACAAACGCTACGGAACTTTGCCTTGGAAAGATTTGGTCCAGCCGGCCATCGATCTGGCTCAGAATGGTTACCGGGTGTCGGACAACCAAGCGGACTGGCTCAACCGGCAGCAGGAAGAATTCATCGAATACAATCCCGATAGCAGCTACTACTTGGTCAAGGCGGAAGGGGCATGGCAAGCCGGCGACACCATTCGCATGGCCGATTTTGCTGCGACCTTGCGGCGGATCCGGGACCGCAAACGGGCGGGCTTCTATGCCGGAGAAACCGCAGAAATGCTCCTGGCCGAGCAGGCCGCCCACGGCGGGATCATCACCCAAGCCGATCTCGATGCTTACGCGGCGCAATGGCGGCCTCCCATCACCGGAAACTACCGGGGATACACCATCCATTCGATGCCGCCCCCCAGCAGCGGGGGAATCGTACTCCTGCAAATCCTCGGTATGCTGGAGGGTCAGGACCTGGCAAAGTACTCCCCCACCGATGCGGCCTACGTCCACCGCCTGGTCGAGGCCGAACGCCGCGCCTACGCGGATCGGGCCGAGTACCTCGCCGACCCCGATTTCGTCAAAATTCCCGTGACGCACTTGCTTTCCGATGGGTACCTCGCCGCGCGGATGATGTCTTTTTCCCCGGAACGGGCCACGCCGAGCGATTCCATTGGACCGGGAGCGGCACCGGCAGAGTCGGAAGAAACCACGCATTTTTCCATCTTGGATCAGCCGGGCAATGCAGTGGCGGTCACAACCACGATCAACAGCCCCTACGGCTCAAAGGTCTGGGTCAAGGGCGCAGGATTTCTCCTCAACAATGAAATGGACGATTTCTCGGCCAAGCCGGGTGTCCCCAATATCTACGGCCTGGTCGGAGCCGAAGCCAATTCGATCCGCCCGGGCAAGCGCATGCTCAGTTCGATGACGCCAACAATCATCGAAAAAGAGGGTCAGGTATGGATGGTCCTCGGAACACCGGGCGGTTCGACCATCATTACCTCAGTTTTGCAGTGCTTCCTCGACGTGGCTGAACACGGGATGACGATGCAGGAAGCGGTGGGTCAGCTTCGCTTCCACCACCAGTGGCGTCCGGACAAGGTCTTCATCGAAGAGGGCGCGTTGGCGCCGGAGACGATTGCCGAATTGGAGGCGATGGGCCACACGGTTGAGGTCCGGAGTCCGATTGGCCGGGTGGATGCGATCCTGGTGCATCCGGATGGTCTGCTCGAAGGCGCGGCCGACCCCCGCCGGGACGACGAGGCCGAAGGATACTGAATCGGGGAATTTTCAATTGCCACTCCGCCGCGGCAAGTGACGTCGCGGAGGCCATGGGGCAATTGAGTGGGATCCCCATGCAAAATTCTGTTTTCATTGTTGGCCGGGCGTTCGGAACGCACCAATTGGAAATTCTCTCGTGTCAATTGGCAATTGTCTCGGGAGGTTGGCAACAAAAACGGGGAGCCGAGGCTCCCCGAGAAAATATTGTTCGATTGCTTCGGCTTAACGCCGTTTGATATTCATGGTTGTGGGATCGGTACCGTGCTGGTTGGTGTCCTTGTGCTGGTCGTGGAAGGTCTGACCTTCTTTTTCCGCCGGTCCGTACATCTGGTATTCCCAGTCGGTATTCTGCGCATCCCAATCGCTGACCGAGAAGTTTTCCAGGGCAATGCTGTCTTTGCCGGAATCGCTTTTCATGACCACACCGGCCCAGTGGAAATTCCAGGTGTGTTCCCGATTGATCGACCGGCCTCCGGTCGACATGGTAAAGCCCTCGCCGACTTCCGGAGCGGCGAAGTCGTTGATGCCCAATTGCTGATCAAATTCACGCTGCGTCTCTTCGGGCAGTTTGTAGTAGGCATCGGTAACCCGTTGCGCATAGCGGCTGTAACTGCGGGCGATCCGCTCCTTTTTCTTCTTGTCGGACTCGGCGTGGTATTCTTTGCGCAGTTCTTCCACTTTGGCCATGTTGCGCTCGGTGCTGCGAATGACCCGGGAAATTTTGGGATCGCCGGAATATTCGGACTTTGATTTCAAGCTTTTGAATACGTCAGCGAAGATGGCGGCCTTCATATAATAAGGATCGCCTTTGCCATCGGCGGTCTTGGCGTTGCCGTCAAGATCGTTGTAGCTGGCTACCCGATCCAAACTACCGGTGATCATGCTGTTTGAGCGGCCACAATCGGCGTAGAGTTCCATGTTCTCGCCTTCGGTGCCGTTCATGTTGTTGCGGGGCAATACCTGAACGAGGGTCTCCTTTTTGCCTTCTTTTTCTACCTCAAGCTGGCCGGGCCCTTCGAACAATTCCAATTTTGCGCCGACCGATTTCAGTTGGGAATTGGCACCTTTGGCTTTCCCTTGTTTTGCGTAGAGACCGTGGCGGTCGCCATCCTGCGGAACCGCGACACTCAGATCTTCCGATACGCGAATGGGAGTCTCAGCCTCGGGATTCTGGATGAAGTAACCCTGGACGACTCCACCTCCACCGCCACCGCTGGTGACTTCATTGGTGGCGACTTCACCATTGGCCGCTTTTTTGCCCATGGCATCGGCTTCCGCTTCAAGTTTGGGATCGTTGTTGACCGGCACCCCGTTGACTTGGGTATTGGCTTGGACCGGCGACTTCTCGTTTTGCTTGAGATGTCCCAGCTCATGGCCGATCAATTCCTGGCCTTTGGAGGAGTTTTGGTCAAATTTGCCCGGGGCAAAGTGAACGGTGCGCCCTTCGGCCATCGCCTCCGCTTTCATCTGGGTCGCCCGATCCGAATTCTCGACGATATTGACATCGGAAAAGTCCGTCTGCATGGAGTTTTCCATTTTAGCCTGGACTTCAGGATTGAGCTTTGCGTTGGGCTTCATTTGCGCGGTTGTTTCACCGCCTTCAGCACCATCGGCTTTTAGCTTGAATTGTGGGGGGGATAGAGTTTTACCGGCAGATGCCTCATCGGCTTTGCGCTGCACGGCTTGAGACTCAGGAGCGACGCGTTTTAACATGGGCTTAAGACAATTGGAATAAAAACAGGTATACCACTACAAATAAGGCGATTTTTCCGGCCAAAAGCAATCGTTATTTTCAATCCTGTGGGGAGTATCACAGCGAGTATTTTCCGGACAGCGCGCTACTTGCAATTGGTATCCCGGCGAACCTCCTCCTTCTGGCCCAAGCTACGTTTGTTTGCCCGCAGCCGGTGGTAGCCAATTGGGTCGGTACAGCCCGAGATCATCCACGCACCGGTCTCAAAAACGCAATTGTGCTTGCGCGCAACGCCGATTTCGCTTACCAAAAAGCCGAGCATCAGAAATGCACTGGGCAAATAGAAACCCATCCGTACGGGATGGGTTTCTATGCCTTATCTTTCTAAAAACTTGATGTCATGAGTGCGCGGTTGACCGCAGGTTCAACTCAAGTAATCCTGCAGCTTCCAGCGATTCTGCGCCATGCGCAATTTGCGAAGTGCCCGCTCACGGATCTGGCGCACGCGTTCGCGTGTGATCCCAAAACGACTGGCAATTTCGGCCGCGTTGATGGGTTTATTGGTGCCCAGTCCAAAGTGCATGCGCAACACATCGCGCTCTCGCTTTTCTAATTGATTGAGTAGCATTTCCAATTCCTCGCTCAGCGATTTTTCCATGAGCGGTTCATCGGTTGCAGGGTCGTCATTGGAAAGTACTTCCATGAGGGTGTTGTCTTCACCGTCTTGCAATGGTGCATCCAGTGAAAGCGAACGCCCCTCGAGAGCAAGGAAGTTTTCCACTTTTTCGGCAGAGGTCTCAAGCGCTTCGGCGAGTTCTTCGGAGGTGGGTTGTCGGCCCAGCTTTTGTTCAAGGCGGCTAGCGGCATCTACCACTTTGCGGATTTCACCCAATTTGTTCTGCGGGAGCCGGACGGTACGCGAGTTCTGTGCGATGGCCAGCAGGATGGATTGTCGAATCCACCATACGGCGTACGAAATAAATTTGAACCCACGTGTTTCATCAAACCGGCGCGCCGCTGTGATCAGGCCCACGTTGCCTTCATTAATTAGGTCTTTCAGCGACAATCCCATGTGCTGGTATTGCTTTGCCACTGAAACCACAAAACGGAGATTTGCCTTGACCAACTTGTCTACCGCTTGCTCATCCCCCTCACGGATCCGACGAGCCAACTCGACCTCTTCTTCAGGTGAGATCATCTCGCATTGAGTGATCTCATTGAAGTACATGTTAAGAGATCGGCTTTCGCGTTCGGTGATCCTCTGCGTAATTTTCAACTGCTTCATATACGAAATCCCGTCAGTATATTAATATCTCTTAGGATTGTTTACTTATTTGAACGAAAGGAACGCGGAAATGTTTGCTTCAGACAACAATGATGCCGACGATCATGGTTTTTGCCAGAAACCCCTTCCTCAGTAGTCAAAACGGATCTTTCGGTCACGTTCGGCCCGGTAGCCTTCCCAGTCGAACCGGTACAGCCTCGGAAGTCTTCCTACGTGTTCTGTGTGCATCTTTTTTTCACCCAGATCAATGATCAATGCACTCTGTAGGGCCTTGCGGCTGAAATTACGCTTATCGATCTCTTTTTCAAAAACTTGCTCGAATAAGTTATGCACTTCCGGCATGGTAAATTTCTGGGGCAGCATATGGAACGCTACCGGATGGCGCCGCATCCGTTTCATCAGACGCCGCCGAGCTGAGCGAAGCACTTCGGCGTGGTCAAACACCAGCTCGGGCACTTCGTCCAGGGTGAACCATTTCGACGCCAAAGAAAATGGACTCGGTCCCAGGGAGACCTCATTGATTCGCACCGCCGAGTAGTAACCAATGTTGATGACCCGTCCCAAGGGATGCCGGCTGCGATCCGAAAAAGAACGGATGTCTTTCGTGTAGGCCCAATTGAGCCCCGTCACCTTTTGAATGATGAAGTCACGCACCGCTTGGGCATCCTCTTCTGGATGCAGCATGCAACCCGGCAAGGCCCACTGTCCGGCCTCCGGCTCGAATCGTCGGCGGACCAGCAGTACCTGAAGCTTGCCCTCGGCATAGCCAAAGATGACACACACCACGGAGATACCCGCGGTGAAATAAATACCGGGATTCGATGCGGATGAGGAAGTTCCTGAAATCATGGTCAACAACTGTTTCCTGGACAAAATCCCCCCTAAATGAGGGATAGATCAATATAAGCGTTTATTTTTAACATACTGTAAATTATACGCTAAGATGAGACAAATTGTTTGGTGCTCCTGGCTTACTTTACATTTTCGGGGATGCGAAAGCTATTGCCGAGCGGGAGAATTTGCGAATCGTTATTGAATCCTCGCGGTACGCGTTCAAAACGCGCCCATTTCAAATCGAGCAATTGGAAATTCTCAAATTGAATGCGTAAGAATTGACGGACATTGCTTTGGGCCTTGCCCGGGAAAACGGTATCTTCCAATAACTGCAAACGGTAACCGCGCCGCCACCCCGGCATTCACTGCCGGCGCAGGTCGGTGCAAATGGCAAAAGTGGGCCTCTCCGACACCGTCAATGGAAGAGCGTTTGAGGGATTGGTGTGCTTGTGCTATATTTGAATTGGTAACTTGACGATTATTATGAGAAGGATTTTCCTTTTGTGCCTGCTTGTTTCGCTCATTGCTTCCGCTTGCCGACTCAAGCCCAAAGACGGTTTGAACTGGGATCAGAACCTTGTGGCTCCGATTTTGCAGTCCCGCGTGGGCCTGGACGATGCGCTGAGTGATTCATCGGTCACTCAGGTCAATCCGGACAATTCGATTACCGTGGTTTTCCGCGATACGGTGGTAGATTTGGCCCTTTCCGATTATTTGGTCGTACCGGATACCAGCTTCGGTGCCAAGGTTACCCTGGATTCCATCTCTTTATCGACCGATACCCTTGAGCAGGACATCACCCTCGGGCAAATCGCCCGGCAATTGATTGACCAAGGCAATCTATTTGGCAACACCATACTGAACAGCCACGGCAGTAACCTGGGCTTTCTGCCTCCGCTGGATGACCTTTCTTCGGACGATGTCGCAATTGATGCCTCCCAATTCTTCGACGAAGCCGATCTGATTTCCGGTTGGATGGTTGTGGAAATTGACAACCGCTTGCCGGTAGACATCAACAGTGTGACCTTCCATCTGCGCAACGATGGGGTGTTGCTGGATACATTGGTACGGAAAACAATTGCGCCAATCCCCAAAAATCAATTTCGCTCCGACTCCGCTGACCTCGCCAACCAAACGGTGGAAAGCCAAATGGCGGGTCAATTGGAAGACATCGACATTGCCGGAGGATTCAATGTTCCCATCGATACGAATGACTTCCTGCGCTTGCGGGTGATCGTGCGCGACCTGGGCGCTTCGCGGGCCACAGCGGTCTTTCCGGCCCAGACGGTGCTCGACGACGACAGCCGCATCAATTATCAGTTCGACAACGATTTGCAGATCACACGGATTCGGGTGAAGTCAGGCGAGCTGCGCATCAATGCCATTTCGACGATTCAGGATACGATTGCCTTCACCTATTCGCTGCCTACCGCGCTGCTCAATGGTCAACCGGTGGTCGTCGTAGATCGCCTGGAGCCGGACACAATTACCGGCATTGCCGAGGCCAATGTGTTGTTTCAACTGGCCGATTACTATATCGACATGACGCTGAATGGGGACTCGATCAATCTTTTCCCTTACAAATTGGTTGGGGATCTCCTCTACTCCGGGCGGAAAAACACGATGGACCTGAGCGACAGCATCGATGTTTTCTACGGGCTTTTCGACATCAAACCTGCCTACATCGAAGGTTACCTGGGGCAGGAGACATTTTCCTTTGCCGAAAGCATCAACCTCGATTTCTTCAATTCGATTTTGGGCGGAACGCTCGATCTGACCGCACCGAAAGTGGAACTTACCGTCGCGAATTCCATCGGGGTGGATGGAGAATTGCGCATCAACCAGATGGAGGCGAAAAATACCCGCACGGGCGAAAACGTAACCTTGAGCGGGTCGATCATCAGCACGCCGACGGAAGTACGCGGTCCTAAACTCCCGAACGTCGGGCAGGTCGTCACGACCAAACTGAACCTCAACGAGAACAACTCAAACGTCCAGCAGTTTGTCAGCCTGCTGCCCGATCAACTGGACTTTGACCTGGAGGTCCTGGTCAACAAAAACGGGAACCCCGCCTTGCGGGACAATTTTGCTACGGACGAAAGCCGCATTTCGGCTTTTCTGGACCTGGAAGTTCCACTCGAAGGCATCGCAAACGAGCTGGTACTGCAGGATACCGTCGCCCTTTCAATTTCTGAGTTGACCCTTCCGGCGTCGGTAACCGACGGTACCCTAAAGCTGGTCCTCGAAAACAATTTCCCCTTCGAAGCCGGCGTACAGGTCTTTTTCTACGACCAGGGCGGAGCCGTTTTTGACAGTTTATTTACCGATGGCATGCGTACGATTCCGGCGGGCACGGTCGATGCCGATGGATTTGTCGACAATCCGGGAACGGCCACGCTGGCGGCAACGATCAACCAGGCGCGCCTCGATGATCTGCGGGTGCTCGGAAAGGAAGCCGTGATCCGCTTTAAGATGACGACCAAGCCAGATGGACAAGCAGTCAAGTTGTATACGACTTACGGCATTGATTTCCACCTCGTGGGCGATTTCCGATACTCGGTTGATCTCTGATCACCGTCCTGCTACGATTCACGAATCCGAATTCTTCATGAAAATACGTCCGCTGTTGCCGCTATTGTTCGTCTTGATTTTGGGCCCGACCCAAAGTTGGGGGCAGCAAGGCATCCTCCTTCAACAAATGCCGGACCGGATTTGGTCCCAGCGCTTTCAACCCGCCAATTTGCTGAATGGCGAGTACAGTTCGTTCCGGTATGGCGGCCAAGGCAGCGTCTATGCCGGAAATGCCCAAGCTACGCTCGACGGAATCTTCGTCGCGGATGGCTTCATCACGGAAACGGCCAAAGATCAGATCATCTCCCAGCTCGGCCCCGATCAGGTGGTCAATTTGGGCTACCACCTCGGGCTCGCCGCGGTGAACATCAAGGCCGGTAACTTACCGCTGGGCTTCTACTTGGACCAACGGCTCGACGCCACGGTCGGCTTCAACGACCCCAACACTTTTGGCTTGATCTTCAAGGGAAATGGACCCTACGCCGGCGATACGGTATCCGACGCGGGCATCTCCGGGCGGCTGTACTCGACCCGGCGCCTGGGCGTCGGCACCGCCTTTGAATTCGGCAAGCTGAAATTTGGGGTGCGACTCAACCTGATCCAAGGTCTGCGCATGGCGGACCTGGATCGCCTGAATTATTCTTTGTACACCCACCCGGACGGCATCCAAATCGATCTGCAGGCGAACTACTCACTTTCGGCCACCGCTGATCTCGGCAATGTCGGAATCGCCTCTTTCCAGGGATTCGGCGCCTCGCTCGACTTGGGGGTCACCTACGACATCAACGAGAAGTTCCGCGTCGAAGCCTCAGTAACCGATGCCGGCTTTACTTCCTGGCAAACGGAAAAGATCGAGGACAATATCGACATCGACTGGCAAGGGGTTTCGATCACTTCCCTGTTTGACGACAGCATCCCGGAGATCCTGGAAGCCGAAGTCGACTCGCTGCGTGAGTTGGTCTTTCCGGACACGGTTCAGTCGAATCTGACGCTGTCCACGCCGCTTTCGCTCCGCTTAGGAGGCACCATGCAGGTAGGCGACCACGGCGAACTCGGGGCGATGATCATGTTCAATCCCTCCCGCTCGGGTGGATTTACCCAATTGCCCCTCATCAATCTGCGCTACCAGCACGAAGTCGTCACCGGGTTGCGGCTCGCCGCCAATGCGTACGGGGGCGGGACCGATGTCTACGGGGTCGGCGTGATGGCCGCCTACCGCCTCGCGATCAATGATTGGGCGGTCGATCTCGCCTTGGGCGGGGAAAATGTGATCGGCTATCTCGCTCCATCGGCCGGACGGGGCTTCTCCTTTTTCGGCGGAATCGGAGTGCAACTGTAACGGGGCCCGGCCGCTTCTCCAATACGCGATTTCAGCCCTCCCGCGTGGGTAACCAAAGCGAAATCAACCGTACGTTGCGTTTTTATCCGCGCCCAAATGCAGTTTGGCGTCTGCGCTGGTAAATCTTACTTGGCCGTCTTCACTCTCCCCTACTGATCCCGCCATCCGGTGAGGGCAAAAGTGCCCGAACGATTGTAGGGCGGAGGATTGCCGCGATCCGGGTGTTGCAGGTTGAAGAAATAGGTCGAGCAATCGGAATTCCAGGCGCCACCGGAAATGCTGCTCCCCCGAGGGGCAATGAGGAGCCGGCGCAAATCCGAAATTTGGGGTTCGTCGGGGGCCAAGTCGAGGAGGTAAACTTCATTGACCCGGCGGAGGCGCTTCCGCGTGCCCTCGCGGGGGAAATTGTCCTCGTGAATCACCAAGCGGTTGCGCAAGCTGTCGAGCGCCAAATAACCCGGGTGCGAGAATTCCTGGCCTCGGTTTTGGGGATCGGTGCCCCCGGCCAGCAATACTTCGAGGCGATCCGTTACCGGATCAAAACGCAAAATACGACCCTGGGGATCGTGCAGCGTGTCATTGGCCCGCAAAAAGTCACGCAAATGCAGAGCCAACTGGCCCCCCCTCCGCAAAGCCGTCCCGCAAGCAACCGAATCTCCCCCCCGCTCAGAAATGAGCAAGCGGCCGTCCGGCAGTTGAATCAGATCAGTCAGGCCCAGGAACAGGGTCGCGCTGTCTTGCTGGGCAAATTGGCGGGCCTTGAAAAGGGTGTCGCGGTTTGTCCCCAGCGGAATCCAGGTTCCCGAGAGGCCATCGGGGGACTGGCGGTAAGCGTAGAGTCGACCGGCAGAAAGATCCCGCGGCGCATCGGCCACAAATTTGCAAAAGGTTCCGGGAGTGGCGCCATCGAGCAAGTACACGGTCCGTTCATCCGACATAATCAGGCTGCCGGCGTGCTGAAATCTGCCCAGAGCGTAGCGTTTTTCCCCTGCCCGCCGGCTTTTGACGTCCACCTCGACCAGCCAGCCGTAGTTTTTCCAGCGCGCCCCCGCGCCCGCCTCTGCGGTATCTCGAATCTGCCCCTCCGTGCGCAGCCATTGCGGCCCGTCTGGCTCAGAGGTTTCCGCCACCAGGACCGTGCCCCAGGGCGTGACCGTCCCCCCACCATTGCGCAGCGTTCCGCCCACCGGATTGAAATCGACCGCGTAGGGATAGCCCACCGTGCGCCATCCCGCCGAACTGTCGCGGTAGACTTCCAGTACCGTCGCGCCTCCACCGTCCCCAAGAATTTTGTCCGGTACGGCCGTACAGTGGTGGGTCCACAAAATTCCGTGGGTGGCTGAAGCACCGAGTGGCAAATAAGCCAAAAACGCAAATTCCGCCTTGACCTGACCGGCACTCTCACTCCATTCGGCCTTAACGATGTCCCCTTCCGCGACCAAAGGCTGCACCGCAAAGTCGTCGGGAAAAATCAAGGACTCAGGAGAAAAATTCGTGTCCACGAGTGAAAATGGACCCTTGGGCGGACTTGAATCCACCGATTCATCCCCGCAACTGGTCGCCAGCAGCGCCCCGAAAATCATTCCCAGGAGCCAGACCCGCCCACGCCCAAAGGAAAACGGGCCCCCGGTCCGGCGCTCACGGCCCATCGTAGCGGTAGGCTTTAACGGTCTGGACAAAATGCTGGACGTGCTCACGCGGCATATCCGGATAGATGCCGTGCCCGAGGTTCACGATGTGCCGCCCGCGGGGGTAGCGCTCGATTAGAGACCGGACCTCAGATTCAATTCGTTCGGGTTGGGCGTAGATCATGGCTGGATCCAGATTGCCTTGGAAAACTTTGTCGCCGGCTTGGGCAATCGCGGTTTCCGGCTCAACCGTCCAGTCCAGGCCGAGCACCTGACACGGCAATGCAGCCAGCAGATCGATGGCGTTGTTGGCGCCTTTGGCGAATACAATCACCGGTACTTCATCGATGGCTTCACAGATCTGGCGGATGTAGGGCAGGGCAAAATCGCGGAACAATTGCCGGCTCAAGAGGCCGGCCCAGGAGTCAAACACCTGGACAATGTCCGCCCCCGCGGCGATTTGGCTCTTGAGGTAACGGATCGTGCCGTCGGTGATGGTTTGCAGCAATTGGTGAGAAAATCCTGCTTCTTGCACCAGCAGCCGGCGCGCAATGGAGAAGGTTTTCGAGCCTTTCCCTTCCGTCATGTAGGCAAATATCGTCCAGGGCGCTCCGGCGAAACCGATCAGGGGCACTCGCCCCGCCAACTCACGCTTTACAATGCGGATCGCATCCAGGGTATCGTCCAGGTTGCTTTTGTCCGCAATTGGGTGCAACCGCGCCAAATCCGCCGTGTTGCGGACCGTTTCCGGAAAGTAGGGTCCGATCTTTTCCACCATTTCGTAGTCCAAGCCCAGGGCCTGCGGCAATACCAAGATGTCGGAAAAGATGATGGCCGCATCCACCCCGATCAAATCGACTGGCTGTAGGGTCACCTCTGCGGCCAACTCGGACTGTTCGATCATGGCCTTGAAGCTGCCCGCCCGGGCGCGCACGGCACGGTATTCGGAAAGGAAACGGCCGGCTTGCCGCATGATCCACACGGGCGGCCGGGGCACAGCGTCGCCCCGGGCGACACGGAGCAGGAGGTCATTTTGCAGTGACATGCGGCAAAAATAGGAAAAACTTGCTTGTCTAACCGGCGGTGATTTTTCCACCGGGATCGTCAGAATAATCGGGCGAAAAAACGACGGAATCGCCGGGAAACAGTAGTGGCACCGATCACCGTTCCCCGGTCGGTCACGGGCGATTCCACCGTGACCACTTGCCGGGGGGTAAATGTCGAGGACGCCCACAAAACCGAATTTACCGTCAGCTACATTTATCAATGAAATCCCGCTTACCTGCTCCGCGCCGTGCAGCAACATCCCCACCGACACCAAGCAGGTGCTGTTCCGCTTGACCGAATTGCCCGACGCTATCCCCCCAGAGGCATCGAAGGATTGGGCAATCCGCTCGTCAGCCGCTACTCCGATCCGGATATACTTGAAGACAAGGAAGAAAATCCGTTCACTGGAAGCGAACGAGATCCCCCACACGGCGAAGAGCGGATTTTCGAACGCAGGATGCGAGGCTAGAAACGAAAGGCGGGCCGGAAGGATTGGACTTGTCAACGCACCAATACCGAAGGCAAATCCGTCACCTGCTCGATCACGTAGGTCGGAGGGGTCGGTCCGGAAAATGTCCGTCCGTGGCTGATCCAGCAAGTGCTGAGGCCCGCTTCGGCGCCTCCCTGAATGTCGTTGATCGGATCATCCCCGATCATCAGGGTATCTTCCGGAAACTCCACCATGCGCTCCAGCGCCTTTTCGAATGCCACTGGACTCGGCTTGCTGAAGTTCATCTCCCCGGCAATCGAAACCACATCCTCGGTAAAGTAATTGCGCAACCCGGTCGCTTCCAATTTGAGCCGCTGCCCAGTGGCCGATCCATTCGTGAGCAGCCCCAAGGTATATTCGCGGCTGAGGCGTTGCAGCAGGGTTTTTACCCCCCGGTACGCGCGCAGCTTGCGCACCAAGCCGAACCGCATCTCGATCATCAACTCGCGCTGGTTCGATTCCGGAGCAAACATGGCTTGGTACCATTCCAGGAAGGCCTCGCGGTCGCCGTAACCCGAGCGGTCGCGGGCCAGCACTTCTTCCAGCATGTCCGAGCGGTCGAGGGTATATTCCCTCAGGCGCTCGGCAAAATGCGCCCGCACTGCCCCATCGCGGTCCACGAGGGTATTGTCCAGGTCAAAAAGTAAGGCCGTATACATGAAATTTAGGAGGATTGACCGGGAAGGGTCAATTGACCAAGGGGTTTTCTGGTTCCATGAGAATGCTGATGTCCAACTCCATATCTTGAGCGGTGTCCAGCAAGATTTTCCGCTGCCAATCGCGGAAATCGGCCAGGGTCGCCTCGCCGTAGGCCACGCGCTTGAGGTTGCGCATGCTGAGGATCATGGGATAGATGTCATAGGCTTCTTTGATCTGATCGCGAATCGCCCCCAGCAGTTGGGTTTTTTTGTCCACTAGCCGGTAGTAAGCATTCTTGGAAAGTCCCTTGTACATCTCGGCGGCCGGTCCGCGCCGTACCTCGACGGGATCGGTATTTTGCGCCGTCTGAATGGCGGCGTGGAATTCATTTGCGTAGCGCTTCAAGCGCGGGTTCACGCCCTTGAGATTGGACCATGCCCGGACATTGCGAGGCGGATCCTGCGCCAATTCGAGCAACTTTGCATTCGGGATGATGTAATAGGCCGGCTTGTCGAGTTGCTGGGCGATCTGGTCGCGCACCGCAAAGATGTGCTTGAGCACGTGGGCTTCCCGGCGGTTGAGCTTGTTCGCTTTCTGAATTTCAAGGTGAGGATGCTTTTTCTTCCGGTAGCGAATGTCTTCCAGAGCTTTGCACTCCTCAAGCTGCCACTGAAAGCGCCCGACTTCCCGCAGTTCTCCTTCCATATTTTCCCGCAGTTGGTGCAGAAAAGCCACGTCCAGCGCCGCGTAGTTGAGCATTTTTTCCGTCAGGGGACGTTTGTTCCAGTCGGAAACCCGCACCTTCATGTTCTTGCTGATGCCAAAGTGGCGGTCCAGCAGATTGGAAAGCGAAGAACTCTCGTAATTCAGCAATTGCGCCGCCTTCTCCGTGTCAAACACATTGCGCGGCGTACGGCCAAACAGATAGTCCATCAAAACAATGTCGCTTTGCGGGCCATGGGACACAATTTCGATCTCCAGTGCTTCCATCAGTTCCAGGAAAGGGGCCAGATCACCCACTGAGGTCGGATCCAACAAGAAAATGTTCTCACCGTCACTGATTTGGATCAGGCAAAGGTGCAGGCCGTAGCGATGCAGATTCCATTCACCTTCAAAGTCTACCCCCAAACGGGAAAAGCTACCCAGATGATCGATCAATTCCAGAAACCGCGTGCGTTCTTCTACTAATTCGTATTGGAGATTGTCCACTAGATAATACCTGATTTCAATGCTTCTTCTAAAGGTGAATTCCGCCAACCGATGGTAGCTACGGAAATAGCACCCGCCAATGCTGCAAAAGATAGCAATTCTTTGGGTAAAATGCCCAAAAACGTGGCGGTTCATCGACTTTGTTGCGTGCAGGGGCAAGTGAAACCGATCTCGCTCCAAAGACGCTGGGCAAAACCCCCACTTGACAAATTCCAAAAATCCGGTTTTTTTAGCGGTGACTGCCACTGATCGGGATTGGTCCGAACTTCTCGGTCATCTGGATGGACATCAATTAGAACCACGGTAACCACCTATCCTCTACGCAATGAAAAAACATTTACGCCTCTCCCCCGTCCTCATTTTGTCGCTCGTCCTCGGGCTGGCGGCGGGTTGTTCCACAAGCAACGTGGGCCTACAAGTCCTCGTTCCGGCCCATATCAGTGTCCCCCAAAATGTACAAACCCTGGCGCTACTCAACCGCTACCGACCGGAGAAGGGCAAGGGCCTGCTCAATGTCCTTGAAGGGGCTGTCAGTGGGGAAAATATCGGGCAGGATCGCCGCAGTGCCGAAGCGGCGCTCACCGGCCTGACCGATGCCCTCGCCGGTTCGCCCCGCTTCCGCATCACCCGGCCCGGGGAAGAACTCCGAGGCACCGGTCGCGCGGCTTTTCCGGATCCCCTCCCGCCCGCGGAGGTGCAGCGGATCTGCCAGCAGTACCGTTCCGAGGCAATGGTGACCATCGAAGCCTTTGATTCGGACACCCAGGTCGAATGCGTCGCCGAGGTCCGGGAGCGCAAAGTCGACGGTGAGGTGCAGCAATTCACGGTCTTCGTCGCCGATAAATCCATTGATGTTACCGTCGGCTGGCGCATGTACAATGGTTCGACCGGGATCTTACTCGACGAGTTTCGGATGTTTGAAACGGTTCACTTCGGAGCGGAAGGTGGCACTGAGGCGGTCGCCATCGGCAATCTGCCCGGCCGCGAACCGGTTACCCGAGAGATCGGAGACGTGACCGGTCGCATGTACTCCGAGCGCATTTCTCCGACCTGGATTCCAGTTAACCGCACCTATTACACCAAGGGTTCGGATGCACTCAAGGCGGCCCGCCACCAAGTCCGCTTTGACGACTGGGTCCAGGCCGAAGAGTGGTGGGACAAGGCCCTCGAAAATCCCGATCCCAAGGTCAAGGGCCGCGCTATGTTCAACAAAGCATTGGCTGCGGAACTGCGGGGTGATCTGTCAACTGCCCTGGAAATGGCCACTGAAGCCGGGCGTTCTTACGGCAACAACCGCGCCCGCAGCTACGCGCAGACCCTGCGCCGCCGCCTCACCGAACAAGAAATCCTCGACGAACAGATGCAAGGCGCGCCTTGAGAGGCTGTTTAAATTTAATCCTGTGATTTTGCTATGGCATCTTTTTCCGCCTCTCTTCAGCTATTTTCTCGCCCATAGCTTTGGCTATGGACTCCAAAATGAGCTTTGAGAGACAAAAAAATCTGCGATAGCAAATTTCACAAACC